>NZ_JBICUR010000002.1:0-684599 GCF_043198355.1 Streptomyces sp. NPDC048825
CACCGGCGGGAGGGGACGTGGGCCGGTGCGTCGTATGCCCGTCGCGTAGGTTCTGTCTCAGGCCACCTGCGCCCTGTGGAAGCCGAAGGGCCGTACGCCCACCCTGCGACGGGCTGACGCACCGGCCCACGGCCCCGACCCCCAACGAACCCAGGGGCGCGGGGAACTGCGCGACCAGCCACAACGAACCCGCAGCCGCCCAACCGCCGGAGGCACCCGCACCCGACAACGAACAACTGAAGGAGCCCGGCGCCCCCGGCGCCGGGCTCCTTCCCCCGTACCCCCGTCCACAGAAGCCTGCGCAGCTACTCCGTTGCGATCGCGTTCAGTACGTTCATCCGGCCCGCCCTGAACGCCGGTACCAGCGCTGCGAACAGCCCCACGAACGCGGAGCCCAGGAACACTCCGGTGATCGTCGGCCACGGAATCTCCAGGACCTTCATGCCCTCCAGGGCCAGGAGCTGCTGGGCGGTCGCGCCCCAGCCCATGCCCAGGCCAAGGCCCAGGAGAGCACCGAACAGGGCGATCACCACCGACTCCAGGCGGATCATGCGCCGCAGCTGACGCCGCGAGAGGCCGATCGCCCGCATCAGGCCGATCTCCCGTGTCCGCTCCACCACCGACAGCGCCAGGGTGTTCACCACACCCAGGATCGCGACGATGATCGCCAGGGCCAACAGGCCGTAGATCATGTTCAGGAGCTGGCCTATCTGGTCCTTCAGCGCTTCCTTGTAGTCGGTCTGGTCGCGAACGGTGTACTGCGGATAGTCGTCCAGCGCGGTCTTCAGCGACTTGTACGCGGCCGTCTCCTGGCCCTCCTTCGCCGAGGCGAAGAGCAGCGTGTCCAGCGGCATCTTGTCGGCGGGGACGTACTTGGCCATCGTGTCGATGGATGTGTACATGGCCCCCTGGTCGATGACGACCTCACTGCTGGTGATCGCACGGACCGTCAGCCGGGCGGTGGTGCCGTCCTTGAAGGCGACCGAGATTTTCGAGCCGAGGCTGATGCCGTGGTCCTTGGCGAACTCCTCGTGGACGGACATCGAGTCGGGCCGGTAGGCGTCCTTGAGGTTCCCGGCGACCGTCTCGGTGCTCAGGTCCGTGGCGTAGCTCGGGTCGGCCGCCGTGATGGCCGTTTTCTCGAGCGTCCTGCCGTCGGGGGTGGTGAAGTCGGCCTCGGTCCACTTGTACTCGGTGACCCCCTTCAGGCCCTCCGCCGACCTGGCCGCCTGCACCGCCTGCGGCGTGATCAGCTGGCCGCTGTCGGACTGGATGATGAAGTCCGTACCGACGGTCTTGTCCAGCTGGTCCGTAGCCGATGCGACCATCGACGAGCCGACCACCGACAGGCACGCGACCAGCGCGAGGCCGATCATGAGCGCGGCGCCGGTCGCCCCCGTACGACGCGGGTTGCGCAGCGCGTTCCGCTCTGCCATCCGCCCGACCGGTCCGAAGATCCGCAGCACCACGGCACTCAGCACCCGCACGACGCCGCTCGCGAGCAGCGGGCCGATGACGACGAAGCCGATCAGCGACAGCACCACACCGCCGCCCAGCCACATCGAGCCCTCGCTCGCCTTGTCAGCCTGGGACGCGAGGTACAGCCCGCAACCGCCGGCGCCCGTCAGGACGAGGCCCAGCAGAGCCCGTATGACGCCGGACTTGGCGTCCACCGGCGCCCCGGAGTCCCGCAGCGCCGCCATCGGCGAGACCTTGCCGGCCCGCCGGGCGGGCAGGTACGCGGCGAGCACGGTGACCACGACGCCGAGCAGCAGGCCGACCACCGGGGTGGTCCAGGCGACGGTGAGGTCGTCAGTGGAGAGGTTCATGCCGGTGGCGCCCATGAGCTTCATCAGGCCGATGGCCAGGCCCACGCCCGCACCGACCCCCAGCACCGAGCCGAAGACACCGAGCAGCAGCGCCTCGGCCAGCACGGACCGGTTGACCTGCCGGCGGCTCGACCCGACGGCCCGCATCAGGCCGATCTCGCGGGTCCGCTGGGCGACCAGCATCGAGAAGGTGTTGATGATCAGGAAGATGCCGACGAGGAAGGCGATCCCGGCGAAGCCGAGCATCGCGTACTTCATCACGCCCATGAAGTCGCCGACGTCCTCGGCGTTGGCGTCCGCGACCTCCTTGGCCGTCTGGATCTGGTAGCCGCTGTCGAGCGCGGCCGTGACGTTCTTCTTCACCTGGGCGTCGCTGAAGCCGGAGGCAGCGGTGACGTTGACGTTGGTGTAGACGCCGGTGTCGCCGACCAGGGCCTTCTGCGCGGTCTTCGTGTCCAGGTAGAAGATCGCGGCACCCGGGTTGGTGACCTCGAACTCCGCGATGCCCGAGACCTTGGCCCGGTGCGTGCCCACCGCCGTGATGACGCCGATCTCGTCGCCGAGCTTCAGGTGGTGCTTGTCGACGGTGTCGGCGTCGACCATGATCTGGTCCGGTCCGCGCGGGGCGTTGCCGGAGGAAATCTTCATGGTGCGGGCGTCGTTGGCGTTCCAGTTGCCGACGATGGTCGGGGCGCCGCCCGCGGGCGAGAGGCTGTCCTTGTCGGCGTCGACGACGGTCACCGAAGTGGAGAAGACGGTGCCCTCGGCGGACTTGACCCCCTCCGCCTTGCGCACCTCGCCCAGCACGGACGCGGGCATGACCGGCGGCTTGCCGTTGTCGGCCTGGGTCTCACCGGTGTCCGAGGCGCCCTTGGCGCTGACCTGGACGTCGGACGAGGTGGCCGCGAAGAGCTTGTCGAACGTCGTGTTCATCGTGTCGGTGAAGACGAGCGTGCCGCAGACGAAGGCCACCGACAGCAGGACCGCCACGGCCGAGAGGGCCATACGTCCCTTGTGCGCGAAGAAGTTGCGCATCGAGGTCTTCATGACGGTCATGACGTACGCCCCCGGGCGTCGAAGTCCTTCATCCGGTCCAGGACGGTTTCGGCGGTGGGCTTCCACATCTCGTCGACGATCCGTCCGTCGGCCAGGTACAGCACCCGGTCCGCGTATGAGGCAGCCACCGGGTCGTGTGTGACCATCACGATGGTCTGGCCGAGCTCGTCGACGGAGCGCCGCAGGAAGCCGAGCACCTCGGCGCCGGCGCGGGAGTCGAGGTTCCCGGTCGGCTCGTCACCGAAGATGATCTCGGGCCGCGCGGCCAACGCCCGTGCCACGGCGACGCGTTGCTGCTGGCCGCCCGAGAGCTGGGTCGGCCGGTGCTTCAGCCGGTCGCTCAGGCCGACCGTCTCGACGACCTGGCTCAGCCAGCCGCGGTCCGGCTTACGGCCCGCTATGTCCATGGGCAGAGTGATGTTCTCGAGCGCGTTCAGCGTCGGCAGCAGGTTGAAGGCCTGGAAGATGAAGCCGATCCGGTCCCGGCGCAGCTTCGTGAGCTTCTTGTCCTTGAGGCCGGTGATCTCCGTCTCGTCCAGGTAGATCTGCCCGGAGGTGACGGTGTCGAGGCCGGCGAGGCAGTGCATCAGCGTGGACTTGCCGGACCCCGAGGGGCCCATGATCGCGGTGAACTGGCCCCGCGCGATGTCCACGTCGACGTGGTCCAGGGCGACGACTCGGGTCTCCCCGGATCCGTACGCCTTGACGACCTGCCGCGCCCGCGCGGCAACGGCCGTACGCCCTCCAGTGCCCCCGTGCCTGGGAATGGTTACAGCCGAAGTCACGGTATGTCTCCTAAGTCGGTCAGCAGGTGGTACGCATCGTCTGCGTGCTGTGCGTGGTCTGCGTGCTCTTCTACGTGGAATGAGTCTGGCGGCGGGAGGGGGTCCGGCGCGCTGGTGCCCAGCGCAGTCTTTTCCTGGGGTAAACCCCACCTCCGGAGCTGCGGTACTCCGCCCTCAGCGGCGTAAAGCCAGGTTAAGGACGGTGCATGCCGCCTCTCGTCCTCCGGCGGTACGAAGCCTCCCCCGGCCGTAGTACGGAGGTACCCCTACGGGATCTCCACCCGTCGGCGGAGAGGTCCTAGGGGTCGGCTCCGCCCTTGAGCCCAGTCGGAGTCATACCTGCCACGGCGGGAGGGCGAAGTGAGAGAGTGTCCTCCGGCAGATAGATGCAAGGGGAACGGAATGGGGGAACGGAAGCCGTGAGTCAGGAGGAAACCCAGGGGCCGGGGCCGGACACCGGCATACCGTCCGCACCGGCCGCCGAACAGGTCGAGCCCCGAAGACGCCGTGCCGTCGTCGCCGCGCTCATGCTCGCGATGGGCCTGGCCGCGCTCGACTCCACGATCGTGTCGACCGCCGTACCGCAGATCGTGGGCGACCTCGGCGGCTTCTCCGTCTTCTCCTGGCTGTTCTCGGGCTATCTGCTGGCCGTGACGGTCACGCTCCCCGTCTACGGCAAGCTCTCCGACACCTTCGGCCGCAAGCCCGTACTGATCGCGGGCGCAGCCATCTTCCTGATCGGCTCCCTGCTCTGCGCGCTCGCCTGGAACATGGCGGCGCTCATCGCCTTCCGTATCGTCCAGGGCCTCGGCGGCGGCGCCCTCCAGGGGACCGTCCAGACGCTCGCCGCCGATCTCTACCCCCTTAAGCAACGGCCCAAGATCCAGGCGAAGTTGTCCACGGTCTGGGCGACATCGGCGGTCGCGGGCCCGGCGGTCGGCGGAGTCCTCGCGGCGTACGCCGACTGGCGGTGGATCTTCCTCATCAACCTGCCGATCGGCGCGCTGGCCCTCTGGCTGATCGTCCGCCACCTGCACGAACCAGCGCGCACGCCCGGCCCCCGTCCCCGTATCGACTGGGCGGGCGCGCTCGCGGTCTTCGCCTGCGGCGGCGTCCTGCTGACGGCGCTGGTGCAGGGCGGAGTCGCGTGGGCCTGGCTTTCCGCACCCTCAATCGCCTTGCTGGGCACGGGACTTGCCCTCATCGCACTGGTCGTGGTGATCGAACGCCGGGCCGCCGAACCGATCATCCCCGGCTGGGTCTGGCGCCGCCGCACCATCGCGGCGGTCAATCTGGCGCTGGGCGCGCTGGGTCTGCTGATGGTGGCGCCGACGGTCTTCCTGCCGACCTACGCCCAGGCAGTCCTCGGTCTTGCCCCCATAGCGGCCGGATTCGTGCTCTCCGTATGGACGTTGAGCTGGCCGGTGTCGGCGGCGCTCAGCCAGCATGTGTACCGCAGGATCGGTTTCCGCAACTCGGCGCTGATCGGTATCGGTACGGCGGCGCTGCTCCTGCTCGCGTTCCCGTTCCTGCCCTACCCCGGCGAACCTTGGCAGCCGGCCCTGCTCATGCTCCTCCTCGGCGCCGCGCTCGGCCTGTTCCAACTCCCCCTGCTCATAGGCGTCCAGTCGATCGTCGTCTGGTCCGAACGCGGCACGGCCACCGGTTCCGTACTCTTCTGCCGCCAGACCGGCCAAACCCTGGGCGCGGCCCTGTTCGGAGCGATCGCCAACGGCGTGCTCGCCAGCCGCCTGGGCGGCGCCGGCGACCTCGACTCGATCACCCGCTCCCTCGACTCGGGCACCCCCTCCGAACTCCTCCGCCACGCGGTAGCCGACGCGGTCCACGCGGTCTACTACGGAGCGGCCTGCGCGGCCGGACTCGCCTTCCTGGTCCTGTTGTTGATGGCACCGCGACGGTTTCCGGTCCTGAAGAGCGCTGCCGACTCGTGATCGGGCCCCTCTTGTTCACCCGGTGCCCTGCTCAGTAGACCGGTTCGCCGATACCCAGCAGGTTCCCCTCACTGTCGCGGAACCAGGCGGCGCGTTCGCCCCGTGCGCCCTTGCTCGGATAGTGGCCGTCGATGTCCGCGATTCCGTTCCTCGTCCGGAGCCCGGGCACGTCGACCTCCTCGAACACCACGCCGCGCTGCTTGAGGTCCGCCACGACTGCCTCGATGTCGTCGACCTGCCAGCCCATCTGGGTGAAGGTGCCGGGCGAGGCTCCCGTCGACTGGAACACCGCGAACTCCACACCCCCGCACCGGTACAACAGCCCGCCGGACCGCTCGTCGACGGGCTCCAGACCGAGCCGCTCGGAGTAGAAACGCCGCGCCCGGTCCAGGTCCTGGGCGGGCAGCCTGGTCGCCACGCTTCCCCGGGCCAGAAGATTCCTGTCGTCTGCGTTCATGCCTCCAGTGTGTGCTCAGCCTTCGAGCAGCCGCCATGCGGTGAGGGCGAGGTGGAGAAGGTCGGCGGCCCGGCGCGCGGACTTCTTGACGTTTACGTTTTCGTCATAACTGACCAATGGGGCAAGTGGGGTTAACGGAGGTAACACCCGAGGTCAGCCCAGCAAGCACATACCGACCGATCAGTTTGGTGAAAAGGCAGCGCATCTCAAGGACGCCGAGTAGCGTGCGTGGCTCGTTCCAGCCCACTCCCCACCGTTCCCTGCGGCCCGTACCGGGCCCGAGCCACGCAAGGAAAACCGGGATGTCCTACGAACCGCCCGCGTCGTACCGAGTTCCACCGCCGCACGACTCGTCGCCCTCCTACTCCACCTATCCATGGGCACCACAGCCCCAGCCGGAACCCGAACCCGCGCGCCACCAGCACCGGCACGCCGCGCTCGGCCACCACAGCGACATCCGCGTCCTGCGCACCGCGTACCGGTGGCAGCGGCGCGTGGCGACGCTCGCCGCGCTGGGTTATTTCACGCTCTTTCTCGTTCTGTCCGCGTACGCGCCCGAGTTCATGACGCAGGACGTCACCGACGGACTTCCCCTCGGACTGCTGCTCGGGCTCATCCAGGTGCCCGTCACCTGCGCGGCGATCGCACTGTACGAGTACACGGCCCGCCGCGGCGTCGACCCGATCGCCGAACGGATAAGGAAACAGTCCGAGCTGGACGCCAAGCGGGCGGAGGGTGCCCGATGACCGGGTTCAGCAGTTCCGCGCAGGCGATGTCACTGGTGGCGTTCACGGTCATCGCCACCATCACGCTGCTGCTGTGCGTGATGACCGGCCCCGACCACGACGACCTCGACGAGTTCTACACCGGCTACAGCTCGCTGTCGCCGATGCGCAACGGCCTGGCCATCGCGGGCGACTACATCTCCGCCGCGACCGTGCTCGGTACGGGCGGCGTGATCGCGCTGTTCGGCTACGACGGGGTCGTACTCGCCCTGAGCACCGCCCTCTCCCTGATGCTGCTGATGTTCCTGCTGGCCGAACCGCTGCGCAACGCGGGCCGGTTCACCATGGGCGACGTATTCGCGCGCCGGATGCCGGGACGCTCCGTACGCATCACGGCCTGTTTCGTGACGCTTGCCGCGCTGATGCCGATGATGCTGGTCCAACTCGCTGGTACGGGCGATCTGTTGGCGTTTCTCCTCGGCTTCTCCAGCGACGCGCTGAAGACCGGCTGCATCATCGGGCTCGGCACGTTGATGATCAGCTACGCGGCGATCGGCGGCATGAAGGGCACCGCCCTCATCCAGATCCTGAAGATCGTGATCCTGCTCGGCTCCGGCGCCGTCATCTCCGTACTCATCCTCAACAGGTACGAGTGGGATCTCGGTGGGCTGTTCAACGCGGCGGCGGAGGGCAGTGGGGCGGGGTCGGCGTTCTTGAACTCGGGGCTGCAGTTCGCAGGTGGGCCGAGTTCCGAACTCGACATGATCACATCGGAGTTGACGGTGGTGCTCGGTGCCGCGGTGCTGCCGCACATCACCATGCGCATGTACACCGCGGGCAGTACGCGTGAGGTGCGGCGGTCGATGTCCTGGGCGGTGCCGGCCGTGGCGCTGTTCGTGCTGATCATCACGGTGGTCGGCTTCGGTACGGTCGCCATGATCGGACGGGAAGCGATCACTGCGGTGGATCCGCAGGGCAACACGGCGTATCTGCTGGGCTCGCGGGCCGTGTTCGGGGCGGATGTGTCGACGGGCGAGACGCTGCTGTTCACGACCGTCACGACCGCGATCTTTCTGACCGTGCTGGCATCTGTGGCGGGGATGATTCTCGCCTGCGCCAATTCTCTTGCTCATGACGTCTTCGCTCACGGCCGGAAGCAGTTGTCGCCTCGGCGTGAGATGACGTTGGCCCGGGTGTCGGCGGCGGCGGTGGGCGTGCCGACGATTCTGCTGGCCACTCTTGTCCAGCATCGGAGCCTGCAGCCGCTGGTGACGTTGTCGTTCTGCATCGGGGCTTCGGCGATCGCGCCTGCGCTGGTGTACGGGCTGTTCTGGCGGCGTTATACGCGGGTGGGGTTGCTTTGTACGTTGATCGGGGGCTCGGTCAGTACGTTCGTGCTGATGACGGGGACCAACTTGGTCTCCGGGTCGCCCATTTCGGCGTTCCCCAACCATGACTTCACGTGGTTTCCGTTCACCACGACCGGGCTGCTGTCCATTCCGCTCGGGTTCGCCTTCGGCTGGTTGGGGACGGTGGTCTCCGGGCGGCGGCGGGCGGAGGAGGAGCGGCGGCAGTACGAGGCGGTTGAGGGGTGGATCTTGGCGGGGGTGGTCCGGCGAGGGCGTTAGCTCTCATTCACCCGTTGCCTGGCCCGTCAGCGTTACCAAGCTGTCCCGTACGTGGTTCATGTGGGCCTGCACTTCGTCCCTCTGCTCTGCGTGTGCTCGCAGCAGGCGTTCCGTTTCGTGGGCGATTCGGGTCTCGCGGGCTCGGGCCTCTGCCAGGAGGGCGGCGGCCTGGGACTCTGCGTCCTCCTGGAGGTGGCGGGTGGCGGCCTGGGCCTCGGACAGGGCTCGTTCGGCTTCGGCCAGGGCTGCCTCGGCTCGTGACAGTTGCGGAGCGTGCTGTGCGTCCAGGGCGGCCTCCTGCTCCGCCGTTGCGCGGTCCACCTCGGCCAAGCGGTCGGCGTGTTCCTTGGCCTGCTCGGCCAGCTTCGCCTCCGAGCGTTCACGCATGTCGCGCAGTGCGGCCAGTGCCTCGCCGCGGTGCTCCTTCACGTCCAGGCGTGCGGCGATACGCAGTTCGTCGGCCTCGGCCTGGGCGGCCAGCAGACGCTGGCGGGCCCGTTCGTCCGCCTCGGCCCGTACCGCGTCGGCCTCCGCCCGTGCCGCCTCGCGTACCCGGTCGGCCTCGGACTCCGCCGCCTCCAGGGCGTGCCTCGCCTCCCGGTGGGCGTTCTCGCGGACGGCCGCCGCTTCCTCCTTGGTGAGTTCGAAGAGGTGTGCGGCACCTTCGCCGAGCGTCTCGTACGTCTGCGGAGGGAGCGCGGCCATCTGCTCGGCCAGTCGGCCTGCCTCCGCCTCCATATCCTTGGCCAGTACGGTCAGGCGGGCGGCTCGTTCCCACGCGGCGTCGCGGTCCTGCGAGAGTTCCGCGGCGTACGCGTCCACCTGCTCGGGACGGTAACCACGGCCTCGTACGGCCATGAAGCCATGAGGTGACACCGATGCGCCCGATGCGCTGCTCATCCTCGAATCCCCTCTTCGGCGGCGTACAGCATGATGTGCCGCACATCCTGGTAGATCAGACGGAAGTGTTCATAATGCGACACTCCGCCCGTTCGGTCGGTAAAGGGGGCGGACGCAGTAAAGGGTCGGACGACAAGTCGGATGACAAAAGTGCCGGGCCTGGTCGATCGACCAGGCCCGAAGTCGTCGGGATGGAGCTCCGTGCTGGGACAACCGCCCCGGACTCCACGCTTCCGCAGTTGGCCGGCTCTGCATCAGACGTTCCGCTTCAACGTGCGGCGGGCGACGGTGCCGGCGACCACGGCGAGGGCGACCACGGCGAGGAGCTTCCGCTTTGTGCTGCGGCCGAGGGTCCTCGGGGGCGGTCGGGGTGGGGCGGACTCGCGTGACACGCCCTGTGTGATGCGGTGCCAGACCCGCTCCGGGGGTGCGGTCGGCAGGTCCACCAGCTCGGCGGTGCGGGCGGCGGTCACGACTCGGGTCATCATCCGCAGCGCGTCGCGGCAGCGGTCACACCGCTCGACGTGCCGCAGGGCCTCGGCGTCGTCGTCGGTCGGCGGGGTGTTCCGCAGCGCCAGTTCCACCAGGTGCGCGGGCTCTACGTGGACCACTACGCCCTCCCGTCCCCCGGACCCCGCGACTCGACGGGCTCCGCCGTGACGACGAGGTTGGACAGATAGCCGCCCCGCTCGGGGACGAACGGCGGCGCGCAGGTGATGAGCGTCAGGACAGGGACACCGGACCGGCGGAACACCGAGGAGGGCAGCTCGTCCTTCGGCACGGTGACGCGCGAGACGACGCGGTAGTGCACCGGTTCCGCCCCCGCCCGCCGCACCTCGACGCGATCCCCGCGCCGCACGTCGTACAGCGCGGCGAATTCACCGATCTCACCGGTGTCGCTGTCGACGTGCCCGACGAGCACGGCCGACCCCCGCTCACTGGCGGGTGCCGGGCCGTAGCGGTACCAGCCGGCCACGGAGGGCTCGTCGGGGACGGTCATGTCCCCCCGGTCCGTCACGCCCACCGGGCCGACCCGGGCGTCGAGGCCCACGCCGCGCACCAGGACGCGCCGGGGCGGCGGATCCTGCGCCTTGCCGGGGTCCGCCTTCGCGGCCGCCCCGTCCGTACGTCCGGAGGTCGCGGCCACGACGGCGGACGGGGGCGCGGCCGGGTGCGACGGCCCGTCCGGAAAACCGAGGACGGCTGCCAGAGCGGCAGCCGCCACGGTCAGTCCGGTCAGCCGTCGCGCGCTGTCAGCCACGCCGGCCGGCGACCCTGCGGGCCGCCAGGACGCCCGTCACCGTGACCACTCCGGCCGCGGCGGCCCAGGCCGGCCACGTGTCGGAGGAGTTGGTGGTGACGGCGGCACCGCTGCCGCCCGCGTCGACGCCCTTGGGCGCCGATGCCATGCCGCTGAAGGACTGGGTCTTCAGGGCCAGGTTCTTGTCGTCGGCGCTGCCCCATGCGTAAGCGACGCTGCTGGTGCCTTCCTTGAGGCTCAGGTCGGCCGGGCCTATGGCCACGGTGTCCGTACCGGCGAGCACCACGTCGGCGTTGACCGTGCCCGCGTCGACCTCGGCGGTGTCCTCCTTCGGGTTGGTGAGGTTGCTGAAGACGGGCTGTCCGCCGGCCCGGACGTCGACGGCGGGCGCGGCCGCCACATGGCGGACCGTCAGACGGGCCTTGCCGGCGCCGACCTGCGAGACGTCGTTGACGAAGGCCGTCAGCTGGGGCTTGCCGTCGGCGGAGAGATGGGCGGCGACCGTGGCGTTGGCGCCCTCGGGCACCTCGACCTTCTTCTCCAGGGCGGGAGTGCCCTCGGGTCCCTTGCCCGCTTCGAAGATCTGGATGTCGTAGGTCCCGGCGTCGAGGGACTGCGGGTCCGTTACCGTGCCGGGCTTGAAGTCGCTGAGCAGTTCGTCGCCGTTGGCGTACACGTCCACGGTCATCCCGGGGATGCCGTGGAAGACGGACACCATGGCCTTGTCCTGCTCTTGGGCCATGGCGGGTGCGGCCATGCCGAGGGCCAGGGCGCAGGCGCCGGCCGAGGCCGCGACGGCGAGGTGGATTCGGGAGCTCATGGGATCTTCCCTTCAGAAGGAGTCTCCGTACGGAGCGGAGTCTCAGTCCCGTTTCAGGTGTGGGGGCCTCCGCGGATGCGCGGCCGGCGGTGCTTCTTCGACGCGGTCACATGCCCGTGCCGGGAGCGGCGGACGGTTCGATCACCAGGCGCAACCGGTGCATGCCGCGACGGGCGTGGCTCTTGACGGTTCCCAGGGGCAGGCCGGTGCGTTCCGCGATCTGCGCCTGGGTCAGGTCCTCGTAGAAGGCCATGCAGAGCACTTCGCGCTGCTGCTGCGGCAGCCGGGACAGGGCATCGACGAGCAGCACCCGGTCCAGGACGCGCTCCGGTGCCGTCTCGCCCTGCTCCGCGCCGGCGCCGGTGTCGTGGGCGGCCGAGTCGATGAGCGTCAGTCGTCTCGTCCTGGCCGCCAGCGCGTCGACGATCTTGCGGCGGGTGATGCCGACCAGCCAGGCGCCGAGCGGCCCCCGTTCGGGGCGGAAGCCGGCCCGCCCGTGCCAGGCGCCGAGAAAGACCTGCTGGGTCACGTCCTCCGCCTCGTGGGCGTCACCGAGCAGCCGGGTGGCCATGGTGTGGACGAGCGAGCCCCAGCGCCGGTAGATCGCGGCGAACGCCTCCTCATCGGCGGCGACGAGGCCACGGGCCAGCTCCTCCTCGTAACGCGTCTCCTCCACGGGCGGGGCGAGGGTCGTGGGTCGCGTGTTCGTGATCATGGCCTGCTTCCTCCTGCCGGGAGCCGTGCGGAGCGGAAGACCGTCTGCCGAACCACACCGGTCGCGCTGTGCGAAGCAGCGACCGTGCGCTCGGAAGCCAGTGTTCGGCGCACAAACGACGCATAGCAACATGCGTCGGTTATGCGTCGTACAGTGGGGGTATGGCCGTACACGAACGGGATGACGAGGGCGTGCCGGCGGGCGCCGGGCTGACCACCGGCGAGGTGGCCCGGCGGCTGGGAGTGGCACCCACCACGGTCCGCACCTGGGACCGCCGCTACGGCCTCGGTCCCGACGCGCACACCGGCGGCCGGCACCGGCGCTGGACGTCCGGGGACATGGCACGGCTGGAGCGGATGTGCGCCCTGACGGCGACCGGCATAGCGCCCGCCGAGGCGGCGCGCATGGTGCGGGGCGATGCCCCGCCCGAAGCGGTGCCGGCCCGGTCGGCCGCCGACGCGGCACCGCGCCCCGCCGTCCGGGCTCGCAGCCGGGCGGGCAGCGGGCTACGCCTGGGGGACGTGCGTCAGGAATGCAAGGGCATAGCCCGTGCGGCCCTGCGCCTCGACGCCGCCGCGCTGGACGAGCTGCTCGAAGCCGCGATCGACGAGCACGGGCTGGTCACCGCCTGGACCGAGGTGATCATGCCGACGCTCCAGGCGGTCGGCCGCAAGTGGGAGAGCTCGGGCGAGAAGTACGTCGAGGTCGAGCACTTCCTGTCCTGGCACGTCTCCGGCGCGCTGCGGCGCAGCACCCCCTCCGCGATCGCCGACCGCCCGGGCGCCATCACGGTGCTCGCCTGCGTGCCGGGAGAGAATCACACGCTGTCGCTGGAGGTGCTGGCCGCCGCACTGGCCGAACGCGGCCTGCCGGTGCGGATGTTCGGCGGTGCCCTGCCCGTGGAGTCGCTCGTCACGGCCGTACGCCGGACCGGACCGGCCGCGGTCGGGCTGTGGGCACAGTCCCGTACCACCGCCAGCCGGCCGCTGGCGCAGCACGTCGCCGCGATGGAGTGGGGGGTACGCGGGGCCCGCCGCAAACCGGTCGTCCTGACGATCGGTCCCGGCTGGGCCGGCCGGACGTCGGCCGGTCTGCCGCGCCCGGCCGGGCTGGCCGAGGCCGTCACGCTTCTGGAGTCGGTCGTGTCGCACAAGCCCTGACCGGCTGCGTCCGAACACGGCCGACGGCCCGAAGCGGTGCGGGAACGGACCGGTGCCGCCGGCCCAGCGGCTGGGAGCGGGGTGTGGAGACGATCCAGGCGCGCGTCCTCAGGGCCGGTGCCACCGGCGAGCGGGGTGAGGCCCGGTGATCCAAGGGCCTGCCGCCGCTTCGGGCGTGGTGATCGTCGGAGGCGGCGCCGACGGCCTCAGTCTCGCGCACGGGCTGATCGGGTTGGGCACGTCGAAGCCGGTCACATGGACGGTGGGGTCGCGGACGAACAAGGGAACCTCGTCGGCCGCGTCAGCGCGGCGTGCAGAGGCGGATGGTCGTACAGACGCGCGTCCGAGGTGAACAGGACGACGCTACGGTCATGGCGTCACTCCTGGTGCGTGAGACCGGGGACGCGGGGTAAGTGCTGCCTCTTCCTTCGCCCGGCACGGGCCCGTCGGATGCGGGTGGCGCGCGAGGCGCTCCGGCGTCCGCTCGTGCCGCCCGCCGCCGCCCGGGCGATGTTGCGCGCCATGCCGCCGAACACGACGGCGTGGAACGGGGCGACGCTCCACCAGTAGGCGTGGCCCAGAAGGCCGCGCGGATGGAACAGGGCGCGCTGCCGGTACCGGGTGCGGCCGTCGTCGTCGGTCTCGGCGTACATCTCCAGCCAGGCGAGGCCGGGCAGCCGCATCTCGGCGCGCAGCCGCACCAGATGACCCGGCTCGATCTCCTCGACCCGCCAGAAGTCCAGCGAGTCGCCAACCCTCAGGCGCTCGGTGTCACGCCGTCCCCGGCGCAGTCCGACCCCGCCGGCGAACCGGTCCAGCCAGCCCCGCACCGCCCATGCCAGGGGAGAGGAGTACCAGCCGTTCTCGCCCCCGATGCCCTCGACCACCTTCCACAGTGCCTCCCGCGACGCGTCGACCGGCCTGTGCCGCTCGTCCTCGTAGAGGCTGCCGCCGGCCCAGTCCGGATCCGTGGGCAGCGGGTCGCTGGGGGCTCCGGGCACCGAGGCGGAGGACCAGCGCGTGGAGACCTGCGCCTCCCGCACCCTGCGCAGCGCCAGGGACAGGGCCTCGTCGAACGGCAGCGGCCGGCCCGGAGCGTCCGGCACGTACTGGGCGATGTCGTGCTCGTGGCAGACGACCTCGTGCCGCAGCGACTCGGTGAGCGGCCGGGCGAGGGAGGCCGGGACCGGGGTGACGAGGCCCACCCAGTGGCTGGACAGCCGGGGAGTGAGGACCGGGACCGGCACGATGAACCGCCGCCGCAGTCCGGCGACGGAGGCGTACCGGGTCATCATGTCCCGGTAGGTGAGGACGTCCGGCCCGCCGATGTCGAAGGCCCGGTCGACGTCGTCCGGCATGGTGGCCGACCCGACGAGGTAGCGCAGCACGTCCCGGACCCCGATGGGCTGGGTGCGTGTGTGCACCCAGCTGGGCGTGACCATGACGGGCAGGCGTTCGGTGAGGTAGCGCAGCATCTCGAAGGACGCCGATCCCGAGCCGATCACGACGGCGGCCCTCAGCACCGTGGCGGGCACGGGGGAGGAGAGGAAGATCTCTCCCACCTCGGCCCGGGAACGCAGATGTGGGGAGAGCGACTCCTCCGGGACGCCGCGTGGTGTGAGCCCGCCGAGGTAGACGATCCGCCGTACGCCGGCGGCCCGCGCCTGTTCGGCGAAGACCCGGGCGGCGGCGCGGTCGGTGTCCTCGAACTGCGAGCCGGTTCCGAGGGCGTGCACCAGGTAGTAGGCGACATCGATCCCGCGCATCGCGGCGGCGACCGACTTCGTATCCGTGACGTCCCCCCGGACGGTCTCGGCCTCCGCCGCCCAGGGGTGGTCGCGGAGTTTGCCGGGGGATCGGGCGAGGCACCGGACGCGATGACCGGCCTCCAGCAGTTCCGGCACCAGGCGCCCGCCGATGTATCCGGATGCCCCGGTGACCAGGCAGTGCAGCCGCTGCCCGGCCGGCTGTCCGTCCGCCGCCATGATCGTGCCTCCCGTCGTCCGCCGCCGTCGTCGTGCCGCCGGATCACGGCCGGCCCCGGCACGGACACTTCCCCCTCGGCCGCCCCGGCGGATGCACGACACCGGGCACCGCCGGCCGTCCAGCCGGGTGGAGCATCGGCACCGGCCGTCCGAGGGGGCGAAGGGACGTCAGGTACGCGACGGGTCATGCCGGGTGCCCGCGGGCCGGGGCGCTCGGCCACGACGCCCGCGGCCCGACGTCGATCATCAGGTGACGTCAGAGCAAGCCGTCCCACATCTGTTCCAGCAGGACCGACCACCAGCTCTCCGGCGAACCGAGTGCCGCCGGGTCGAGCGCGGCCAGCTGGGCCTGGAAGTCGACGGTCCAGCGGCCCGCCTGCTCCTGGTTCAGGCCGAAGCGCAGGCGCCACATCCGCCCGAGCAGCGCGAGGCTGCGGGCGAACTCGGGCAGCCCGGTGTTCACGAACTGCGGCGGTACGGATGCGCCGCCCGGGCCCGCCTCGACCGGTACGGCCACGATGTTCGCCGTGCCGTACTGGACGCAGATCGCCTTGCCGAAGTCGCTGCCCATGACGAGGTACGAGCCCGCGTCCGAGGCCGGCTGCACCCCGCGTTCCTGGGCCAGTTCGGCGAGCGTGGGGACGGGGCGGCCCGGCTGGGCCTGGGCCCAGAAGAACGGGTTCATGTCCACGGGCAGTCCGGCCACGACCAGGGTGTGCGCCACGACCGGGGGCACGCCCTGCCGGGACACAGCCGCCTGGTCGAACCGGAAGATCCCCGGTCCGAACGCCGCCGCCAGCTCCTGACCGATCGCCTCCGGCGGAATCGGCGGCGCGGGCTGCACCGGCGGCAGCGGCGCGCGCACCGGCGCCGGTCGGGCGGGCCCGTCCGCGACCTGGTGCAACTCGCCCTGGTGCGCGATGAGTTGGGCCATGCCCTGCTGACGGCTCGCGTGGTCCGTGCCGTACGGGGCGATGCTGGTGATCCTCGCCTGCGGCCAGCTCTCGCGGATCATCCGCGCACAGTACGCGCCCGGCAGTTCACAGGACTCCAGCTCCGTGTGGAGCTCCAGCACCTGCTGCGGGGGCACGTTCATCGCGCGCAGCTCGTGCAGGATCTGCCACTCCGGGTGTGGGGTGCCGGGCGCCGAGCGCCGGATGAGCTGCTGCTCGGAACCGTCCTGCGCGCGGTAACGGAGTACGGCCTGATAGCCGGGGCCGACGGTCGGCTGACCCTGCTGCGGGTAGCCGTAGGCCGGAGGCTGCTGGCCCGGCATGGGCTGACCGGGCATGGGCCGGCCTGGTGTCGGCCCGCCGCCCATGGAGGGCTGGCCCGGCATCGGCTGACCCGGCGTCGGATGCTGAGGCACACCCGGCGGCATCCCCGGAGCCTGCGGCGGCGGCGGAGTAGCCGGGCCTGCGGGACCGGGACCGGACAGCATCGTCTGGGCGTGGTGGACCCCACCGGAGGGCGTGCCGCCCGGAGGGTTCGGGGCGCCGGGCGGCTGCGGCGCACCCGGCGGAGGCGTACCCGGGGTGCCGGGAGCGCCCGGCGGCTGAGGCGCGCCGGGGCCGGAAGCGCCACCGGGGCCGGGACCGGAGAGCATGGTCGCCGCGTGGTGGACGCCACCCGAGGGCGTACCGCCCGGAGGCTGCGGCGCACCCGGCGGAGGCGTACCCGGCGTGCCGGGCCGGCCGGGGGCACCGGGCGGGCCCGGCGGCTTGGGGCCACCGGAGCTGGCGCCGGGCTGGTTCGGGTCGGCGAACACGGTGGCCTGGTGGTGGACGCCACCCGACGGCGTACCCCCCGGAGGGTTGGGAGCTCCGGGCGGCTGCGGAGCACCGGGTCCTCCGGGCGCGCCCGGCCCCTCGGGTCCGTCAGAACCGAGCTGCGAAACGAGTTGCGTGGGGACATACCCACCGCCTCCCGAGGCACCCGGCGCGCCGGGGCCGGACGGCGGAGGCGTACCCGCCGGCCGCGCACCCGGCGTCCCGGGCGCACCCGGCGGAGGCGGCGTAGTCGCGCCACCGCCGCGTGCCCCGCGCGGCGGCGACTGCGCCTTGCTGGTCGCGGCGTCGGCGATGTCACCGGCATTCGGCGCCAACGGCCGCCCCGGCGCACCCGAACCGGAGGGTGGCTGCGGCGCGTTGGGCCCGGCGGGCGGCTGCGGCGCACCAGGCCCAGCGGGCGGCGGCGTGCCCGGAGCAGCGCCGGGCGCCTGCGGGTAACCGTGCGAGGAACCGGGCGGCGGAGTACCGGGCGCACCCGGAGGCGGGGCCCCATGCGCACCGGGCCCCTGCGGGTACCCGTACGAGGAACCCGGAGGCGGAGTACTGGGCGCACCCGGAGGCGGAGCCCCATGCGCACCAGGCCCCTGCGGGTACCCGTACGAGGAACCCGGAGGCGGAGCACCAGGCGCACCCGGAGGCGGTGTCCCCTGTGGACCACCCGGAGCGGACGCACCGGGCCCCTGCGGATACCCGTACGCCGAACCGGGCGGCGGCGTACCCGGCGCGCCCGGCCCCTGCTCGTCGTCGACGGCCGGGCCCACCGCCGTGCGCGGAAGCCGGCTGCCGCCGTGCATCATGGCGGTCTTGGCGTCCGGCGGCGTGGGCGGCGGCGTCCTGCCGTCGTCGTCGGCGTCGCTCAGCGGCGGTGAGAACACCGTCGCGGGCAGCGGCACCGAACGGTCCTCGCCCGCGTCGGCGTTGGTGTCGGTCCCGGCCCACGGGGTCTCCGCGGGAGGCGTACCGGGCCCGTCAGCGGAACCCGGCTCGGAACTGCCCCCGGCGGCCGGCCACGACGGAGCACCGGGAGCGGACGACCCGCCCGGCGACATCCCGGACGGCGAACTCCCGCCCCCCGACGCCCCATTGGCGGACCCGGCGTCGGCAGAGGCGGCAGCAGGACGAGCCCCCGCTCCCTCGGACGAACCCGAGGACGAACCGGCAGAACCGGGCGAACCGGCAGAGCCCAGCGACGAACCGGCGGACGAACCGGGCGAACTGGCAGATCCCGAAGGCGAACCCGCCCCCGACCCTTCCCGCCGGTTCGGAATCCCCATCCGGTCCGCCGCCTCCTGCAACCACTCCGGAGGAGTCAGCAGGAACGACGTCTGGTTCAGATCCACCCGAGCCGGAGGCGCCGGCGCCGGATCGGGGGCCGCGTCCGGCAGCCCGTACTCCTCCTCGTACCGGCGAATCACCTCACCCACCGGCAGCGAGGGCCACAACGTGGCCTCTCCGCTGTCCCGCGCGATCACGAGCCGCTGTGCGCCGCCGTCGGAGCGCGGGCCCTCGGCCCGGTCCTCCGCCCAGACGACGAAGCCGAGTTCGAACTCCCGCACCCGCACCTCACGATGCTGGTACGAGGGCACATCACCGTTGATCCACTCTTCCGCGCGCTCCTGCGCCTGCGCGAAGGTCACCATCGGACGTTCACTCCCCCACCGAAGAGACGGACACGGCTCGCGCGAAGCCGCCGTCCACCATCAGGTTCGCCACGGTCTCCAGCTCCGGCGGATTGCCCGCGAGCCGGCCCAGGAACTGGTCGAAGTCGTCACCACAGGGCAGCAGCAGCCGCTGCACCCGCTCGGCCGGCGGCCACGCGTCCTGGTCACGGGCGTCGTCGAACGCGCAGAACCACACCGACCCGACCCGCTCGCCCTTCACCTTCACCGCGAGCAGCCCGCCCTGGACGAAGCCCACTCCCAGGTAGTCCTTTGTGAGGTGGTCGCGCAGGCACTTGTTGACGTACACCAGGTCGTTGACGGCCGCCTCGTCGCGCACCGTGAAGAACGGCTGGTCGACCAGCAGACCCAACTCGGCGTCCAGCGCGGCCCCCACCGGAGCACAGCCGCCCGCCGCTTTCAGGAACGAGCGATAGGCGCCCGGAAGCCGGTACCCCAGGTCCTCCTCGACGCTCTGCACCTGCGGCTCGGTCACCGCGACCGATGTCTTCGGCAGCCCGAAGTGCACGGGCCGCGTCTCCTGCAAGGGCCGCGTACCCCTCTTGTTCTGGTCGACGGCCGCCGTCGCGAGCCCGCCGTGATGCCGCAGCAAGGCCTTCACATCGACCGGCACCAACTCCAGGCGCCGCGAACCCGGCACGTGGTGCCAGGTCCAGCCGTGCGGAGTCGCCACCGCCGGGATGGTGTCCCACAGTTCGTGCCCCGTGGCCGCCATCGCCGCGTTCGCCGACACATAGTCCGTCAGCCGCAGTTCATCGACACCGAAGCCCTCGGGCGGCTCGGCGATCTCCGCCGCGGCACGCGCATAGCCCGAGAAGTCGGGGTAGCCGTACTCGTCGACCCGTACACCTCTCGGGTGACGGGCGGCCCGGACCGGGTCCGGAAAATGTACGACCTGCCCGGCATAGGCCGCGTTCGGCGGCGCGGCTTGCTGCCCGAGCCGACCTGTCGTCATGGCGGTTGCCCCCTGCGGCGTTCCGATTGGATCGTGGATGTCGACAGCCTATGCGGTTGTACGACACCGGTCACCGGGCCTCCGGTTCTGCCCCGGCCGGACATGCCCCCAGTACCGTGACCTGCCGTCACCCTGCCGTGACCCTGCGACGAAGAACAGGCGTGTCGGGTGGCCTCAGCTTCCCCACCAGCTACGGAGTTTGGCACTCTGTCCCCGCACCCGGGGGCTGTGACAACAGCGGCCGCACCGCGGGGATGGGGAGGAAACAAGATCATGAGCGCCACGCAGACGGGCACATCCGGTGACCCACGGGTCGGCTGGAGCAGCACCGAAAGACCCCACGCGCCTGCCCTCCGCCACCGCCGCGACGGCATACTGCCCACCGTCGCCGCCGCCCTTTCCGTACGCGGCGCCACCCTCACCGGCACGGCCGCACGCGGCGACCAGCTGCCCGAGCTCCACCCGCTCGTACGGGACTTCCTCGACACCCTCACGAGCGCCCAGCGCGACCGCTTCACCGGCCGGTGCGCCGAGACGATCCTCATCTCCCGGCATCTCGGCGCCGCCGACACGGCCCGCTCCAAACGGGCCGCCCGCAAACCCATGACCAACGGCGAAGCCCGCAAATCCCTCAAGAACGCCAAGCTCACCGCCCGCTACATCCGCGAGGACGGCGACCCGCTGCACGGCAGCTTCGCCGCGCCCTGCCGCTCCTGCACCGCGCTCAGCGCCCACTTCGGCGTACGCATCGTCGACCCGACGACACCGGGGGCGTGAGCCTTCCCACACGTACACACGTATCTATCTGCACCGCAGGAATGCCGCACAGACGAACGTAGGACCCATGCACGCCGACCGCTCCACCTCCACGACCCGCTTTCCCGTACCCGTCGACGCCGCGCTGCGCGCCGCCGGGTGGCAGCCGGGCCGCTGGGACATAAAGCAGGCCGAGTACTGGGCCGACGCCCTGCGCAACCACGAGTCCCCGGCCGGACACCGGCACGCCGTGTTCCCGGCGGCCGTCGAAGCGTGGGCTGAATTCGGCGGACTCCACGTGCCCGTCTCGGGTCCCGGCCGGCAGGTCGCCCCGTCCCCTCTTCACCTCGACCCGCTGCACGGCCTGCACATGGCCCGCACGCTCGCCGACCTCGGCCGGGCCCTGGACGCCCAGGTCTGCCCGCTGGGCGAGGAATCAGAGAGCCGCGCGCTGCTCGCGATCGACTCCGAGGGACGCGTCTACACGCTCGACCACACCGGCGACTGGTACCTGGGCCCCGATGTCGACCGTGCGCTGGCGGGGCTGTTGTCGGGCATCGAGCCGGTACGCCTGACGACTGGCTGAACCTGCTGGTTCCGGGGCTCTCTCAGCCTTCCGCGGGAATCACCGCGGACACCCGGAACCCACCCGCGTCCGTAGGCCCCGACACGAACACCCCGCCCAGCGCGGCAACCCGTTCCTTCATGCCCACCAGGCCGTTCCCCCCGCTCGGCAGGCGCGCGTCCGAGGCCGCCTCCAGTATCGGCGGCGGCTCGTTCTCCACCTGCATGGCGATCTCCGCCGAACGATGCGCCAGCCGCACATGCGTCTTCGCACCCGCCGCATGCTTGTGGACGTTCGTCAACGCTTCTTGCACCACGCGGTACGCGGTCTGCTCCACCTCCGGCGCGTACGCACGCGAATCGCCGTCGACCGACAGATCCACGGCCATCCCGGCCGCCGCCGACTGCCCGAGCAGCTCGTCGAGATCGGCCAGGCACGGCCCGTCGCCACCCTCGTCGTCGACGGCCCGGGACGCCGCGGCGGCTGCCGCGGCACCGACCGCCGCGAGCGGCACCGGCTGTGTCCGGGGTGACAGACCGTCTCCCGTACGCAGCACACCCAGCATCTCCCGCAGCTCTGTCAGTGCCTGCCGGCCCATGTCCCCCACGAGCGCCGCGTTCCTGACGGCCTTCTCGGGATCCTTCCGGGCAATGGCCTGAAGGGCCGCCGCATGTACGACCATCAGGCTCACCCGGTGCGCGACCACGTCGTGCATCTCACGGGCGATCCGCGTCCGCTCCTCGTTCCGCGCCCACTCGGCCCGCTCCTCGGCCCGCTCGGCCAGCAGCTGCAACTCCCGCTCCAGGGAGTCGGCCCGCTCCCGCAGGCTCTCCATCAAGCGGCGCCGCGCACCCACATACAAGCCGAGAAGAATCGGCGGCGCGGTCAAGCCCAGAGAGGTCGTCAGCGACAAGAACGGCACGGCCCACTCGCCGAACGCCACATCGCCGCGTACGACGCCCTGATGCGCCCGCACATACGCGACGATCAGCACCCCGACCATCGACATCGACGCAAGCGCACCGATGATCCGCCGCGGCAACTCGGAGGCGGCCAGCGTGTAGAGCGCGACGATCCCCATCAGAAAGCCCATCGCGGCAGGCGTGATCGCGATCGAGACAAGAACGACAGCAATCGGCCACCTGCGCCGAAACAGCAGTACGGACCCCGCCAACGCCCCGAAAACCATCCCCGCCGGCTCCGGCAACCCCGCATCCCGAGCGAACGGGATCCCCTCGAACGCGCACTCGACAGCGGACACCAACGCGAGCCCGCCATCGAGCCACGCACCCCGCCACCGCACCCACCACCACGGCCCCGTCCCGGCCGCGGTGCCTTCTTCCCCCGTCGTGGTCATGCCTCCAGCCTACGTTCGTCCACCCCACCTTTTCCGGCGACTTTCCCGCACTGGCCTACACCACAGCCCGTAATCGAACAGAGGCGAAAGCGCCCCGTATGGTGCCGCGGGAGAAACCGGGCGCGGCCCGTCAGTCGCGCCGGCGGGCGTTGAGCCGGGCGGCCTGGCGCGTCAGGTGGGCGCGCTCGGCGAGGTTGGGTGCCTTGTGGGCCGCCTCGGCGTACAGACGTGCCGCCGTCGCCAGGTCGCCGTCGCGCTCGTGGAGGTAGGCCGCCACCGCGGTGTGGCGGGGCAGTGAGTCGTCCAGCGCCGCGAGTGCCGCCAGGCCGGCGCGCGGTCCGTCCGCCTCACCGACGGCCACCGCACGGTTGAGGCGGACGACCGGGCTGTCGGTCAGGCGCGCGAGCTCGTCGTACCACTCGACGATCTGCACCCAGTCGGTCTCCTCGGCGGTGGGCGCATCGGCGTGGAGTGCCGCGACGGCGGCCTGGGCCTGGAACTCGCCGAGCCGGTCGCGGGCGAGGGCCGCCTGCAGGATCTCCACGCCCTCGGCGATCACTGTCGTGTCCCACCGGCCGCGGTCCTGCTCCGCGAGCGGCACCAGGCTGCCGTCGGGCGCGGTCCGGGCGGCGCGCCGGGCGTGGTGGAGCAGCATGAGGGCGAGCAGCCCCGCCACCTCGGGGTGGTCGATCGCGGCCGCGAGCTGCCGGGTGAGCCGGATGGCCTCGGCAGCGAGGTCGACGTCGCCGGAGTAGCCCTCGTTGAAGACCAGGTAGAGGACGCGCAGCACGGTGGCGACGTCGCCGGGCTGGTCGAACCGCACGCCGGAGACGGTGCGCTTGGCCCGGCTGATGCGCTGCGCCATGGTCGCCTCGGGCACCAGGTAGGCCTCGGCGATCTGGCGGGTGGTCAGCCCGCCGACGGCGCGCAGCGTGAGCGCGACGGCGGACGACGGCGTCAGCGACGGGTGGGCGCACAGGAAGTAGAGCTGGAGCGTGTCGTCCACCGCGGGCGCCGGCCCGGGCGCCGGCTCCTCCTCGACGCGGTCCTCACGCCGGCGGCGGGCGGTGTCGGCGCGCGTCGCGTCGAGGAACTTGCGCCAGGCCACGGTGACCAGCCAGCCCTTGGCATCCCGCGGAGGGTCGGCGGTCCAGACCCGGAGCGCCTCGACGAGCGCGTCCTGCACGGCGTCCTCGGCCGCCGCGAAGTCGGCTCCGCGGCGGACGAGGATGGCGAGCACGCTCGGCGTGAGGCTCCGGAGCAGGGCCTCGTTCATCTGAGTCGTCACTCCGTGATGGTGGGCGTCACGCCGTAGAACGGGCGCAGCTCCAGCCACTCGTGGATCGGCTTGCCGCCCGCCCCAGGGGCGGCCGACAGCTCCCCGGCCAGCTCGACGGCGCGCTCGTAGTTGTCGACATCGATGATCATCCAGCCGGCGATGAGGTCCTTGGTCTCCGCGAACGGTCCGTCGGTGACCGGCGGGCGCCCCTCACCGTCGTAGCGGACCCACGCTCCCTCGGGGGCGAGCGCCTGGCCGTCGACGAACTCGCCGGTCTTCTCCAGCCGGGCCGCGAAGTCGTTCATGTACTGCACGTGTGCCGAGATCTCCTCCGGGCTCCACTGGTCCATCGGCACGTTGTTGACCGGAGCCGGGGCGCCTCGGTAGTGCTTGAGCAGCAGGTACTTGGCCATCGTGTTTCTCCTCGGTGCTGGTGCGATCCATTGTGGTCGCGTTCACAGCAGGGACGGAGCCGGTCACGCGTTCTCGACATCGCCGTCCGACTTTTTTTCGGCTCTCCTGGATGTGCCTGGGTGAGCCGTCTCGCGGCGTCCGGGTCCACGGCGTGGCGCGAGGACGCAACGGAGCGAGGCCGCCTGGTCATCTACGTCACCCAGAGCGCCAAGTTGTATCGTCGCGTGGAAGGCGCCTGGTACGGCATAGTGTTGGGAGCCCACACGGCGACCTGGCTGGATGTCCGGCTCGGTCGATTTCATTCCCCCGTGGTGTAATTGGCAGCACTGTGGCTTTTGGTGCCATCTGTCCGGGTTCGAGTCCTGGCGGGGGAGCCCTGCTCGGTTCGGGGCCTGCCCCAGGAAGACGGGGTCGGGCCCCGAACACATTTCCTCCGCACAACGCCCCGGTATCCTGCCGATGTCCGCACCCCAAAGACATCAGACATCGCAGTCATCAAAGCCGAAGGGCAAAACCCGTGAGCGCCATTCGCCCGGCAGCCGTAGTCGTTCTCGCAGCGGGTGAGGGCACCCGTATGAAGTCGGCCACACCGAAGGTTCTGCACGACATCTGTGGCCGTTCCCTTGTGGGGCATGTGCTTGCCGCCGCGCGGGAGTTGGAGCCCGAGCAGTTGGTCGTCGTGGTGGGACATGCGCGGGAGAAGGTTGCCGCGCATCTCGCCGAGATCGATCCGGATGTGCGTACGGCCGTGCAGGCCGAGCAGAACGGGACCGGGCATGCGGTGCGGATGGGGCTGGAGGAGCTGGGCGGCGGCGTCGACGGGACCGTGGTGGTCGTGTGCGGTGACACTCCCCTCCTCAGTGGCGAGACGCTTCAGAAGCTCGCGGCGACGCACACCGCCGACGGGAACGCCGTGACCGTGCTCACCGCCGAGGTTCCGGACGCGACCGGTTATGGGCGGATCGTGCGTGACGGGGTCTCGGGGGCTGTCACGGCGATCGTCGAGCACAAGGACGCCACCGAGTCCCAGCGTGAGATCCGTGAGATCAACTCGGGTGTGTTCGCCTTCGATGGCCAGCTCCTCGCGGATGCGCTCGGCAAGGTCCGTACGGACAACAGTCAGGGTGAGGAGTACCTCACCGACGTCCTTGGCATCCTGCGCGAGGCCGGGCATCGGGTCGGGGCTTCCGTGGCCGGCGATCACCGTGAGATCGCGGGGATCAACAACCGCGTACAGCTGGCCCAGGCGCGTCGCATTCTGAACGACCGGCTTCTGGACCGGGCCATGCTCGCCGGTGTGACGGTGGTCGACCCGGCGACCACGTGGGTCGATGCGACGGTCACGTTCGAGCAGGACGCGATCGTGCATCCGGGTACGCAGTTGCATGGCGAGACGCATCTGGGCGAGGGCGCGGAGGTCGGCCCCAACTGCCGCCTCAAAGACACCAAGGTGGGTGCGGGCGCCCGGGTGGACAACACGGTGGCGAACGGTGCCGAGGTCGGGCCTCAGGCGAATGTGGGGCCGTTCGCGTATCTGCGTCCGGGTACGCGGCTGGGGCTGAAGGCCAAGGTGGGGACGTACGTCGAGACGAAGAACGCGTCGATCGGCGAGGGTACGAAGATTCCGCATCTGTCGTACGTGGGCGATGCGACGATCGGCGAGTACTCCAACATCGGCGCCGCGAGCGTCTTCGTGAACTACGACGGTGAGGCCAAGCACCACACCACCGTGGGTTCACACTGCAAGACGGGTTCGGACAACATGTTTGTGGCTCCTGTCACGGTCGGGGACGGTGCCTACACCGCGGCGGGCTCGGTCATCACCAAGGACGTGCCGCCCGGTTCGCTGGCCGTGGCCCGTGGCCAGCAGCGGAATATCGAGGGTTGGGTGGCTCGGAAGCGTCCGGGGAGCGCGGCCGCGAAGGCGGCTGAAGCGGCTTCCCGCGAGGCCGAAAGCGAAAGCTGACCAGAAATCGGCGCCTCTGCGACGGCGTACCGTGATAGGTGCACATCCGCACACCCAGCTGGAACCACCGTGTGACGACCGGCTGAGAAACCTCTGAGGAGACAGTGCTGTGACCGGGATCAAGACGACCGGCGAGAAGAAGTTGATGTTCTTCTCCGGCCGCGCCCACCCCGAGCTTGCCGAGGAGGTCGCCCAGCAGTTGGGTGTCGGGGTTGTCCCGACCAAGGCCTATGACTTCGCGAACGGCGAGATCTACGTCCGTTACGAGGAGTCGGCGCGTGGTGCGGACTGCTTTGTGATCCAGAGCCACACGGCTCCGATCAATCAGTGGGTCATGGAGCAGTTGATCATGATCGACGCTCTGAAGCGGGCTTCCGCTCGGAGCATCACGGTGATTGTGCCGTTCTACGGTTACGCCCGTCAGGACAAGAAGCACCGGGGACGTGAACCGATTTCGGCGCGTCTGATCGCGGACCTGATGGCGACGGCGGGTGCCGACCGGATCCTGACGGTCGATCTGCACACGGATCAGATTCAGGGTTTCTTCGATGGCCCGGTGGATCATCTTTTCGCGCTGCCGCTGCTCGCGGACTATGTGGGCAAGAAGGTGGATCGCACGAAGCTGACGGTGGTTTCGCCGGACGCCGGCCGGGTGCGGGTGGCGGACCGCTGGTGTGACCGTCTGGGCGCTCCGCTGGCGATCGTGCACAAGCGTCGTGACAAGGACGTGGCGAATCAGGTCACGGTGCACGAGGTGGTCGGTGATGTCGAGGGCCGGGTGTGTGTGCTGGTCGACGACATGATCGACACGGGTGGCACGATCTGCGCTGCGGCGGATGCGTTGTTCGCGCACGGTGCGGAGGATGTGATCGTGACGGCGACGCACGGCGTGCTGTCGGGCCCGGCCGGGGACCGGCTGAAGGGCTCGAAGGTCAGTGAGTTCATCTTCACGAACACGCTGCCGACGCCAGGTGAGCTGGAGCTGGACAAGATCACGGTGCTGTCGATCGCGCCGACGATCGCGAGTGCGGTGCGTGAGGTGTTCGAGGACGGTTCGGTGACGAGCCTGTTCGAGGAGCACTGAACCCGGACAGCAGTAAACCCGGACAGCAGTAGACCCGGACAGCAGTAGGCCGGTCAGCAGGCCGGATGCTGTCCTGAAGATCGATTTCTGGTACGGCCTTCCCGCCGCGTAAGCTGTCACAGTTGCTCGGCGAGGGAGGCCGTACGGCGTTGTGAAAGGCGCTGGTACGGCGGTCCGTAATCGACGCGCTCTTCGTAGCAGGCCGTTGTTTGGCCGGGTGACCACGTTCCCCTTTATCTACGAGGAGTGATGAGCATGGCCGAGGTGAAGCTCGCCGCCGAAACGCGTACCGAGTTCGGCAAGGGTGCGGCGCGTCGTATCCGCCGTGAGAGCAAGGTTCCCGGTGTGCTGTACGGCCACGGTGGCGAACCGGTTCATGTGACGCTGCCGGGTCACGACCTGCTGCTGGCGCTGCGTACGCCGAACGTTCTGCTTGCCCTCGAGATCGACGGCAAGAAGCAGCTGGCGATTCCGAAGGCCGTTCAGCGTGACGCGATCAAGGGCTTCCTTGAGCACGTGGACCTGCTGCTGGTGCGCAGTGGCGAGAAGGTCAACGTCGAGATCTACGTCCACACCGAGGGCGACCTGGCTCCGGGTGCCTTCCTTGTCGAGCACGTGCTGAACGCGCTGCCGGTCGAGGCCGAGGCCACGCACATTCCGGAGTCGGTGACCGTGTCCATCGAGGGCCTGGCGGCCGGTGACTCCATTCTCGCGAAGGACGTGCCGCTGCCGGAGGGTACGACGCTGGGGATCGACGAGGACGCTGTTGTTCTCCAGGTTCTGTCCGCGCAGGCGGAGGAGCCGACGGAGGAGGGCGAGGGCGAGGGCGAGGCCGCGGAGGCCTGATCCCGCCCTGTCGTCGTTTCGCCGGCCGCCGTTCCTCCGGGAGCGGCGGTCGGCGCGTATGAAGGAGACATGCACGTGACGAGCGACGCCGGGGCCCCCTGGTTGGTGGTGGGGCTGGGTAATCCGGGGCCCGAGTATGCGATGAACCGGCACAATGTGGGGTTCATGGTGGCCGATCTGCTGGCCGAGCGGATCGGGGGGAAGTTCAAGCGGGCCGGGAAGGCGCAGGCTCAGCTGGTGGAAGGGCGGATCGGGCCGCCGGGGCCGGGGAGTCGGCGCGTGGTGGTGGCCAAGCCGATGTCGTACATGAATCTGTCGGGCGGTCCCGTGAACGCCCTGCGGGACTTCTACAAGGTGCCGGTCGCGAACATCGTCGCCGTCCATGACGAGCTGGACATCGACTACGGCGTGCTGCGGCTGAAGCTGGGCGGTGGCGACAACGGTCACAACGGGCTGAAGTCGATGACGAAGGTGATGGGTTCGGACTATCACCGGGTGCGGTTCGGGATCGGGCGGCCTCCGGGGCGTATGCAGGTCGCGGATTACGTGTTGAAGGACTTCTCGTCGGCGGAGCGCAAGGAGCTGGACTACTTCGTCGACCGGGCGACCGATGCGGTGGAGTGTCTGGTGATCGATGGGTTGACGCGGGCGCAGAGTACGTACAACTCCTGACTTGTCCCCGGTGTGAGCAAGCCGAAGTTGACCGAGCGCAGGGGGATGGCCAAGGATCTCCGCCATGTCTGCCCTCACCTCCCGCCCGAGCGCAGGCTCCGCGCTGCGGTTCGGGCGGCTCGCGACGATGGGGACGGTCGCGGTGCTTCTACTGATCGCCGGCGTCTGGGCCTCGTGGGGTACCGCGCAACACGTGATGCTCACCAAGGGGCGTGAGCGCGGGACGATGACGGTCACTCGGTGCGCGGACGATCGCTGTACGGGGTCGTACGCGCCGGTGTCCGAGGGGTCGACCCCTCGTGACCGGGTCACCATCTCGAGCACGGTGGTGGTGGAGAAGGGCGAGACGTATGCGGTGGTGGTGAAGCCGGGGAGCGACCAGGTGGTCCGTACGGGGCCCGGCGGGCTGCTTTATGCATGGGTTCCGCTCGGGGGTGCGCTGCTTCTCGCTTCGCTGGTGGTGGCAGGGGGACTGCGGCTGTCACGGCTTGCGTGGGTGTTGGGCGGCGCGGGGTTGACGTTGCTGACGGCGGCGTTCGTGGCCCTGTGAGGGTGTTTCGCCCCCGCCGCCGTTACCCTCCCCCACTCTCGGCTTCGCTCGAGCGGGGGGACCCCCACCATCCCGGGGCCAGCCCCGGGCAGCCCCCAGACCCCCGCTCCTCAAACGCCGGAGAGGCTGATTTTGCGCGGCTCTGGGCTGAATTCCGCCGCCCAGGCGAAACTTTGCAGCCCAGGCCGGCATCAACCAGCCCGTCCGGCGATTGAGGACGAGGCCGTTCAGGCCGATCGGGGGTATGGGGGCGCAGTCTGGGGGCGCAGTCTGGGGGCGCAGCCCTCAGCGGGGTCCAGGGGCAGAGCCCATGGCGGGGTTCGGGGCCGGCCCCGGGATGGTGGGGGTCCCCCGAAACCCGCCGCCCCTCCAAGCCGTCACCCCGTGTTGCGCAACCCCGCTGCCACCCCGTTCACCGTCAGCAGCAGCGCCCTCGACAGGAGCGGATCCGGGTCGGCGCCCGAAGCCGCCGCGTCACGCTGGCGCTTCAGCAGAGCTACCTGGAGGTACGAGATCGGGTCCAGGTAGGCGTCCCGGATCGTGAAGGTCTGCTTGAGGACCGGCTGGGCGTCCAGGAGTTCCTGTTCACCGGTGATCCGGAGGACCTCCCTCAGCGTCAGCTCGTGTTCGGCCGCGATGGTTTCGAAGACGTGCTTCAGGTCGTCGGGGACCAGCGTGTCGACGTAGTGGCGGGCGATCCGCAGGTCCGTCTTGGCGAGGGTCATCTCGACGTTGGAGACGAAGTTGCGGAAGAAGTGCCACTGCTCGTGCATTTCCTCCAGAACGCTGTCGAGACCCGCCTCGCGCAGCGCCTTCAGGCCCGAGCCGACGCCGAACCAACCCGGCACGATCTGCCGCGACTGGGTCCAGCCGAACACCCACGGAATGGCCCGCAGCCCGTCGAGGCCCGCACCGGAGTCGGGCCGCCGCGAAGGCCGGGAGCCGAGGTGCAGGTCGGCGAGCTGGTCGACGGGGGTGGAGGCGAAGAAGTACGCGGGCAGGTCCGGGTCCTCGACCAGGCGGCGGTACGCGGCATGGGCGGCGTCCGAGACGACGTCCATCGCCGCGTCCCAGCGCGCCAGCGCCTCGCCGGGCTGACGCGGGGCCGTGTGGAGGGCGGAGGCCTGGAGGGTGGCGGCGACGGACAGTTCCAGGTTCTCCCGGGCCAGCGCGGGGATCAGGTACTTGTCCGAGATGACCTCGCCCTGCTCGGTGACCTTGATCTCGCCTTCGAGGGTTCCCCAGGGCTGGGCGAGGATCGCGTCGTGCGTGGGACCACCGCCCCGGCCGACGGTGCCGCCGCGGCCGTGGAAGAGGCGAAGGCGTACGCCGTAGCGGTGGGCGACGTCGCGCAGCCGCCGCTGGGCACGGTGGATCTCCCACTGGGAGGTGGTGATGCCGCCGAACTTGGAGGAGTCGGAGTACCCGAGCATGACCTCCTGGACATCGCCCCTGAGCGCCACGAGCCGCCGGTAGGAGGGGTCGGCGAGCATGCCCTCGAGGATGGTGTCGGCCGCGCGCAGCTCGTCCGTCGTCTCCAGGAGCGGCACGATGCCGATCTTCGCCCAGCCCGCGTGCAGGTCCATCAGCCCGGCCTCGCGGGCGAGGACGGCCGCGGCGAACACGTCGTCCGCGCCCTGGCACATGGAGATGATGTACGACTCGACGACCTCGGGTCCGAAGACCTCCAGGGCCCGCTTGACCGTCCCGAACACCCCGAGGGTCTTCTGCCCGGCCGCGTCCAGCGGGGCCGGAGTCGGGGCGAGGGGCCTGCGGGAGCGCAGTTCCCTGGCGAGCAGCTTGTGCCGGTACTCGCGCGGCATGTCCTCGTAACGCCATGACTCCTCGCCGAGCCGGTCGAAGAGCTGGCCGAGCGCGTAGTGATGGGCGTCGGCGTGTTCCCGTACGTCCATGGTGGCGAGCTGGAGACCGAAGGCCGCGAGCGTGCGGATCGTACGGTTCATGCGGCCGTCGGCGAAGAGCGCACCGCGGTGTTGGCGCAGGGACGTCTGGATCAGCGTGAGGTCACGCAGCAGCTCGGAGGTCCCGAGGTAGTCGTGACCTTCCTCGTGCGGGATGCCCTTGGCGAGCCGCTGCTTGGTGTTCTCCAGCTTCTGCCGGATACAGGTGGCCTTGAGGCGGTAGGGCTCCTCGGCGTTGAGGCGCTTGTAGCGGGGGCTGATCTCCGGCAGGTTCTCCAGGTCGGCCTGGAGGGACTCCAGCAGTTCCTCGGTCGCGCCCGAGTAGCGGATGGAGTTGGACAGGAAGCCGCGGAGTTCGTCGATCATCTCCAGGGCGTCATTGATGCCGTGCTCGTGCTGGAGGATCAGTACGTCCCAGGTCACCTGGGGGGTGACGTTCGGGTTTCCGTCGCGGTCGCCGCCGATCCAGGTGCCGAAGGTCAGCGGGCGGGTCTCGTCGGGCAGTTCGACGCCGACGCGTTCCAGCTCGGCGGTCAGATCCTCGAGGACGTCGCCGACTGCGCCGGCGTGCAGTTCGTCCAGGTAGTAGATCGCGTTACGGGCCTCGTCGGCGGGCTCGGGGCGTACGACGCGCAGCTCGTCGGTCTGCCAGACGAGGTCGATGTTCTCGGCGAGACGGGTGTCGTAGCGGCGGCGGTCCGCCTCGATGACGGGGGTATCGAGGAGGGCGGCGATCCGGCGCAGCTTGTTGAGGACGGAGCGGCGGGCGGCCTCGGTCGGGTGGGCGGTGAAGACCGGGCGAACATTCAGGTGCCGTACGGTCGCGCGCAGGTGCTCGGGATCGGCGTCCTTGAGCCGGTCCGCCGTACGCGCGAGGAGTCCGCCCTCGGCGGCCCGCTTGGCGCGCAGCTCGCGGCCACGGTGCACCTGCTCGGTGACGTTCGCGAGATGGAAGTACGTCGAGAAGGCGCGGACCAGCTTGGCGGCGGTCTCCAGTTCCGTGCCGCGCAGCAGCTCGGCGGCGGCCTCGCCGTTCTCACGGGTGAGGCGACGCACCTTTTCGACCAGTTCGAGGAGCTCGGGGCCCTCCTGGCGTACGAGGGTCTCGCCCAGCAGGTCGCCCAGGCGGCGGATGTCGGCGCGCAGCTCACTGCTGGTCGTGGTGGTCTGGTCGTCGGCACTGCTCACAGGTGCGGCTCCTTGCAGTGGTGAAGCTCATCTGAGGCTCGGCTGAGTGGGGAACCCCCGGAACCCGTCGGCCTGCGGCAGCGGTGGCCGCATAGCAAGAGGGCATCCGGGAAGTTAAGAAACAGAGCGGACCGCGCTGTCCGACCGATTCCAAGGATAGGTCTCGATGCGGAGGCGCAGACTCTCGGCCTCTTGCCGCCGGGCTGAGCGCTGCCATACTTACGACGCCGTAGGTTACGGAACCGTAGGCATGACATACGGCGCCGTATGCCCGTACATCCGGCATCGTCTCAATCCACGAACCCCACAGGGGACGCCCCATGACCACAAGCTCCGATGTGATCGACGACGCCCCGAAGGCGCATAACGACACTTCGCTCCCCTCCGCCACGCTGGGCGGCGAGCAGAAGCGCTCGATCGAGCAGATCACGCTCCTTCTCTTCATCACCGTCCCGTTCCTCGCGCTGCTCGCGGCCGTACCGCTGGCCTGGGGCTGGGGAGTGAGCTGGCTGGACCTCGGTCTACTGGTGTTCTTCTACTACCTCGGCTGCCACGGCATCACCATCGGTTTCCACCGCTACTTCACGCACGGCTCCTTCAAGGCCAAGCGCCCGCTGCGGATCGCGCTCGCGATCATGGGCTCGATGGCGGTGGAGGGCCCGCTGGTCCGCTGGGTCGCCGACCACCGCAAACACCACAAGTTCTCCGACGCCGAGGGCGACCCGCACTCGCCGTGGCGCTTCGGCGAGACGGTCCCGGCTCTGATGAAGGGCCTGTGGTGGGCGCACATCGGCTGGATGTTCGACGAGGAGCAGACGCCGCAGGAGAAGTACGCGCCGGATCTGATCAAGGACGGGGCGATCCGTGCGATCTCCCGCCAGTTCATTCTGTGGGCCCTGCTTTCGCTGGCGCTTCCGCCGCTGATCGGCGGTCTGGTGACGATGTCCTGGTGGGGAGCCTTCACGGCGTTCTTCTGGGGCTCACTCGTCCGGGTGGCACTGCTGCATCACGTCACCTGGTCCATCAACTCGATCTGTCACGCGGTGGGCAAGCGCCCCTTCAAGTCGCGTGACCGCTCGGGCAACGTGTGGTGGCTGGCCGTACTGTCCTGCGGCGAGTCCTGGCACAACCTGCACCACGCCGATCCGACGTCCGCCCGGCACGGCGTGGAGCGCGGACAGGTGGACTCCTCGGCACGGATCATCCGCTGGTTCGAGATGCTCGGCTGGGCGTACGACGTGCGCTGGCCGTCACGCTCGCGTATCGATTCCCGCCGGAACCCCGATGGGAAGGGCTCCCGGCAGAAAACAGAGGCCGCCGAGGCGGCATGATTGACGGCGTGGCCGACTCCAGCACACCCAGCAACGACAAGCCGAGGCGTGCGCGCCGGACCCGGATGACGGGGGCGGAGCGACGCCAGCAACTCCTGGAGATCGGCCGAACGCTCTTCGCCGCCAAGGGCTTCGAGGGCACGTCGGTGGAGGAGATAGCGGCGAAGGCCGGGGTCTCCAAGCCGGTGGTGTACGAGCACTTCGGCGGCAAGGAGGGCCTGTACGCGGTGGTGGTGGACCGTGAGATGCGGCGCCTGCTGGACATGGTGACCAGCTCCCTCACGGCAGGCCACCCCCGCGAACTGTGCGAGCAGGCGGCGTTCGCGCTGCTCGACTACATCGAGGAGTACACGGACGGGTTCCGCATCCTCGTCCGCGACTCCCCCATCCCCCAGTCCACGGGTTCCTTCGCCTCGCTGATCTCCGACATCGCGACCCAGGTCGAGGACATCCTGGGCCGCGAGTTCAAGAGCCGAGGCTTCGACCCGAAGCTCGCGCCGCTCTACGCCCAGGCCCTGGTCGGCATGGTCGCCCTGACCGGCCAGTGGTGGCTGGACGTACGGCGCCCGAAGAAGGCCGAGGTGGCCGCCCATCTGGTGAATCTGGCCTGGCACGGCCTTGACGGGCTGGAGGCGAAGCCGCGCCTCATCGGGCACCGCAAGAGCTGAGGAGCGGCCGGTTCGGCGGGGCCGGCCGTTCAGCCGGCCCTGAGTCCGCCGTCAGTCGGTCCTCAGTCGTCCTCGATGTCGCGGGCGCTCAGCGCCAGGTCGTTGGTGGCGGAGAAGAACGGTCTGATCCGGGTAGGGCCACGCTGAGCATGGTCGAGGACGACCGCCGGCACGACATCCGTCTTCTTGCGCTCCACGATGTCCCCACTGATCCTGCCCATCGGGATCGTCCCGTCGGCGGTGGACAGCCGCAGATCCCAGAGGTCCTGTTCCGTGGTGCGCCGCGCCATGACCTCCTCGTACCGGACGGTGAAGCGGATGCTGTCGGCGCCCGCGGGACTGGCGGGCACGGAGAAGTCGTACGCCCGCTCCGTCCGGGACACCGCCTGCACCATGACCCCGGCCCCGGCCGCGAGGCCGGTGGCCCCGTGCAGCGAGACGGTGACGGAGACCGAGCGCTCGCCGACCTCGATCTGCTCGGCCTCGGCATGGGCGGGCCGCAGCCAGGTGCGCAGGGCGAGGAAGCCGTCGGCGGTGGTGTACGGGATCCACGCGCTCACACCGTCGGGTTCGCGGACTGTGAGAGGTCTTCGGAGCAGAGGCGCCTGCTCGACGAGGCGGGCGGTGAGGCGCGTGCGGGTGCCGGAGCCGGTGCCGCGCGGGGCGACGTAGCAGTCCCAGCGGCCCTCGGCGAGGCTGTGCTCGGCTCGGTGCAGGGTGACGCGGGCGCCGGTGTCCGGGGAGTCCGGGTCCGGGAGCACGGGGAGGCGGACCTCCTGCTTGGCCGGGTCGCGGCGCAGACGCAGGACGAAGTCCAGGGGCCCAGCGGGCAGTTCGGCCGTGTCCAGCAGGACGGTCAGGCCGCCTTCCGCTGTCGCGCGGGCGTGTGCGGTGGGCTGCGGGGTGCTCTCCGGGGCGGCGGGCCTGGCCGGGCGGGACAGGACGGTGCGGCTCAGGCGCCGGATCAGGGCCGCGCTTCCGCCGGCCAAGGTGCGGCGGCGGTTGCGGGACAGTTCGTCGATGAGCGCTTCGTAGCGGGGGGCGATGGCGGAGGGGGCGTAGGTCGCGGCCTTCTCCCGGGCGCCTGCGGCCATGTTACGGCGCAGTTCGGGGTCCGCGACAAGGCGCTTCAGTCCGTCGGCGAAGGCGTCGACGTCGCCGGAGAGCGGTACGAGGAGTCCGTCCTGGCCGTCGGTGATGATCTCGCCGGGTCCGTGCGGGCAGTCGGTCGCGACGACCGGGACGCCGCAGTGCATGGCCTCGACGATCGTCATGCCGAACGACTCCATGTCGGAGGAGACGGCCGCGATCGCACCCTTCGCCCACTCGGTCTCGATGGGCGACACGGGTCCCATGAGGAAGGCACGGTCGTACAGCCCGAGCCGCTCGATCTGCTCCCGCAGCCTCGTCTTCTCCGGCCCGCGTCCGTAGATCCGCAGGGTCCAGGCGGGGTGCTCCGTGGCCACCTTGGCGAAGGCCGATACCAGCCGGTCGTACCGCTTGACGGCGATCAGACGTCCGGCCGCCACGATGACGCGGGAGTCCAGGGAGGAGGGGAGGACGGCCGGGGTGCGCACGCCGTTGGGTACGCAGACGATCCGCGTCGTCACCGCGGGCAGTGCGGCGCGGTACTGCGCGGCGTCCGCCTCGGACACGGTGACGAATGCGTCGAGGCCCGCGACGGCTCTGTTCTGGTGATCGCGCAACAGGTCGCCGTGGGCGTCGAGGCTCAGGTGTTCCTGGCCGATCCGCAGATAGCGGGGCCGGCCGTCGCGGGCGAGATAGCCGTTGAGGTCCGGGCGGGTGGAAATCACCACGTCGGCGTCGGTGTCCCTGAGGTAGCCGCCGATGCGCTCGTCCTGAAGGGCCGAGTACGGCAGCTTCGACGAGTACTTGGCCGCGCCCGTGTCGGGAAACATCGTGCAGGGCTGCCGGGTGAGTTCATGCGCGCCCTCGTAACCCGGGGTGCCCTCGCGCATGTCGATCAGCGAGGTCAGCCGTACGCGCGGGTCGAAGGGGAGCGCCGGTTCGTCCGCTACGCGGTGCACGCTGACGACCTCGACGTCGTGGCGGTCGGCGAACGCGGCCGAGAGGTTCCCCGTGGAGCGGATGGTGCCGCCGATTCCGTACGCGTTGTTGATCAGGAAAGCGATCTTCACAGCGTTCTCGGCTTCACTCGAACAATCCGGAGTCTGTATACCACCGAAGAATTCCTCTCAGGAAGCGGAGCCGCTCCGCGGAAACAGCAGCAGGGCAGGCTGACGCCACCAGAAAGCGGCAGCAGATAAGAAAGGCAAGAACAACACGCCTGGTCACAGACCCCCCTGCGGATCCGAACCCTAGCAAACGCCAGCTGAATTTACACCGAAGAAACAGGTGACATGTGGCATACGTTCGGCCCGTCGACCAGAAGCGGAACGGGTTCATCTAATTGGCCGAAACGGGAAATGATTGCGCTGGAAACGAGACAGACACGGGAGCCCCTCTTACCCGCACCGTGCCACCGGGCCGAACTGTCAAGCCGAGCGCAGTGGAACCGTCTCCAGCAGCTGCGCAGCCATCCGCGCAGCGGACCCCGCCGTCTCCATGGCTATCCGACGGAACGTCTCCTGGGCTTGGCGGGCCGGCCACTCGGGGGGCAGGTGCTGGACCGGCAGCCGAGGGTCCGTACGTATGATCCGCAGCCATTCGGCGACCAGTCGGAGCCGCGTGGCGACGGGGTCGGCCGGTGGCGACACGGCCGCCCACCGCTTGTCGAAGGCGACGTATCGCGCCGCGATGCTCTCCAGGTCCCAGCTCTCGCGGATCATCAGGCCGACGTCGGTGAACGCGTCGGCGCGGGCGTGGAAGACCTTGACGTGGGCGTCGAGGCCGAGTTCGGAGATGGCGCCGCGGACGTCGGCATGGCCCGGGGCGATCCACAGCCCGCTGTAGAGGGCGCCGAAGCCGGACCAGGTCAGCCGGGAACGCAGGTCGTGGCGCTGGCGCTGCCAGGACTCGGGGAGGGAGAAGCCGAGCAGGGTCCAGGTGCCGTCCCAGTCCTCGTTGACCGCGCCGTCGCGCCAGATGCGCTGTCCGCCGTCCTCGAGGATCCGGACCGCCTGCGGGGTGAGCCCGAAGAACATCTTGCGGCCCTCGCGCTGGCGCCGCAGCAGACCCCGGTTGACCATCCGCGTGAGCGTGGAGCGTACGGCCTGCTCTCCTGTCCCGACCCTGGCGAGCACGTCGATGATGCTGCCGGAGTAGACGCACAGGTCGCCTTCGTCCAGGACGTGGTTGCCGAAGAAGGCGAGCACGAGCGACTGAGGGCGCGGATGCGGGGCGTCAGCCATGTCAGCGGCATCAGGGGTGTCCGTCGTGGCCGTCATGTCTTGCTTGTCGTCCTCCACAGCCGTAAGCGTACGACCGCCCGCGCCGGGGAAAGAACGGGCGGTCGTACGCACCTGTCACCGGCGGTCGGCCGGATGAGCCAGGTCGTACGGGCGGGGGTACGGCGCGGGCCGGTACGGGATGTACCGGGCCGGGGTCGTGGGATCGGCAGCGGCGGCCGTGGCGTTGAGCGACGCGGGATCCGTGCCCTTCCAGTGGCCTGCGGTGAGCCGCTTCTCCAGGGTGTGCAGTGCGGCTGTCTGCTCGGCCGGGCTGAAGGTGCAGTGGCCGGGGTTGTCGACGTACGCCTGGCGCAGGAGCGGTGCCGAGCCGCCTGCCGTGGCGGCCCTGCGGTAGGCACTCTCGACCTGTACGGGGACGAGGGCGTCGCCGGTGGTGTGGATGGTGAGCTGCGGTTTGTGCAGTCGGCCGGTGAACGAGCTGGTGCGGCTCATCCAGTCGACGGCGCCGGGGTCGGCGCTGATGCGCGGGGCCCGGTTCAGGGCGCCCAGGTCCTTCTTCAGGGACAGGCCCGCGTCCTTGTAGAGCTCGGTGACCTCCTTGTAGACGGAGGACTGGCGCAGCATCTTCGTGTAGTCGACGCCGGTGTTCCAGGACATGTTGCCGCCGGCCCGGCTCTCGGCCTCCTGGCGCCAGCTGAACGCGGGCATGCTCAGCATCCCCTGGAGGGCCTGGTACTGGTTGGCCTGCTGGGCGTTCCAGTCGTCCGGGGCGGGTTGGGGCTGCGAGGCGTCGTTCCAGCCCGGGATGTTGTGGAGTGCGGCGGCGAGGGCGATGCGGGCGCGGCCCTCGGTGGTGGCCTGGGCGTCGGTGACCGTCTTGCCCATGGTGCCGGCGGCGGCTGCCGCCGAGGCCTGGTCGGCGAAACCGGTCAGCTGGACGGAGGAGCCGGGCGCGAGCAGGGTCTTGAGGGCGAAGACGGGGTCGAGGGTGTTGTTCCAGTTGGCGACACCGCCGTGGACGAGCCCGCACATGGCGAGCGAGCCGTCGATGCGCCCGGGGTGCCGCTCGGCGATGGCGGTGGTGACCAGGCCGCCGTACGACTGCCCCCAGGCGATGGTGCGCCGTGCCTCGCCCGACCGCTCGGTGAACACGTCGAGAGTGGCGAGCTGGTCGGGCACGGCGTCCGTCACCGCCCAGCCGTTGGTGGCGTACGAGGAGCCGATGAGCGCGTAGCCCTTCTCGAGGAGAAGCGCCTTCGTCGCGTCGTCGGGGGCGTTCTGGGCGGCGAGGGGCGATCCGACGGGCCGGTAGCCGTGGCTGAAAAGCAGGACGGTGCCGTTCCAGTCGGCGGGCTTGTCCATGACGTACTTGGCGCCGGACGGGAGGGTGCCTTCGATGTGCTCGGCGGGCGCGTCGGCGTACGCGGGAGCCGTGGCGCCGGCCGCGGCGGCGAGCAGGAGGGCGGCAAGGGCGGCGGTGCCGCGCGGTCGTAACGTGCGGGCGCGGGTGCGGGCGGGGGAAGTCACGAGGTCATCGGCTCCTTGGAGGAGGGGGTGTGGGGGGTGGTGGCTCCGGGCCCGGCTCCGGCTCCGGCTCCGGCTCCGGCCAGTGAGTCGCGGTGCGTCTCGCGCAGGAACCAGACGGTCAGCGCGGTGATGGTGGCGCCCCCGCACAGCAGCAGGGCGATCGAGGTCGAGCCGCCGCCGTCCGCGGCGACCAGGCTTCCGGCGATCATCGGGGAGAAGCCGGCACCGACGAGGGTGGCGAGCTGATAGCCGAGGGAGGCGCCGGTGTAGCGGACGCGAGTGCCGAACATCTCGGTGAGCAGCGCGCCCAGCGGGCCGTACATCGTCGACTGGGCGACACCGTGGCCGAGGGCGATCGCCAGGATCAGCAGGCCAGGTGACTTGGAGTCGACCAGGGCGACCACCGGGAAGGCCAGCGCGGCGGAGGCGATGGCGCCGGCGAGTACGACCGGGCGGCGGCCGATCCGGTCGGACAGCGCGGACGCGCAGGGCAGGACGACGAGCGCGACGCAGGCGGAGACGGTGAGGGCGGTCAGCACCTGCGGGCGGGCGTAGCCGATGCCGGTGGCGTACGCGATCATGTAGCTGGTCAGCAGGGACTGTGCGGTGAAGGCGCCGATGCCGACGCAGCAGGCGAGCAGCAGCGGGCGGGGCCGCCGCAGTACGTCCACTACGGGCAGCCGGGACTCCTTGCGCTCCTTCTTCACCTCGGCGAACAGCGGGCTCTCGACGACCTTCAGGCGTACGAACAGGCCGACGCCGAGCAGGACGACGCTGAGCAGGAAGGGCACGCGCCAGCCCCAGGCGGCGAACTCGTCCCGGGGCAGCGTGACGACGAGGGTGACCACGGCCGACGACAGGAGGGAGCCGAGCGGCGCTCCCATCTGCGTGAAGCTGGACCACAGTCCGCGTCGCCGTTCCCCGGCGTGCTCGACGACCATGAGGGTCGCGCCGCCCCATTCGCCGCCGATGGCGAGGCCCTGTACGACGCGCAGGGTGATGAGCATGACGGGTGCCCAGACGCCGACGGTTTCGTACGTGGGCAGCACGCCGATGAGGAAGCTGGCGCCGCCCATCAGGCCCATGGTCAGCAACAGCATGGACTTCCGGCCGAGCCGGTCGCCGAAGTGGCCGAAGACGATGCCGCCGAGAGGGCGGGCGACGTAGCCGGCGGCGAAGGTGCCGAACGCGGCGATGGTGCCGACGGCGGGGTCGGCACCCGGGAAGAACAGTTCGCCGAAGACGAGCGCTGCGACGGTTCCGTAGACGAGGAAGTCGTAGAACTCGACGGCGGTACCGAGGAGCCCGGACAGCGCGACGCGACGCAACTGCCGCGCGGATTCCGGGGAGCGGGGTGGGGGTGGGGAGGCAGATGGGGACGGGGGCATCGGGGGTCTCCCTTGAGCGGGGGGAGGGACATCGCGAAGATAGGCGCCTTAAAAACGGCCGTCAATAATCTGCACAACATCAAGCCACGGCCCGGCACCCCCGAGGCCGACCTGCCGCCCTCACCCCTTCCGGGCGACGGCGAAGAGGCGACGGAAGGGGAACACGGTGCCCTGTTCCCCGGCCGGATACGCGGTGCGCAGGGCGGCGCGGTACTCGGCGACGAAGGCCTCGGCCCCATCGCCCAGCTCCGTCAGGATCGGACGCAGACTCGTCCCCTTCACCCAGTCCAGGACCGGGTCCTCGCCCGTCAGGAGGTGCAGATACGTCGTCTCCCAGACGTCGGCTTCACAGCCGAGGCCGGTGAGGGCCTGGAGATAGTCGGCGGGTTCGTGGACCGCGCCGTCATGGCGGAGCGTTCCGGCCAGGCGGTCCTTCCAGCGCGCGGAGTGGGCGAGTTCGCGCATCAGGCGGTGGCTGGGGGCGTCGAAGTTGCCCGGCACCTGGAAGGCGAAGGTGCCGCCGGGGGCGAGGCCGTCCACCCAGGCGGGGAAGCGGGCCACATGGTCCGGTACCCAATGCAGAGTGGCGTTGCTGACGATCAGGTCGTACGGCTCTGCCGGCGACCAAGTCCCGGCGTCCGCGGCGGCGAAGCCGAGGTGGCCGCCGCCCGGCGTGGGGCCCGCCAGCGATTCGGCGCGGGCGAGCATCTGGGGTGAGCTGTCGAGGCCGGTGATGTGCGCGGTGGGCCAGCGGTCGGCGAGGAGGCGGGTCATGTTGCCGGGGCCGCAGCCGAGGTCGGCGATGCGGGCCGGGTCCCGGGGCAGGGACGGGACGCGGGCCAGGAGGTCCACGAACGGGCGGGCGCGATGGTCCGCGTGACGCAGGTACTGACTCGGGTCCCAGATGGGGGCGGGCGCGGGCACTGGTGGGCCTCCTTGAAGCGGCCGAGAGGGACCTTCAGCCTCACACCCAAATTATCTTGACGTCAAGAGACTTCACATCGACACAACCACTACACTGATCGCCATGGAGGACGAGGTCGATCGGCTGGTCGCAGCGTGGCGCCGGGAACGCCCGGACCTCGACGTGGAGCCGCTGGAAGTGCTCAGCCGGGTGAGCAGGCTGGCCCGGCATCTGGACCGCGCACGCCGACTGGCGTTCTCCGAACACAGCCTGGAGCCCTGGGAGTTCGACGTACTCACCGCGCTGAGGCGAGCCGGTGCTCCGTATCAGCTCTCCCCCGGCCAGTTGCTGACCCAGACCCTGGTGACCTCCGGAACGATGACGAACCGTATCGACCGGCTGGCGAAGAAGGGCCTGGTGGAGCGCCTCCCCGACCCCAGTGACCGCCGGGGCGTGCTGGTGCGGCTGAGCAACGAGGGGCGAGACCGCGCGGACCAGGCGCTGGCCGGACTCCTCGACCAGGAGCGGGCGATCCTGGCGGAACTCAGCAGTGCGCAGCGCGGTGAACTGGCCGGGCTGCTACGCCAGTTGACCGCCCCGTTCGACAACATCCCCGGCTAGGTCGACCGGACCGACCCCGGCGCGGCGGGCGAGCGCCACCGCGGCAAGGGTGGAGTGGACTCCCAGCTTCCCCAGCACGTTCTGCATATGCGTACGCACGGTGTGCGGGGACAGGAACAGGCGCTCGGCGACGGCTTTGCGCCCCAGGCCCGCGACCATGCACCGCAGCACCTCGCGCTCGCGCGGCGTGAGGGACTCAACGAGCTGCTCGCTCTCGGTGCGGTGCTTACGGGCGGCGGTCAGCTCGCGCAGCACGCCCGTGAGCAGGGCGGGCGGCAGATGCGTCTCATCCCGCAGCACGCCTCGTATGACCGTCAGCAGCCTCGACAGCGAGCAGTCCTTGGCGACCCAGCCCGAGGCTCCGGCCTGGAGGGCGAGGGCCGCGCGGCGCGGGTCGTCCTTCTCGGCGAGGACGACGATACGCACACCCGGCTGGCCCGAACGGACGCCCGCGACCAGAGAGATGCCGTCGACCAGGCCTTCTTCGTTGCTGTCGTGCACGGATACGGCCGGGCGGACGCCCGGCACATTGCCGCCCAGATCGGCGTCGACGAGCAGCACGTCGAATCTGCGGCCCTCCGCCGCCGCGCGCTCCAGACAGCGCAGCGCGGCGGGACCGCTGCCGGCCGCGGACACGTCGACGTCAGGCTCGGCGGCAAGAGCTGCCGCGAGCGACTCGGCGAAGATGCGATGGTCGTCGACGACCAGAACACGGATGCGAACCACTGAAACCCCCACTGGTCGGGGGACGACCGACGCAGGTACGGCGCCCGGAATGTTCCGGGACCCCGAGGACCCCGGGACGGGGAGCCGCAGCCACACGGCCGCCGCCGTGCTGGAACTGCTACCCCCACTCCGGGCGTCGTACCCGATTGTCTCGCCCCCTGATCAGCACCGGCCCCCACCGGTGCTGCTCATCAGAGTAAGGCCGGGCGGCAGGAGCGGAAGAGGATTTGCAGAACTGATTGTCCGGCGCGTTTATGGTGAGGCATATGTTTCGTATCGAGACAGGAGTCGACAGAGAGTTCGGCAAGTTGCTGCGTTCCCGTCTCCGGGACGCCAACACGGCGGCCTCTCCCGTACTCCGTGCTCTCCGCGGAACCCCTGGCGAACGCGAGCTTCCGCTCCAGCTCTGGGCGCTGGACGAGCGGGACGAGCTTGCGGGCGGCCTGGTCGGCCACACCTGGGCGACCTGGCTGCACGTGACGTACCTCTGGGTCGACGGCCCCCACCGCGGTACGGGCCTGGGATCCCACCTGTTGTCCCGAGCGGAACAACTGGCCCACGTGGAACGCGACTGCCGCCACTCCCGCCTGGAGACCTGGGACTTCCAGGCCCCGGAGTTCTACAAGAAGCGGGGCTATGAGGTGGTGTGCGAGATTCCCGACTATCCGCCGGGGGTTACGGAGTACACGCTGACGAAGCGATTGGGGTGACGAGGGGTTTTCGCCCCCGCCGCCCCTACCCGTCCCATCATGAACCTGGGGGCTCCGCCCCCAGACCCCCGTATCGGCCTGGCGGCCTCGTCCTCAAACGCCGGACGGGCTGAGAATCAGCCCACCCGCCGCGCCCCAGCCGAAGGCACCGCCGCGAACACCCGAGGTGCCGTGAATCCCGCCGCCGCGAAGGCCTCCTCCACCGCCTTCGTGACCGTGTCTGCGTCCGTTGACTCCACCAGCACGATCGCCGAGCCGCCGAATCCGCCGCCCGTCATGCGGGCGCCCAGTGCACCGGCCTGGTTCGCCGTGGAGACGACCAGGTCCAGCTCCGGGCAGGAGATGCGGAGGTCGTCCCGCAACGACACATGGCCGGCCGTCAGTACGGGGCCGATCGCTCGTACGTCGCCCGCGTCCAGCAGGGCGATGACCCGCTCCACACGGTGGTCGTCCGAGACGACGTGGCGTACGTAGCGGCGTACGCGTTCGTCGGACAGGCGGGACAGGGCCGTGTCGAGGTCGTCGTATGCCACGTCCCGCAGGTGCGAGACGCCCAGGATGCGGGCGCCTTCTTCGCAGCCCTCCCGGCGTTCCGCGTACTCGCCGTCGCCCAGGGCGTGCTTGACGCGGGTGTCGACGACCAGGAGCTGAAGCCCGTGGGCGGGCAGGTCGAAGGGGACCTGGCGGATGGAGAGGTCGCGGCAGTCGAGGTGGAGGGCGTGACCCTCGGTACAGCAGGCGGACGCCGTCTGGTCCATGATGCCGCAGGGGACGCCGACGAAGTCGTTCTCCGCGCGCTGGGAGACGCGGGCCAGCTCCGGTCCCGTGAGCCCGAGTTCGAACAGGTCGTTGAGGGCGAGGGCCGTCACGACCTCCAGTGCGGCCGAGGAGGACAGACCCGCGCCCGTCGGCACCGTCGAGCCGAGGTGGATGTCCGCGCCCGTCACCGTGTGACCCGCCTCGCGCAGGACCCACACCACACCCGCCGGATACGCCGCCCAGCTCGTGTTCGTCAGCGGCGCCAGCTCGTCGACGTGCAGCTCGACGACCGGGCCCTCGATGTCGGCCGAGTGCAGCCGCAGCACGCCGTCGTCGCGGCGCGAGACCGCCGCCACCGCCGTGTGCGGCAGCGCGAGGGGCATCACGAAACCCTCGTTGAAGTCCGTGTACTCGCCGATCAGGTTGACCCGGCCCGGCGCCGCCCATACGCCCTCGGGGGCCGCCCCGTACAGCTCCTCGAAGCCTTCCCGTACGCCCACCTAGCGCTCCTTCGACACGTTCTGCGCGAACGCCCACGCGTCCGCCACGATCCCCGCGAGATCCGCGCGGGACGGGTTCCAGCCGAGCCGCTCACGGGCCGTCTGCGCCGAAGCCACCAGCACCGCCGGGTCGCCGCCGCGGCGCGGAGCGGCCACCTCGGGAATCGGGTGCCCGGTGACCTGGCGCACCGTCTCGATGACCTCGCGGACCGAGAAGCCGTTGCCGTTGCCGAGGTTGCAGATCAGGTGCTCGCCAGGGGTGGCCGCCTCGACGGCCAGCAGGTGGGCCTCCGCCAGGTCCGCGACGTGGATGTAGTCGCGGATGCAGGTGCCGTCCGGCGTCGGGTAGTCGTCGCCGAAGACGGAGATGGCGTCGCGCCTGCCCTGGGCGACCTGAAGGACGAGAGGGATGAGGTGCGACTCGGGGTCGTGCCGCTCGCCGCAACTGCCGTACGCGCCCGCCACGTTGAAGTAGCGCAGTGACACCGCGCCAAGGCCGTGGGCAGCCGCCTCTCCGGTGATCATGTGGTCGACGGCGAGCTTCGAGGCGCCGTACGGGTTCGTCGGCGCCGTCGGCGCGGACTCGACGATCGGGGTTTCCTCCGGCTCGCCGTATGTGGCGGCCGTGGAGGAGAAGACGAGCTTGCGGACGCCCGTCGACCGCATGGCCTCCAGCAGGGCCATCGTGCCGCCGACGTTGTTCTCCCAGTACTTCTCCGGCTTCACCACCGACTCGCCGACCTGCGAGAACGCGGCGAAGTGCAGCACGGCGTCGAAGGAGGAGTCCAGCCACTTGGCGGCGTCCCGGATGTCGCCCTCGATGAAGGAAGCACCAGTCGGAACGCCCTCGCGGAAGCCGGTCGAGAGGTTGTCGAGGACGACGACCTCGTGGCCCGCCTCCAGCAGATGCTGCGCGACCACGCTGCCGACATAGCCCGCACCGCCGGTGACCAGGTACTTCCCACTCATGAACTCGCTACCTCTCGCAGTCGCTGGGCCGCGGTCTCCGGCGGCACGTCGTTGATGAACACGCTCATACCGGATTCGGAACCCGCGAGGAACTTCAGCTTGCCGGAAGTGCGGCGAATGGTGAAAAGCTCGAGGTGGAGCGCGAAGTCGTCACGGCTGACACCCTCGAACTCCTCCAGCGTGCCGAACGGCGCCTGATGCCAGGCGGCGATGTACGGCGTCGGAGGCTCACCCTCGCCGAAAATCCGGTCGAAGCGCCTCAAGAGTTCCAGATACACCTGGGGGAATTCTGTGCGGGCGTCCTCGTCGAGGCCCAGCAGGTCGGGCACCCGCCGCTTCGGGTAGAGGTGCACCTCGTACGGCCAGTGCGCCGCGTACGGCACGAAGGCCACCCAGTGCTCGGCGTCCAGCACGATCCGGTCGCCGTCGGCCAGTTCGCGGGCGACCACGTCGTCGAAGAGGTTCTCCCCGCCGGTCGCCTCCTTGTGCGCGGCGAGCGAGCGCAGCATCAGGGCCGTACGAGGGGTGGTGAACGGGTACGCGTAGATCTGCCCGTGCGGATGTCCGAGCGTCACGCCGATCTCGGCGCCGCGGTTCTCGAAGCAGAAGACCTGCTCGACGGACGGCAGATGGGACAGCTCGGCGGTGCGGTCGGTCCAGGCCTCCAGGACCAGCCCTGCCTGTTCGTCCGTCAGGTCCGCGAAGGACGCGTCGTGGTCGGAGGTGAAGCAGACGACCTCGCAGCGGCCGGAGTCTCCGGCGAGGGAGGGGAAGCGGTTCTCGAAGACGGCGACGTCGTACGAGGAGCCCGGTATCTCGCTGAGACGGTCGCCCTCGGACGGACACAGGGGGCATTCGTTCGCCGGCGGGTGGTAGGTGCGGCCCTGGCGGTGCGAGGCGATCGCGACCGAGTCGCCGACCAGCGGGTCGCGGCGTACCTGAGACGTGGTGACGGTGGCGTCGAGCGGTCTGCGGTCGACCGCGTCGCGGACCGCGTCATCACGCGCGTCGTAGTAGATGAGCTCACGACCGTCGGCCAGCCGGGTCGAGGTCTTTTTCACGGAACCGAGCCTTCCTCTTGCGCCGCCGAGTACTGCAGCCGACCTGACCGGCCGGAGGTCCGGGGGTTGCCCCCGGGGCATGCAGCACGGAGGGCTCCCTAGGCGCACCCATCAAACAGAACTGAACACAACAAACCACAAGCCCTCACGCGGGTCAACACCACAATCAAACAAACTTCCCCATCGCGGCTGTTCAGTTCTGAAGCTGGAAGCCTAGCTTCCGCCCCGATCCGTGCCTCACGGTCCCGGACGCGGACCTGGACAACGCGGACGTACCCACGCAGGACGCAACAGGGCATCGAGACGCAACGGAGCAACTATCGGGCCAGTGGCCGGAGTTCACTCCGGCCCTTCGGGCGCCTCCATCGGCGGATGCGGCGGCACCGGACCCGCCCGGTCCAGGAGCCCCGTGCGCGCCGCCAGGGCCGCGGCCTCCAGCCTCGATCCCACGCCCAGCTTCATCAGCACCCGCTGTACGTGCGTACGCGCCGTACTCGGGGCAATGCCCATTCCGGCCGCGATCAGGCGGGTGTCCTCGCCCTCCGCGACCCGGACCAGGACCTCGACCTCCCGCGGCGTGAGGATCTGCAGCAGCCGCTGGCCCTCGTCGTCCGGCTGGGCGGCCGGGTTGAGGAGTTCGCTGAAGGCACCCTGCAGCAACTGCGGGGCCACCGCCGCCTCTCCCGCCCTGGCTTTCATGATGGCGCGCTCCACGCCCTCGATGCGCTCGTCATGGCGTACGTAGCCCGAGGCGCCGGCGGCGAAGGCGGCGGCGATGCCGCGGGGGTTCGGTACCGGGCCGAGGACCAGCACCGCCACCTGCGGGCGCTCGCGCTTGATCTTCACCACCGGGTCGAAGATGCCCGGCTCGGCGGGTGTCGCCGTGCCGATCAGGCACACCTCAGGCGCCCTGGTGATCACCAGCTCCGCCGCCCCCGCGGCGGGCGCCGCCGCGGCGAGCACGCGGTGTCCGCGCAGCTTCAGTGCCGAGGCCAACGCCTCGGCGAGCAGACGGTGGTCATCGACCACCATGAGCCGCACACCCATCGAGCCCAACCCCCCAGTTCCCCCAGGTCCCCAACTGGTCCCCCATGGACAGGAGCCCCCCGGCTCTCCATCCCCCGGAAGCTACACGCTTGTTCGACGTTGCGCTTCCCCTACCGGTGAGAAGTGCCCCGGATTGCCAAAATTCCTCGCATTCGTGAGCGAGCGAGGAAACAACCGAGCACAAGCGTAGGCCCCGTCCCTGAGCAGGGACGGGGCCTTGATCCACGTAGGGACGCCTTGATCGTCGTACGACCGGAAACGGCCGCCTCTCGATCGCCGTACGCCCTACTGCGCGCCGAATCCGATCGTCGTGTACTTCTCCCCGTCCAAGGAGGACGAGGGCTTGCTGATCAGGTCCCGGCCCATGAAGAGGCGGCCGTTCGTGTAGAGCAGCTCGGACGACTTCGGGACCATGCTGCTGATCGCGTTGCGGACCTGCTCCGTGGCCGGGGTCACCAGGAGCGTGGTCTGCTTGAAGCTGCCACCGTCGATCGAGACGATCTCGGAACCCTTGTCGTAGGGGCCCTGCTTGTACGCGATGATGTCGCCGCCGTCCATCCGGACCGGGAACATCTCGTAGCCGTCACCGGCGTCGGCGCGGTCGCCCGTCGTCTTGCCGGAGGCCAGCGAGAAGGAGATCACCTCGTTGGTGCGGCTGAACTCCTTGGTCCCGTCGTGCTGCTTCGTCGGAACGTAGAGCTTGTCGTTGCCGACGACGATCCCCTTGCAGTCGTGGATCTTGCCGACACCGCAGTCGTGCTCGTACCGTCCGTCCTCCAGCGTGATCTTCGTACGCAGCTTGCCGCTGTCGTCGAGCGAGAAGACGTCCGTGGCGCCCGACGAGGTGATCTCATCGGAGTCCAGACCGATCACGACCGGCTTGGTGGAGATGACCTTGGCGTTGTCGATGCCGTCGGCGAGCTTGTACGTCCACTGGACGCTGCCGTCCTTGGGGTTGAGCAGCTGGACCTCGAGCTTCTCCTCGCCGTACTCACCGCACTTGCGCACGGCGACCAGCTGCTCGCCGCCGCGATAGCCGAGGTCCTCGCACGATTCGACCTTCGGCTGCCACAGGGCCTTGCCGGTCGTGAGGTCGAAGCCCGCGCCGCCGTCGAGGCCGGAGCCCACCGCGACCGTGGTGCCGGTGATGCTGGCTTCCTCGAACTTGGCCTTCTCGCTGCCGTCGCCCACGGACTTGGTCCAGAGCTTTTTGCCGGTGTTCAGGTTGAAGGCCGTGACCTCGGTGCACCCGGGGTACTCGTTGGTCTTGCTGCGCTTGGACGCCTCGGAGATCACCACGGTCACACCGTCCTTGGTGATCTCGGGAGAGGCCGCGCAGGTGTGACCCGCCAGCGGCATCGTCCAGGTCTCCTTGCCGTTGGCCGGGTCGTAGCCGATGACCTCGCCGAGGCCCGCCTTGGCGTACACCTTGTCCGTCAGCCAGGAGCCCCCCACGCTCCAGACCTCGTCGTCGGGCACCGCCGGCTGGGGCACCTGGAAGAGGACCTTGGCGCTGGTGCTGGACGGCACCTTCTCCGAGCCGCCTCCGTCGGGGGCCTTCTTTCCCTCGTCGCCCTTGCCGTCCTCGCCGCCGGTGCCGCCGGACGTACCGGAGGCGTCGTTCTTGTCGTCGCCTCCGGTCGAGGACGCGTACCAGACGCCCCCGCCCACGATGAGGCCGATGGCCAGGACCGCCGCGACGATGATCATCAGCTGGGCGTTGAGCTTGCGTCCGCCGCCGGGCGCCTGCGGCTGGAGCGGCATCGTCGAGGGCTGCGGGTAGCCGTACTGGGGCTGCTGACCCGGGTAGCCGTAACCGGGCTGGCCCGGGGGCTGGGTCTGCGGGTATCCGTACGGCTGGGGCGGGGTCGTCGGGGGCGGGGTCCCGGGTGCCTGCGGGGGCTGCTGCGGGTAGCCGTAGCCGGGGTTCGGCGGGGTGCCCTGTGGCGGGGTCGGCGCGCCGAATCCGCCCGGCGGCGGGCTCTGCGGAGCGCCGAAGCCGTTGGGCGGCGGGTCCTGCGGAGCGCCGAAACCACCGGGCGGCGGACTCTGCGGAGCCCCGAATCCACCCGGCGACGAGTCCTGGGGTGCGCCTGAACCGCCTTCCTGCGGCGGCTGGTTGGGCGGCGGGGGCGGCGGCTGGCTCATGACGGGTTACCTCGGAAAGCTCGGAGAAGAAAGGGAGTGGGGGCGGGACGAAGGGCGGTCACTTGCCGTAGGCCAGCATCAGCTTTTCCTGCGCCTCGTCACGGCCCGTCAGCCGGGTCGTGGAGATGTAGAAGCGCCCGTCCACGTAGTCCACGTCCTTCGAGTAGAAGCCGCTCTCGATGTCCGCGGTGCCCTGCGGGTTCTGCAGCAGCTTCTTCGGCGTGTGAGAGCCGTCCCCCGTCGGGATGGACACGATCCGGCCGCCCGAGTCGTACGACGGCTGGACGTACGCGAGAAGGTTCGTGCCGTCCATCTTCAGCGGCTGCATGCCCTCTTCGACCGGGGACTTGGTGCGCCACTTCTCCTTGCCGGTCGCCAGGTTGATCGCGACGATCTCGTTGGCGCCGGTCTTCGCGTCGGTCGGCAGGTAGAGGGTGTTCTTGTCGGCCGCGACGCCCTGGCAGCCCTGCAGATCACGCGAGAGGATCGCCCAGCCGCACTGCGGGGCGAAGGACTCGTCGATGTCGACCTGCGCGGTCACCGTGCCGTTGTTCAGCGTGGAGATGTTCCACTGCTTCTTGTCCTCGTTGGTGAGGTACATGACGACGGGGTCGGTGGAGTACGCACGCGCGGCCTGCCAGCCCTTGGGCACCTTCCAGGTCCACTTGGCCTTGCCGGTGGCCGGGTCGAGTTCCTGCACCTCGTCGTGCTCGTTGTCGCTGCCGGCCGCGCAGGACGAGACGGCGACCAGCTTGCTGCCGCCCGCGAACGCGGCCGGGAAGCAGGCCGAGCCGTACCTCTTCTTGTCCCACAGCTTGTCGCCGGTCGAGACGTCGTAGCCGATGCCCGACTGCCCGCGGCCGACCACCAACGTGTCTCCGGTGACGGTCAGTCCGAGCTGGAGCATGCTGTCGAAGAGTTCGCCCTCCGGGATCTCCTCGGTCCAGCCCTTCTTGCCGGTGTTGAGGTCGATCTCCATCAGCTGGCTGCAGTCGGCGGTGTCCTTGGCGCCCGCCTTGTACGCGATGACGATCTTGTCGTCGGCCGTCTTCTCCGGGGTGACCGAGCAGATCTCCTGCGGCAGCGTGATCTCGGGCCAGGCCGGCTTGCCGTCACTGACGTTGTAGGCGAAGACCTGCTTGTACGCGGCCTTCACCGCGGTCTTGTCGGTGATCCACATACCGGGGGCGTCGGCACCGGAACCGGGCGCGTCCGGCCCCTCCTTGTACCAGAGCACCTTCGATTCGCCCGCCTGGCGGCCCGCGTTGAGGTCCTCGGTGTCCTCGCCGCCTCCGCCGTCACCGTCGCCGGGGTTGATCGGGTCCTCGCCCGGGTTGGGCTGGGCGTCGCGACTCTTCTTGGCGGCGGGCTTCTTGTCGCCGCCATCGCCGCTGGAGACCGCCCACACAGTGGTGCCGATGACGAGTGCGGCGGCCAGCGCGGCTCCGATGATGATGGCGGGCTTGCCCTTGAAGGGGTTGCGCGAGCCGCCGCCCGGCGGGGTGCCGGGCGGGCCGGGGAACTGGGGCTGCTGCGGGTAGCCGTAACCGGGCTGACCGTAGGGGCCGGGCTGCTGAGGCTGTCCGTACGGGCCGGTCTGCGGGGCGTACGGTCCTGGCTGCTGGCCGTACGGACCCGGCTGATTGTACGGGCCGGGCTGCTGGGGGTAGCCGTAACCGGGCTGCGGCGCGGGCGGGGTCCCCGGGGCTCCGCCCTGCGGAGGCGGTGGAGCCTGCGGCGGCTGCGCGGGCGGCGGAGGCGTTCCCTGGCCCGGGTACTGCCCGCCCGGATCCTGTGGAGCTCCGAACCCGCCCTGTGGCGGCTGGTTGGGCGGCTGAGACATCAGCGCGTTCCCCCTTCATCACTGATTTTTAGCCACGCCTAGAAGTACGTAGTGAATACGGAGTTGTACTCAGCGTCGTACTCAGACAGTTCAGACGGTTCTCAGACGGCCCTTTCTATCACCATGTCCCGCTCGAACTCAGGGCCGGTCCAACCCCTGTTCCCAAGGGAGGACCGGCCCGTGATGCCCCCGTTACGCTCCTTCACGCCACCTTCACGCGTCGTCTGCGAGCTCCAGCCAGCGGGTCTCCAACTCCTCGCGCTCGGTGGCCAGTTCACGCAGGTCGGCGTCCAGTTCGGCCACCTTCCCGAAGTCCGTGGCGTTCGCGGCGATTTGGTCGTGCAGCTTCTTCTCGTTCTGGGAGAGTTTGTCCAACTGCCGCTCGATCTTCTGGAGTTCCTTCTTGGCGGCGCGGGCGTCGGCGGCGGAGATGCCGGGCTTTTCGACGGGGGGCGCCACGGGGGTACGGGCAGCCACGGCCTCCTCCATCTTGTGCCGCCGCTCCAGGTATTCGTCGATCCCGCGCGGCAGCATCCGCAGCGTCGCGTCGCCGAGCAGGGCGAACACCCGGTCCGTGGTGCGCTCGATGAAGAACCGGTCGTGGGAGATCACGACCATCGAGCCGGGCCAGCCGTCGAGCACGTCCTCGAGCTGGGTGAGGGTCTCGATGTCGAGGTCGTTGGTGGGCTCATCGAGGAAGAGGACGTTCGGCTCGTCCATGAGCAGCCGCAGGAGTTGGAGCCGACGGCGCTCACCACCGCTCAGGTCGCCGACCGGCGTCCACTGCTTCTCCTTGTTGAAGCCGAAGGTCTCGCAGAGCTGACCTGCCGTCATCTCGCGTCCCTTGCCGAGGTCGACACGGTCGCGGACCTGCTGCACGGCCTGCAACACCCGTAGGGCCGGGTCGAGTTCGGACACCTCCTGCGAGAGGTAGGCGAGCTTCACGGTCTTGCCGACCACGACCCGGCCGCCCGCGGGCTGCCGCTCGCCCTCGCTGTACGCCGCGTCGGCCATCGCCCGCAGCAGGGAGGTCTTGCCCGCGCCGTTCACCCCGACGAGGCCGATACGGTCACCGGGGCCCAGCTGCCACGTCACATGCTTCAGCAGCACCTTCGGGCCGGCCTGCACGGTCACGTTCTCGAGGTCGAAGACGGTCTTGCCGAGCCGGGTGGAGGCGAACTTCATCAGCTCGCTGCTGTCGCGCGGCGGCGGTACGTCAGCGATCAGCTCGTTCGCGGCCTCGACGCGGAAGCGCGGCTTGGACGTACGGGCCGGGGCGCCGCGGCGCAGCCAGGCCAGCTCCTTCCTGACCAGGTTCTGCCGCTTGACCTCCTCGGTGGCCGCGATGCGTTCGCGTTCGGCGCGCGCGAAGACGTAGTCCGAGTAGCCGCCCTCGTACTCGTACACATCGCCCTTCTGCACGTCCCACATCCGCGTGCAGACCTGGTCGAGGAACCACCGGTCGTGGGTGACACACACAAGCGCGGACCGCCGCTCCCTCAGGTGCTTCGCCAGCCAGGCGATCCCCTCCACGTCCAGGTGGTTGGTGGGCTCGTCGAGGATGATCAGGTCCTGCTCGGCGATCAGCAGCTTGGCCAGCGCGATACGCCGCCGCTCGCCACCGGACAGCGGCCCGATGACGGTGTCAAGACCCTGCGGGAACCCCGGCAGATCCAGCCCGCCGAACAGTCCGGTCAGTACGTCCCTGATCTTGGCGTTGCCCGCCCACTCATGGTCGGCCATGTCACGGATGACCTCGTGCCGGACGGTGGCCGCGGGGTCCAGCGAGTCGTGCTGGGTGAGCACGCCGACGTTCAGACCGCCGGAGTGCGTGACGCGCCCGGTGTCGGCCTCCTCCAGCTTGGCGAGCATCCGGATCAGCGTGGTCTTGCCGTCACCGTTGCGCCCGACGACGCCGATCCTGTCTCCCTCGGACACTCCGAGCGAGACGCCGTCGAGCAGGGCACGGGTGCCGTACACCTTGCTGACGTTCTCGACATTGACCAGGTTGACGGCCATTTCTCTCCTGACGCGGGGATCGATCAGCCTTCCAGCCTAGGCCCTCCGGGCGAGGGGTCGGGGCGTGCAGGGATCGTCACTCTTTGTGATGACGCGACCCGGAAGTTCAGAGCACCGTCGCGCCGGGCGCGGGTGAGGCCGCGAGCCGGGCGGTGCGGCATGTGCCCGAGGCGAGCAGTGCCTCGGCGACCTTCGTCGCTGACGGCGCGTCCCGGGTCAGGAACGCCGTCGTCGGGCCCGAGCCGGAGACCAGGGCGGCGAGGGCACCGGCCGCCGTGCCCGCGGCAAGAGTGTCGGCCAGGGGCGGGCGCAGGGACAGGGCCGCGGGCTGGAGGTCGTTCGAGAGGGCGGCTGCGAGGGCGGTCGGGTCGCCCTTCGCGAGGGCGTCGAGGAGGGGCTGGGACGCGAGTGGTTCGGGAACCTCGGCGCCTTCGGTGAGGCGGTCGAACTCCGCGTACACCGCCGGAGTCGAAAGGCCGCCGTCGGCCACGGCGAAGACCCAGTGGAAGGTGCCGCCGACTTCCAGCGGGCGCAACTGTTCGCCCCGGCCCGTACCGAGCGCGGCCCCGCCGACCAGGCTGAACGGTACGTCGCTGCCCAACTCGGCGCAGATGTCGAGGAGTTCGGCCCGGGGAGTGTTCGTACCCCAGAGGGCGTCGCAAGCCAGGAGTGCGCCGGCGGCGTCGGCGGAGCCGCCTGCCATACCGCCGGCGACGGGGATGTCCTTGGTGATGTGGAGGTGCACGTCGGGGGCCAGGCCATGGCGGGCAGCCAGCTTCTGAGCCGCCCGGGCCGCCAAGTTCGTGTGGTCCAGGGGAACTTGATCCGCGTCCGGCCCGTCGCACGTGATGCGCAGCTCGTCCGCCGCCGTCACCGTGACCTCGTCGTACAGGCCGACCGCCAGGAAGACGTTCGCCAGGTCGTGGAAGCCGTCGGGGCGGGCGGCGCCCACGGCCAGCTGGACGTTGACCTTCGCCGGGACGCGTACCGTCACGCTCACTGCTCTCCGCGCTCCTTGTTCTCCGCGATGCGTGCGAACTCCTCCACCGTCAGGGCCTCGCCCCGCGCCTGCGGCGAGACACCCGCCGCGACCAGGGCGGACTCCGCTGCCGCCGCCGAACCCGCCCAGCCGGCGAGCGCGGCCCGCAGGGTCTTGCGCCGCTGGGCGAAGGCGGCGTCGACCACGGCGAAGACCTCGCGCCTCGACGCCGTCGTCTTGAGGGGCTCGGTGCGGCGGACGAGGGAGACGAGCCCGCTGTCCACGTTCGGGGCGGGCCAGAAGACGGTGCGGCCGATGGCACCGGCCCGCTTGACCTCGGCGTACCAGTTGGCCTTCACCGACGGCACGCCGTAGACCCTCGAACCGGGCGCCGCGGCCAGCCGGTCGGCGACCTCCGACTGCACCATCACGAGCGTGCGCTCGACGGTGGGGAAGGTCTCGAGCATGTGCAGCAGCACGGGGACGGCGACGTTGTAGGGGAGGTTCGCGACCAGGGCGGTCGGCGGGGGACCCGGGAGTTCGGTCACCTGCATGGCGTCGGAGTGCACCAGTGCGAAACGGTCGGCTCGCTCCGGCATGCGGGCCGCGATGGTCGCAGGGAGCGCGCCCGCGAGTACGTCGTCGATCTCGACGGCGACGACCCGGTCCGCCACCTCCAGCAGCGCCAGCGTCAGGGAGCCCAGGCCCGGGCCCACCTCGACGACCACGTCTTCTGGGCGCACGTCCGCGGTGCGGACGATGCGGCGGACCGTGTTGGCGTCGATGACGAAGTTCTGTCCGCGCTGCTTCGTCGGTCGGACGCCGAGCGCTGCCGCGAGTTCGCGGATGTCGGCGGGGCCCAGGAGGGCGTCGGGGGTGTTGCTCACGGTGGCCAGCGTACGGTGCGGTGGGCGGGAGTTCTTTCCCCTACCCCGCCCCTTCCCGAAACTGGGGGCTGTCGCCCCCAGGCCCCCGCCAGGGGGTGGGGGGTGACGGTCGTGTCGCGGCTGCGGGTGCGTCGTGGCTGGTCGCGCAGTTCCCCGCGCCCCTAAAAGGGGCGCTCCCGGAGCCGACAGTCGTCATGCTCACCAGCCACCATGTGCCCGCAGCCTCCCACGGCCCCGACCCACCACGCACCCCAGGGGCGCGGGGAACTGCGCGACCAGCCACGACGGACTGGCAGCCGCGACACGACCTGTCACCCCCACCCCCTTGCGGGGGTCTGGGGCGCAGCCCCCAGTTTCGGGAAGGGGCGGGGCTGGGGAAAAGAAACGCCTGCCCCAGCCCACCCGCAGGTCAGGTGTACAGACGCCCCCCACAGTGGGGCCAAGGACTCGCCCCCCGGCGTACGTACAGCTTCTTCGCCCGATACGTCTGCTCCGCCGCCGACGCGTCCTGCGGTCGCCCGGTACCGCCGAGGCTCTGCCAGGTCCGAGTGTCGAACTGGTAGAGGCCGCCGTACGTGCCGGAGGCGTCCACCGCCCCCGGCCGCCCCCCGGATTCGCAGGCCGCGAGCGCGCTCCAGTTGAGGCCGTCGACATCGGCGGGAGCCGCCGGCAGGGGCTTGGTGCCGATCTTCACCAGCTGGGTGCGGGGTTCGTGGACCACCTCGGAGTCGAGCGGGCGCGGCTTGGAGCGGACGCCGTTGACCGTGCGGTGGGCGTAGGTGACGCGCCGCATACCGGGCTGCCCCGCCTGCTCGACGACCTCGGTGCCCCGGAACAACGAGGCGTCCAGCGTCCGTCGCACCCCGAACGCGATGGGCTCCTCGCGGATCTCCTTCGTGCGCGTGATCCGCAGCACCGTCACCGTCTGCCCGTCGCGCGGAAAGCTCCCGGGCGGGACGGACGTGGTGTCCTGTCCGCGCAGGGTGATCCCGGCGCCCTCCACGGCCTCGCGGACGGTCGCGGCGTTCGTGCGGACCGTCCGCGCCCGCCCGTCCGCCATGACCGTCACGGTCCGCTCGGTGCGGACGTCGAGGGTCAGTCCCTCCAGTCCGATCCTCCGGGAGCGCGGGGCCGATACGTACGCACCCTCCGCCCGCACCCCGAGCTCCCTCAGCGCCCCGTCCACCGTGCGCGCCGTCGTCCACACCGTGCGCCGCCGGCCGTCGAGGGTGAGGTGCAGAGGCCGTCCGTACCGTACGGCGATCTCGTCACCACTGGTCAGCGAGGTGCCGGGGGCGGGCGCCACGACGTCGTGGGCACCCAACTCGACGCCCTCGTCGGCGAGCAGCTCGCTCACGTCGTCCGCGAAGGTGTGCAGGGTGCGGGGCTTGCCGTCGACGGTCAGCTCGATCGCCTTGTCGTCGGCGACGAACGCGGTGGTGCCGCCCGCCAGAAAGGCGACGACCAGCGCCCGCGGCACCAGCCGGCGCACCGCCTGCGGCCGCTCGGCGGCCTTCTGGCGCCGCGCCGCCCGGCGCGCCTCGGCCCTGCCGCCGAAGGTGCCGGGCAGCTCGATCGTGGGCGGAAGCGGGCAGGGCAGCTGGGGTTCGGTGGCGGCTTCGGGATGGGTCTCATAGTGGACCTCGTGCTGGGTCTCGTACGCGGGCCGGTACGTGTCCACGTAACCCTGTGGATCCTCAGCGGCGTACGGCTGATCGTTCGGCTGATCGTTCTCGTACGTCGGGCCATACGTCTCGTACTGCGAAATGCTCACGACGACACGCTCCAGGGGGTCCTCCGGATCGGGCGCGGAGAACCTAGCGGAGCGACCGTCACTCTCCAAGGCACCATGACTACGTTGCGTCGTCGCGATACCCGGTAATGCGCCTCTGTGGGCGTTATGCGTCAGTAGTCGAAGGCACGCTTCGTATTCGCCGCGAGGGCCGTCGCCAGCGCATCCTCGTCCAGACCCCGTACGGCGGCCATCGCGCGGACCGTGACCGGAATGAGATACGGGGCGTTAGGCCGTCCGCGGTACGGCGCGGGGGTCAGGAAGGGCGCGTCCGTCTCGACGAGGACGAGTTCGAGGGGGGCCACGGCGAGGGCGTCGCGCAGGGGTTGGGCGTTCTTGAAGGTCATGTTCCCGGCGAAGGACATGAAGTAGCCGTTCTCGGCGCACAGTTCGGCCATCTCTGCGTCCCCGGAGTAGCAGTGGAAGACGGTGCGTTCGGGCGCGCCCTCCTCCTTGAGCACGCGTAGCACGTCGGCGTGGGCGTCGCGGTCGTGGATGACCAGGGTCTTGCCGTGCCGCTTGGCGATCTCGATATGGGCCCGGAACGACCGCTCCTGGGCAGCCTTGCCCTCGGGTCCCGTACGGAAGTAGTCGAGCCCCGTCTCCCCGACGCCCTTGACCTGCGGGAGGCCCGCGAGCCGGTCGATCTCGGCGAGCGCCTCGTCCAGCGCGCCGTCTCCGCCGGGTTCGCGGGCGCCCTGCCGGGACCATCCGTCGGGGTCGCCGAGGACGATCCGCGGCGCCTCGTTGGGGTGCAACGCGACGGTCGCGTGCACGGCCTCGTACTCCGCGGCCGTCTCGGCCGCCCAACGCGAGCCCTTCAGGTCGCAGCCGACCTGCACGACCGTCGTCACGCCGACCGCCGCGGCCTTCGCGAGCCCCTCCGCGACTGTGCCTGACTGCATGTCGAGGTGGGTGTGCGAGTCGGCGACGGGCACACGGAGGGGGTCCGGGAGGGGCGGGGCTTCGGCGTTGGAGGGCATGACCCGATCCTACGAAGGAGCCCTCCCGGTCCTCACCCCGCCTTGCGGTGGTGGAACGGGTGGAGCAGATCGGACAGGTGCCAGTGGTGGCGCTCACCGGGTTCCGCGGGCTCCGCGGACTCTGCCTCGGGCTGCTCCGCCTGGTGCGGCACTGAGCGGGAGCGACGTGGGTGCAGGGAGTTCAGTGCCGAGGACACCTGCCCCGGGCGCATGATCCGTACGACATGACCGTCGCAGTTCTGGCAGGTGGGCCGGCTCAACGGCGACGGCACCACCTGGCCGTCGGCCACGTACATCACGAACTCGCTGCCCTCGGCGTCGATGTGATGCTCGATCTCGTACGACTGCTCCCAGCCGTGCCCGCACCGCATACAGGCGAACGAATACGACTCGTGCACGACGGCCATCTCACTCATGCCAGCTCCTAGGTCCGCTGGTCTGACGCCTCCGGGGGAGCGGAGGCGGGGGACGGGTGCGTCCCGTCACCCAGTGGACTCTTCTGACGGAGCAAGTGCATGGAACCTGCCGACTATTGGACCCGTCTTGGCAGTTCTTTGTCCGAGGGCCCGAATAGCGCGCCTGGGCTTTGCCTTCGCCAAGGCCGCCTTTAGCGACCCTTTAGGGGCGCGGGGCTGTGACATATGCGGCTCCGCCGCGGGGCGCGAGCAACCACCCACAACCCGCAGCCCGCAGCCCGCAGCCCGCACAAATCAGGAACCCTCAACGGCGCTACCCGGATCACCCGGCCTCAAGGCGCGGAGCGCTTCGCGGCGACCACGGCATCGAAGACCTCGCGCTTGGGGCGCCCCGCCTCCGCGGCGACGGAGGCGATGGCCTCCTTACGCCGCTCCCCCGCCTCCTCCCGCACCCGCACTCGGCGCACGAGTTCCGCAGCGTCCACTTCCTCGGCACCCTTCTCCGGCGCCCCTTCCACGACAACGGTGATCTCCCCGCGAACACCCTCCGCGGCCCAAGCCGCAAGCTCCTCCAGTGGCCCCCGCCTGACCTCCTCGTACGTCTTGGTCAGCTCCCGGCACACGGCGGCCCGCCGGTCGGCGCCGAACACCTCCGCCATCGCGGCGAGCGTGTCGTCGACCCGGTGCGGCGACTCGAAGTACACAAGCGTGCGCCGCTCCCCCGCGACCTCCCGCAGCCGGGAGAGCCGCTCGCCCGCCTTCCGAGGCAGGAACCCCTCGAAGCAGAACCGGTCGACAGGCAGCCCGGACAGCGCGAGCGCGGTGAGCACGGCGGACGGTCCGGGCACGGCGGTCACCCGGATGTCCTTCTCCACCGCCGCCGCGACCAGCCGGTAGCCGGGGTCGGACACCGACGGCATCCCCGCGTCGGTCACAAGCAGCACGCGCGCCCCGCCGGCCAGGGCCTCGACGAGTTCGGGCGTACGGGCCGATTCGTTGCCCTCGAAATACGACACGACCCGTCCGGCGGGCTGCACGCCCAGTGCCTGGGTCAGTCGGCGCAGCCGCCGGGTGTCCTCGGCGGCGATCACATCGGCGGCCGTCAACTCCTGGGCCAGCCGGGGCGGTGCGTCCGCGACGTCCCCGATGGGAGTGCCTGCGAGTACAAGGGTTCCTGTCACGGTTCCATCCTCGCAGGGCCGATAAAGGGGACTCGCACAGAAGGGTTCCCTACGATGGCGCGGTGACCAGTACCGCGTCCCACACGGACACCCGGCAGGCAGAGGGCGTCGAAGAGCGGCAGCCGTCGTGGCAGCTGCGGCTTCGCCGGTTCGGCTACAGGAGCCCGGCCAGAAGCGACGTCCGTGACCGTCTGGTGCCTGCGTACGCGCAGCCGAGCCCGCGTGTGTGGGCGGCGTTCGGGCTGTCGAAGCCGGCCGCCGCGCTTTTGGTGCGCTGGTCGGCATGGGTGGGCCCTCTGCTGATCACATTGCTGGCGGGCCTGACGCGGTTCTGGAACCTGGGCAGTCCGAAGTCGGTGATATTCGACGAGACGTACTACGCCAAGGACGCCTGGGCGCTCCTCCACCGCGGGTACGAGGTCAACTGGGCCAAGGACGCCAACGAGCTGATCCTGAAGAACAACGGCGACGTCCCGATCCCGTCGGAGGCCGCGTACGTCGTCCATCCGCCGGTCGGCAAGTACGTGATCGGGCTCGGCGAGTGGCTGTTCGGGTTCACGCCCTTCGGCTGGCGTTTCATGACGGCCGTGCTCGGCACGCTGTCCGTGCTGATGCTGTGCCGGATCGGCCGCCGTCTGTTCCGCTCGACGTTCCTCGGCTGCCTCGCGGGCGCCCTCATGGCCGTCGACGGGCTGCACTTCGTGATGAGCCGCACGGCGCTGCTCGACCAGGTGGTCATGTTCTTCGTCCTCGCGGCCTTCGGCTGCCTGGTCATCGACCGGGACAGGACGCGCGAACGCCTCGCTGCCGCGCTGCCGCCGTCCGACGGCAGCGCAGACGGAGTCGTACGCCCGGACGCGCACACGGCGGAACACACCCGGCTGGGTCTGCGCCCCTGGCGCTGGGCAGCAGGGCTGATGCTCGGTCTCGCCATCGGCACCAAGTGGAACGGTCTGTACGTCCTGGTCGCGTTCTGCCTGATGACGGTCCTGTGGGACGTCGGCTCGCGCAGGGTCGCGGGCGCCCGGCACCCGTACAAGGCGGTACTCAAGCGCGACACGGGCCTGGCGTTCGTGGCGACCGTGCCGGTGGCGATCGTCACGTATCTCGCCTCCTGGACCGGCTGGATCCTGTCCCCCTCCGACGGCAGCGGCGGCTACTTCCGGAACTGGGCGGCGACCGAGGGCAAGGGCGGCAGCTGGACGTTCCTGCCCGACTGGCTGCGCAGCCTGTGGCACTACGAGCACCAGGTGTACGAGTTCCATGTCGGCCTCTCCTCGCCGCACACCTACGAGTCGAACCCGTGGAGCTGGATCGTCACCGGCCGCCCGGTCTCGTACTTCTACGAGTCCCCGAAGCCCGGCAAGGACGGCTGCCCCGTCGACGCGGGCGAGAAGTGCGCCCGCGAGGTCCTCGCCCTCGGCACGCCCCTGCTGTGGTGGGCCGCGGGCTTCGCGATCCTCTATGTGCTGTGGCGCTGGTTCTTCCGCCGCGACTGGCGCGCGGGCGCGATCGCGTGCGGTATCGCGGCCGGCTATCTGCCCTGGTTCATGTACCAGGAGCGCACGATCTTCTTCTTCTACGCGATCGTCTTCCTGCCCTTCCTCTGCCTGGCCCTGGCGATGATGATCGGCGCGATCCTGGGCCCGCCAGGTTCGACCGAACGCCGCCGCGTGGCCGGCGCGGCGGCGGCGGGCGTCCTGGTCCTGCTGATCGCGTGGAACTTCATCTATTTCTGGCCGATCTACACCGGCCAGGCCATCCCGATAGACACCTGGCGTTCACGCATGTGGCTGGATACCTGGGTGTGAGGGCGATCTGAGGGCGGCCTGAGGGCAGGGCCGAGAACCGGACAGCTGCCGGCCACACCGGCTTAACAATCGGGGAACACCGGCCACACCGGTCCCTCCTCCCGCATACAGTGCGATAGATGAGCATCTTTCTGAACACGTTCAGAAAGGCCATGGGGAGGGGATCGCGCAATGCGCAAGGGGGCAAAGGCCGCCGTCGTGGGCGGTGTGTTCGCGGTGATGGTCGGGGGTGCCGGGTACGGCGCGTTCAACATCGTGTCGGCGATCACCGGGGGCAGCACGGCCGGGGGCGACACCGTGAAGACCGGCCCGCCGTCGAGTGACGAGGTCAAGGAGACCAGCGAGGAGTTCTTCGCGGCCTGGGAGAAGGGCCAGGCGGCCAAGGCCGCCGGGCACACGAACAACGCGGGCGTGGCCCAGCCGCTGCTCGCCGGCTACCGCACCGAGGCGCAACTGACCGGCGTCAAGATCACGCCGGGTACGCCGTCGGGCCAGACGGTGCCGTTCTCGGTCTCGGCCACGGTGTCGTACGAGGGGAAGAGCAAGCCCCTTTCGTACAAGAGCGAGCTGACCGTCGTACGCGGGGACACCACCGGACGGGCGCTGGTCGACTGGAAGCCGACCGTCCTGCACCCCGATCTGGACGAGGGCGACACCCTGGTCACGGGCAAGGCGGCCAGCCCGCCGATCGAGGCGGTGGACCGGAACGACACCGTGCTGACCAAGGAGAAGTACCCCTCGCTCGGGCCGATCCTGGACCAGCTGCGGGAGAAGTACGGCGACACCGCGGGCGGCACCCCGGGCGTCGAGCTGGCGGTCCGGAGCGCGGATGAGAACGCGGGCGACAAGACGCTTCTCACGCTTACGGAGGGCAAGCCGGGCAAGCTGCGCACCACGCTCAGCGCGGGCGCGCAGGCCGCTGCGGAGAAGGCGGTCAAGGAGTACTCGGAGTCGTCGGTGGTCGCGGTGAAGCCGAGCACCGGCGAGGTGCTGGCGGTCGCCAACCGCCGGACCGACGAGTTCAACGCGGCGTTCCTGGGCAAGCTCGCGCCGGGCTCCACCATGAAGATCCTCTCCGCGGCGACGCTGATCGACAACGGCGTCACGAACGCGACCGGACCCGCGCCCTGCCCGGCGGAAGCGACCTGGCAGAGCCAGACCTTCAAGAACATCGAGGGCATGACGCCCAACGAGGACGCGACCCTCTCGGAGAGCTTCGCGCGCTCCTGCAACACGGCGTTCGTGAAGTACGCGGACGAGGTGAAGGCCGACTCGCTCACGAAGGAGGCCCAGGAGCGCTTCGGTCTCGGCCGGGACAACTGGAAGACCGGCATCGCGTCCTTCGACGGCTCCGTCCCGGCCTCCGGCGGCCCCGACACGGCGGCCAACATGCTCGGCCAGGGCCAGGTCCAGATGAGCCCCCTCAACATGGCCTCCGTCACCGCGACCGCGATGACGGGCACCTTCCGGCAGCCGGTGATCGTGCCGCAGAGCCTCGACGACCGTGAACTGGCCACCGCGAAGGGCCTGGACGCCGGTACGGTCGCGCAGCTGCGCCAGATGATGAACCGCACCGCGGTCAGCGGCACCGCGGCCAAGGCCATGGCCGGGCTCGGCGGCAGCGTCGGCGCGAAGACCGGTTCGGCGGAGGTCGACGGGCAGAAAACGTCCAACAGCTGGTTCACCGGCTACCGGGACGACATCGCGGCGGCGGCCATGACCCAGGAGGGCGGCCGGGGCGGCGACGCGGCGGGCCCGATTGTCGCAGCCGTGCTACGAGCGTCCTCGTAAGGTCCCCTCTGTCACACCGGGACCCTAGGCTGTTGGCTCTCGTTCTCTAAGTGGAACGTGAGACTACTGAGGCAACAGCGGAGGAACGGGAGCTGTGGGGAACAGGGGACGCGCCAACGAGCGCGGCAGGACGAAGCCCGCCGTCATCGGCGGGATGATCGCCGTGGTCCTCGGCGGGGCCGGGTTCGGCGTCTACACCGTGTACGACGGTGGGGCGGCGGCCGACGACAGCGCCTCGACGGCCGACGAACGCAAGCCGGCCGTGAAGACCGGCCCCCTGTCGGCGGCCGAGGTCAAGTCGGCGGCCACAACGTTCCTCACGGCCTGGCAGAGCGGTGACGTCACGAAGGCCGCCGCCACCACGAACGACACGGCGGCGGCCCGCACGCTGCTCACCGGGTACGGCAAAGAGGCGCGCATCAAGGACGTGACGCTCACGCCTGGCACCAGATCCGGCGCGAAGATGCCGTTCTCCGTGAAGGGCACCGTCTCCTACAACGGCCAGACCAAGGCCCTCTCGTACGACTCCCAGCTCACCGTCGTCCGCCGGGCCGAGGACGGAAAGCCACTGGTCGACTGGCAGTCCTCCGTCGTCCACCCGGATCTGGAGGACGGCGACCGTCTGGTCACCGGGGAGGCCGGGACACCGCCGGTCAAGGCACTCGACCGGGACGGCGGGGAGCTGACCGCGGCCAAGTACCCGTCCCTGGGGACGGTCCTTGACGGCCTGCGCGAGAAGTACGGCAAGAAGGCCGGCGGCAAGGCGGGCATCGAGCTGCGGGTGATCCGCAAGGGCTCCTCGGGCGATTCCGCCAAGGCGACCGAGGGCGACGAGGGGGCCCCCGACAAGACGCTGCTGGAGCTGAGCAAGGGGACGCCGGGCACGGTTCGTACGACCCTCAATCCGAGCCTCCAGGCGACGGCCGAGGAGCAGGTGGCCAAGAAGCCCAAGGCGTCGTTGGTCATGACGAAGGCGTCGACGGGCGAGATCCTGGCCGTCGCGAACTCCGGCCGCGGCTTCAACACCGCCTTCCAGGGCTCCCTGGCACCCGGTTCCACGATGAAGATCATCTCGGCGTCGCTGCTCCTCGACAAGGGGCTGGCGTCGATGGACGAGCAGCACCCGTGCCCCAAGTTCTCCACGTACGGCGGCTGGAAGTTCCAGAACGACGACAAGTTCGAGATCAAGGGCGGCACGTTCAAGGCGAGCTTCGCGCGGTCCTGCAACACGGCCTTCATCAGCCAGGCGAAGGAGCTGAGCGACGACGATCTGACGAAGCAGGCCCAGGAGGTCTTCGGGCTCGGCAAGAACAACTGGTCGATCGGGGTGTCCAGCTTCGACGGCGCGGTGCCGGTGCAGTCGGACGCCCAGATGGCGGCCTCACTGATCGGCCAGGGCGCGGTCCGGATGAACCCGCTGAACATGGCGTCGGTCGTCGCGACGGCGAAGACGGGCACCTTCCGCCAGCCCTACCTGGTGTCTCCGGACGTCGACGACCGTGCGCTGGCGAAGGCGCCACGTTTGCTGTCCGCCTCCACGCGGGCCCAGTTGCAGGAACTGCTGCAGTACACCGCGGCGGCGGGAACGGCGGCCGAGGCGATGGCCGGCCTCGGCCCCGACACCGGCGCGAAGACCGGCTCCGCGGAGGTCGACGGCCAGAAGAAGCCCAACGGCTGGTTCACGGCGTGGAAGGGCGACCTGGCTGCGGCGGGTGTCGTGCAGCAGGGCGGGCATGGTGGCGAAGCCGCTGGGCCGCTCGTGGCGGCGATGTTGAAGGCGGGTAGCTGAGCCGAGCGCCCCTGCCGAAGTCCAAGTGCGGTACCGCGCCCCGGGGGCCGTAGGCCCCAAGGGGCGCGGGGCTGTTTCAATGTGCGGCTCCGCCGCGTGGGCGCGACCAGCCACGACGGACCCGCAGCTTCGAACTGCCCCACCCAGCGGAGCACAAGCGCTCAGTGAGCCACCGGCGCCCCCGCCATATACGTACGCCGCAAGAAGCGGATCAAGGCCTTCACATCGAACTGCACCACCGCCACCCCCTCCGGCGAGTGGAACTCCACCACGGTCTGGACGCGGCCGCACGGCCATATGCGTATGTCACCGGACGCGGTCGGAGTGCGCAGCCCCCGTTCGAGGAGGTCGCGGGCGACAACCCATTCGTGCTGCCCGGGAAGGGTGACGTGCACCTCGGGCGGCTCGGCCTCGGGGTCGTAGCGGAGGGCTACCGGGACGGCGGGCGTTTCCTGTGCCGAGTCCGTGACGATGTGGGCGCGCGCGTACTGCTCGACGGCGGACATCGGTCGCTCCTTCGCTGGGGGTCCAGAGGACCCTGTGAGAACCCTTTATGTGGATTTCTATCCAATGTCGCATACTTTCCGGATTGCGCTCCCGAGCTATTGAGGGACACCTCGCTCTTGCAAGCCGTTCGCAACAAGGCACTATCATCAAACGGTTAGCCAGCCGGCCGGACCCCGGAAGCGGAGCCCATCCATGCACGTGCCCGACGGATTCATCAACGCCCCCGTCTCCCTGGCCACCGGAGTCGTCGCCGCCGGAGCCGTCGCCGTCAGCCTGCGCGGCGCCCGGCGCGAACTCGACGAGCGGACCGCCCCGCTCGCGGGCCTGGTCGCCGCGTTCATCTTCGCCGTGCAGATGCTGAACTTCCCGGTCGCCGCAGGCACCAGCGGCCACCTCCTCGGCGGCGCGCTGGCCGCGATACTCGTGGGCCCCTACACAGGGGTCCTCTGCGTCTCGGTCGTCCTCCTCATGCAGGGCATCCTCTTCGCGGACGGCGGCCTCACCGCGCTCGGCGTGAACATCACGATCATGGCGGTGGTCACCACGGTCGTGGGGTACGCCGTATTCCGCGGCCTCGTAAAACTCCTTCCCAAGAAGCGCCGCTCCATTACCGTCTCCGCGTTCATCGCCGCCGTGCTCTCCGTGCCGGCCTCCGCCGCCGCCTTCACGCTCGTCTACGCGATCGGCGGCACCACCGACGTACCCATCGGGCAGGTCCTGACCGCGATGGTCGGCGTCCACGTCCTCATCGGCATCGGCGAGGCCACGATCACCGCGCTCACGGTCGGCGCCGTCATCGCCGTACGACCGGACCTCGTGTACGGCGCCCGCGGACTGACCGCCCCGCTGAAGCTCCGCGTGAACGGCGAACTGGTCGACGCCCCGGCCGCCGAACCCGCCCCGGTCGCCGCCCGGTCTCCCCGCAAGGTCTGGCTCGCCGGCCTCGCCGCCTCCCTCGTACTCGCCGGCTTCGTCAGCTTCTACGCCTCCGCCAGCCCCGACGGCCTGGAGAAGGTCGCCGCCGACAAGGGCATCGACGCCAAGACCGAGGACCACGCCGCCGCCGACTCCCCGCTGGCCGACTACGGCATCGAGGGCATCACCGACTCCCGTGTCTCCGGCGGCCTCGCGGGCGCGATCGGCGTGGGCGTCACGGTGGTCGCGGGCACGGGCGTCTTCTGGGCCGTACGCAAGCGCCGTACGTCCGAGACCTCGCCCTCGTCAGTTCCCGAGAACGTCTGACATGGGCGCAGGCCACGCACACAAGCTCTACCGGCACGGGCACTCACCCGTGCACGCCCTGCCGCCGCACACCAAGCTCGCGGCCGTCTTCGCCTTCGTGCTCGTCGTCGTGTCGACGCCGCGCGAGGCGATGTGGGCCTTCGCGCTGTACGCCGCGCTGCTCGCGACCGTCGCGTACGCGGCCCGCGTACCGGCCGGCTTCCTGCTGAAGCGGCTCCTGATCGAGGTGCCGTTCGTGACCTTCGCGGTACTGATGCCCTTCGTGGCGCAGGGCGAGCGCGTGGACGTCCTCGGGATGTCCCTGAGCGTGAACGGCTTGTGGGGCGCCTGGAACGTACTCGCCAAGGGCACCCTCGGCGTCGCCGCCTCCGTACTGCTCGCCTCGACCACCGAACTGCGCGAACTCCTCCTGGGATTGCAGCGGTTGAAGCTGCCCCCGCTTCTCGTCCAGATCGCCTCCTTCATGATCCGGTACGGCGACGTCATCGCGGACGAGATGCGGCGCATGCGCATCGCCCGCGAGTCGCGCGGCTTCGAGGCCCGGGGCGTACGGTCCTGGGGCGTCCTCGCCAAGTCGGCGGGCGCGCTGTTCATCCGGTCGTACGAGCGCGGGGAGCGGGTGCATCTCGCCATGGTGAGCCGGGGTTACGCCGGTTCCATGCCGGTCATCGACGAAGTGACCGCGTCCCGGGCGCAGTGGTCGTACGCCCTTGCCCTGCCCTTCGCCGCCCTCCTCGTCTGCGTGTTGGGATGGACTCTGTGACTCCCTCTTTGGAAGTGGCCGGACTGGCCTTCGCGTACCCCGACGGCCACCAGGCGCTGTTCGGCGTCGACTTCACCATCGCGCGCGGTGAACGCGTGGCGCTGCTCGGGCCGAACGGCGCCGGGAAGACCACGCTCGTGCTGCACCTCAACGGCATCCTGACCGGCGGCACCGGCACCGTGACGGTCGCCGGGCTGCCAGTCGGCAAGAAGCACATGGCCGAGATCCGGCGGAAGGTCGGCATCGTCTTCCAGGACCCGGACGACCAGCTGTTCATGCCGACCGTGCGCGAGGACGTGGCCTTCGGACCCGCGGCAGCCGGGCTGAAGGGCCCTGAGCTGGAGGCACGGGTCCGTACGGCGCTGGAGCGGGTCGGCATGGAGGCCTTCGCGGACCGCCCCCCGCACCACCTCTCCTTCGGCCAGCGGCGCCGGGTGGCGGTCGCGACCGTTCTCGCGATGGAGCCGGAGATCCTCGTACTCGACGAGCCGTCGTCCAACCTCGACCCCGCCTCGCGGCGCGAACTCGCAGACATCCTGCGGTCGTTGGACGTCACCGTGCTCATGGTCACCCACGACCTGCCGTACGCCCTCGAACTGTGCCCCCGCTCCATGATCCTCAGCGAGGGCGTGATCGCCGCGGACGGGAAGACGGGCGAACTGCTCTCCGACGAGGAGCTGATGCGGCAGCATCGCCTGGAGTTGCCCTTCGGCTTCGATCCGCGCTCCGTGACAATGGGCGCGTGACGAACGACGAGGGCTCTCTCTCCCTGGACGACCAGCTGTGCTTCGCGCTGTACTCCGCCCACCGCGCGGTGACGGCCGCGTACCGCCCGCTGCTCGACGAACTCGGCCTCACCTACCCCCAGTACCTCGTCCTGCTGGTCCTGTGGGAGCGCGGCGAGACGCCGGTCAAGGAACTGGCGGCCGCCCTGCGGCTCGACTACGGCACCGTGTCCCCGCTCCTGAAGCGGCTGGAAGCGGCGGGCCTGGTCCGGCGTGAACGGTCGGCGCGGGACGAGCGGTCGGTGCTCGTCGCGGTCACGGGACGCGGGGAGGGGCTGAAGGAGCGCGCGGAGTGCGTACCGGGCGAACTGCTCAGGGCGACCGGGCTCGGCGGGCCGGAGGTCGCGCGGTTGCGCGAGGAGTTGCGGCGGCTGGCGGAGGAGGCGGAGGCCGCGGCGGACCGTACCGGCTGATCTCGCGTTACCCACGGTTGCTACCCCCTGGTAACGGGGGCCTGGTTACCGCCAAGTACCTTGTGCACGATGTACTTGTGCGCATGTGTTCCGGGGGAGGCCAACCATGACTGACGGCACCGCTGTTGCAGACACCCGTCCAACGAAGATCATGTACGTCGCCGAGGCCACCGCTCACGGCGGTCGCGAGGGCTACGTCACCAGTCAGGACGGCCAGATCGATCTGAAGGTGGCGATGCCGCCCGCGCTCGGCGGCGACGGCAACGGCACGAATCCGGAGCAGCTGTTCGCGGCCGGGTTCAGCGCCTGCTTCCACAACGCGCTGGTCCTCGTCGGCCGCCGGGCCGGCTTCGACCTCATCGGCTCCACGGTCGCCGCGAAGGTCGGCATCGGGCCGAACAAGCAGCGGGGCTACGGACTCGCGGTCGCCCTCAGCGTCTCGCTCCCCGTCCTCGACCCGGGCATCGCCTCTAAGCTTGTGGACGCGGCGCACGAGGTCTGCCCGTACTCGAACGCGACGCGGGGCAATATCGAGGTCACGATCCTGCTGGGCTAGGAATCGCGGGCTGGGGGCGGGTGTTGCCCCCACTGTCGGCAGTTTCTGGACGGGAGTACGGGCGTGGACGTGAACGGCACGGTGGCGGAGGGCTTCGAGCCGGTCAGGGATGCGTTCGTACGCAACTTCACGGCACTCGGGGAGCGGGGCGCGGCGGTGGTCGTGTACCGGGACGGGCGCAAGGTCGTCGACCTGTGGGGCGGACTGCGGGACGTGGCGGACTCCCCGGCCCCCTGGGAGCGCGGGACCGCGCAGATCGTGCGCTCGGCTACAAAGGGGGTCGCCGCTGCCGTACCCCTTCTCCTGCACCAGCGCGGGCAGTTGGACCTGGACGCGCCAGTGGCGGAGTACTGGCCCGAGTTCAAGGCAGCGGGCAAGGAGCGGGTGCTGGTGCGGCAGGTGCTGTCGCACCAGGCTGGAGTGCCGGTGCTGGACGAGCCGTTGACTCCGGCTCAGGCGCTGGATCCGCTGCGGGGCGCCGAGGCCGTGGCGCGGCAGGCCCCGGCGTGGGAGCCGGGCACCGACCACGGCTATCACGCGCTGACGTACGGCTGGCTGACCGGTGAACTGGTGCGGCGGGTGACGGGCCGGGGAATCGGGGAGTGGACCGCCGACGAGATCGCCGCCCCGCTGGGCCTGGACCTCTGGATCGGTCTGCCGGACGGAGAGGCGGGCCGCGTGGGCCGGGTCGGCCGGCTGGAGACACCTCCGGCCGCCGGGGGCCTGCGTACGCGCCCCAAGCGCACAGTCTCGGAGGCGTACGAGGACCCCGCCTCCCTCACCCGGCGGGCCTTCGCCGCGATCACCCCGTTCCCCGACCAGAACGACCCGGCGTACCGCGCGGCGACGCTCCCCGCGACGAACGGCATCGCGACGGCGGACGGCCTGGCCCGCTTCTACGCCTCGCTGATCGGCGAAGTGGACGGCGTACCAAGCCTGTTCACGCCGCAGACGCTGGCAGCGGCCCGCACGGAGGAATCCGCGGGCCCCGACCGAATCCTGGTGATCAACACCCGCTTCGGCCTCGGCTACATGCTCCACGGCTCGGCCTCCCCCTTCCTGTCCCCCGGCTCCTTCGGCCACCCGGGCCGAGGCGGCGCCCTCGGCTTCGCCGACCCCGAGTCGGGCATCGCTTTCGGCTATGTGACGAACGGCTTCCGCAAGACGGTTACGGCGGATCCGCGGGCGCAGGCGCTGGTACGGGCGGTGAGGGCCGCGCAGTCGTCGTAGCCGACCCGGCCAGGCTCACCCTGCGTGCAGCATCAGCCCGATACCCACGACGAGGAGGGCCGCCGCCGCAACCCTCGGCGCCCCGAACCGCTCCTTGAAGAAAACCGCGCCGATGGCCGCACCGACGATGATCGACATCGTTCTCGGGGCCGAGCGGCGCTGGGCGCCGGCCGGGTCGCCCGCCGTGATCCCGTAGTCGAGCTGGCGGGCCGAGTCCGCCACCAGCCGGCGGCAGCGGGCATGCGCACCCGGTCTTCACTGCCACCGGCGCCCACCCGCTGTGGCAGGTTCCCGACTCGGCAGCCGTCCGGGCCCGCGAACCGGCACGGGTGCGGATGGCAGGCACTCGTCACCCGTCCAGTCTTGGTGTGTTGCCCATGGCCCGGGCGGCCGGTCGGATGGCATTGCGCTCGCCTGTGCCGGTGCCCGCTGCGCGTCATCATCCAGAAGGGTTTGCACATGTCAGGATTGACGAGGAGTTGGCTGCGCCGCGCTGTCGTGTGCGCCGCAGGGGCCGTGCTCGTCTCCAGTGTGGTGACTGGCACCGTCGCGGCAGAGCCCTCTCGCGGAGGGCCTCCTGTCGGCGGTCCGGGGTCGGCCCTGGACTGGCAGCCCTGCACGGGCGACGCGCAGCAAGGGTTCGATTGCGCCACGACGCAAGTGCCGCTGGATTACTCCGGCTTCCGTGCCGGACGCCCCACCATCGAACTTGCAGTGATCAGGGCCCGCGCGACCGATCCGGGTCGTCGTATCGGTTCGTTGTTCTTCAACCCCGGCGGGCCCGGAGGTGCGGGAACGGTGGGGCTTCCGGCACAGTACGAGAAGTTCCCCGAGGAACTGCGGCAGCGGTTCGACATCGTGAGCTGGGATCCTCGCGGTATTGGTGAAAGCACCGCGGTGCGGTGCTTCACCGACACCGAAGAAGCGGAGAACTGGATCGCGGACGTTCCTCCCTTCCCCGTCGGCAGACAGCAGCGCAAGGAATTCATCGCCGCCTACGCCGACCTCGGCCGTCGCTGCGAGCAGCGGGTGCCGGAACTGCTGCGCCACGTCTCGACAGCCGACACCGCGCGTGATCTCGACTGGCTGCGGCGGGCGGTCGGCGAAAAGCAACTGCGCTACTGGGGCGTCTCGTACGGCACCTTCCTGGGCGCCACCTACGCGAACCTGTTCCCGTCCAAGGTCGGACGCCTGGTGCTGGACGGCAACGTCGACCCCCGGGCCTGGGCCAACAACGGTTCCCGGCAGGAACCGAGGATCAGCACGTTCCTGCGCCTGGAGTCGGATCTCGGCTCGGCCGCAACTCTGGGGCAGTTCCTGGATCTGTGCGGGCGCGCCTCGGCGAGCCGCTGCGCCTTCTCCGCCGACAGCCCGGCGAAGACCCGTGCCAAGTTCGAGGAACTGATGCGGCGTGTGGCACAACGGCCCCAGGGAGCGTGGACCTACGCGAAGACCGTCAGCGAGGTTCGCGGCGGCCTCTACACGGTCCACCCGGGATGGACCGACACCGCCGACACGCTGCAGGCGCTCTGGGAGGGCCGCACCCCCGAGGAGCCGGAGGCGCCTCCCGGCCCCCCGTCGTACCCCGGCTTCGAGCAGCCCGTCGCCGTGCTCTGCGCGGAAAGCCCCAACCCGCGTTATCCGCAACGGTATGCCGAGCTCGACAGGTTCAGCGCGAAGCGTGCAGGGGACCTCGGTCACTGGTGGGCATGGGCCAACGAGCCCTGCTCGAACTGGCCGGCCACGGCAGCCGACAGGTACCTCGGACCGTGGAACAGGCCCACCGCGCATCCGATCCTCGTGGTCAATCCCACCTACGACCCCGCCACGCCCTATCAGGACGGCGAGGCAATGGCCAGGGAACTGGCTGACGCACGACTGCTCACGCTGAAGGGGTACGGCCACACCGCACTGGACAATCCCAGCAGCTGTGTCGGCCGCCATGCGGTCCGCTACTTCCTCGGCGGCGCTCTCCCGCCCGCCGACGCCACATGCGAACAGGACACCCCACCCTTCGCGGCGACGGCAGCGACTCACACAGACCGTTGACGCAGCCGCCGAACAGCACGTCGTTGCCAGGGACGGCTGTAACGGGGCTGGACTACCCGATCGGCGGCCTGCCCAGCGAAGTTATTACCGCATGAGCAGGGCTTGACTGAGCTCTCCTAGTCGCGCGCGATCAACCAGCACACGGCTGGGGGTGACCAACCCCGACGTGTGCCCAGACACGACCTCGACCGTACCGAGGAATCCAGGACCCCGGCGTTCTCCCCTGGATGTCCGGTTCGCGGTGATCTTGTGTCGAGAGGGCCCTGAACTGGCGGACGGCCACCCGCCGACCGGAGCGGGCCGAGGTTCAGGCGAAGTCCCGACCTGGGCTTTGTCGTGTCACAGTCGTGTGATCACTCTGGCCCCCAGCACCTCGCCTGCGCATGATGTCCCCCCGGACGTGCAACATCCAGGGGGACATCATGCGAATCCGTACCACCACCGCAGCCGTCACCGCCGTACTCGCCGTCGGTCTTGTCGGCTGCAGCAGCGACAACGGCACCGACAGCAAGGCCGACACCGCCCCGAGCAGCGCACCTGCGGCTCCGAACACCGCGGACAGCAGTGACACCTCCGAGGCCGACAAGGTCGCCCTCCCCGAGCCCACCGGCGACAAGAGAACCGCCGTCATCGCGGCCATGAAGGACGTCAATCCCAAGCTCGTCCAAGACGAGGACAAGGCCATCGAAAAGGCGCGCTACCAGTGTGTGAACCTCGAGGGCGGTGTCTCGGACACGGTCAACAGTGCAATGGAACTGTTCTCCTACGACGGCATCATGCTGACCGAGGACGACGCACATCACCTCAACATCGGGCTGCGCAACACACTCTGTCCCGAAGCCTGATAAGCCACCGCTTCCGGCCCGGCCGCATCCGTATGCGGCCGGGCCTCGCCGTATCCGACGTGTGCATCTTTTCTGCTCAAGTAGCTTGCTCGGCATGGATCAGGGGCGGGTAGTTGAAGCGTTTCGTCTTGAGGCCGGGCAACTCGCGCGGGCGATGACCGGGGTCTCGGCGGCCGAGTGGCGTCTGCCGACGCGGTGTGCACCGTGGACGGTGAGCGACTTGCTGGCTCATGTCCGGGTGGTGATTGCCTGGCTGCCGGGCATGCTGGCCGCACCGGCGCCGACCCATGCCGAGGTCTCGGCAGTTGAGTACTACCGGCCCGACGACCGTTTCGCTCCGGACACCAACGCGGCTCGGATCGCTCTGGCCCAAGACCATGCGACCGAACAGCTCAGCGGCGCCGCGCTCGCCGACGATTTCAACGCCACTTGGCAACAGGTGGACCGACTGTGCCGGGCCGAGCCCGAAGGGCGTGTGGTTCGCACCCGGCACGGCGATCCGATGCTCCTGTCGGAGTTCCTGCTGACGCGGGTGGTTGAGGTCGCCGTGCATGGCTTGGACCTGGCCGACGCCCTGGGGCGCGAGCCGTGGCTGACTTCCCAGGCCGCAGATCTGGTGCAAGACCTTCTGCTCGGCCCGGACGGGGCAGCGGCACTGGAGAAGCTGGGATGGGGTCAGCTTCGCTTCCTGCGCAAGGCGACGGGGCGTGAGCCGATCACCAGGGAGGAAGCATTGGACGTCAGCCGCCTGGGCATCCAATGGCTCACGCTGGGTTGAGAACGTCATCAACTGACCCCGGCGAAACGGCAGATCCAACACGCTCTCATGGCGCGCGACGAGACCGGGGCGTACGGGAGTGCCTCATACAGCCCCCTGGTCAGCGAAGTTATTACCGCATGAGCAAAGCTTGGCTGACGATTCGCGCAAGGCCGCGATAGGAGCGAGCTCCGCCTTCGTCTGGGCCCACAGGACCAGGCCGTACGCCGCGACGGACAGGGCGGCTCCCAGTAGCCCCACGCCCGCGAACGGCCGTAGCACGCCGAGCAGTTGACCGCGCCAGCGGTACAGCGCGTACGCCGGGACCGCCACGCCCTCCACCGCCATCAGCCAGGCGATGTATCCGAGGGAGGAGCCGGAGGCCCGTACGCCCAGTCCGTCGACGACCGCGTATGCGGCGATGGTCAGCCCGGTCGCGAGCGCCGCGCCGATCGCCGCCCAGTTGGGCCGGTGTCCGCGCAGGCCCCACAGGGCGACCCCGGTCAGGCCCGCGCAGGACACCGCGATGCCGGCCGCCGCCCAGCCGTCGGGGACCTCATGAAGCGAAGACCGCCGCCAGCATGGTCACGACCAGCGGCGCGGTGCCGCGCGCGATGGGGTACGCCTGACCGAAAAGTCCCCCGGCCGGAAGGACCGCATCAGCAGGACGTAGTACGCGACGTGGATGACGGCCGAGGCGATCAGATACGGCCACGCCCCGGCCGCCGGGAACGCCACGAACGGCACCATGGCCAGCCCGATCAGCGTCCCGCCGCCGGGTCAGTGTGAACCCGACGAGCTTGTCGGTGATCTGGTGCGCGATCGCGTTCCAGCTGGCGTGGGTGACGGCGGCGAGCAGGACGGCTGACGCGACGAGTGGAGTCACTCCGACTGCTCACGTACGTCCACCAGTGCGGCGCCCGCGTGCGCGATGAGGGTCTTCGGGTCCATGGGGAAGACGGTGTACGGAGTGCCCGCGGCGGCCCACACGATGTCGTGGTCGAGCAGCGAACGGTCCGCCAGGACACGGGTCTTGGTGCGGTGCCCGAAGGGTGGTACGCCCCCGATCGCGTACCCCGTCGTCTCCCGCACGAGATCCGCCCTGGCTCGCGTGACCTTCTCGGCGCCGAGTTCCCTCCGGACCAGCTCCAGGTCCACGCGGGAAGCCCCGTCCATGAGCACGAGGACCGGCACCCCGTCCGCCGCGAAGATCAGCGACTTGCAGATCTGGCTCAACTCGCACCCGACGGCCGCGGCGGCCTCGGCGGCGGTACGGGTCGCGTCCGGAAAGCGGCGAATCTGCGAGGGCAGGTCATCGAGTCCCAGCTCACGCAGGGCCTCGGCGAAACGGGGGTGCGCGGCGTTCTGTTCTTCAGCGGCGGTCATGCACGGCACGCTAGCGGCGCATGTACGGGGCATGCGACCGAGTTCTCCGCTTGGGGGTGCGCGCCGGGCACTCCTATCCCCTGCTCGGCATCCCCATCTACATGATCTTCGACCCCCGCACCGGAGAGGGCGCTGTCCTTTCCGACATCCACTCGACCCCGAACGGCCCGCGCTACGCCACCCGCAAGGACTTCGTGTACGGCGAAGACGTCACCATCGCCGACTGGACGATCTCCACGGAGAACCTGCCGCGCTACTCAAGGCAGTAGCGCGGCAGAACGGGTTCAAGCGGGCGGTCGGCAGACAGACCACGGCTCACGACGCGCAAGCGACAGGGCGCCCCACCAATGCGTGGGGCGCCCTGTCCGTTCAGGTGAGGCCTCAGCCCCGCAGCCTCAGACCCGTGGCCTCAGACCCGTACCAACTGCCGTTCCTCGTCCGGGTCCTTCGGACCGTCGGCGTCGTGGGCGCGGAGCCCCTCGCCCTCGACGTCGACGTTCGGCAGGGCGCGGTCCAGCCACTTCGGGAGCCACCAGGCCTTCTTGCCGAGCAGGGCGAGCACCGCCGGGACGATGGCCATGCGGACCACGAACGCGTCGAAGAAGACGGCGATCGCGAGGCCGAAGCCGATCATCTTGATCATCGACTCGCTGGAGCTGATGAAGCCGCCGAAGACGGCCATCATGATGACCGCGGCGGCGGCCACGACCCGGGCACTGTGCCGGAAGCCGGTCACGATGGCCTGGCTCGGCGACTCGCCGTGGACGTACGCCTCCCGCATGCGGGTCACGAGGAACACCTCGTAGTCCATCGCGAGACCGAAGACCACGCCCACCATGAAGATCGGCATCATGGACATGATCGGACCGGTCTCCTCGACGCCGATCAGGCCGCTGAGCCAACCCCACTGGAAGACCGCGACCACTGCACCGAGCGCGGCGAGCACGCTGAGCAGGAAGCCGAGGGCCGCCTTCAGCGGGACCAGGATCGAGCGGAAGATCACGATCAGGAGCAGGAAGGCGAGGCCGACCACCAGGGCCAGGTACGGGACCAGCGCGTCGGTGAGCTTCTGCGAGAAGTCGATGTTCATCGCGGTGGTGCCGGTGACCAGGACTTTCGCGCCCGTGTCCGCCTTGACGTCGGTGCCCTGGTCACGGATGGCGTGCACCAGGTCCTCGGTCTGTACGGAGGACGGCTTGGAGTCCGGGATCACGGTGATCGTCGCCGTGTCGCCGGCTTTGTTGAACGCCGCCGGGGTCACCGTCACGACGTCCTTGAGGCCCTTGATCCCGTCGGTGACCGTGGTGGCCGCCGCCTTGGGGTCGTCGCTGTCCTTGGCGTCGACCACGATCATCAGGGGGCCGTTGAAGCCGGGGCCGAAGCCCTCCGACAGCAGGTCGTACGCCCGGCGCTGGGTGGTGGACGTCGGCTGCGAGCCGTCGTCGGGCAGGCCCAGCTCCAGCTGGGTGGCCGGGACGGCGATCGCACCCAGACCGACCACGCCGAGCAGCAGCACGGCGACCGGACGGCGGATGACGAAGCTCGCCCAACGGGTGCCCATGCCGGGCTTGGCCTGCGCTTCGGACTTCTCGCGCGCCTCGGACTTCTCGCCGCCACGCCGCTTGCGCTTCTCGCCCGTCGGCCGGACCTTCCTGCCCGCGTACCCGAGCAGCGCCGGGATCATGGTCAGCGCGATGAGGACGGCCACAACGACCGTGCCCGCCGCCGCGAGGCCCATCTTGGTCAGCATCGGGACGCCGACGACCGACAGGCCCGCCAGGGCGATCACGACCGTGAGACCCGCGAAGACCACCGCCGAGCCGGCGGTGCCGGTGGCCCGGCCTGCCGCCTCCTCGCGGTCACGGCCGTCGGCCAGCTCACCCCGGTAGCGCGAGACGATGAACAGCGCGTAGTCGATACCGACCGCGAGACCGATCATCAACGCGAGTGTGGAGGTGGTGTCGCCGAGGTCGAGCGCGTTGGCGAGGGCGGTGATGGTGGAGACGCCGATGCCGACGCCGATGATCGCGGTCAGCAGCGGCAGTCCGGCCGCGACCAGTGAGCCCAGGGTGAGGACGAGGACGACGGCGGCGATGGCAAGACCGATGACCTCTCCGATCGCCCCCGGCTCGGCCGCGGCCTGCAGGGCGTCACCTCCGACGTCGACGGTCAGCCCGGTGGCCTGCGCCTCGTCCGCGGCCGCCTCGAGGGCGTCCCTGGTCGAGTCCTTCAGCTCCATGCCGGGAGCGTCGTACCTCACCGACGTGTAGGCGACCGTGCCGTCCTTGCTCACGGCGTTCGTCGTGAACGGGTCGGTGACGGAGACGACTTCGGAACCGTCACCCAGTTCCTTGACGGTCTTCTCGACGGTCGCCTTGTTGTCGGCGTCCGTCATCTTCTGGCCCTCGGGCGCCTTGAAGACGATGCGCCCGGTACCTCCGTCGGCGCTTGCGCCCGGGAAACGCTGCTCCAGCAGGTCGAAGGCCTTCTGCGCCTCGGTGCCGGGGATGGAGAAGGAGGTGGCGCCCGGGGCGGGCGCGGAGGCCGCGCCGACACCCGCGAGCGTCAGCAGCGCCACCCATATCAGGGCGACGAAGTGCCGTCGCCGGAAGGCGAACCGGCCGAGTTTATAGAGGAACGTGGCCACGAGGGAGTACTCCCGGTCAGGTCGTGGGGTGGTACAGGGCAGGGGTGATCAGCCCGACGACGTGAGCGGTCGCGTCAGGTGCAAGTGGGTGACTCTGGAAGGTGGTTGAGGGTCAGACGCCGAGAGCGGGGAGGACCACGGCGTCGAAGTACGAAATGAGGTACGCCTGGGTCGGCGGCAGTTCGTCGATCATGTTCCGGGCGATGAAGGCGCCGAGCAACATGTGCAGCACGTAGTCCATCGCGGGGTTGTCCGCACGGATCTCACCCCGATCGACGGCACGCTGCAACACCTTGCGAATCTCTGCCACCTCGGGCTCGATGAGCCATTCCCGGAACGCCTTGAGGAGTTCCGGGTTGCTGTGGACCGCCATGACCAGGCTCCGCATCAGCGCGGTGTCCTGCTCCATGGAGCAGTCGTCCTCACGCAGCGCCATGGCATGGAAGTCGCCCCGCAGGGACCCGGTGTCGATATCGGCCGGGTCGATCCGCTTGTGATGCCGGAGCGCCTTGACCACCAGCTCGGGCTTGCCGCCCCACTGGCGGTAGAGCGTCGCCTTGCTGGACCGGGTGCGGGCGGCCACGGCGTCCATGGTCAGGGCGTCGTAGCCGACTTCCCGGAGCAGGTCGAGCACGGCCCTGTACAGCTCGGCCTCACGCTCGGGCGTGATCCGACTGCGGCGCACCGTCGCGGCTTCAGTCATCGCACTCACCTCTCCTGCTCCAACGCTCGGAGCGCCAGGCTACAGACCCACGCATGCACGCCTGCAGACCACACTGCCGAACGAAACGGTTTCGTACACCCACGAAGATACGTCGAGAGCCTGCGAAACGAAACCGTTTCGTACGTGTCCTGAATCACGCTGCCGCCCGTCAACTTTCGCCACGAGTTGCCGGTCTCCCTCCCCCGTCAAAGCATGGGTAGGTGAGCGACAGGCAGGAAAACCCGACCGTGCCGGCCGACGGCTATCTGCGCTTCCCGCACCTCAGCGGCGACCGGCTCTGCTTCGTGGTCGAGGACGACCTCTGGGTGGCCCCCCTCGACCGCCCCGGCCGGGCCTGGCGTCTCACGGTCGACCGTACGAAGATCGGTCATCCGCGCTTCTCGCCCGACGGCCGGCACATCGCGTACACGACGTGGCGCAGCCTCGACCCGGAGATCCACCTCGCCCCGGTGGACGGCGGCCCGGCCAGACGGCTCACCTACTGGGGCAGCCCCGACACCCGGGTCTGCGGCTGGACCCCCGACGGCGACATCCTCGCCGTCGCCTCGCACGGCGAGCCCTTCGCCCACTTCACCTGGGCCTACAAGCTCCCGGTCAACGGCGACCCCGGCGGCAAGCTCCCCTGGGGCCCGGTCTCGCACATCGCGGTCGCCGACGTCGCCGGCGAGCACAAGACGCTGCTGCTCACCGGCACGCCCCCGCACGAGCCCGCCGCCTGGAAGCGCTACCGCGGCGGTGCCACCGGACGCCTGTGGCTGCACGGGCAGCGCATCCTCGACGACCTCGACGGGCACCTGGACGCGCCGATGTTCGTCGGCGACCGGATCGCCTTCCTCTCCGACCACGAGGGCGTCGGCAACCTCTACTCCTGCCTGCACGACGGCTCCGACCTGCGCCGCCACACCGACCACGACACCTTCTACGCCCGCCATGCCTCCTGCGACGGCACCCGCGTCGTCTACCAGTGCGCGGGCGAGGTGTGGATCGTCGACGACCTGTCCGCCGGCTCGGGACCCCGCCGCCTCGATGTGCGCCTGGGCGGGCCGCGTGCGGGGCGCCGCCCGTACCAGGTGCCGGCCGGTCTGCACGTCGACGGGATCTCCGTGGACGAGACGGGCCGGGCCAGTGCCGTCGTCGTACGCGGCAGCCTGTACTGGCTCACGCACCGCGACGGCCCGGCGCGCACCATCGCGGACACTCCGGGCGTACGCGTACGGCTGCCGGAGATGCTCGGCTCGAGCGGGCGGCTGGCGTATGTGACGGACGCGGAGGGCGAGGACGCCGTCGAGATCGCGCACCTGCCCGGCGCGACCGGCGCCCGCGCCCCGCGTCGGCTCGCCTCCGGCCGACTGGGGCGCGTACTGGAACTCGTCTCGGATCCGCAGGGGGAACGGCTCGCGATCGCGTCCCACGACGGGCGACTGCTCCTCATCGACACGGCCGAGGAGCCCGAAGGCGGTGAGGTCACCGAGCTGATCCAGTCCATCAACGGGCCCGTGCGCGACCTCGCCTTCTCCCCCGACGGCGCCTGGCTGACCTGGTCGCACCCGGGCATCGGCCGGTCCCTGCGGCAGATCAAGATCGCGCGGATCGAGGGCCCGGGAACGCACACGATCGTCGATGTGACGGGGGGCCGCTTCGAGGACGAGGGGCCGGTCTTCACACGGGACGGCCGCTTCCTCGCGTTCCTGTCCTGGCGCGGCTTCGACCCGGTGTACGACGTGCACACCGGCGACCTGTCCTTCCCGCTGGGCTGCCGCCCGTATCTGGTTCCCCTGTCGTCCGCGACACCCTCCCCCTTCGCGCTGACCCCCGAGGGACGCCCGGCGGCGGGCGGCCTGGACGTGATCGCAGACGACACCGACGACACCGGCGACGGCGCCGCGGTCACCGTCGAGACCGAAGGCCTGGCGAACCGCGTCACGCCCTTCCCGGTGCCCGCCTCCAAGTACTCGGCGCTGTACCCGGTCGCGGGCGGCGGACTGGTCTGGCTGCGCTGGCCGATCTCCGGCGCGCTCGGCGAGACCTTCGTCAACCCGGACGACACCTCGGGGCGGCCCACGCTGGAGTACTTCAACATCAGCAAGGCGAAGAAGTCCGAACTCGTCGACCACCTCGACTGGTTCGCAGTCAGCGGCGACGGCTCGCGGCTCGTCGTCGTCGACGAGGGCGATCTGCGGGCCGTCCCCTCCACCGAGTCCGGCGACCTCGACACGACCGTGTGGATCGACTCGCGCCGCATTCTGCACCACGTCGACCCGGCCGCCGAGTGGCGGCAGTCGTACGAGGAAGCGGGCCGCCTGATCCGCGCGTACTTCTGGGAGCCGAAGATGTGCGGCATCGACTGGGACACGGTCCTCGACCAGTACCGGCCGCTGGTCGAACGGGTCGCCTCCCCCGACGAGTTCGCGGATCTGCTGCGCGAGGTCCTGGGCGAGCTGGGCACGTCCCATGCGTTCGTCACTCCCGCGCGCCGTAACGAAGGGCCGCCGCACTACCAGCGCGCACAAGGCCTGCTGGGCGCCAACTTCGTACACAAGGACGGCAGTTGGACGGTCAGGCGGATCCTGCCCGGCGAGTCGTCCGACTCCAGGGCGCGTTCACCACTGGCCGGTACGGGCATCCGCGAGGGCGCCGTGCTCACCCACGTCGACGGGCGGCCGGTCGATCCCGTCGCCGGGCCGTATCCGCTGCTCGCAGGGGCGGGCGGCACCACGGTGGAGCTCACCTTCTCCCAACCCGTCGCCCACCACCACCCTTCTGAGGAAGGCCCTTCGGGCCCCTCTGATCTGGACGGCGAGGGCCATGCGCGCCGGGTCGCGGTCGTGCCGTTGATCGACGAGCGTCCGCTGCGCTACCAGGACTGGGTGGCCAAACGCCGGAATGTCGTACGGGAGTTGAGCCACGGCAAGTGCGGGTATCTGCACATCCCGGACATGGGCGGCTCGGGCTGGGCGCAGTTCAACCGCGATCTGCGCATGGAGATGTCCCGGCCCGCCCTGATCGTCGACGTGCGCGGCAACGCCGGCGGCCATATCAGCGAGCTGGTCGTCGAGAAGCTCACCCGCACGATCCTGGGCTGGGACGTGACGCGTAACGCCCAGCCGGTGTCGTACGCCTCCAACGCCCCGCGCGGTCCCGTCGTCGCCCTCGCCGACGAAATGACGTCCTCGGACGGCGACATGATCACGGCTGCCTTCAAACTGCTCAAGCTCGGCCCGGTGGTGGGGCAGCGCACCTGGGGCGGCGTCGTCGGCATGACCGGCCGGCACCGTCTCGGCGACGGCACGGTCATCACGGTTCCCATGAACGCCGCCTGGTTCGACGCGTACGGCTGGTCCGTCGAGAACCACGGCGTCAGCCCCGACCTGCCCGTACTCCGCACCCCGCTGGACTGGGCGGAGGGCCGCCACGCCCAGCTGGCCGACGCGGTCCACCTGGCCCTGAACCTATTGACCGACCACCCGGCGGCAACTCCCCCTGGCCACCACCACGTTCCGGACCGGACCCGCCCGAAACTGCCTCCCAGGGGCACCGCGTAAGGGGCGTCCTCCATGGCGGACGCCCCTTACTGCTACTGCTGCTGCTCACGCAGGCTCAGCGATCAGATGTCGTAGTCCTGGTCGAGCCGGTCCTGCTCCTCCTGCTGCGCCCGCCGCGCCGGATCCTGCTCCTGACGCCCACGCTGCTGCTCCTGCCGACGGCGCCGGGCATCCTCGTGCTGAGCCCGCTCACGCTCCTCCGGCGTCATACGGCCGCGCTCACTCTCGTCCCGGCCCTCGCTCATCTTCTTCTTCGCGTTCTGCTGAAGCTTCTCGGCCTTGTCCTGGAACTGGTCCTTCATGCCCATGAGATTCACTCCCGTGGTGGTGAGGGGATGGGGCCTCGACCAGATTCACACGGACCGACAAAGCGCGCATTTCGGTCAGTTACGGACGGTTACGCACCGTGTCGCTCGCCTCTTCATCAGCCGCCCCACCAGCACCGACAAGCCCCGTACGGACTTTCCCGAGCCGCGGCTCGAACCGCCTCATCTCCCGCCGCCCCACCGTCGCGACGACCCCCGGCAGACAGCCCCGTACACCTTGCACACCGCGCAGCCACCACTGCCCGTACACATGACTCGACCGCCGCTCGATGCCGGCCACGATCCGGTCGACGGCGGGCCCCAGCGGATACGTCTTGCCGGCCGGCCACGGCATCCGCTGCCTCAACTCCCGCATCACGTCGTCCTGATCGGCACCGCGCACCATGTCGGTGTCGGTCCACGACAGATAACCGACCCCGACGCGTACGCCCTTGTGGCCGACCTCGGTGCGCAGGCTGTGCGCGTACGCCTCCACGCCCGCCTTGGACGCGCAGTACGCCGTCATCATCGGTGCGGGCGTGAGCGCGGCGAGCGAGGCGATCTGCAGCAGATAGCCGCGGCTCGCGAGCAGGGCGGGCAGGAAGGCACGGGCCGTCACCGCCGAGCCGATGAGGTTGACCTCGATGACGCGGCGCCAGGCCTCGGGGTCGGAGCCGGCGAAGGTCCCGCCGGCCGCGACGCCCGCGTTGGCGACGACGATGTCGACCTTCCCGAACCGCTCCTCTACCTCGGCCGCGACCCGGACCATCGCATCGTGGTCCGTGACGTCGGCGTACCAGTGGCCGCCCTCGGAGTGCAGCCGCCCGGCGACCCGCTTCAGCTCCTCCGGCTCCAGACCGACCAGCGCGACCTTCGCGCCGCGCGCGGAGAGCTTGCGGGCGAGGAGTTCGCCGACGCCCCGCGCCGCTCCCGTGACGACGGCGACCCGTCCCTCCAGGCTTGTCCCGCTCCTCATGCGCCCTCCTTCAACTCGGCCCGCACATAGGTGGACGCGAGTTCCCGGATCCGCCCGCTGACCAGCTCGGGTGCCTCGATGGGGGTCATGTGCCCGATCCCGGGCAGCTCGGTGAGGCCGACGCAGTCGGGCAGTGCGGCGGCCAGTTCGCGTGCGTGGACGACGGGTGTCATCCGGTCGGCCGTGCCCACGATCACGGCCGTCGGCATGGTCAACTCCCTTACGGCATGGTCGAGTTCGAGTGCGTCCAGGACGTGGGACCAGGTGTACCGGACCCGGCGCGGACACGCGTGCACGATGCGCGCACACGCCTCGACCATCTCCGGGGCCGAACCGGGCCCCATCGTCGCGTACTTGAGGATCCGCCGGGCGATCGGCGTGACCGGCCCCATCGGCGCCCGCGCCCCCAGGATGCGCCGGGTGAGCCAGGCCCGCAGCCGCCCGGCCCGCAGCGGCACCACCAGCGACTCGGCGACCAGCCGCGAACTGCCCGTACTGCACAGCAGAACGGCCGCCGCATGCTCCCTCAGACGCGCCCGCCCGGAGGCGGCGATCAGCGTCATCCCGCCCATGGAGTGCCCCACCACCACAGCCTTCTCGCCCGACTCGAGGGTGGCCGCGAGCACGGCCTCCAGGTCGTCGGCGAGCGCGTCCGTGGTGCAGGTGGCGTGCGCGGGACTCCGCCCGTGCCCGCGCTGGTCGTACGCGATGACCCGGTGGTCGGCGGCGAGATCCCGTATCTGAGCGGCCCAGTAGGCGGTCGAGCAGGTCCAGCCGTGCGCGAGCACCACGGCGGGCCTGTCCTCGGGTCCGTGCACCTCTACGTGCAGCCGCGCGCCGTCGGCGGAGACCGCAGTCAACTCCCTGACGGGGGCGGGCGGGGAGTAGGGACCACTCTTCACATGCGTCAGTCGGCTCACGCGCCGGCCTCCACCTTCTGCTCGCCTTGGATGTCGTCGGTACGGGTCCAGGGTCCCCGGAGCACTTCGTACTCCCCGAGGTTGACGCGCCGTGTCGCGCTGCGGAACTCCGTCGTCGTACCGGGCCAGATGGTCGTGTTGCGGCCGTTCGCGTCGAGGTACCAGCTGGTGCAGCCGCCCGTGCTCCACACCGTGCGCTTCATGCGCTCCTGGACCTTGTCGCTCCAGGCGCTGACGGCGCTCGGGCGGGCGTCGAGGGCGACCCGTCCGCCGAGGACGTCCAACTGCCGCAGATAGTCGGCCATGTAGTTCAGCTGGGACTCGATCATGAGGATCATGGAGGAGTTCCCGAGGCCCGTGTTCGGGCCGATGATCGACATCCAGTTGGGGAAGCCCGCGGCACTCGCACCGCGCAGCGACTTCATGCCGGTCGCCCAGGCCTCGGCGAGGGCGCGGCCGTCCGCGCCCACGACACGCTCGGCGATCGGCAGATCGGTGACGTGGAAGCCCGTACCGAAGACGATCGCGTCGGCCTCGGTGCGACTGCCGTCGGCGGCGATGACGGTGCTGCCCTGGATCTCCGTGAGCCCGGAGGCGACGACGTCCACATTGGGCCTGGCGAGCGCCGGGTAGTAGTCGCTGGACAGCAGGATGCGTTTGCAGCCGATGCGGTAGTCGGGCGTCAACTTGGCCCGCAGCGCCGGGTCCTTGATGGCACGGGCCATGTTCAGCCGGGCGAACTGCTCGACCAGGCCCAGCTCCCCCGGGTGCTTGGTGAACGCCTGGACCTGCAACTCCCGGATGCCCCACAGGAGTCCGCGCCGGGCCTTCGCGGTGAAGGGCAACTGCCGGTGCAGCAGGCGCTCGACTCCGCTGATCGCCCGGTCGACGCGCGGCAGCACCCACGGCGGGGTCCGCTGGAACAGGGTGAGCCGGGAGACCCGGGGCTGGAGTTCGGGCACGATCTGGATGGCGGAGGCGCCCGTACCGACCACCGCGACCCGCTTGCCGCGCAGGTCGTAGTCGTGGTCCCAGCGGGCCGAGTGGAAGACCGCGCCGGGGAAGGTGTCGAGCCCGGGGATGTCCGGCATCCGGGGCTCGGAAAGCGGCCCGGTGGCGGAGACGACGACATCGGCGGTGAGGTTGCCGCTGCTGGTCTCGATCTCCCAGCGCAGCCGCTCGCCGTCCCAAGCCATCCTCTTCACCTCGGAATTGAAGCGGAGGTGGGGGCGGAGCCGGAAGACATCCGCCACGTGCTCCAGGTACGCGCGGATGTGCTCCTGCCCCGAAAAAGTGCGCGGCCAGTCGGGGTTGGGGGCGAAGGAGAACGAGTACAGGTGGGACGGTACGTCGCAGGCGCAGCCGGGATAGCTGTTGTCCCGCCAGGTGCCGCCGACACTGCCGGCCCGTTCGAGCACGACGAAGTCGGTGATCCCTTCCCGCCGCAGCCGCACGGCGGCCCCGAGCCCAGCGAACCCGGACCCGACCACCGCCACGCGCACATGCCGCACACCCTCGGCCGCGTGCTCGTCGTGCGCGCGCTCCTGTCCGGTCATCCCGACCCCTCCCTGGTCCATTTTTGCCCCTGCCCCAGCGCGACCATGCCAGTGAACACTGGCGCAATGGGGAGAGTAAGGGGAACGCCATACTCCTGGGTAGGGTCCGGGCCGAAGAAGTTACTGGCGGTACAACATAGGCTGCTTGCGTGGCTGAAGGATCAGGAAAGCGGGGGCAGGGGAAGTCCGGGCCCGGAATGCGCGAGCCCGGCAAGCGGGAGTACCGCATGGAGGAGCTGGCCGAGGAGGCCGGCATCACGGTGCGCACCCTGCGCTTCTACCGCGAGCGCAAGCTGCTTCCGCCGCCCCGCCGCGAGGGCCGTATCGCCTGGTACGACGACGACCACCTGGCCCGCCTGCGCACGATCTCGGCCCTCCTGGAACGCGGCCACACTCTCAGCGGCATCGCCGAACTGGCCGAGGCCTTCGACCACGGCCGCGACGTCGGTGAACTGCTCGGCCTGGGCGCCCCCACCGAGGAGGTCCCGGTCCGCCTCTCCCCCGAGGAACTGGCCGACGCCTTCGGTGACCAGGCCACCTCCGAGAACCTCGCCGCGGCCCTCGACCTCGGCTACCTCGCCACGGACGGCACCGACCTCGTCCACATCAGCCGCCGCCTGCTGGACGTCTCGGCGGCCCTGGTACGCGAGGGCATCCCCCTCGCGGACGTACTTCGGACCGGCCGACGCGTACGCGAACACGCGGACGCCCTGGCCGAGTTGTTCACCGACCTCGCCCTCGCCCGTGGCGCCTCCCCGGCCGACCTCGAGCGCTTGCGGCCGCTGGCGAAGAGCGTGGTGGAGGCTGAGCTGTCGATGGCGTTGGACCGGCGGGTGCGGGAGGCCGGGACACGGCCCCAAAAGCCCCCGAGGACCTAGAGGTTGTAGACGACGGTCACCGGCGCATGATCCGACCACCGCTCGCCATGCGTGGCCGCCCGCTCCACATACCCCTTTGCGGCCTTGGCCGCGAGCCTTGCCGTCGCGACGTGATAGTCGATGCGCCAGCCGGTATCCCGGTCAAAAGCCTGCCCACGGTAGGACCACCACGTGTACGGCCCTTCGACGTCCGGATGCAGGGCCCGTACGACATCGACGTACCCGCCCTCCGTTTCGTCGAAGACCGCACTGAGCCACTCGCGCTCCTCCGGCAGGAACCCCGAGTTCTTCCTGTTGCCGCGCCAGTTCTTGAGGTCGGCTTCCTGGTGGGCGATGTTCCAGTCGCCGCAGACGACGACCTCACGGCCGTCGGCGGCGGCTCGCTCCTTGAGCGCCTTCAGATAGGCCAGGAACTCCCCCATGAACCGGACCTTCTCGTCCTGCCGCTCGGTCCCGACCTCGCCGGAGGGCAGATAGAGGGAGGCGACCGTGACCCCGGGCAGGTCGACCTCGACATACCGCCCACTGCCGTCGAACTCGGCGGATCCGAAGCCGACTTGAATGCGGTCGGGCTCCCGCCGCGTATAGACGGAGACTCCCGCACGCCCCTTGGCGGCGGCGGGCGCGTGCACGACATGCCATCCGTCGGGCTGCCGAATTCCCTCGGGCAACTGCGGCGGCTCGGCCCGCACCTCCTGAAGGCACAGCACGTCGGCGGAGGTGCCCGCGAGCCACTCGACAAAGCCCTTCTTGGCGGCGGCCCGAAGCCCGTTTACATTCACAGAGGTCACAGTGAGCACCGGGGCACCATACCGGCCCATGGGAAAATGGATCGCCATCATCACCGCATAGAAGTACGATCATCGGCATGAATATACGCCGCGTCTCCTTCGACCATCCCGACGCCGTCAAGCTGAACGACCGGGTCCAGGCCGAGTACGCCGTGCGCTACGGCGACGAGGGTGACGTAACGCCCCTCGACCCGTCGATGTTCGAGCCGCCACTCGGCCTGTACCTCATCGCGTACGACGCGCAGGAGCAGCCGGTGGCCACGGGCGGCTGGCGTACCCAGGACGCGAACGACGAGGGCTACTCGGACGGCGACGCGGAGATCAAGCGCATGTACGTGATCGAGGAGGCGCGCGGCAACGGTCTCGCCCGTCGCATCCTCGCGGCCCTGGAGGACGACGCCCGCGCGGCGGGCCGTACGCGCATGGTCCTGGAGACGGGCACGAAGCAGCCGGAGGCGATCGCCCTCTACACGTCCAGTGGCTACGAGCCCTGTGCCAAGTTCGGCCACTACCGCTTCCACGACGCGAGCAGGTGCTTCGCAAAGGCGCTCTGAGGTCCCTGTGAAGCGGTCGGTTTTGAGGGAGCGTCAGGCGCGCAGGAAGGCCAGTACGGCCAGGACTCTGCGGTGGGTCTCGTCGGCCGGGGGCAGGTCCAGCTTGGTGAGAATTCCGCTGATGTGCTTGCCGACGGCCGCCTCGGACACCACCAGCTCGCGGGCGATCGCGCCGTTCGACCGGCCCTCGGCGATCAGCGCCAGGACCTCGCGCTCGCGCGGGGTGAGCCGCTCCAGCGGATCGCGGCGGCGGCGCAGCAGTTGGCGTACGACCTCGGGGTCGACGACCGTGCCGCCGTCGGCGACCTTGAGCAGCGCGTCCACGAACTCCTCCACCTGCCCGACCCGGTCCTTGAGCAGATAGCCGACGCCCGTTCCGTCGCCGGAGTCGAGCAGGTCGGCGGCGTACCTCCGCTGGACATACTGGCTGAGGACGAGGACGGGCAGCGTGGGTCGCGTCTCACGCAGCCGTACGGCCGCGTGCAGGCCCTCGTCCTGGAAACCGGGAGGCATCCGGACATCCGTCACCACGATGTCCGGCCCGTGCTCGTCGACTGCGGCGCGCAGTGCCTCGGCGTCGCCGACGGCTGCGACCACCTCGTGCCCGTAGCGGGTGAGCAGGCCGATGAGCCCGTCCCTCAGCAGCACGCTGTCCTCGGCCAGGACTACACGTAAGGCTCGGTCAGCTCGCAAGGGATCTCCACGCGCAACAAGGTCGGTCCGCCGGGCGGGCTGGACAGCGCAAGTCTGCCATCCAGTACGGACACCCGGTCCGCGAGTCCGGTCAGCCCGCTGCCGCTCCCGGCGTCCGCGCCGCCCCGCCCGTCGTCGCGTATCTCCAGGAACAGCCGCCCGTCGTGGTGACCGCCGCCGACCTCGGCACGGTGCGCCCCGCTGTGCTTGTCGACGTTGGCGAGCGCCTCGCACACCACGAAGTACGCGGCTGCCTCGACCGCTTGGGGCAGACGCCCGGGCAGTTCCAGGCTCAGGTCCACGGGGATTACGCAGCGGTCGGCGGCGTCAGCCACGGCCGCCTGGAGTCCGTAGTCCGCGAGGACCTGCGGATGGATGCCGTGGATGAGTTCGCGCAGCTCCGCCAGCGCCTTGCCCGCCTCGTCGTGCGCCTTGGCGAGCTGGTCGGCGAGGGGACCCGGTGGGGCGTCGAGCCGGGCAAGGCCGAGGGTCATCGTCAGGGCCACCAGCCGCTGCTGCGCCCCGTCGTGCAGATCGCGCTCGATACGCCGCCGCTCCGCCTCGAAGGCGTCCACCAACCGCACGCGAGAACGTGCAAGTTCGACGACCCGCACCCCCAGGTCGCCCTCGTGGGAGGCGATCAGCAGACGGGTCAGCGCGGCCCGCGCGCCCGCCGCGACCCCGAGAACGTATGCGCACAGACCTATCAGAACGAGTCCGAGGACGGCGATGCCGAAGGCGGCCGGCCAGCTGGTGACCGTCCACTGCTTGAGCACCTTCGCCTCGTGGCCGTCGCCGACCGTCGCCATCAGCAGGGGAGTTGCCGTCATGGACACCGGGAACAGCAGGGCGACCGTGAGCACCAGGACGTCCACCGGCCACAGCAGGCCCGCGAACAGGAGCGCGTACCCGAGCTCCCGCCAGGTCGTCCGCTCCCGCAACCGTGTCATCAGCCAGGCCCACAGACCGGGCGCGGCCGGCAACCGGTGCTGGTCGGGCACCGGCTCCAGGTCGACAAGACGCAGCCTGAGCCGCTCGACGCGGGCCACTGGCAGACCGGCCAGGGTTATGCAGAACAGCAGCGGCAGCCCCACCAGGACCACGGCAAGGATCCCGCCGACCGCCGCCAGGATCACGATCGCCACCAGGGCGGCGGCGCCGGTGAGGGCGCCGGTGACCAGGTAGCCGATCGAGCGCCAGGGCCACGCCGACAGAAGGTAGCCGGGCCTGGTCATGGCCTGCCACACGGTGCGGGGCTGCGCGGGGATCGCCGGATGCATGGAGATCACCGTAGAAGCCGCGTACGTGCCGGTGCCATCGGTCCAGGGGGCGGATCGGAGGTAGGCCTGGCCCTACCCCAGGTCTCGGTTCTGCCGCACTGCGCCTCTGTGCCCCCGCACGGTTTGGTGAAGCCATCCCGAAACCGGCTCACCAGATCGAGGCCATGCTGTGCTGAGAATCGCCCTGCGCACGCTGCGTACCCGCTGGATCTCCTTCGTCGGCAGCTTCGTCGCCCTCTCGCTGGGCGTCGCGCTGATCGCCGTGATGGGCCTGGCCCTGGCCTCCTCAATGGACGCGCCCGAACGCCGGCCCGAGCGGTTCGCCGCGGCGCCGGTAGTCGTGCAGGGCTCGGACACCCTGCGCGTTCCCACCGCGAACGGCGACGAGACGCGGCAGCTCGCGCATCCGCGCGCCGTACCGGACGAGGTCGTCGCGCGGCTGAAGGACCTCGGGACGGTCGTGGAGGACCGGTCGTTTCCCGTACGGGCCCGGGGCGGCCCCCGCGAACTGGTGGGCCATCCCTGGTCGACCGCGGCCTTCACCCCGTACGAGATGAAGGCGGGACACGCGCCCCGGGCGCCCGGCGAGGTCGTCGTCAGCGGCGACTGGGCGAGGCCCGGCGAGCGCGTACGGACCGACCGCGGCACCGTACGCGTCGCCGGCACCGTCGCCGGGCGCGGCTTCGAGAACGCCGTGTTCTACACCGACGCGCGCGCCGCCGAGCTGTCGCCGCGCAGCGTCCAGCTCGTCGTGGACGCACAAGCGGCGGCCGTACGCGACGTGGTGCGCGGCAGCGGCGTACAGGTGCTCACAGGTGACGCGCGCCGTTACGCCGATGCCGATCCCGACCGGGACAGCGAGGCGCTCACCGCGATGAACGCCCTGTTCGGCACGGCCGGCGGGGTCACCGGCTTTGTGTCGGTGTTCGTGGTGGCGTCCACCTTCGCGTTCGCGGTGGCCCAGCGGCGCCGGGAGTTCGGGCTGTTGCGCACGGTCGGGGCGACCTCCGGCCAGATCCGGCGCATGGTCTTCACGGAAGCCCTCGCGATCGGTGTACTGGCTTCGACCGCCGGCTGCGTCCTCGGGGCGTACGGTGCGCCATGGCTCGCCGAGAGGGTGGTCGACGGCGGTCTCGCACCGGGCTGGTTCACGATCGGCGATCACAACTGGCCGTACCACCTGGCCTTCTGGACGGGCCTGCTCGTCGCGCTGTGCGCGGTGGTGGCCGCTTCGTGGCGGGCCGGGAGGACCGCGCCGACAGAGGCGCTGCGCGAGGCGTCCGTCGATACGAGGACGATGACGTGGGGCCGCGGGTTGTGCGGTGCGGCACTGCTGCTGACCGCTGCCGTGACGCTGGTGCAGGCCCTGATCAGCGATCCGGGCGACCTGCTGCACCGCAAGACGTACATCAGCCGCACCATGCTGCTGATCACCGCGGTCGCCCTGCTCGCACCGGTCCTCGTGCGTCCGCTGACCCGGGTGATCGCCTGGCTTCCGGCCCGACTGCCGGGCGTGGTGGGCAGGTTGGTACGCGAGAACGCCGCCACGGACGTACGCCGTACCGCCGCCGTCGCGGCCCCCGTCCTGGTCACGGTCGCGCTGGCCGGCTCCCTGCTCGGCGCTCCCGCCACCCTGAACGAGGCGAAGGGCGCCGAGATCCGTGCGCAGACGGCGGCCGACTTCGTGATCACAGCCACGGACGGCTCGGGCTTCACCCCGGCGACGGTGGCGCGGCTGCGCGAGGTACCCGGAAGCATGGTCTCCGCGGCCTCGTCGAGCGCCGTGTACACGCTGGAGGAGGACGTGGCCCTCATCAAGTCCGAGGCCCGCGCAGCCGATCCACGCACACTCGCCGCGACCACCCGCCTCCCGGTCAAGGCCGGCAAAGTCCGCGACCTCGACGACGACTCGATCATCGTCAACGAGGAGTGGGAGAAGCACACGGTCGGACAGCGCGTGGACGTCTGGCTCGGCGACGGCACGAAGAAGTCCCTGCGGATCGCCGCCGTACTGTCCATCGGCACGGGCGACAACGGCGTGTACGTCACTCCGCGCAATGCTCCGGGCGCCACGGTCGACCGGGTTGACGTGACCCTCGCGAAGGGCGCCGACAGATCCGCGACGGCAAAGGGCCTGCACGAGACGGTACGCGGCACAGGCGCCGAGATCCTGGCCAAGTCCCAATGGGTCCAGTCGAGTTACCCCGAGACCAACCGCACGACCCGACTCGGCATCCTCCTGGTCCTCGGCATCGCCTTGCTGTACACGGCCATCTCCCTGACCAACACCATGATCATGGCAACCTCGGACCGCCCCCGCACCCGCGACCTGGCCTCCCTGCGCCTGGCCGGCGCCACCAAGAGCCAGGCCCTGCGCATGGTCGCAGCGGAAGCCCTGCTGGTGGTGATGGTGGGAGCCGTACTCGGCCTCGTGACCACAGCCCTGAACCTGCTCCCGATATGGACCGCCCTGACCATCCTGTCGGCGCCCACCCCGCTCCAGATCCCCTGGCCGGAACTCGCCACAACGGTCACGGCATGCGCACTCCTCGCCGTGCCTTCGGCACTCGCCCCGGCGGGGCTGGCCCTGCGGCGGGGGGCGGTGGCGTTGGCGGGGGTGCACGAGTGAGGTCCGGGACCGGCGACGGCATGGTTCCTCACCCGTGCAGCACCAGTTTGGAAGAGCGCGTAACCAGGCTGGGCCTGACCTCGGAAGGCGCCGACCTGCGCGTTCCCCGCACGCTCGCCGAAGGTCCCCGTTGTTCCCCGTGATTCGCCGTCCGATCGGGCACGCAGGGGCATGTGCGCCGCCAGTCCGGGGTACGGGCGGGGTCCGCTTACCTGTCAGGTCATCGACCCCAATGCGTCGGCATGCCATGCTCCCGGCGTACGGAGCTCGCCCGACCGGAAGGACACCATGCCCGCCTACGCCATAGCTCACCTGCAAGAGGCCGCTCCGCACCCGGAGATCGTCGAGTACATCGAGCGCATCCCCGCCACCTTCGAGCCGTACGGCGGACGCTTCCTCGTGCACGCCACGCAGCACGAGGTGAAGGAGGGCAGCTGGCCCGGGCATGTCGTGGTGATTGGCTTCCCCGGGATCGCCGAGGCGCGGGCTTGGTGGGACTCACCCGCATACCAGGAGATCGCACCGCTGCGCTCGCGGCACATCGAGGGTGACATCATCCTGGTCGAAGGCGTCCCGGGGGGCTACGACCCGACTGCCACCGCAAAGGCGATGCGAGAGGCCCTTCCTGCCGAGTAGCCCTCGGGCTCGGCCGGGCACACGTGTTCACTACGCGCTACGGCACACCGTTCGAGCTTCGCAACTTCAACCGCCGGTTCGTCGACCGGTCGGCCAGGGCGGGCGTCCGCCGGATCTGCTTGCACGACACTCGGCGGTCTGCACGCACGTGCCGTCAGAATCGACGCGTCGGGCACTCCGCAAGCTCGGCAAGCACCTTGGGAAGCAAGATCCAAAGTAGTTGCTGTACTTCGCTGATGTACGGCACGCCAAAGCCCCCGTCGGTGACCACCGACGGGGGCTTTGAGCTGCGTGGACCTGAGGGGATTTGAACCCCTGGCCCCCTCGATGCGAACGAGGTGCGCTACCGGACTGCGCCACAGGCCCTTGCAACGAGGGAAACTCTAGCATCCGCGTCCGGGTGCTTGGAAATCCGTTCCTGGCTGGTCAAGGGTGGGGCTTCTGGGGCGTTGCCACTCGCTCGTCACTCGTTGGCGGCGCGCGGTCGGTCGCCGTCCTCGTACTGGTCGAAGAGCGGAGTGCGGCCCCGTTCGCGGGCCCGGCGGGCCGAGGCGGCGCGGCGTGCGTCCGCGGCGCCGTCCGGGTCCGCGTCGGGCTCGGACGGCTCGTCCTCCGGCGTCGGATTCGCCCCGGCCGCGGGGCGCTCCGCCGCGCTGGAGCGTGCCGAACTCCACGCGTCCGGTGCACCCAGGTCGACGCCGGCCGTGGCGCGCGGGGCGACAGGGGCCGTCACGTACGTCGGCAGTGGCACCGGGACGGGGTCCCAGCTGTCGCCGCCGGCCGGACCGCGTCGGCGTTCGCGCTGCTGGTCGACCCACTCCGCGTGATCGGTCTGCTCGACGAGGGCCCGGCGGTCGGCGGCCAGTGCGGACAGGCCGGAGTCACTGGTCGGCTCCGGTCCGTCCTCCGGGTCGTCCGCGGCGGACGGCTCGGCGGACGGTCGCCGCCTCGGCTGCCGTTCCCGCAGCCGCTGCGCCGCGGCCTCGGCGCGCCTTCGGTCCATCGTGTACGTGAACCTCCGCCGCTCCTGGGAGCGCAGATACGCGATGTAGACGCTCAGCATTATCGCCGGCACTCCCGGCGCCCACAGGAACGCGAGCCCCCCGACAGCCGCCACAATCGCTCCGAGCGTGAAGGCGAAGAAGAGGACCGTGGTCGTACGCCGTCGGCGCGCGAGCACCTTCGAGCGCCGGGCGCGCGCGGCGGCCTCCGCCGCGGCAGCCCGGCGCGAACGAGCCGATGAGGAGGACGAGGGCGAGGACTGTGCCGGTGAGGACGACGGCTTGGCGCTCGGCTTCCCTCCCGGCTTGGACGCCTGCTGAGGCACCGGCCTGGCACCGGCCGAACGGCCCGCCTGCGACGCCGACTTGGCACCGGGCTTGGGCGAACCCGCCGACCCCGGCCTGGACGCCGGGTCAGCCGCCCGCTTCCCGGAAACGGCACCTGAAGCCGAAGGCCCACCCTCCGCCTCGGGCCGACCCTCACCGCGTGCGCCCCGCGCATCGTCCCGTGCGTCCGCGACCTTGCCCCGTGCCTCGCGCCGGGTCTGAGGCATGGCGAAGGCCCGGGCGTCCACCGATTCGGTAAGGCCGTCCGGTTCGGCGGCGTGCTCCCCCTCTTCGGTGGAGCGCGCCCGCAGGTCCTTGGCGTATCGGCGCTCCATCCCCGCCCGTCCGGACAGTAACCGGATGGCAGTGCTGAAGCGTTCCGTCGGACGGGCCTCATTCAGCTCGTCCTGCCTACGGAGCCACATGGGCACCAAGTAGGCGGCCCAGGCCCCGACAATGACTGCGTAGATGAGGCCGCTGCTGCTCACGCCTCACACGGTAGAGGGGTTTGCGTGAGGCCATCTGCCAATTCCGCCGGTGTGTCGCACGATCTGGCTGATATTTCGAGCTTTTTTTGCGACCGATGTGATCAGCAGGCCACCGAGAGCGGGAAATTAATGCCCGAGGGCAGTCGATCGCCGATCATTTTCGAACACGTATTTCATTTGCTCGGTGTTAGGCGGTGTTAGGCGGTGTTCCGTGGGGTGTCCCGCGGCGAGTTTTCGGACGTGTTCCGCGAGCGAGTCCGCCGCCAGCGGCTGAGCAGGCCCTCAGGGATCTCTTCCGCCGTGAGCGCGAAGACGAGGTGGTCGCGCCAGGCCCCGTCGATGTGAAGATAACGTGGACGAAGCCCTTCCTCGCGGAATCCGAGTTTCTCCACGACCCGGCGGCTGGGGCCGTTCTCGGGGCGAATGCAGACTTCGATGCGGTGCAGCCCGATGGTGCGGAAGCAGTGGTCGACCGCGAGAGCAACGGCTGTCGGCATCACTCCGCGTCCGGCGACCGCCTGGTCCACCCAGTAACCGACATGGCCCGAGCACATCGAGCCCCAGGTGATTCCGGCGACGGTCAACTGCCCGACAAGCCGCCCCTGGTACTCGATGACGAACGGCAGCATCCGGCCCGCGTTGGCCTCGGCGCGCAGGTGCCGGACCATCTGGCGGTAGGTCGGCCGGTGCGCTATCGGCCCGGTGGGTGTGGGCGGCGGAATGGTGGCTTCCCAGGGGCGCAGCCAGTCACGGTTGCGCCGGTTGACGTCGCGCCAGGCCCGGTGGTCGCGCATCTTTATGGGCCGGAGGACGACATCACCGTCCACCAGCTCGACCGGCCAGGATGGGCTGTTCAGCTCGCACCCCCGCTGCCGCTGGGTCTGGGGTGATCGCCACCGCGGAGCTGGTCCACGGCGTGGATCAACAGGGGCCGCAGAACGGCGAGTCCGTCCCTGACCCCGCCGGTGGAGCCCGGCAGGTTCACGATCAGTGTCCGCCCGGCGACTCCGGCCAGTCCCCGGGACAGCGCCGACGTCGGCACCTTCTCCCTTCCGAACGCTCTGATGGCCTCCGCAATGCCCGGCACCTCGTGGTCGAGGACGCTCCGGGTCGCTTCGGGGGTGCGGTCGGTGGGCGAGATGCCGGTGCCTCCGGTGGTCACGATGACGTCGTACCCCGCCTCGACGCCCTCGCGCAGGGCGGCCTCCACGGGGTCCCCGTCGGGCACTGTCCGCGGTCCGTCCACCTTGAAGCCGTACGAGACGAGCCCCTCGGCGATCAATGGGCCGCCCTTGTCCTCGTAGACCCCGGCGGCAGCGCGGTTGGATGCCGTGACGACAAGGGCGCGATACGTCATGTCCGGCTCCAGTCGCCCGACTTGCCGCCCGTCTTCTCCTCGACGCGTACGTCCGTGATGACCGCCCCCTTGTCGACCGCCTTGACCATGTCGATCACGGTGAGTGCCGCCACGCTGACCGCGGTGAGGGCTTCCATCTCCACACCCGTACGGTCGGTGGTCTTCACGGTGGCCAGGATCTCGACGGCGTCGTCCGCTACCGACAGATCAATCTTGACACCCGCCACTGACAACGGGTGGCACAGCGGAATCAGGTCCGGTGTGCGCTTGGCGCCCATGATGCCCGCGATGCGCGCGGTGGCCAGTGCGTCACCCTTGGGGAGGCCCTCGCCACGCAGCAGCTCGATCACCCGGGGCGAGACCAGGACCCGGCCGCTGGCGCGGGCGGTGCGCGCGGTCACGTCCTTCCCGGACACGTCGACCATGCGGGCGGCGCCCGCCTCGTCGATGTGGGTCAGTCGGTCGTTGGTACTCATGGCGCTCCCGGTCGGGCCTGTTGTGCGCGACACGGTACCGCCATCCCGGCCCGGTCAGCCGAGGAGTACCACCTCGACCTCGGCGCCGGGCTCCACGGATTCCACTGTCTCGGGGACCACGATCAGCGCGTCGGCCCGGGCGAGGGCCGCGATCAGGTGCGAGCCGGCACCGCCGACGGGGGTCACTTCTCCGTTCGCGTACCGCCCGCGCAGGAACTGACGGCGTCCGGCGGGCGAGGTCAGCGCCTTGTCCGTCTGCAGGACTGCCCTGGTGGTGGGCCGGTGGATGTCGTCGACACCCATCAGGGTGCGGATCGCGGGGCGTACGAACAGCTCGAAGGAGACGTACGAGGACACGGGGTTGCCCGGCAGCGCGAGCAGCGGGGTGTGGTCGGGGCCGATGGAGCCGAAGCCCTGGGGCTTGCCTGGCTGCATGGCGAGCTTGCGGAATTCGATGCCGCTGCCGGGCTCGTCCTCGTCGCCGACGGACTCCAGTGCCTCCTTGACGACGTCGTACGCCCCCACGCTGACGCCGCCCGTGGTGACCAGGAGGTCGGCGCGGATGAGCTGGTCCTCGATGGTGGCCCGGAGGGTCTCGGCGTCGTCGGCGACCGCACCCACGCGGTAGGCGATGGCTCCGGCGTCGCGGGCGGCGGCGGTCAGCGCGAAGCTGTTGGAGTCGTAGATCTGGCCGCTGCCCAACTCCTCGTCGGGCTGGACTAGTTCACTGCCGGTGGACAGGACGACCACGCGCGGGCGCGGGCGCACGCGTACCGTCCCCCGGCCGATCGCGGCGAGCAGAGCGATCTGGGGCGGGCCGAGGACGGTGCCCGCTTCCAGGGCGCGGTCCCCGGCCTTGACGTCGCTGCCCTTCCCGCGCACGTGCGCGCGTGCCGGAGCCGGGCGGTGCACCTGGACCTGGCCGGACGCGCCCTCGGGGGCCGTGCTGTGGGCGCGCATCCGGGAGACGGGGCCCTCGCCGAGGCCGCCGTCGGTCCACTCCACGGGGACGACGGTCTCGGCGCCCGGCGGCAGCGGGGCGCCGGTCATGATGCGGGCGGCCTCGCCGGGGCCCACCTGGAGCGGCCCGGCAGGACCCGCCGCGACGTCCCCGACGACCCTGAGGACGGCCGGGAACTCCTCGCTCGCGCCCGCGACATCGGCGACCCTGACCGCGTACCCGTCCATCGAGCTGTTGTCGAACGGCGGCAGGGAGACCGGCACCGTGACGTCCTCGACCAGGACACAGCCCTGGGCGTCGAGGAGTTGCAGCTCGATGGGTTCGAGGGGGCGGACGGTCGTGAGGATGTCCTCCAGGTGCTCGGTCACCGACCAGAGGTGGTCCTGGCCGGTGACGTGGGTCGCGGCGCTGCTCAAAGTTGCTACATCTCCTCGGTGACGTAACTGCGAAGCCAGGTCCGGAAGTCCGGGCCCAGGTCTTCACGTTCGCACGCGAGTCGGACAATGGCACGCAGGTAGTCGCCTCGGTCGCCGGTGTCATAGCGGCGACCCTTGAAGACGACGCCGTGCACGGGTCCGCCGACCTTCTCGTCGGCGGCGAGCTGCTGGAGGGCGTCGGTGAGCTGGATCTCGCCGCCGCGGCCCGGCTCGGTCTTGCGGAGTATGTCGAAGATGTGCGGGTCGAGGACGTAGCGCCCGATGATCGCGTAGTTCGACGGGGCGTCCGCCGCGGACGGCTTCTCGACCAGGTCGTGGACCTTGACCACGTCGCTGTCCGCGGTGGTGTCGACGGCCGCGCATCCGTAGAGGTGGATCTGCTCGGGCGCGACCTCCATGAGGGCGATGACGCTGCCGCCGTACTGCTCCTGGACCTCGACCATGCGCGCCAGCAGGGGGTCGCGCGGGTCGATCAGGTCGTCGCCGAGGAGGACGGCGAAGGGCTCGTGGCCGACGTGCGGGGCGGCGCACAGGACGGCGTGACCGAGGCCCTTGGGGTCACCCTGGCGCACGTAGTGCATGGTCGCGAGGTCGCTGGACTCCTGCACCTTGGCGAGCCGGTTGGCGTCGCCCTTCTTCTGAAGGGCCGATTCCAGCTCGTAGTTGCGGTCGAAATGGTCCTCAAGGGGGCGCTTGTTGCGGCCTGTGATCATGAGGACATCGTCGAGGCCCGCGGAGGCGGCTTCCTCGACCACATACTGGATCGCCGGCTTGTCGACGACCGGCAGCATCTCCTTGGGAGTGGCCTTGGTGGCCGGCAGGAACCGGGTACCGAGGCCTGCTGCGGGGATGACAGCCTTGCTGATCCTGGGGTGTGCCTGAGTCATGCCCGTCACCTTATCCGGTGCCATTGTTCGGAATATGTGGCTCCGGTTAATTCGCTCTCATATGAGTGCATCAGCGAGAGTACGGGAGCCAGTTGTGAGTCTGCCGAGACCGGATGCGGAGCCTGGCAAGCGAATGTTGCGTCAGGAGTTCCTCCTGGTGAGAAGCCGGTTGACGGCTGATGACGGGCGGGAAACGGAAGCCTCCCTCGCCGCCCGCGCCGTGGAGCTGCCCGAACTGGCGCAGGCGCACACCGTGGCGGCGTACGTCTCCGTGGGGAGCGAGCCGGGTACGCGCGCGCTCCTCGACGCGCTCCACGCGCGCGGGGTACGCGTTCTGTTGCCGGCCCTGATGGCGGACAACGACCTGGACTGGGGTGCGTACGACGGTGAGGGCTCACTCGTCCGCGTACAACACCGGGGAAAAATGGCCCTCCTGGAGCCCGCGGGCGAACGGCTCGGACCGGATGCCGTGCTCTCGGCCGACGCAGTCCTGCTGCCGGGGCTCGCCGTGGACGCGCGCGGGATGCGGCTCGGTCGCGGTGGCGGGTCGTACGACCGGGTGCTCGCGCGCCTGGAGAGGGCGGGGGCCGATCCGGCGCTGGTGGTGCTGCTGTACGACTCCGAAGTGGTCGATCGTGTCCCTGAGGAACCGCATGACCGGCCAGTGCACGCGGTGGTCACCCCTTCGGGAGTACGTCGCTTCCGTCGGCGCCCGTAGAGACTGATCTGCCTGGAGAGGCAGATCTGCGAAATGGCCCTCCACGCGCGCGTGGAGGGCCATTTTCACGGTGAGGCCTGCCGAAGGCCGTCTGTCCGGCTCAGGGCTTCAGCAGCAGCGTGTCCTCGGTGTTCTCGTCGACCGCCCTCTTCGTGGAGACCCAGTCCAGCAGCTCGCCCTTGGCCCACTTGTCGGTCTGGTCGATGTAGTGGGCGTTGTAGGCGTGCCCGGAGGCGCCGGTGAGATTGATCCACTTCGACTTGTCGAAGTCGTCGAGGTTCACCACCATCCGCATCGACGGCACCCAGACCACGGTGTAGCCGCCCGCGGCGTTCCAGCCGGTGGCGCTGACCGCGGCCTCGCCGCCGCCCATGTTGTACGGGCCACGGTTGAGCATGAACTGCAGGAAGCCGGGGCCGTCGGTGCCCATGGTCTGGTTCTTCAGGTACAGCCGGTGCAGGCGGCCCCAGTTCCAGGTGTCCATGTCCTTGCCGAGCTTGGCGGTCAGCTCCCAGCGGGCGTCCTCCAGGGCCCGCCCGAAGAGCTCGTCGCGGTTCGTGGCCGGGTGGTCGGTGCGGTTGCCGGGCGCCTGCCACCAGTCGCTGTCCTCGTCGTCGAGGATCGACCTGACCACCTCGAACCAGCGGTCGCCGCCGTCCGGCTGCGCGCTGTCCGCGTCACGCTGGCCGCACTCCCGCACCCGCCGGTCCTCGTCGGCCGGACCGGTGGTGTCGACCGGCTCGACGTACAGGCACTGGCCCTCGACCCGCAGTTCCTTGGGCAGCTTGTTGCCGAACGCGAGCTTCAGGATGTTGCGCCAGACCGCGTTGAAGTAGGCGGCTGCCGCCGAATCGGCGTCCTGGGTGTAGTTCCAGCCCTCGAGGAGCTTCTGCCCGTCCCGTACGTCCTTGTCGGGGACGTCGATCTTGAGCAGCAGGGGCACCAGAAGCTTGGCGATCTCGCTGCTGTTGTCGAGCTGCATCTGGCGCATGTCGTCGGTCGAGACCTTGCCGCCGCCCTTGAGCTTCGACTCGATGAGATCGGTTATCCGCTGACTGCGTGTGCCGTAGCCCCAGTCCGTGGTCAGCGTGTAGGGGTACTTCTCCTTGTCGACGACGGCCTGGTTGGCGGTGACTATGTAGCCGCGTTCCGGGTTGTACTCGTAGGGCAGCTCGGACTGCTTGATGTAGCCGGTCCACTCGTACTTGGAGTCCCAGCCCGGCGACGGGAGCGAGCCGTCGCCCTCACCGCGCTTGGGGATCCTGCCGGGCAGCTGGTAGCCGATGTTGTTCTCCGTGTCGGCGTAGACCAGGTTCTGCGAGGGCACGTCGAACAGGGCGGCGGCCTTGCGGAAGCCGTTCCAGTCGGTGGCCTTGTTCATCGCGAAGACGGCGTCCATCGAGGTGCCGGGGTCCAGGGCGGTCCAGCGCAGGGCAATGCCGTAGCCGTCGCCGCGGTCGGGTGCCTCCTGGTCGACGGTGGCTTTCTTGCCGACCTTCACGAGCTCGTCGTCGCGGTCGGACAGCAGCGGCCCGTTGTTGGTCTCCCGGACAACGATGGTCTTGCTGGCGCCGCCCGCGACGTCGATCTTCTCCTCGCGGGTGGTGAAGGCCCTTACCTTGCCGTCGTACTCGTAGCCGTCCCCGGTGAGCTTCTCCAGGTACAGGTCGGCGACATCGGCACCGGAGTTGGTCATCCCCCAGGCGATGTTCTGGTTGTGGCCGATTACCACGCCCGGCAGGCCCGCGAAGGTGTACCCGGAGACGTCGTACTGGCACTTCTCGGAGACGCTCTTGCAGTGCAGGCCCATCTGGTACCAGACCGACGGCAGCGACGGCGACAGATGCGGATCGTTGGCAAGGAGCGGCTTGCCGCTGATGGTGTGGGCGCCGCCGATGACCCAGGAGTTCGAGCCGATGCCGTTGCCGTTCACACCGACGGCCGTGGGGACGTCGTCCAGTTCTTCGTAGAGGTCCGACATCTGGCTCTGGAGACCGTCCGGGGCCGTGGCGCCGCCGGCGAGCCCGGAGTGCCCCTCGGACGCGTCCGTGCTGCCGCTCTGCTCGTACTCCTCGGTGGTCCGGTTGTACTCGCCCTCCTGCACGATCGTCTTGTTCCGGCCGTACGGGTACTGCGGGTACAGGTCGGCGATCTGCTGCGGGCCGAGACGGCTGGTCATCAGGGAGCGGTCGATCTCGTCCTGCATGTTGGCGCGCAGGTCCCAGGCCATCGCCTTGAGCCAGGCCACCGAGTCGACCGGAGTCCACTCCGCGGGCTTGTAGTCGTTGGAGAAACCGAGCGCCGCGTACTCCAGGGAGATGTCCTCGCCGTCCTTGCCCCGGAGATAGGCGTTGACTCCCTTGGCGTACGCCTGGAGGTACTTTTTCGTCTCGGCCGACAGCGTGGTCTCGTACTCCTCCTCCGCGACCCGCTTCCAGCCGAGGGTGCGCAGGAACTCGTCGTTGTCGACCTGATCCTTGCCGAACATCTCGGAGAGCCTGCCGGACGTCATGTGGCGGCGTACGTCCATCTCGTAGAACCGGTCCTGCGCCTGGACATAGCCCTGCGCCATGAACAGGTCCTCGTCGGTGGCGGCGTAGATCTGCGGGATCCCGTTGCCATCACGTTTGACGTCCACGGGTCCTGACAGACCGTCCAGTTCGATCGATCCCTTGGTCTGCGGGAAGGAGGCGCGCACCGTGCTGATGGACCAGAACGCCCCGTACCCGACGCCCCCGATGATGGCCAGGACCAGGACGATCAAGATCAGACGGGTTCTGCGCCCCTTCTTCCTGCCGGACTTGCCGCGCGTCTGACCAGAAGAAGAGGTGGTGTTGGGGGGCATCGCTGTCCTTGCTGTCCTCACGCGAGCGGCAGGCGGGGCCGTGCTTTTGACTGAACGCTGGAGCAACCATAGGTCAGGGCTCGACGCGCCTTGACGCGGAGTCGGGAACGGACAGCTTCAGGCAATCGAGGCCACATTCGCGATCGTCAAGAAAGCGTCAAGAGTTAGGTAAGCTAACGAAGCACTTGCACCACCGAGACACGAAGCACCTGCACCACCGAGAGGGGAGCACCCCCTGACTGTCCACGACCTCAACCAGCTCCTGCTCATCTGCTCGCTCGTTCTGCTCGTCGCGGTGGCAGCGGTTCGCATCTCCTCGCGCAGCGGGCTCCCCAGCCTGCTCGTCTACCTGGGCATCGGCGTCGCCATGGGGCAGGACGGTGTCGGCGGCATCCAGTTCGACAACGCCGAACTGACCCAGGTCTTCGGGTACGCGGCCCTGGTCGTGATCCTGGCCGAGGGCGGTCTCGGCACGCAGTGGCGGGAGATCAAGCCGGCGCTTCCGGCCGCCTCGTCACTGGCGCTGGTGGGGGTCGCGGTGAGCGTCGGCGTCACGGCAACGGCGGCCCACTACCTGATCGATCTGGAGTGGCGGCAGGCGCTCATCGTCGGCGCGGTGGTCTCCTCGACGGACGCGGCGGCGGTCTTCTCGGTGCTGCGCCGAGTGCCCCTCCCCGCGCGCCTGACGGGCATGCTGGAGGCCGAATCCGGCTTCAACGACGCTCCGGTGGTCATCCTCGTCGTCGCCTTCTCCACGGCCGGTCCGGTGGAGCACTGGTACGCGCTGCTCGGCAAGATAGTCCTGGAGCTGGCCATCGGCGCGGCCATCGGGCTCGCGGTGGGCTTCCTCGGCGCGTACGGGTTGCGCCATGTGGCACTGCCCGCCTCCGGCCTCTACCCGATCGCCGTCATGGCCATCGCGGTCATGGCGTACGCGGGCGGCGCGCTCGCCCACGGCAGCGGCTTCCTGGCCGTGTATCTGGCGTCGATGGTGCTCGGCAACCAGAAGCTGCCGCACTGGCCCGCCACCCGCGGCTTCGCCGAAGGGCTCGGCTGGATCGCCCAGATCGGCATGTTCGTCCTGCTCGGCCTGCTGGTCACGCCGCACGAGCTGAAGGACGACATCTGGCCCGCGCTCGTCATCGGCCTGGTGCTGACCATGGTGGCGCGTCCCCTGAGCGTCGTGATCGCGCTGCTGCCGTTCCGGCTGCCGTGGCAGGAGCAGGTCCTGATGTCCTGGGCGGGCCTGCGCGGCGCCGTGCCCATCGTCCTGGCCACGATCCCGATGGTGAGCGGCGTCGCGGAGAGCCGTCGCATCTTCAACATCGTCTTCATACTGGTCGTCGTCTACACGCTCGTACAGGGCCCGACTCTCCCCTGGCTGGCCCGGAAGCTGAGCCTGGACAAGTCCGCCGCCGAGGCAGCCGACCTGGGCATCGAATCGGCGCCCCTGGAGCGACTGCGCGGACATCTGCTGTCCGTCGCGATCCCGGAGGCGTCGAAAATGCACGGCGTCGAGATCAACGAGCTACGGCTGCCCCCGGGCGCCGCGGTCACGCTGGTCGTACGGGACGGAGAATCGTTCGTCCCGCTGCCCACGACGATCCTGCAACGTGGCGACGAACTCCTCGTGGTGGCCACGGACCCCGTCCGGGACGCGGCCGAGCGCCGACTGCGGGCGGTCGGACAGGGCGGCAAGCTGGCGGGATGGCTAGGGACGGGCGGCAATGGCACTTCGTAGGTGAAAGCGGCCAAGATTCTCGCTTTCCCAGGGGCACGATTATTGATGCCTGTAGGATGAAGGCGCACTCAGATCGAACCACCTCTGCCTGACGCAGAGCTGGCGCGACCGTATGGCGGCCGCTGCCCTCACAGGGGGCCCGGTATCTACCGCAGTTCCGCGCAAGAGGACAGCTCTCGGCGCCTCCCGCACGGGCGCGCTACCAGGTGGCAGAAAGGCTTGGGCCGTGGCATCCACGGTCACCTCCGAGTCCCCCAGGACATCGGGCTCCTCCCGCCCCGGATACGGGCAACTGCTGCGCACGCGTGGCGCCTGGACGTTCCTGCTCCCCGGCTTCGCCGCGCGGCAGCCGTTCGCGATGCTGACGCTGTCCCTCGTACTGCTCGTGCAGCACACCACCGGCTCGTACGGGGCTGCCGGTGCCGTCGCCGCCGTGACCGGTGTCTCCATGGCGCTGTTCGCGCCCCTCACCGGACGTCTCGCCGACCGTCACGGACAGCGCGCCGTCCTGGTGCCCGGCGTCCTCGTCCACACCCTGGCGGGTCTCTCCCTGACGGCGCTCGCGCTCACGGACTCTCCCCTGTGGACGCTGTTCGCGGCGGCCGTCCCGACCGGCGCCTCCGTGCCACAGACAGGGCCCATGGTGCGGGCACGCTGGGGCGTCAAACTCCAGGGCTCACCCCTGATGACGACCGCGGCCGCCTTCGAGTCCGTCACCGACGAGCTGACCTTCGTACTCGGCCCGCTGCTGGCGACCGCGCTGTGCACCACCGTGGACCCGGCGGCCGGCCTGCTCACGGAGGCCGCCTTGACCCTGATCGGCGGCCTGCTGTTCGCGGCTCAGAAGAGCACGCAGCCCGCTGTACGTCTCGAGGGGCCCGCGCGCGTGAAGCACGCTTCCGCTGTGTCGGTCCCCGGAGTACGTGTCTTGATCGTGGCCTTCCTGGGCATCGGTTCCGTCTTCGGCGGTCTGCAGGTCGCACTCGCCGCGTTCACCGAGTCGATCGGCGAGCCCGGCCTGAACGGCGTCCTGTACGGCACGTTCGCCGCGGGCAACATGCTCTCCGGGATCGTCTGCGGCGCCATCGCCTGGAAGACGGCCCCGCGCCGCCGTCTGGTCATCGGGTACACGGCACTGGCCCTGACCGCCTCCGGTCTGTGGGCCGCGGACTCCGTGGTCGCCCTCGCCGGAGTCGGCCTCCTGGTCGGCATGTGCGTCGCGCCCGCCCTGATCACCGGCTACACACTGGTCGACGGCATGGTGCCGGCAGGCGCCCGCACGGAGGCCTTCACCTGGCTGACCGGCGCCGTGGCGCTCGGACAGGCGGCGGCCGTCACCGTCGCCGGACAACTGGAGGACCGTCTCTGGGACGGCGCCGGCTTCCTCGTCCCGATGGGCGGGACGCTGCTGGCTCTGGCGACGCTCGTGGCCCTGCGCTCGCGGCTCGTGCCCAGGCCGGCCGGCCGGACCGTCGCACGTGGCGTCGGTCACCGCGTACCGCTGGCAGTGGACTGAACGCGAGGAATAGGTCACTATTGATGGTCGTTAGCACTCATCGAGTGAGAGTGCCAGGAGGAAGACAAGTGCCGACCTATCAGTACCAGTGCACCGCATGCGGCGAGGGCCTCGAGGTGGTGCAGAAGTTCACCGAGGACGCCCTGACCGAGTGCCCCAGCTGTGATGGCCGCCTGAAGAAGGTGTTCTCCGCTGTCGGCATCGTCTTCAAGGGCTCCGGCTTCTACCGCAACGACAGCCGCGGCTCCTCGTCGAGCAGCTCGACGGCCAAGTCGTCCTCCTCGTCGAACGCCGCCTCCACGACCTCGTCGTCCACCACGACCTCGTCCTCCTCGGACTCGCCGTCGTCCGGCACCGGCACCTCCTCGAGCAGCAGCTCGGCCGCGTAAGCGTTTCTTGCGAGACCCTGTCGTCGTACGACGGCGGGGTCCGCGGCGTTTCCGGGCCCGGTTAGGGTGCGGTCATGGCGAACACGGAGAACGCCGAGATCGGCGTCATTGGCGGCTCGGGCTTCTACTCCTTCCTCGACGACGTGACCGAGATACAGGTGGCCACGCCCTACGGGGCGCCCAGCGACTCCCTCTTCCTTGGCGAGATCGCCGGGCGGCGGGTCGCCTTCCTCCCCCGCCACGGCCGCGCCCACCATCTGCCGCCGCACCGCATCAACTACCGCGCCAACCTGTGGGCGCTGCGCTCCGTCGGGGCGCGCCAGGTCCTCGGGCCCTGCGCGGTCGGCGGGCTGCGTCAGGAGTACGGCCCTGGCACGCTGCTCGTACCGGACCAGATGGTGGACCGTACGAAGTCCCGGGAGCAGACGTACTTCGACGGGATGCCGTTGCCCGGCGGCCAGGTGCCGAACGTGGTGCATGTGTCCCTTGCCGACCCGTACTGCCCCGTCGGTCGCAGGGCCGCGCTGGAGGCGGCCCGCGGCCAGGACTGGGAGGCGGTGGACGGCGGGACCCTCGTTGTGGTCGAGGGGCCGAGGTTCTCCACCCGCGCCGAATCGTTGTGGCACCAGGCGCAGGGCTGGTCGGTGGTGGGCATGACCGGGCATCCCGAGGCGGCGCTCGCCCGTGAACTCGAGCTCTGCTACACGTCGTTGACCCTGGTCACCGACCTCGACGCGGGCGCCGAGACCGGCGAAGGCGTCTCGCACGAGGAAGTGCTGCAGGTGTTCGCGGCGAATGTGGAACGGCTGCGGGGTGTGCTGTTCGACGCGGTGGCCGGACTGCCTGAGAACGACGCGCGGGATTGTCTGTGCGCGAAGGCGCTGGGCGGAATGGACCCCGGGTTCGAGCTGCCGTAGGACGGCCCGGGGCCTCTCAGTGCGGTTCGGTGGACGGCTCGGAGGGCTCTGGCTCGGGGCTCTGGGGACGGCTCGGCGGCTCGGCGGCTCGGCGGCTCTGGGGAACAGCTTGGTTGGGGGGCGGAACTCCCCCTTCGGGTGAGCGAGTTGTCCACAACCGGTCGGTAGTCCACGGGCCGCAGCGGGATTCGGCGCGAAGCCGCAGTCTGGCATCGCAAGCCGAAATCCCGACCGCTGGTGGTGGTTCTCGTGTCGCTACTCCCTTCTTTTCCGCGCCCGTTGGGCACGGACGCGCCCGGCACCTGCGAGGTGCCGCACTTCGCTCCCGTGCGGGTGCGCGGCGGGCGGTCCCAACTGCGACGGCTCGTACGGCACAGAAGGCGAGCCGTGGCCGCGGGGCTCGCCGTGACCGCTGCCGCGCTGGTCGCGGCGGGGCCACGGGACGCCGGCCGGGCGCGGGCACCTTCTGCCAGTGCTCCGCCTGTCACGGCGGAGTCGAGGGTGGCGGGCGCTCCCGCGCAGGAACGACAGGCCGTCGAGATGGTGACGGCGCCGGTGCGGATCGCCGACGGCGCGACGGTACGGCTGTTGCGGCCGGGCGATCGTGTCGATGTCGTCGCGGCTGAGGAGTCGGCGGTGGGCGGCGGTGACGCACGGGTGGTCGCGCGCGGGGTGCGGGTGACGAAGGTGCCCGAGGCCCTGGACGGTGTGGCCGAAGGCGGCGCGCTGGTCGTGCTGTCGGTGCCGCGGCAGACAGCGGTGCGGCTGGCCGGAGCCGGCGCGACCTCACGACTGGCGGTGACCCTGTGCTGAACCTGCTCAAGACGATCACCGGCTGGCTGTCAAGCCCCTCGTTGAAGCTGGGGCGTTGGACAAGGTCGCCACGCCCTGCCGTAGGTTGCGGAGCTGTTCACTCCACAATCGTTGCGGCTGAAGAGGGGCTCCCTGGTGAGCGAGAGCAAGAAGGATCCGGGCGTCTTGGAGGGCTTCAAGACCTTCCTGATGCGCGGGAACGTCGTCGATCTGGCGGTGGCGGTGGTCATCGGCGCGGCCTTCACCAACATCGTCAACTCCGTGGTGCAGGGAGTCATCAACCCCCTGGTGGGCGCGATCGGCACAAAGAACCTGGACAACTACAGCTCCTGCATCAAGGGACCCTGCACAGGCGCCGGCGCCACCGCGGAAGGCGTCCGGATCATGTGGGGCTCGGTGCTCGGCGCGACGCTCTCGTTCGTGATCACCGCTGCCGTCGTCTACTTCCTGATGGTGCTGCCGATGTCCAAGTACCTGGCCCGGCAGGCTGCCCGCCAGAAGGCGAAGGAGGGCATGCACGAGGTCATCGAGGTGACCGAGCTGGAGGTCCTGAAGGAGATCCGCGACGCCCTCGTGGCGCAGCGCGGCTCAGGGCACGCCGAGCGATAGCGCCCACCGCTCGTCAGGTCTGCCGGGCTCAGATGTGGTGGGGCGGCTTCTCGTCCAGGAAGCGGGCCAGGTCCCCGGCACTGTCACCGCTGGGCCGCTCGCCCCACCCGCCGTCCGAGTCGTCCGCGGACTGCTGGCTCAACGGATCGTCGAAGACCAGCGCGGGCTTGCGCGAGTCCCGGGGAGCCGGTGCTACCCCCTGGGAAGGCTCGGCGTGGGGTTCGGGGGCGGGGGTGCTGCTCATGGCTTCAGGGTACGGCCCTGGGGGCGACACTGGGTGCCATGACAGTTGGCACTCTGACAGATGTGGCCGGACTGCGCGTGGGACATTCCACGCGGACCGGCGGTGGTTGGCTGACCGGTACGACGGTCGTCCTGGCCCCGGAGGGCGGTGCCGTCGCAGCCGTGGACGTGCGCGGCGGCGGACCCGGCACCAAGGAGACCGATGCCCTTGATCCACGCAACGTGGTGCGGAAGGTCGAGGCGCTGGTCCTGACCGGCGGCAGTGCGTACGGACTGGACTCGGCGGCGGGCGTGATGGCCTGGCTGGAGGAGAGGGGGCGCGGGGTGCGCGTCGGGCCCGACCCGGCGCACGTGGTGCCGGTCGTCCCGGCAGCCTGTGTCTTCGACCTGGGGCGCGGCGGCGACTTCCGGGCCAGGCCCGACGCGGCGACCGGACACGAGGCGGTGGCAGCAGCGGCCGCGAGCGAGCTCGGCACGCCGGTCCAGGAGGGCTGCGTGGGCGCCGGCACGGGAGCGGCGGTCGGGAGCATGAAGGGAGGGGTCGGCAGCGCGAGTGCCGTGCTCGACTCGGGAGTCACAGTGGCGGCGCTGGTGGTGGCCAACGCGGCGGGGTCGGCGGTGGATCCACTGACGGGGGCGTTGTACGGGGAGCTGCTTCAGGGACGTCTGACGTATCCGGCGAAGGAGGTGCACGAAGCGGCGCGGGCGCGGCTGGCCGAGACCGCGGCGAAGAACGGCGCTCCCCCGCTGAACACCACGCTCGCGGTGGTCGGCACCGACGCGGAGTTGTCGAAGGCGCAGGCGCAGAAGCTGGCGGGGACGGCGCATGACGGCATCGCACGCGCCGTACGGCCGGTGCACCTGCTCAATGACGGGGACACGGTGTTCGCGCTCGCCACGGGGGCGCGTCCACTGGCGGAGGAGAACCCGCTCGCGCTGAACGAAATCCTCGCAGCCGGGGCGGATCTGGTGACGCAGGCGATCGTGAGGGCGGTACGGGCCGCCGAGTCGGTGGAGGGGCCGGGTGGGGTGTGGCCGGCGTACGGGGAGTTGTATGGCGAGTTGTAGTGGAGTCCGGAAGGCAGGGGGGCCTGTGAGCGGGGGCGCGCGGGAAGGGGCGTCTGCCCCCTTCTGACCAGGGGGGTTTGAGGCTGTGTCAGGGCGAGTGGGAACTTCTCACGCGGGTTCTACGTTTTCTGTGCGTACGTTTTCTCGGTTCCCGGACATGATGTCCGGCTGAGGGGCTACGGTATGCACCCACAAGGTGACATGCAGCAACGCCGGGAGAAACCTTGAGCGTTCCGTACGAGACGGCAGCGTACGAGCCACCCGAGTCGCCCGAGTCTCCTGAGGAGCATCTCGCGCGACTCCTCGGCCGCGCCCTGAACTCCTTCGAGCTCTCCGACGAGACGATAGGGCGGCTTGACTGCGCGCTGGCGCACGACAGTTCGCTGCACTCCGCGCACCACAGTGCCGGGCTTCATCGCGAGACGTACCGGCACACGTGGCTGCTTGCCGACGGTTCGGCGCTCACGCTGTGGGAGCTGGTCCACAACACCGGGTCCGGCAGCCATGTGGAGCACGAGGTCTACGAGGACCGAGAGGAGCTGCGGACCGCGACCGCTCGGTTGCCGCTGGCGCCGGACGAGCCGGAGTTCGAGGTGCCGGTCATGGCGCTGCATGCACCGGTTCCTGAGCCTCGGCATGTGTACGTGCTCGATGACTCGGCGGATCATGGGCGCCGGTTGCTGAGGCGGGCCGAGAACGTGGACCGGCCGGGCGAGGAGATGGCCGAGCTGCTGCGGATGGCGTTCGCGCACGAGATCACTCAGGCGTTTGGCCGGCCGTATGGGGGTCGTGGGGTGGGCTTCTCGCTCTACGAGCATGCGTTTTTGCTGCTGGACGGGCGGGAGCTGTCGCTCTGGGAGGTCGAGCACACGGCGACGCCTGATGGGCGGCACGTGTGCGAGGTGTACGTCAGCGAGCACGCTGCGCGGGATGCGATGGAGAGGCGCGCGTCTGCCTCCGGCGGTTGAGCAGGGCGCCTACGGGGGTGGGGATGACAGTCGTGTCGCGGCTGCCAGTCCGTCGTGGCTGGCCGCGCAGTTCCCCGCGCCCCTGAAAACCAAAAGCCTGCGACTCCCGGCGCCCAGAAAAAGCCCGCACCCCCAACTACCCGCAGCCTCCCACCGGCGGGAGGGGACGTGGGCCAGTGCGTCGTATGCCCGTCGCGTAGGTTCTGTCTCAGGTCACTTGCGCGACGCACCGGCCCACGGCCCCGACCCACCACCCACCCAGGGGCGCGGGGCTGTGACATCAGCGGCTCCGCCGCGGGGCGCGACCAGCCACGACAGACCGTCAGACGACATACGTCAGACGCGCTGTGGCCCAGGGCCACAGCGCGTCTCGTGGAAGTCAGGCAGCCACCGGCTCCTTGGCCTTTGAGGCCGCCACCTCCGGCGTCTCGACCTCGCCCGCCGGCTTGGTCTTGCGCATTCCCTTCAGGGCGATCACCAGCCCCGCCGTCACTGCCGTGCCGGCCGCGATGGCCAGCAGGTAGAGGAAGGGCTTGCCGATCAGGAAGGTGACCCAGATGCCGCCGTGCGGGGCGCGCAGGGTCGAGCCGAACGCCATGGTGAGGGCGCCGGTCACCGCGCCGCCGGCCATGGAGGCGGGGATGACGCGGAGCGGGTCGGCGGCGGCGAACGGAATCGCGCCCTCGGAGATGAAGGAGGCGCCCAGGACCCACGCGGCCTTGCCGTTCTCGCGTTCGGCCGTGGTGAACAGCTTCTTGCGGACCGTGGTGGCCAGGGCCATGCCCAGCGGGGGCACCATGCCGGCCGCCATGACCGCCGCCATGATCTTCATCGCCGAGTCGCTGGGCGCTGCCACGGAGATACCGGCCGTCGCGAAGGTGTACGCGACCTTGTTGACCGGGCCGCCGAGATCGAAGCACATCATCAGGCCGAGCAGCACGCCGAGGAGGACGGCGTTGGTGCCGGTGAGGCCGTTCAGCCAGTCGGTCAGGGCCTCCTGTGCCTCGGCGATCGGCTTGCCGATGACCACGAACATCAGGAATCCGACGACCGCCGAGGAGATCAGCGGGATCACCACCACCGGCATGATGCCGCGCATGGGAGCCGGGATGTTCACGCGCTGGATGCCGAGGACGACACCACCGGCGATCAGACCGGCCACCAGACCGCCGAGGAAGCCCGCGCCGATGGTCACCGAGATCGCACCGCCGACGAAGCCGGGCACAAGACCTGGTCGGTCCGCCATGCCGTAGGCGATGTAGCCGGCCAGGACCGGGACGAGGAAGCCGAAGGCCGCTGCGCCGATCTGGAACAGCAGCGCGCCCCAGCTGTCGACCTGGCCCCAGTCGAAGTGCTCGATGACCGGCTTGGCCTCGTTGATCTGGTAGCCGCCGATCGCGAAGCCGAGGGCGATGAGCAGACCGCCCGCGGCGACGAACGGGACCATGTAACTGACGCCGGTCATCAGCCACTTGCGGAGCTTGGTGCCGTAGCCCTCGCCGGGCTCTCCGGTCCGCTCGACCGGTGTACCGCCGGGCTTGGCGGCCGCGGTGACCTCTCCGCGCTCGGCCTTCGCCCGGACCTCGGCGATCAGCGCGGCAGGCTTGTTGATGCCCGCCTTCACGCCGACGTCCACGGTCGGCTTCCCGGCGAACCGGTCCTTCTCCCGTACGGGCACATCGTGCGCGAAGATCACGCCGTCCGCCGCGGCGATGACGGCCGGGTCGAGCCGGTTGAAGCCCGCCGAGCCCTGCGGCTCGACGACGACCTCGACGTCGGGGTTGTCGCGGCCCGCGTTCTCCAGCGCCTCGGCCGCCATGTACGTATGCGCGATGCCGGTGGGGCAGGAAGTGACGGCGACGATACGGAACGGCCGGGCGCCCTCGCCCTCACCCTCGGCGGAGCTGCCGCCCTCCGGAGCCGCGCCGTCCTCGGCGCTCGCACCCGGTGCCGGGGCCGAGGTGTCCGCGGCGGCTTCGGCGGAGGCCGCTCCTGCCGGTCCCGCCGCGGAGTCATCGGTGCTGCCCACCGTGGTGGCGACCTGCGCGGCCACCGCGGGCTCGTTGCCGCGGATCAGGGCGGCGGCCCCCTCCGCGTCCTCCACCGCCCGCAGCGCGGACGTGAACTCGGTGTTCATCAGCTGCCTGGCCAGCGACGACAGGATCGTGAGGTGGGCGTCGTCGGCCCCGGCCGGGGCGGCGATCAGGAAGATCAGGTCGGCGGGCCCGTCCGGAGCGCCGAAGTTGATCCCGGCCGCACTGCGTCCGAAGGCCAGCGTCGGCTCGGTGACGTGTTCGCTGCGGCAGTGCGGGATGCCGATGCCGCCGTCGAGGCCTGTGGGCATCTGCGCTTCGCGGGCGGCCACGTCGGCGAGGAAGCCGTAGAGGTCGGTCACCCGGCCCTTGGCCACCATGCGCTCGGCGAGGGCGCGCGCCGCCGCCTCTTTCGTATCGGCGGACAGGTCGAGGTCGACCAGGTCCGCGGTGATCATCTCGCTCATCGCGGGCTCCTTCGCACGCGTATCGCCCGGGGGAAGACATGGGCGGGGACGGGGGTGTTGCGTTCAGACCGGCTGCGTTCAGACGGGCTGCGTTCAGATGTGTCGCGCTCGACCGTGACCGAATTGCCGGAAATGTCACATGTGCCGAGGTCGGCGGGGAAGGTGGAGGCGGGGCCGGGGAAACCCCGCCTCCCTGTGGCTGCGGCGGGGAAGGGGATGCCCCGCCACTTCAGTGCCGTTCCAGGGGCCGTACGAGGCGTTCGGGCCACAGGGGCCGAACCAGCAGTAGCAGTACGGAAGTTCATGACACCGGCTCCGTGAGTACTCGATCCACCGGAACCGACGACGTGACGGTCACGGCGTCGGGGTCGAGGTCGGCCGGGCCCGGCATCACGCTGCCGGGGAGCTGGACGGCCGCGGCGCCGTGCGCGACGGCGGAGGCGAGGGCGTCGGGGCCACTGCCGCCGGCGATCAGGAAACCGGCGAGCGAGGAGTCACCCGCGCCCACATTGCTGCGCACCGCGTCGACCCGCGCGCTGCCGAACCACACGCCCGAGGCTTCGACGAGCAGCTGCCCGTCCGCGCCGAGGCTGGCCAGCACCGCTCCGGCGCCCCGTTCCCGCAGATCCTCGGCGGCCTTGACCGCGTCGCCGATCGTGGCGAGGGGGCGGCCCACCGCTTCCGACAGTTCCTCGGCGTTCGGCTTGACGACGTCGGGTCGCTCGCGCAGGGCCGCGAGCAGGGCCGGGCCGGAGGTGTCCAGCGCGATGCGGGTGCCGGCGGCGTGCGCTCGGGCGACCAGTGCGGCGTACCAGGACGGTACGAGGCCGCGCGGCAGGCTGCCGCAGCATGCGATCCAGGAGGCGTCGCGGGACTGGGTCCGCACCGTCTCCAGGAGCAACTCCTCTTCGGCAGCAGTGAGTTCGGGTCCGGGCGCGTTGATCTTCGTGAGTACACCGTCGGCCTCCGCGAGCGCGATGTTGGAGCGCGTCGCCCCGGCAACCGGGACCGGCGCGACCTCGATGCCCTGCGCGTGGAGCAAGTCGGCGACGAGGGAGCCCGGGGCGCCACCGAGCGGCAGTACGGCGACGGTGCGGCGGCCGGCGGCGGTGACCGCCCGCGAGACGTTGACGCCCTTGCCGCCCGGGTCCATGCGTTCGCCGGTGGCCCGGATGACCTCGCCGCGGTCGAGCGAGGGTATCTCGTAGGTCCGGTCGAGCGAGGGATTGGGGGTGACCGTGAGGATCATGCACGCACCACTTCCGTGCCGCCGCGCTTGAGGGCGGTGGCGTCTTCAGGGCTCAGCCCGCTGTCGGTGATCAGAACGTCCACATCGTCGAGGGCGCCGAAGCGCGCGAAGTGTTGCTGGCCGTGCTTGGCGGAATCGGCGAGCAGCACTACGCGGCGTGCGGCGGCGATGGCCGCGCGCTTCACGGCGGCCTCGGCGAGATCGGGCGTGGTCAGTCCGTACTCGAGGGAGAAGCCGTTCGTGGCGAGGAAGACGACATCGGCACGGATCTCTCCGTACGCCCGCAGCGCCCAGGCGTCGACAGCGGCGCGCGTACGGTGCCGTACGCGGCCCCCGACGAGGTGAAGCTGCATGCCCGGGTGGTCGGCGAGGCGGGCCGCGATGGGGAGGCTGTGCGTCACGACGGTGAGCATCGCCTCCAGTGGGAGAGCCCCGGCGAGCCGGGCGATCGTCGTGCCGGCGTCGAGAATCATCGTGCCGTTGCTGGGCAGTTCGGCGAGCGCGGCCTGCGCGATGCGGTCCTTCTCGTCGGCCGCGGTGGTCTCCCGCTCGGCCAGATCGGGCTCGAAGTCGAGCCGGCCGGCCGGAATGGCACCGCCGTGCACCCGGCGTACGAGTCCCGCGCGGTCCAGCGCCTTCAGGTCCCGCCGGATCGTCTCGGCCGTGACCTGGAACTCCTCGGCCAACGACACCACGTCCACGCGGCCACCGTCACGCGCCAGCCGGAGAATCTCCTGCTGTCGCTCCGGTGCGTACATGTCCGTTCGCCTCCGTCCATGCCCGAACGTGTGGTTTCACTCGCAGAGTACGCCCGGATTTCAACCATGTAAACGGGGCGGGACGTAAAAGTGGGCACGAACGGACATCCATCGGAAGGGACCAAAAAAGGCAGGGGCATGAGTAGGGGGCACGAGTAGGGCAGGGCGCGGGACAGCCGTCAGGCCCGGCCCCAAGGGGGACCGGGCCTGTGGACGGACCGCGTCGGAATGAACTGGCAGCGTCAGCCCACGAGTTCGGGCTCCTTGTCCGCGGCGGCTGTGGGCGTCGGCTCGCCGCCCTCCACATGCTGGGCCGGCCGCTTCGGCAGGGCGAACATCAGCAGGAAGATGGCCGCCATCACAGCCGCGACCCAGATCAGCGCGTTCTGGAAGGCATCGACAAAGGCCGCGCCCACCTCGGCCCGCGGCAGGTGGTCGGACATCGTGCCGAAGAAGACCACGGAGACCAGGCCGAGCCCGAGCGCGTTGCCCATCTGCTGGACCGTGCTGATGAGGCCGGACGCCGAGCCAGAGTGCTCGCGGGGCACCTCGGAGAGGATCGCGTCCGTCAGCGGGGCCACGATCAGGCCCATGCCGACGCCCATGACCACCAGCGGGAGCGCCATCTGCCAGGGCGCGATGGACAGGCCGTACCGCTCGGACTCCCAGATGTAGATCAGGACACCGAGGGCCATGAGCAGCGCGCCCGCCTGGAGCACCTTCCGGCCGAACCGCGGCGTCAGCTTCTGCACCGAGAGCCCGGCCGCCATCGACACCGCGATCGAGAAGGGGACGCCCGTCAGGCCGGCACGCAGCTCGCCCCAACCGAGGCCGATCTGCATGTAGAACGTCCACACCAGGAAGAAGATGCCGAGCGCGATCCCGAAGACCGTCTGCACCGCGATGCCCGCCGCGAAGCTCTTGACCTTGAAGAGGGAGAGTTCGACCAGCGGCGAACCGTCCCGCGCGGTCTTCCTCCGCTCGTACGCCACCAGCGCCGCGAACACAACGAGCGCGCCGCCCATCGAGACGTAACCCCACATCGGCCAGCCCAGCTCACGGCCGCGGGTCAGCGGGTAGAGCAGCATCAACAGACCGAGGGTGACGAGGGCGACGCCGACGAGGTCCAGCTTGAGGGCGCGCGGAGCCTTGGACTCCGTGATGTAGCGGCGGCCGAGGATCAGGCCCGCGATGCCCACCGGCAGGTTGATGAGGAAGATCGGCCGCCATTCGAGGCCGAACAAGTTCCACTCGGTGAGCAGCGCGCCCAGCAGCGGACCGGACACCGCCCCGAGCCCGACGACCGCACCGAACAGGCCGAACACCTTGCCGCGTTCGTGCGCCGGGAAGGTGGCGTGCACGATCGACAGCACCTGCGGCACCATCAGCGCGGCCATACCGCCCTGGAGGATGCGGGAGGCGACCAGCATCTCGGGGTTCACGGCGAACCCGCAAAGGGCCGATGCGAGCGTGAATCCGCCGATGCCGATGAGGAAAAGGCGCTTACGGCCGTGGATGTCGCCGAGCCGCCCGCCGGTGATCAGACCCGCGGCGAAGGCAAGCGCATATCCGGCCGTGATCCACTGGATCTGGCCGAACGACGCGCCGGCGTCCCGCTGGATGGACGGGATCGCGATGTTGACGATCGTGACGTCGACCAGATCCATGAAGGCCGCGGTCATCACGATGGCGAGGGCGATCCATCGTCGCCGGTCGGCCGTGGCGGCCGCGCTGTTGAGAGGGGTCTCGGTAGAGGTCATGCTTCGAAGTTAGGGGTCTACTAGGTCAGATTCGGTCCTAGTGGTCGGGCATGCTCGAAGAAGCCAAAAACGGAAACGCTGAGAGGGAGACAACGCATGACCACCGACACCCCGGCCAGGCTCCTCACGCTCCTCTCCCTGCTCCAGACCCCGCGTGAATGGCCCGGCGGCGAGCTCGCCGACCGGCTCGGGGTCTCACGGCGGACCGTACGGCGGGATGTGGACCGGCTGCGGGAGCTGGGGTATCCCGTGCAGGCGACGATGGGGGCGGATGGCGGGTACCGGCTGGTCGCCGGCAAGGCCATGCCGCCGCTCGTGCTCGACGACGAGGAGGCGGTGGCGATCGCGGTCGGGCTACGGGCCGGTGCCGGGCACGCCCTCGAGGGCGTCGACGAGGCCTCCGTGCGGGCGCTCGCCAAGCTGGAGCAGGTCCTGCCGAGCCGGTTGCGCCACCGGGTTTCCACGCTTCAGGCCGCCACCACTCCCCTGACCAGCGGGGACGGGGCGAGCATCGCGCCCGAGACGCTGACCGTGATGGCCTCGACGGTCGCGGGTCATGAGCGGCTGCGGTTCGCTTACCGTTCGGGGGACGGCACGCCCTCGAAGCGCCTGACCGAGCCGTACCGTCTGGTGTCGACCGGCCGCCGCTGGTATCTCGTCGCGTACGACCTCGACCGCGAGGACTGGCGTACGTTCCGCGTCGACCGGGTCAGCGAGCCCTTCGCGACCGGCGCGCGATTCGCGCCTCGCGAGCTGCCGACGGGGAGCGCGGCCGAGTATCTGCGGCAGTCGATGTACCGGCGGCAGGAGACGTATGAGTTCGAAGTGACGTTCGCGGCTCCCGCGGAGGTCATCGCGGCCCGCCTGCCCAAGTGGCTCGGCACTCCCGAGCCTCTTGACGACCAGAGCTGCCGGCTCCGGGCCGCCGTCGGCGACCAGGTGGAGTGGATGGCGGTGCGGCTTGCGATGGTGGACTGCGAGTTCACGGTGCATGAACCGGCGGAACTGGTCCAGTGCGTACGGGACTTGGGGGGTCGCCTCAGCCGGGCGGCCGACGAAGGGCCACCCCGGACCTGAACCCCGGGGTGACCCTGTGGACACATTGTGTCACGAGGGTGGTCGCAACGGCCCCTGCCGGCTGAGGGGAAGTGGTGAAGTCCGGCCAGGACAGCGCCCCTTCAGGGGCGCGGGGCTGTATCAATTTGCGGCTCCGCCGCGATGGGGGTCCCCCCGCTCATGGGAGTTCCCCCGCTCGAGCGAAGCCGAGGGTGCGGGAGCGACCAGCCACAACGAACCCGCAGCTCCAACCGGCCGCCGGCAGGGCGAAAAGGTGGAGCCGAGCCCCGGCGCCAGGGGGAGAGGCGCCGGAGGCTCGGCTCTGGGGAAGTCCCGGCGCCGGGGGGGATAGCGTCGGGACTTGGTCCTGGGAGCCCTGGGGGCTTGTGCCCGGGCTCGGGCGGTTGATGCGGGCGCGAACGTTCTTGTGTGCGACCCATCGAGCGGCGGCCCCTGCGCGTTACGCCGCTGCGTCGAACCCGGTCTGGCGGGCCAGCTTCTTGAGCTCCAGCAGCGCGTGCTTCTCGATCTGGCGGATGCGCTCGCGGGTGAGGCCGTGCTCCTTGCCGACCTCGGTCAGCGTGCGCTCTCGGCCGTCCTCGATGCCGTACCGCATCTTGATGATCGAGGCCGTGCGCTGGTCGAGCCGCCCGATGAGGTCGTCGAGCTCCTCGCTGCGCAGCAGTGTGAGCACGGACTGCTCGGGTGAGACCGCCGAGGTGTCCTCGAGCAGGTCGCCGAACTGCGTCTCGCCCTCGTCGTCCACCGACATGTTCAGCGAGACCGGGTCGCGGGCCCAGTCCAGCACGTCTATGACGCGCTCCGGGTTCGAGCCCAGCTCCGCGGCGATCTCCGCGGGCTCCGGCTCCCGGCCGTGCTCGCGGTTGAACTCGCGCTGCACTCGGCGGATCCGGCCCAGCTCCTCCACCAGGTGGACGGGGAGCCGGATGGTCCGCGACTGGTCGGCGATCGAGCGTGTGATGGCCTGACGGATCCACCAGGTCGCGTACGTCGAGAACTTGAAGCCCTTGCGGTAGTCGAACTTCTCGACCGCGCGCACCAGGCCCGCGTTCCCCTCCTGGATCAGGTCGAGGAGCGGAAGGCCACTACGGGGATAGCGGCGGGCGACCGCGACGACCAGGCGAAGGTTGGAGCGGATGAAGATGTCCTTGGCCCGCTCGCTGTCGGCCACCAGCGCCTCCAGCTCCTCGCGGGAGGCGTCGACCTTGGCGTCGGTCACCTCGCCGTCGAGGATCTGCTGGGCGAACACACCCGCCTCGATGGTCTGGGACAGCTCGACCTCCTTGGCGGCGTCGAGCAGCGGTGTACGCGCTATCTCGTCGAGGTACATGCCGACCAGGTCACGGTCGGCGATCTCGCCCGCGCGAACGCTGCGTACCGCGTCGGTCTCGCCAGTGGCGGACTTGTGACGGGCGACGGCACGGGTTGCCATGCGTGCTCCCTTGCGTGGTGGGCTTGCGGGTCGTCTATGGGGGTTCGGCCACCCTTCCGGGTGCCCTGCTTCCGATGGAAACAACGACTGGAATCCGGACAGAATTCCCAACCCGCCCCTCAATTTTTCTGATCTTGCAGTACCCTGTGCCGCCACAAAGGGAGGCCAGATGTCGTCGGAACGTACAGAGGTGCTGGTCAGGCCAGGAGTCGAGGGTGACCTCGTCGCTCTCACCGACCTCTACAACCACTACGTACGCGAGACGCCCATCACATTCGATACCGCGGTCTTCACTCCGGAAGAGCGCCGCCCTTGGCTGCTCTCCCACCCTGAAGACGGTCCGCACCGCTTGAAGGTTGCCGTAGAGGTGGACTCACAGCTGATTCTGGGTTACGCCACATCCAGCCTTTACAGAATGAAGCCCGCCTACGGCACCTCCGTGGAGGTCACCATCTACCTCGCCCCCGACGCGGGCGGACGCGGCATCGGCACGCTGCTGTACAAGTCCCTGTTCGAGGATCTGGCCTTGGAGGACCTGCACCGGGCGTACGCGGGCATCACCCAGCCGAACGAGGTGTCCGTACGACTCCACGAGCGCTTCGGCTTCCGGCACGTCGGCACGTATCGCGAGGTCGGGCGGAAGTTCGGACGGTACTGGGACGTGGCCTGGTACGAGAAGGAACTCTAGTGGCGCTTCCCGTACCGGGAACACCCCTCAGCCGAACTGCACCGACCGCTTGGCCATGCCCACCCAGAAGCCCTCGATGACGGACTTCTGGTCCTTCAGTTCGCCCACCGCGTCCGCCGCACCCATGGTCACGAAGAGAGGGGCGAAGTGCTCGGTGCGGGGGTGGGCGAGGCGGCCCGCCGGGGACTTGTGCTCGAAGTCGAGCAGTCCGTCGATGTCACCGGCCTCCAGGGCCCTGCGCCCCCAGTCGTCGAACTCGCTCGACCAGGAAGGGACTCCGCCCGTGTGCCGCAGGGCCGCGAGGTTGTGCGTGAAGAAGCCGGAGCCGACGATCAGGACGCCCTCGTCGCGCAGAGGTGCCAGCTTGCGGCCGATGTCCATCAGACGGACCGGGTCGAGCGTGGGCATCGAGATCTGGAGCACGGGGATGTCGGCGGCCGGGAACATCTCGACGAGCGGGACGTACGCGCCGTGGTCGAGGCCGCGGTCGGGGATGTCCTGTACGGGGGTGCCGGGGGCGCGCAGCAGCTTGCGTACGGACTCGGCGAGCTCGGGAGCGCCGGGAGCCTCGTAACGGACCCGGTAGTAGTGCTCGGGGAAGCCCCAGAAGTCGTAGACGAGCGGGATGGTCTCGACCGCGCCGAGGGCCAGCGGGGCCTCCTCCCAGTGGGCGGAGACCATGAGGATCGCCTTGGGGCGCGGCAGGCCGGCTGACCAACCGGCCAGTTCGCCGGGCCAGATGGGGTCGTCGGCCAGCGGCGGGGCTCCGTGCGAGAGGTAGAGCGCGGGCATGCGCTGGGGGACGGAACGCTCCTCGGTGGCGGCAGACATGGCGGCGACTCCCTTCCAGTGACCTTGACACTTGACCTTGTACTTTAATCCTCAACTTATCTGAAAAGGACAATAGCTCTCATTCGTTTAAAATTCAAGAAGGCGTCCTCTACAGTAGGTACATGGACACGGCACACATTGAAGAGCCGCGCTGGCTCAGCGATGAGGAACAGCGCGTCTGGCGTGCGTATGTGCACGCCACCGCACTCCTTGAGGATCATCTCGACCGTCAGCTCCAGCGCGACGCGAAGATGCCGCACATCTACTACGTTCTGCTCGCGTGCCTCAGTGAGGCACCGCACAAGCGGCTGCGGATGACCGAACTCGCGATGAAGATGAAGATCACGCGGTCCCGGCTCTCCCATGCCGTCGCCCGGCTGGAGAAGAACGGCTGGGTGCGGCGCGAGGACTGCCCCTCGGACAAGCGCGGACAGTTCGCGATCATTACGGACCAGGGCCTCTCGGTCCTGAAGCAGGCCGCGCCCGGTCACGTCAACGCCGTCCGCCATGCCGTCTTCGACCGGCTTTCCCCGGACCAGCAGAAGGCCCTCGGCGAGGCCCTGCAGATCATCGCCGAGGGGCTGGAGCCGGAGGACGCGGGCGCGGATTTGCCCTGGCTTCGTTAAGAGGCTCGCTCGTTCAGGGCATGAATCTGCCCCGGCTCCACCGCTCATGGAGCCGGGGCAGATCCCGGATTCGTACGTACGAAGTCGTCCCCACCACTGCGTACGTACGAGGGTCAGTGGGTGACCCCGTGGCGTCCCGTCAGTGTGCGATCACCGGGACCGGCAGCTCGTCCTCGGCTTCGTCGCCCGTGCCGGCGGCCGTCGCCGACATGTCGGGCTTGCCGGCGTTGACGAGGGTGACGACGATCGCCGCGGCGAGCACCAGCATCCCGACGGCGAACCAGATCGCGTTGGTGTAGCCGTGCACCTGGCCCTGAAGCTGGACCAGCTGCTGCTGGGAGCGGGAGGTCGCGGAGCCGATGTTGTCCGCGATGTAGGAGGTCGTGGCCGACGCGGCGATCGTGTTCAGCAGGGCCGTACCGATCGCACCGCCCACCTGCTGCGAGGTGTTGACCATCGCGGAGGCGACACCGGCGTCCCGGGGCTCGACGCCCAGGGTGGCCAGGGACATGGCCGGCATGAACGCCGTACCCATACCGAGACCGAGCAGGAGCATCGCCGGCAGGATGATCGAGGCGTACGACGAGCCGATCTCCAGCTGCGTCATCAGGAGCATGCCGACCGCCGCGACCAGGAAGCCGGGGCCCATCAGCAGCCGCGCGGGAACGCGGGTCATCAGACGCGTGCCGATCTGGGTCGAGCCGACCATCATGCCCACGATCATCGGCATGAAGGCGAAGCCGGTGCTGATCGGCGAGTAGCCCTTCACGATCTGCAGGTAGTAGGTCAGGAAGAGGAACGTGCCGAACATCGCGATGATCGCGATACCGAGCGAGAGGTACACCCCGCCGCGGTTGCGGTCGGTGATGACACGCAGCGGCAGCAGCGGGGCCTTGACCTTGGCCTCGGTGACGACGAACGCGAGCAGCAGGACCGCGGAGGCGACGAACATGCCGACGGTCACGGAGTCGCCCCAGCCGTCGGACTCGGCGCGGGTGAAGCCGTAGACCAGCGCGACCAGGCCGAGGGTGGACAGCAGGACACCCGGGATGTCGAGCGGGTTGCGGTTGCGGCCGCCCTCCGGCTCACGGATCACGAAGTACGCGCCGAGCGCCGCGATGATCGCGAACGGGATGTTGACGAAGAACGTCCAGCGCCAGTCCATGTACTCGGTCAGGACACCGCCGAGGATGAAGCCGACGGCGCCGCCGCCACCGGCGATCGCACCGTAGATGCCGAAGGCCTTGGCGCGCTCCTTGGCGTCCGTGAACATCACGGCGAGCAGGGAGAGCGCGGCGGGCGCGAGTAGTGCGCCGAACACGCCCTGGAGGGCGCGGGCGCCGAACATCATCGCCTCGTTGGTGGCCGCACCGCCGAGCGCGGAGGCCGCGGCGAACCCGATCAGGCCGACGACGAAGGCCCGCTTACGGCCCCACAAGTCGGCGATACGGCCGCCGAAGAGGAGGAGACCGCCGAACGCGAGGGCGTAGGCCGTGACGACCCACTGCCGGTTGCCGTCCGATATCCCCAGGTCCTGCTGGGCGGAAGGCAGGGCGATGTTCACGATGGTCGCGTCGAGCACGACCATCAGCTGGGCGAGCGCGATGAAGACGAGCGCTTTCCAGCGGTTGGGATCGGAAGCCGGCGCCTTGGAGGCGGTGGCCTGGTCTGTTTCAGACATGGGGGTACCCACTTCGGGACTTCGTGACGGAAAAAGATGTCGGAAAGGGACGGCTCCCCCGGCGGTGACGTCCCCGTCGACGTCTTTGCCGGTGGCGGCCGGAAGCTTGGTGCTCTAGTGACTGGCTTGGGGCGCCGAACTAATCGGTCGGGCCTAATCGGTCGGGACTAATCGGTCGGGACTAATCAGTCAGGCTCGTCGCAGGTCCTCCATGGTCGCGGCCGTGCCCGGCAGTTCGGAGCGGGCCGGCGCCCGCAGACCGTCCAGGAACAGCTGCAGGTGTCGGTGGACGAACCGGTCGTGGCTCAGGCATCCGGTACCGGCCGGGGGCCTGCTGAGCTGGGCCACGGCGATCATGATGTCGCCGACGCCCACGTCGGGGCGGAGCTGCCCGGCCACGCAGGCGCGCTCCATCAATCGCTCGGTCAGGTCTTCGATGCGCTGGCGCGCGGCTTCCAGATCCGGGTGGTGCCGGTCAAAGGTGCTGGAGACCATCGGGCAGAGCGCGGTGATCCGCTCGTCGGCGGCGGCGTGCACGAAGCGCGACAGTGCCTCGAACGCGTCGCCGGTCTCGGCGAGCTCGCGCTCGGCAGCCTCCGACGTACGGTCCATGACCGAACAGACGACCTCCCGCACCAGTGCGTCGCGGTCCGGGAAGTTCCGGTACACCGTGGCATTGCCGACGCCGGCCCGGCGGGCGATCTCGTCGAGCGGCACGTCGGGGCCGAACTCGACGAACATCTCCCGGGCGGCGGTGACGATCCGCTCCCGGTTGCGCAGGGCGTCGGCGCGCGGCCGTGGTGCCCTGCGCTGCACGGGGGTTGCGGTCTGCACGGCGTACTCCTGAGTGCTGATGTATCGCGATCCGGGGAGGGACTCCCCGTTTCGCGCGGACACAGGTCTAAACGGGGAGACGCTCCCCGGATATTTCCCGCCTGAGGAGATTTCCTGTGATCCGAGTCACAGCCTCTCCTGGATGAAACCCACGTTCGGTCTCCTCCAGCGCGCGCCCGATCGGCAGGCGGAACAGGGTGATCGAACAGGGTGCAGCCGGAGACAGCAGGCTGCCTGGAGCGAAAGGCCCCCTGCATGCAGCCCTCCAGCCGTCGGATACGTACGCGCCGCCGTGCCGCCGCCCTCGCCTCGGTGACCCTGCTGACGCTGGTGGTCAGCACCTCGGCGGACAGCGGCCGGCTGCCGCCCGGTTCGGCGACGGCGGCGGGACCGGTCGCGACGGCTCGCCCGGCGGCGCTCGGCCCCTGCATGATCAGCGGCGCGGTGGACGTACAGCTGTCGGAAGGCATACCGACCCCACCCGGCTACGCCCGCTCCACCGGCACCGTCCGGGCCCTGAACCTCATGGTCGACTTCTCCGACGCGCCCGGCAGGGGCAGCGCGCTCGACCGCTACCGCGAGTTCTTCCCGCAGACCACCCGCTGGTTCCGCACCAGTTCGTACGGCCGTCTCGACTACCGCCCCGCGGCCCCCGTCCGCGACTGGCTGCGGATGCCCAAGCCCTTCAAGGCGTACGGGATAGAACGCGGCGCCCCCTTCGATCCCGCGTACCGGAAGCTGGTCGAGGACCTCGTGTCCGTGGCCGATCCGAAGGTGGACTTCAAGGCGTACGACCTGCTGAATGTCCTGGTCACCCCGAACGCGGGCCCCTCCGCCCTGGACACCGTCCTGTCGGTGACCTTCGCGGGCAACGCGGAGGCGCCGGTCGCCGACGGCGCGCCCGTCGCCAACGCGTCCTTCATCTACAGCCGCCAGGACGACGGCTCCGGCTCGTACGACAAGACCGGCTATCGCGTACTCCCCCACGAGAACGGCCATGTCTTCGGCCTGCCCGACCTCTACACCCAGGACGGGGGCGGGGCGGTCGGGCACTGGGACATCATGAGCGAGGACTGGGGCGTCGGTAACGATCTGCTGGCCTGGCACAAGTGGAAGCTCGGCTGGCTCGACGACGACCAGGTCGCCTGCGTGACCGCACCCGGAACTACCGAGCACGTCCTGACCCCGCTGCCCGAACGCGGCGGCCGCAAGCTGGTCTTCGTACCGATCGACGCGAAGAGGGGGTACGCGGTCGAGCTGCGCGCCCCCGGAGGCAATGACGAGGACGTCTGCAAGTCGGGCGCACTCGTCTACAAGGTGGACGCGGACGTCGACACCGGGCACGGCCCCATCAACGTCGTCGACTCCACCAAGGACAGCGGGGGGTGCACGCGCAGCCCGAACGTACACGCGGAGTTGTCGGATGCGGCGTTCGGGCCGGGGCGGCAGTTCAAGGACGCGGGGGCGGGGATCCGGATCCGTGTCGGGGAAACCGACGGGGACGGGAATCAGCGGGTGTACGTCACGCGCCGGTGACGGGTGTGCGCCGGGCGCCGGGCGCCGGTGACGTGGTGCGGCTCCGGTTCGGACTCGGGTGGCTCCTGCGGGGCTCGTCGGTGCTGGGCGGTGGTTACGGTGTTCCGGACACCGTCACGGAAAGCCGAGAACCCGAGAGCCCATGCCATCGACAGACCTCACGCCGGCGCCCGGCGGCCCCGATGTCGGCGCGCCCGCGCCCGCGGAAGCCGTCGCCCCGCTGATGCGCGGGATCGCCGTGCTGCGCCGGCTCACCGAGGCGGGCGGGACGTCGAGTCTCAGCGGCCTGGAGCGGACGACGGGCCTTGCCAGGTCCACTGTCGACCGGATCGCGGCAACGCTGGAGCGCATGGGGTACGTACGCCTCGACCGGCGGGACGCCATGCTCGCGCCGCGCCTGATGGAGCTGGGCAACGCGTATCTGTCCGCGCTGCGGCTGCCCCGGCTGCTCGACGCGCGGGCCGACGCGCTCGCGGACGAGCTGGACGAGTCGGTCTCGCTGGCGGTCGCCGACCGGGACGGGATCCGTTTTATCCACCAGGCGACCCGACGGCGGGCGATGTCGCTGAGCTTCCGTATCGGCGATCTGCTGCCCGCCGAACGCACCGCGCCGGGGCCGCTGTTCGCCACGGAGTGGGACGAGGAGCACTGGGCGCGGTGGCGCGAGCGGCGGGCGGCGGATCCCGAGGACCGGGGCTTCCCGGCGTTGCCGCCCGCTGAACGTCCCACCGCGGACAAGGAGTTCGAGGAGCGGACACGGGAGACGGGCGAGCGTGGGTGGGCGCTGGACGACCAGCTGATCGAGCCGGGTCTGGTCGCCCTCTCCATGCCCGTACGCGATCACGGCAGTGGGCGTATCGCGTGTGTGGTGAGCGTGGTGAGTCACACCAGCCGGCACACGGCGGACTCGCTGCGGGAGACGTTGCTGCCCCGGTTGCGGGAGACCGTGCGCGCCATGGAAGGGGATCTGCGCGCCGGTCTGCGGGAGGCCCCTGCAGTGCCTCCGGCCGCTCCGTCGGGACTCGCGGTCTGGACGGGGGCGTCGAAGCAGGAGCTGGGCCGGGAGTTCGTCGAGTCGCTGGCGCGCGGGCTGACCGTGCTGACGTCGTTCGGCGAGGGGCGGGCCGAGCTGACACTCACGGAGGTCGCGCGGGCCACCGGGCTCGCGCGCGCGACGGCCCGCCGGGCGCTGATCACCCTCGAGCACCTGGGGTACGTCACCTCGCGCGGGCGGACCTTCGCGCTGACGCCCCGCGTCCTGGGCCTCGGCTTTCCACCGCTGTCCCGCACGACGCTCCCGCAGATCGCGGCACCGCACCTGGCCGAACTGGCGGGCCGCCTCCACGACTCGGCGTCCCTGGCGGTCCTGGCAGGCGACGAGATCCAGTACACGGCGCGCGTCGCCACCAGCCGCATCATGAGCGCCAACATCACGATCGGCACGCGCCTGCCCGCGTACGCGACCTCACTGGGCCGCGTCATGCTCGCGGACCTGCCCCCCGCCGAACGCCCCACACCCACCGTGCCCGCGCTGACCCCGCGCACGATCACGGACCCTTCCTCACTGGCGGCCGTCCTGGACCGCGTACGAAAGGACGGCTACGCCCTGGTCGACGAGGAACTGGAGGAGGGCCTGCGCTCCATCGCGGTCCCGGTCCGCGACCGCACGGGCACGGTGGTGGCAGCGGTGAACGTCGCCATGCACAGCTCGCGACGCACTCCGCAGCAGTGCGTCGAGGAGGCACTGCCGGAGCTGCGCGCGACGGTGGACGCGATCGAGGCGGACTTGCGGGTGGCGGGGCGGTTCACACGGGTACCGGCGTCCTGAGTCGGCCTGGTTCGCACTGGAGTTTGCGGCTCCGCCACCTAGTCACCCCCGACGTCTTCGCCGCCGCGGTCGATGCTCTGCACTCCGCTTCCGCGGGCACTCCCGTCCGGTGAGGGGGACACACTCGCGCCGACGGGCGGTGCGATGAACCCTTTGTCACTAAATGACGGCATCAACCGCTGAGCTTGGCGCTCCATGTCCGTCACCCGCGCCGGCATTTCGCCTATGAGCCAGATCACACGTGCAGGGGTAGCTGTTCACATCACTTAATGCCAACCTGTCACTAAGTGACGCAACGGGGTCGTGGCTCGTCCCCAGACGAACCCGGAAGAGCTGATCACCATGAAGACCACAACCTTCCCAGAGACGGCGACCGACATGCAGGCGAAGCGGACGACAGACGATCGGAAGCAGGCGTCGGCCCTCGACCGGGCCGGAGGCACCAAGGGGCTCGTGTACTCGGCGCTGCCCGTCGTGGCGTTCGTCGTCGCCAACAACGTTCGCGGGCTCAAGGTGGCGATCATCGCCTCCGTCGCCCTCGCGGTGGGCATCGCCGCAGAGCGGCTGACGCGCAAGGAGTCGATCCAGCCGGCGCTCGGCGGACTGTTCGGCGTCGCGATCGCTGCCGGCATCTCCTGGTACACCGGATCCGCCAAGGACTACTTCCTCATCGGCATCTGGGGAAGCCTGGCCGGTGCCGTCCTCTTCCTCGCCTCCGTACTGGCCCGGTGGCCCCTGGCCGGTGTGCTCTGGAACTCGGCCACTGGCAAGGGCAGCATCTGGCGCGCGGACAGGCACTCCCGGTTGTACTACGACGTCGCCACCCTGGTCCTGGCCTTCATCTTCGGCGCCAGGTTCGTCGTCCAGCGGTACCTCTACGAGGCCGACGAGGTCGGCTCGCTCGGCTTCGCCAAGCTCGCCATGGGCTACCCGCTCCTGGCTCTGGGTCTCCTGGTGGTCGCCTGGGCCGCCCGGTGTTCGGACAAGAGGCTGAAGGCTGTCGGCCTGCGGCACGCCGGGCGCTCCTGACCTGCGTATCCCCCGATCAACCACCGTCCGCGTGCCGGACAGGCCGCATGCCGGTGCGTTCGGCCGCCGGTGCACGTACCGGCCCCCCACCCAGTTCTCCGTGGACCCGTCTCTGATCTGAGTTTGGAAAGCGCAATGAATCCCAAGGACGCCTTGCCGGCCCGAAGACGCACCCTCGGCGACGATGCCTCCTCGGCAGGTGCTTCAGACGGCGTCCGGTCTGGTGGTCGGCGTGTTCGTCGCCATCCTCGCCGGCACGGACGCTCATGCCACGACCAGTACTCGCATGTGATCGCACACGCTGCCACCGAGCTGGCGGCCAAGAGTCACTTACTGTCGTTGTGACACTCGATGTGCTGACGTGAGCAGGGAGCGGACATGGCCGGCGTGGCATCGACCAAGCGCAGCGGGATGAGTGACCAACGGCGCCATCGCCTGCGACTGGAGATCTCACGGGAAGCGGCCCGCCTTTTCTGGGAGCAGGGCGTGGACAGGACCGGCGGCGACCAGATCGCCGAGGCCGTGGGCCTGTCGACTCGCACCATCTGGCGCCACTTCCGCAGCAAGGAGGCCTGTGCCGAGCCCATCGTGATGCGAGGCGTGGAGTGGGAGATGTCCATGCTGCGCAGCTGGCCTGCGGATCTTTCCCTCGAAGAGCATTTCGCCGCGGAGAGCAAGAGATTCGGCCGCGAAGCCGACGAAATCGAGCTGGCCGACCAGGCGCTCGCGATGAAAATGATCCGGCTGGCCGACAAGGAGCCGACCATTCGCACTGCCTGGCTGATGGCCTGCGACCAGGTGGAGCGCGAAATGGCCGGGATCGTCGCGGTGCGACTCCAGCTCCCGGCCGACGACCTCCAGGTACGCCTGCACTCCGCAGCAGCCTCGGCTGCTCTACGGGTCATCAACGAGGACATCGGCGCCGCCCTCCTCGCGGGCACCGAGCCCCGGGAATTCGCCGACGCCCCCGAACGCGTCGCGCACGCCATCCGCACCGCCACCGGGGGCGCTGTCGGGGACCCGGTCACCCCTTAGCTCCGGGTCACGGAACCTAGCCGGTACGCGGTCTGCACCACGGCCGGCGGGCGCGTGGCACGAGGCTCAGGTAGGCAGGGAACTCCGAGAACCGCGAGCTCCGGGCCTGCGTGCATCGCAAAAAAGACCCCTACCGCCGGAGAACAAGGGGCGGCCTTGTCATGCCAGGCGCCGCGAGACAGCGCCAAGTAGCCCCACAAGCCGACGCAGGGAGCGGAACGGTCCAACCGCCTCGACTCCTGCCCCTCAGCGTCCACTAATCGTTCGCTGAAACCACAGAAGTGGCAGGTCAGAAGCACCCTCACTTGCCGTCCCGCTCTGCTGCTCCTATACAGAGGACCCTCGTCGGCGCGCATCCGCTACGCTATCCCTGGTCAGTCGTTGGTACGTCGCGTTGTCTGCTCACGTGACAGTGCGCAAGGCGTCGTACCGTGTCTGACCAGCGGGCTTGTGTTTCCTGCCGAAGATCCACTTCCTGGATTTTCTCCAAGGTTTTCTACAAGCCCCCGCCTTCGTAGCTCAGGGGATAGAGCACCGCTCTCCTAAAGCGGGTGTCGCAGGTTCGAATCCTGCCGGGGGCACCAGGCAAAAGGCCACCTACGAATCTCCGTAGGTGGCCTTTGACATCCACATCTGACATCAACGAGCACGGTCACTGACGACCGGGGCGCCTCTTGAGCAGCCGGTCCATGTGCCTGATGGCCTCCCGCTGGGTGTCCTGCACGACGTGCGTGTACACGTCCATCGTGATGCTGATCTGGCTGTGGCCCAGGATCTCCATCACGACGCGAGGCGCGACCCCGGCAGCGGTGAGGATGGTGGCACAGCCGTGCCGCGCGTCGTGCAGCCGGATCACGCGAAGGCCGGCGGACTCGGCAACCCGAGTGAAGGAGCGGTAGACGTTGCGCGGCTCGACCTGGCGACCGGTGCGCGTCGCGAAGACGTAGCCGCTCTCTTGCCACCTCTCCCCCGCCCGTTCCTTCGCGGCCGCCTGCCGCATCCGGTGCCACCGCAGAGGGGCGATGCACATGGCTGGAAGAGGCACAGCCCGACGGCGACGCCCCTTCAGGTCGTCGTCATAGAGAACGCCCCGCCGCCGCTGGGTTTGCTGGCGGACGTAGAGGACGCGCTGCTCCAGGTCGACGTCAGTCCACCGCAGACCGATGATCTCGCCCCGACGCAGCCCCATCACGATGGCTAGGACGAAGGCCGCGTAGAGCGGGTCCTTGCGGGAAGCGGCGAGGAAGTCCAGCGTCTTCTTTACGGGTTCAAGCCCCGGCTGCGCTCCGCTCCGCGCGCCGCTCCTGCCTTCGGCCCGCTCCGCGCGGGCTGCGCCGACGCGCGCCCACATGTGGTTCAGGCCGGTGACCATGAGTCGAGAACCACGGAGCGCGGCAACGCTCAAAGCATGCCTCCGGCGGGGGCTCTCAGGCTCCGAGATGGCAGGGGCGCCGTTCGCGAGTGCCGGCCGATTGGTGGCGTGCGCGGGGAGCTCCCATCCCGTCTGCCGTCGACCCAGGCAGAGCCGGGCAGACGGGATGGGAGCTGAGGAGAGTGGTGGGCTGAGGCTGACAGGAGCTACCTGCCTTGTCCAGGTTGTGAAATTTGGATTTCCGCCCGCTGCTCTGTTTCGAGACGTGCGTCAGCAATCAGTCGTTCAGCAGCCAGATAGCGGGAGAACTCAAGCGGCTGATCGAAATAAGCGCGCAGATGCTCGGCAGCAGTTTCCTGCGACTTCACGAATGTTCTACTCACATATCCAGCAAGAGCGGCAGAGACTGCACCGAGTTCGCCAGCGACGACGGTGCCAGCTGTTGTGCTGGGTGTCGGTCGGTGTGGGCGCGTCGGGCGGAGGCGATGTTGACGTGCCCGGCCAGCTTGAGAGCATCACGGATCAGGTCGCGGACGGTGGCCAGGACGGCGGGGGTGTTATGGGCCCCGACAAGACGCGTGCCGTGGCCGCGCGTTATGGCCCCACCCGTGAATACCACCGCCCGGACAACGGTTTCAGGCCGTGCCGGGGCCGTAAATCGGCCAAGTCTTGACCGCCATAGCGCCCTCGTAGAAGATCTCTCCGAACCCCCGATAGCGGGGAGCGGAGAAGGAGTAACGTGAAAAAGCTTGGAAAGTCAATACTGTTCGCCGTGTCGGGCGCCGCGCTTGCGGTTTCCAGCTTAGTCGCCCCGGCGGCGGCCTACGACGCTCAGAGCGGAACCGGTACCGGCAATTCCGCAGTTGAGGCCAGCGACGGCCTCATACCTGGGCAGCCCGTCATCCACAAGAGGGGTGACGGCGTCAATCCGCCAGCGGAGCTGGGTAACCCCTCCGAGTGGGGCGTGGTAAAGCTAGAAATCAAAGATTCGGCCGTTCAGCTGAAAGCGAATACCTGCCAGAATGTGACTCATGGCAAGTGGTGCTATGGGTACGATCTGGTGTCAGCTGGAAAGAGATGCTACTCGAACTACATCGCGGATGTGAAGCACAAGTCAACGGTCAGGGTCCGGAACGTCGACCATTCAAGTGGCTGGGTGGCGAAGGGGGAGACCTCCTACGCCAGCTCAACACAAGGTGCGGCATGGACCTGCCATGCATTTTACAGTAATGCATAAATGTGTCCGCCGTGATGAGGGTTGATCTCCCTCGGGTGGGGCATTACTCCGGGCGCACACGGGCCCGGAGTAATGCCGCATTAGGGCCGGAAGGGGAGAGAGAGTGGACTTATGGGGTGCTCGGGCCGCGTCGTTTGCGGTGCCACTCGGGCTTGGCTTGTTGCTTGGCCTGATAGGGCCTACCGTTGAGCATTGGGGCGGCCGTCCAGGTGCGGCCGTGGGCGCCGTTTTCACCGGTGGGTGGCCGTGGGCCTGTTACGCGTTTCTGGTGGGTTATTTCCGCCGGTCCAAAATCGAATCGGTTGTTCTCGCGCCTCTGGGGCTGGCTATCGGTGTCGTGACCTACTACCTGACTAAGGGAAACCTGGCCTCCCTGGGCGGACTGGATTCCTCAGGTGCGGGATCATCTGGAATTGCCCTCTGGGGTGTGCTGGCATTCTTCTTCGGAGCACCCCTTGGGCTCCTGGGGAACCTCGCACAGGTGCCGGGCATCGGCGGCCTGTTCTTCCGGCTGCTTGTTCCCCTGGTGGCTTTTTATGAGACTTCCATGCGTCTGGAGACGGAGTCGCGTGGACCGAGTCAGGTTGTTCTGGGTACCTGGACCACCGTTCGGTTCACGGCTGTTGCCGTTGCGATCGCTCTGGTGGGCCACACGGTCTGGGGTTGGTGGAGGTCTCGCCGTATTCGTTCCGCCGGGGTGGGCGTTGGCTAGTGTCTCGTGATCCTGTTCATGCCAGTTCGAGTGGACTTGATGACAGCTTGCCGGGGCGCAGCCATGGCAGGGCCCCGGGTGCGTGTCTAACTGCGTGACAACGCCGACGAACAACGGCGGACGAGTTCGGACGTCTGCGGACCATCAGCGCAGGTGAAGGGCGCGCCCTCCCAAGGCAGAACCCATACCGAAGTTGCTTCGGGACGAAGAGGTCACGTGCCACAGCCGTGCCAGAAGGAGCGGGGAACCACGGGGAATTGGGGCGGCTGACGGCTACTCAGGCCGCCACCAGCTGTCGCAAGGATCTCGCAGGTCAGCCAGCACACGGCCCCACCTCGCTCCTAAGACGGCCTCGTCCAGGGCCTGGCCGTCGGCCAGGCCGACCGCCCTCAGCCCGGAGCCCATCCAGACCAGGGGGGCGCCGCCCTCCGGCCTCAGCCGGTAATCGACGGCCGCGTCCTCGCCGTCGTCGATGACGACGGTCTCCTCGGCGGACGACTCGACCACGGCACAGCCGGCCTGCTGCCGCAGCCGGTACTCCACCTGCGCGTCCGCGATGATCCGCGTCAGCCACGCCATCCGCGGCCCCCTTGCGGCCGCCGCGCCGGGCACTCCTTCGAGCCTGGCGGCTCTTCTTCCTCCAGAGCGGCCACTCTTGCCGTCAGATCCGCGACCTTGCACTCCAAGTCCTCGAGACGCGCAAGGACCGCAGTCCACCCTCGTTTGGGCCTCAAGTCCACCTCCGTCGTTCCTTGATCCCCTGAGGCTGGCTGAGCCTGCAAGGTCGGAACGGCGGAGAGCGTCGAAATACCCGCAGGACGGAAATCTTCCTTCTCGAATTCCCGCCAGGCGGGAACGCGGCCCCCTGAACAACTCGATGTCGCTGGCCGGGAGAAGACACCCAGCACCTGAGCACATGCCCGTCATAGCCGAGTGATCACAAGAGGGGGCGGCCGGGGATCAGGCGCTCGTTCCCGCCGCCGCTGATGTAGACGACGCAGCCCCAGACGCTGCTGCTGCCGCTGTCGTCGTGTTCCAGGCCGACGAGACAGGTATGGCCGAAACGCCCTTCTTGCACTGGGCTGGGTGCATACCAATGGGGCGTTGCCGGGCAGAGACAGCACCACAGCGACAGCCGCGAAGGGGGGACGGAAGTCTGTGGACTGGGCAACGACCGTGACCACTGTCGGAGGTGTGGCAGCCGCGCTGATCGGTGTCCTGGCCGGCTCCCTGCTCACCAGTCGAGCCGAGCGCATGCACTGGTCCCGGGACAAACAGATCGAAGCCTGCGCCGCAATCGTGGCTGAGTCCACCCGCATCCAGCTCGCCCTGCGCCGGGCGTGGCGTGACGGCGATCCGGTGGACTGGGTGCCGTGGAATGTGGCTCTGGGAACGATCTGGCTGGTCGGCAGCCCGGCTGTCGTCGCGGCCGCAGCAACCATGGACGAGGTGTTCTGGGACCACCGCGACCAGTTCATCCAGCAGACCGCACCCGGTGAGGAGGTGTGGCGACAGGCCAGGGACCGCATGGAAACCGCCCGGCTGCACTTCATCAATGCAGCCCGCCTGCATGTCGATCCCCGGCACACCCGACTCACGCAGGTACCTGTCAGCCGCCCTCCGCTGCCCCCTCCGACGGACCCCGGCGCCGACCAGCAGCCTGACGAGCGCCCAACGCCGGACGCATCCGACGCCTGACCCCCGACATCCCCGTTCAGAGGGCCGGGCCGGCGACCGTTCCGGCGCGCCAGTCGAAGGCGACGTCGGCCGACCGGTGAACGTCCGCCACATCCGGGCCCCGTACGGCTGTCGCAACGCCTTGGACTCTTCGCGTGGCGACTCATTTCCGGGCGGCTCTCCGGAGCCGCGTCGGGCATCTGCCGATGGAGGACGACGACCGGCTGAGCATGAAGGAGTCGGACCGGATCCCGAGGAACCCGCCTGGCGCCGACAATCCGCGCTGAGTACCTGCTTTACCTGTAGGTGATCAAACAGAAGGTGAGGACGAAGGGGGTTCCCCATGGGGAACCCCGGCAAGCTGGGGCCCGATGTCCCGTCTCACGGAAGATCGGCCGATCTCACTGAACCTTGACCGATGTCGTGGGCGTTCATCTCACTCTGTTGACGACCGTACGGCGGGTCACTCAGAGTGCTTCCTCATGGAGAGCAACGATGCAGATCCGGTGGGCGAGGGGGCCTGACGACCGAGGAGGCCGCAGAGCTCGTCGATCTGCTGCAGGACCTGAACGGGCTGATGCTTTCGGTGAAGATCGAAGCGGAACCACCCGTACACGGGGTGGCCGAGCGGCTCGCCCGGCAGATCCGGACGGGCATCGGCGAGCCGGACTGTCGCATCCAGGTCAGCGACGACGGCGCAGATGCGGTGCTCGGGCCGATGAGACTGGACGCCGACGACTCTGCCGGTGCGTTGCGAGGTGCCATGATCACCCTCGGCGGCACCTGGGGTGACGTCGTCACCACCACGACGAGTACGGACCCGGTCCATTACGCCAACCGGGCCGCCGTCGACAGCCCGGACGAGGCCGGGGCCGCACGGATCCACCTGTGGGTGGCAAGCACGTGGGCGCTGACGCGCTACATCGAGGAGCGTGCTTGGGCACACGGCCACTGCTCTGCATCGCTCTGACGAGATGGGGAGCGGCACCGGTCAAGGTTCGGTGAGACCGGTCAATCTTCGGTGAGACGGGACGCCCGAGTCGGGCCCCGCACGCATGGGGCGAGCTGTCCCGCCTCCAAGGATCTGGTCCTCGTCTCAGGTGATTTGGCCCGATTCGCTTGCGGTCTCAGGTGATCTGGATGTCCCTTACCAACGAACATCGAGCGGATTGATGCCATGGACACTCGCCATGCCCGTCGCCATGCTGAGATCACTGAGGGGCGGGAGGAGCATGGGGTTCATACGGTGGTGTCGGTGGGCGTGGCTGTGGCTCCGTGCGAAGTTCTCTACGGACTACGAGTTGATGCTGGTCGTGGAGAAGGGAGGCCCTGAGTGGCGCGACAGCCCCGAGGGCCAAGCGTACTTCGCACAGCGGCGGGAGCGGCAACGCGCTGCGGCTGACCGGCGGCGGATGGAGGCTGACCGGTGGCGACAGATAACGCCTCGCGAGCGGCGGCAGATGGCGGCTGACGAGCGGCGAAAACGGATCGAGATCGACGCCCAGTGGCGGGCTGGGAGGAACGCCGAGGAGGAGGCGCAGGCATTCCTGGAGGTCTACGAGTCCCCGCTGACCGCTCCTGCGGCCTTAAGCATGGCGGCGGCCCTCGCGAGGCGCGGCAAGCTCGACGAAGCCAACATGCGCCGGGCCGAAGAACTCTACGAGGATCGAGTCAAGAACGCTTCGCCCGACTACTGGCCTACCGGGGAGAGCGTCGTCTCCTTGTTGTTCGGCCGTGACCAACATCCGTGAGTCTGGTGCGTCTCAGCTGGTGCTGTCTCTGATCTTCGTTCTTCTCATGTGGCCTTCCCTTCACGCTACCGAAGGCGCCAGCAAGACCCGGACCAGATCAACTGAGATAGCAGCCGACATGCACCCGCCCAGGACCACATCACCCAAGATTTCCGGCACCCCCACGTCTCAACTGAACTGGTCGCCGCAGGTCAACGGCCCGACTCAGAACCAGATCATTTAAGACGGGACACGGGCCGACCTCCGACAAGTCGTCTGGCCCTGCCACCGTCAGGCACCCGGATTCAGCCGGTCGCCCCGCCCCCGCAGCGTGCACGCTGAGTAACGCGGCATCGCTACTGGAGGCGCTCACCTCCGAAACCGTCAGCGATGTCAGCGAAAATCGCTGACGATTTGGCTGCTTCCTTCGCCGGATCCCGGCCGCCGATCACGAATAGTCACCCTTGAGAGCTCGTAACACGATCACGATCCGGGCTTCTTGAGGCGTGTCCACGCACACGCGGGTCGTCGGCGGTGCGCGCCCCGAAGGCGCAATGTCCTTCGGGGCGCGCGGCAGGAGTTCGGGTTCAGGCGTTGTAGCCGCCGTGGGCGTCCAGCACCGCGCCCGTGACGTACGACGCGGCGGGGCTCGCCAGGAAGGCGATCGCCGCGGCGATTTCGTCGGGGTGCCCCATGCGTTGCAGGGACAGCGAGCTGAGCAGGGCCTTGAGGGTGTCGGGGTCCGGCGGTTGCATGCCGCTGTCCATCAGTCCGGCTTCCACGACGTTGGCTGTGATGTCGCGGGGCCCGAGGTCCCGTGCGACCCCCATGGTGTACCTCTCGATGCCTGACTTGGTCGCCGAGTAGTCGGCAACGCCCGGGACGCCGACCCGGGAGCCCAGTCCGGAACTCACCGTGATGATGCGGCCGCCCGTGCGCAGCACTCGGGAGGCGGCCCGGATGACGGCGATCACGCCGAGGTAGTTGGTGGCGTGCATCCGGTCCAGTGCGGCGGTGTCGGCGTCCGGGTCGTCCACCGTGCGGCCCTGCTCCACCGAGATCGCCGCGTTGTTGACGAGGATGTCCAGGCCGCCGAAGTGCGCGACCACGTCGTCGATCAGCGCCGGCGCCCGGCTCGTGTCCGCCTGGTCGGACTGGAAGGCGACGGCCTTGGCTCCCTTGCCGTGCACCTCGTCGACGACGGCCTGCGCCTGCTTCTCGGAGCTGACGTAGGTGAAGGCGACGTCGGCGCCCTGCTCGGCCAGCAGCCGTACGGTCGCGGCTCCCAGTCCGCGCGACCCTCCGGTGACCAGGGTGACCTTGCCCGTGAGTGGCTTGCTCATTCTTCTCACCTCGTTGATTGACCCTTCCCGGCAGTCGCAACGTTAATTGTTACGACAGTCTGTTGCAACCTTCGCTGTTACGACTGAGCTGTCGTAACATGAAGCGTTGCGACCGAGAGGAGGAGCCCATGAGCGCCAACAGCAGGCTGACCATCGCCGCCCACGCGCTGGCCTGGATCGGCCTCTACCAGCGCCAGGGCCATGAGGTCGCCACCTCCGAGCAGATCGCGACCAGCGCGAACACCAACCCCGTGGTGATCAGACGGCTGCTCGGCGAGCTGCGCAGGGCCGGGCTCGTGGAGTCCCGGCGGGGCGTGGGCGCGGGCTGGTCGCTGGCACGCGAGCTGGAGTCGATGACCCTGCTCGACGTGTACGAGGCAGTGGAACCCGGCCCGCTGTTCGCAATGCACCGCACCACCCCGGACCAGGGATGCGTGGTGGGTCACGGCATCCAGCCGGCAATGCAGAGCATCTACGACGGCATCGAGGAGACCCTGAGACACGAGCTGGCCCGCGTCACGCTCGCGAACGTACTCCGGGACGTACTCGCGGCACCTCGCTAGCCTCCCCGTTACGCCCTGACATCACCAAGACCCCCATCCATGCCCAGGCCGGCGAATGGCCTGGCAACCAGCACGCCAAAGACCGTTGCGGTATCAGACCGTGTCCTACGAGCTCGTACAAAGCCAGGTGCGCGGTAGCCATGCTCCTGGCCGTGAACCACAGGCAAAACCTGCCCACTCAGGCACTCCAGATGCCATCCTGAAGACGAAAGAAGCAGGTAGGAGCCATGGGCTACAGATCCTGTTGCCCTCCTAAAGCGGGTGTCGCAGGTTCGAGTCCTGCCGGGGGCACCAGCTCAGAGGGCCCAGCTAGGACATTTCCTAGCTGGGCCCTCTGACATCCCGGTCCACAGACTGCCCGACTCGCCGGAGGCTTACGGGCCGTGATCACTCGCCCCAAAACAGCTCCCGCGGCCAAAGTCGTTCCGCCGACCAAGCGGCCGACGCCCGGCAGGGAACACGAGCACCTTGGGAGTCCGTTACCTTCCGCCGCCGAAGGCCCGACGTATGGCCCCGGCCTTCTTCTCAGGCGGATGGGCGGGCGGGGTTTCCTTGGCATGGACCAGTCGCGCGACCGTGACTCGGAAGTGTTCCTTGAGGGTGTGAGCCCGGTCGTCCGACTCCGTCCACCGCTCTGTGGTCAGCTCCACCAGCCAGCTCGTATCGGAGGTCTCAAAGACGGTCCGGACGCACTCCTCCGGCTTCAGGAACCATGTGCACCAAGTTCGGCAGATCTCCTCCGCCCGCGACAGCGCTGTCGACCGGTCGCCCACAACGTGGTGCTTTTCCTCTAGCCGCCACTTTGTGTCGGTAATGCCGTAATTTGCCTCGACGAGCACGTACCACTGTTCATCCAATGTCATGGAACCTCCCGCGCCCGTTGAGACGAACCTCGCTCCGATCTCCCGTCTCGCAGCGAGCATAGCCACTCTGCCCTTCCGCGCCGCGCCCCTGCCGTGCCCGATCGCTCGGGGAGCAGCGGGGAATCACGGACTGCAGCGGTCCACGTAGAGCGAAGGAGCCTCTGAGCAACATCGCTGCCAGGGCGCCTCCTTGCTGCCTCAACCTGCGGTGGGTGTGGGATTTGAACCCACGTCACATCGCTGCGACGACGGTTATCAAGATCGCGTGGCGAGGGGCGCAGCCCGGGGCGCAACCCCCAAGCGGTCGGCCCCGGCCGCATCGGCCGGTGTTGCCCCGCCGTGGCGGCGCCGGCCTCTCCCAGGACGGCCCCGGATCAGGGGTGGTGCTCCATGTCCAGGATGGCCGCGAGCATCAGCCTGGCGTTTACCGCGCATTCGAAGGTGTGCACTGGTGCACCACCACGCAGCGGCAATCGGCCTTCAGAACCCGGTTGGTGAACGGGGCTTGTATCGGCTCTCCAAGTCATCGATCTCGGTCTCGTCGAGTTGCACGGCCAGGGCGGCCACCGCGTCGTCCAGGTGGGCCGGGCTGGTCGCGCCGATGACGGGTGCGGCAACGGTGGGGTTGCCGAGGACCCATGCGAGAGCGACTTGAGCCATGGGGACCTCACGCCTTGCCGCGATTCGCTGAACGACATCGACGATGGGCCGATCGACGTCACCGAAGAACCGCTGTCCGATGGGATCGCTCGCCGAGCGGCCGGTCATCTGTCCGTATGGCCGGGCCAAATACCCCTTGGCAAGTGGGCACCATGGCAGGCTGGAGACGCCCTGGTCGGCGAGCAACGGAAACATCTCCCGCTCCTCCTCGCGCTGCACGAGGTTGTACTGGTTCTGCATCGACACAAACCTTGTGCGGCCGTGATGCGTCGCGGAATGCTGCATCTTGGCGAACTGCCACGCCCACATCGAAGAGGCGCCGATGTACCGGACCTTCCCGGCGGCCACCACCTCGTGGAGGGCTTCCATCGTCTCGTCGACCGGAGTCCCTGGGTCGAACCGGTGAACCTGGTAGAGATCGATGTAGTCCGTGGCGAGGCGGGTGAGGGAGGCGTCGACCTGACTGAGGATCGCCTTGCGTGACAGACCCGAGCCCCCGGGGCCGTTGTGCATCGGGAGCCCCAGCTTGGTGGCGATGACGACATCCTCCCGCCGCGTGTACTTCTGCACGGCTCGGCCGACAATCTCCTCCGACGTGCCGCCGCCGTAGACGTTCGCGGTGTCCCACAGGGTGATGCCCAGCTCGACGGCGCGCCGGAAAATTGGTGCCGCAGACTGCTCGTCCAGGGCCCAGGGGTTGACTCCGCGCGCCGGATCAGCGAACCCCATGCAGCCGAGCGCGATCCTGCTGACCGACAGATCGGAGCGCCCGAGCGGGAGATACTCCATCGTCGTCACGCTCCTGCCGGGTAGGGAGCGGCGTTGCGTGCCGACCGGAGCGCGCCCGCCCACCAGGCCAGCTGGTCGAGCAGCGTCTTGGCGTACCCGGAGGTCTCAGGGTCGAGGGGACGGCCGTCCTGCCACGCCGTGAAGTAGTTCGGGAAGGCGAGACCATCGCGAATCGTCACCGCGTGCAACTCGGTCAGCACGTTCTCCAGGTGCAGCACCGCGTGTCGGCCACCTGCTGCACCGCCGTAGCTTACGAAGGCGACGGGCTTGGCCGTCCACTGGGTGAAGTGCCAGTCGATGGCCGCCTTCAACGACGCGGGGTAGCTGTGGTTGTACTCCGGCGTGACCACGATGACCGCGTCAGCGCCCTCCAGAGCCGACGTCAGTGCCGCCATCCCGGTCGGGCGAGGGTAACCATCCCCGGCGAACTTCGGCGATGTCGCAGGAAGCGACAACGGGATGTCGATCTCGGCCAGATCGACGACTTCCACATCGAAACCACCCTGAATGCCGGCCTGTTCGGCGACCCACGAGGCCACAACCGGGCCGAACCGTCCTTCCCGGACGCTTCCAACGATGATCACCAGCTTGTACTTGTTCTTCTCCATGCCCATCACGATCAGGCCGCACCATGGCCCCAGCCAGACCGTGTTCAGGCTGGCCCGCGCAGGGCCAGTCTGAGCAGTCCATGATCAGCGGGCAGCACCGTACGCTCCCAACATGGGTACGCCGTTAGGGGACTTCATCCGGGCAAAGCGCGACAGCATCCAGCCGGAATCGCTGGGACTGCCGGTTCACGGCCGCCGTCGGTCACCGGGTCTACGGCGCCTGGATCTCGCCGCGCGGTCCGGCATCAGCGTCGAATACCTGACCCGCATAGAACAGGGCCGTGACCGCAATCCGTCGGTGGCGGTCGTGAACGCGCTTGCGGATGCGCTCAGCCTCGGCCCTTCGGAACGCAACCACCTGCGCTACCTCGCGAAGATCACTGGCGGCGAATGTTCCGCTCACACCCGGCCCGCACCACCCCGCCGCGATGTCCGTCCGTCGGTCCTGGAGACACTCCGCCTCCTTGAACCGGGGATCGCCATGGTGACCAACCGGCTGGGCGACATCCTCGCCCACACCAGCGGCTACGAGTCGGTGACGAGCGGAACCGGACTGCTCGACGCCGACACCCCGAACCTCACCCGCTACCTCTTCACCGACCCTCGCGCCCGGACGTTCTTCGCGGACTGGGACGACATCGCGGACGAGCAGGTCTTCGACCTGTGGCTCGCACCGTCCGTCGAGAACTCCGAGTGGTTCACGGCAGAACTCGCCCCCACCGCCGGCCCCGACTTCACGCGCCGCCTGAACCGTCACGTGGTTCCGCGACGCGGAGCTCTCCACCTCAACCACCCGTCCGGATGCGAACTTCGGCTGCTCCGCGAGACGCTCGAACTCTCCTCGGACGCCCAGCAACTGGTCGTCCTCCTCCCGGCGGACGAAAGGACGGCCCAAGCCGTCGACCAACTCCGCGGCCGATCCCCCAGCCGGCTCCGGGCCATCTCCTGACCCACCTTGACCTTCATCGACGTCGAGTCGCGTCCCGTTGTGTCAGAGACCGACCCATGGTCCGGGGCCCTTGGTCACCAGGTCTGACGTGCCTCAGCCGGCGGCCTTGGCGATGATGCGATCCATCTCCTCTTGGCCGAAGGCCCGCAGGGTCGTGGTACGGACGTTGCCCATTCCGCCGAGTTGCAGGAGCGCCGCGGTGGCGGTTTCGTCGTCGGGCGCTTCAACAACGGCCACCAGGTCGTACGGACCGACGGTCCAGTAGATGTTCAGGAGCTTCGCCCCGATCTTCTGTACCCCCGAGGCGAAGGCCTCGGCACGCTTCGCGGTGTCCTTGTAGTTCCGGATCCCTTGATCGGTCCAGTTCAGCAACGTGACATACGTCGGCATGGTCTTTTCACCTTCTTGAGGGAGTACATCGCAAGGCCAATCCTGGGCATAACCGCCGAAACATGCAGAGGATGCGCCCCCGAATGAGTAAAATGAGTAATACGAGTGAGCACAGTTGAACAATCGAGATGTGTCAGCGTCATGGGGTGCAGGCGCACCACAAGCTCTCGTCGTCGGAGGGCTGATGGATCAGCGTCACCTTCTCCGAGGACTGCCCGGCACAGACCATGGTGCCTTTGGCGTGGCACCGGAGCGCGTGCCGGGCGGCGAAGACACGGGCCCCTCGGCCGTCTGATCGGTTGGCTCAGGCGTTGGGGCGCTTGCCGTGATTGGCCTTCTTCTTCTTACGGCCGCGTCGCTTGTTCCCTCGCTTGGCCACGGTGCACATCTCCCTGAATCGGGACTTTCTATGCCTTCATAGTCTAGATTCGGCCCGGGGTGTCCGCATCAGCCGTGCCGCCGTCACAGGGCCCCTACTGGCGCTCCGGCGCAGCTCGCTGACCACGTGCATTGACTGTGGGAGTGGCCCAACAGGCCGACCTGGCGCGACCGACTCCGCCGATGGGCGTACCCCGAGTTCCACCGCTTCGACCGGACCGCCACCCCGCCAAGGCCCTGGGGAATTCGGCTCGTGAAGCTTCCTCGCGCTCGGCGAGGTCGTCCGTGGTTTCGGCCCTCCAGGACTCGCGCTTCTCCCCTTGCCCGGCGGCAAGGGCGGCGTACTGGTCGCCGACGTGGGCGCGGAATCGGCGGTGCCGCGGTCGCAGCCGTGAGGCTACGGCCTCGGCTTCGTCTGTGGGTGTGACTGTGCGTGCGGGCATGTGGGCGTGGGATTGAGGGGCCGAGGCGTGCGTCGAGCGCGGTCCGCCCCGCTCGCATGTCAGGAAACCTGAGAAAGAATTACGCCTGCCGAGCGGGCCTCGTCAAGGCCGTGGCGGCAACTTCTCTCCCTCCGAGGCGCCTGGCGGGGCACCCGAAGAGCGCGTTCGATACGTCTCGGCAATGCCCTTGTCATCCGGCGCCACGGTGTGCATCATCAGGGTCATCATCAGGGTTCCTGATATCGAGCACGTTGCCTGGCCCTACCGGGACGCGAAGGAACCCGCCACCGCTTTCTGCTGCCGGCTTTGGCTTCCCCCAGCGGCTTCAGCCACCCTTCCGGCTCTCCCAGCAGCTTCACCACCCTCAGTTCCGCTCCCTCGACGTGCCCGGAGGCATTCATGAGCGCACCCATGAGCACACCCGCGAACGGCAATTTGTCCCGAAGATCCATTATCCGGGGAACGGCCGGAGCCGCCGGGCTGTTCACGGCAGGCGGTCTGCTGACCGCCTGCGGCGGCATCAAGGAGTCCTCGGCGCAGACCGACAAGGTGCTCCGGATCGGCTACGTCTCGCCCAGCACGGGCCCGGCCGCGGGCTTCGGCGAGCCGAACGCGTTCCTGATGAAGAAGCTGCGCGCCACCTTCAAGGACGGGTTGCAGATCGGCGGCAAGAAGTACTCGGTCGAGATCATCGACCGCGACAGTCAGTCGAATCCGCAGACCGCCGCGCAGGTCGCGGCCGATCTGATCAACAGCGAGAAGATCGATCTGATGCTCGTCACCTCCACCCCGGAGACGGTCAACCCCGTCGCCGACGCGTGCGAGGCGGCCAAGATCCCGTGTCTGTCGACCGCCGTGCCATGGGAGGCCTGGTACTTCGGCCGCGGTGCCACCCCCGAGAAGCCGTTCACGTACACGTACCACTTCTTCATCGGCGTCGCGGAGATCCATGCCGCGTACGTCTCCCTGTGGACCAAGGGCGGGGTGGAGACCAACAAGCGGGTCGGCGTCATGTGGCCCAATGACCCCGACGGCAAGGCGATCCGGCAGGGGCTCGGGCCGCAGCTGAAGAAGAGCGGGTTCAGGATCGTCGACCCGGGGGCGTACGAGGACGGGACGAACGACTTCTCCGCGCAGATCGCGGCGTTCAAGAAGGCGGACGCGGAGATCTTCAACACCTTCCCGCTGCCGCCCGACTTCGCCACGTTCTGGAAGCAGGCCCGGCAGCAGGGCTACCGGCCGCGCATCGCGAGCATCGCCAAGACCGGGCTCCTCCCCTCCCAGATCGAGGCGCTCGGGCCGCTCGGACACGGCCTCAGCGCCGGCTTCTGGTGGTCGCCCCAGTTCCCGTACACCTCCACCCTCACCGACCAGACCGCCCGGCAACTGGCCGACGACTACGAGAAGTCGACGGGCAAGCAGTGGAACCAGGTCATCGGGTCCAACATGGCGCTCTTCGAGGTCGCGGTCCACGCGCTGAAGGCGACCTCCGACCCCAAGGACCGGGGGGAACTGGCGGCCGCCCTCGGCAAGGCCAAGCTCACCACCGTCGCCGGGCCGCTGGACTTCACGTCCGGGCCCGTGAAGAACGTGTCCACCGAGCCGCTGGTCATGGCGCAGTGGCGTAAGGCCACGGGGGGCAGCAAGTTCGCCGTCGAGCCGGTCATCGTCGACAACGGTGCGTTCCGTGACATCCCGCTCGGAGGCGAACTTGAGCCCCTCCGCTGAGCCGGTGACCGACACCGTGGGGACAGGGGAGGCCGCCCCGGTGGCCTCCCCGGCCCCGCCGGTGCTCGCGGCGAACGGCATTCACCGACGCTTCGGCAACCTGGTCGTCCTCGAAGGCATCGACATCACCCTTGCCCCCGGCGAGGCCCTCGGCATCGTCGGTCCGAACGGCGCCGGAAAGACGACCCTGCTCGACATCCTCTCCGGGGCCCAGGCCCCCTCCGAGGGCAGCGTCACCTTCCAGGGTCAGGACGTGACCCGCTGGAAGGTCGACCGCCGCTGCCGCAGCGGCATCGGGCGCTCCCATCAGGTGCCGCGCCCCTTCACCGGCATGACGGCCTACGAGAACGTACTGGTCGCATCGGTGCAGGGCGGTTCGCACCGGCGCCGGGCCGCGCAGCAGCACGCACTCGGCGTACTCGAGCGCTGCGGCATGCTCGGCCAGGCCAACCGGCCCGCGGCCGCGCTCACCCTGCTGGAGCGCAAGCGGCTGGAGATGGCGCGGGCGCTGGCGACCGATCCGCAGGTGCTGCTGCTGGACGAGATCGCCGGTGGCCTCACCGACGCCGAGACGGACGAACTGATCGCCACCATCCAGCAGTTGCGTGCCGACGGCATCGCCATCGTCTGGATCGAGCATGTCATCCACGCGCTTCTGCGGGTGATCGACCGGCTGGTCTGTCTCGCGCAGGGCCAGGTCCTGGCCGAGGGCGAACCGGACGCCGTCATGTCCGATCCCCGGGTCGTCGAGGCCTACCTCGGGAGCGCGGCATGAGTCTGCTGTCGGTCGAGAATCTCGAAGTACGGCACGGTCTGCTGCGCGCCGTCCGCGACGTCTCCTTCGCCGTGGACGAGAGCGAGGTCGTGGCCGTGGTCGGGGCCAACGGTGCCGGAAAGTCCACCCTGATGCGGGCCGTCGCCGGAGCACACCGGCCGGCCGAGGGCCATATCCGCCTGGACGGTGTGGAGGTGACGGACCGGCGGGCCCACGACCGTGTCGCGGCCGGGATCGCACTGGTCCCGGAGGGGAGGCGGCTCTTCGCCGATCTCACCGTGGAGGAGAACCTGCTGGTCGCCTCCCGGGTGCGCCGCCCCGGACCGTGGGATCTGGCAGCCGTCGTGGCCGCCTTCCCGCTGCTCGACGGGCTGCTGAAGCGGCGCGCCGGCAACCTGTCGGGCGGCGAGCAGCAGGCCGTGGCCATCGGCAGAGCGCTGATGACCAACCCCCGGCTGCTGCTGCTGGACGAGGTCTCGCTGGGCCTCGCGCCCATCGTGATCGACACCCTCTACGACTCGCTCGGCACGATCCTCTCCGGCGGTACGACGGTGCTGCTGGTGGAGCAGGACCTCGGCCGCGCCCTGGGGGTGGCCCGGCGCGTGCTGTGCATGCTCGAAGGCCGCGTCGTCCTGGACGAACCCGCCGACGAGGTCACCCGAGAACAGGTCGTCGAGGCGTACTTCGGACTCAGCCGGGCGGCGGCCCCAGACCGCGCCACGGCCGCAACCGTTCAGGAGGAGCCGGCATGAACTGGATCAACGCCATCGTGCAGGGCGTCATGCTCGGCGGTGTCTACGCGCTCTTCGCCTGCGGCCTTTCCCTGATGTTCGGCGTCATGCGGACCGTCAACCTGAGCCACGGCGACCTCGCGGTCCTCGGCGCGTTCCTCGTCGCCGTGCTGGCCGCCGCCGTGGGCATCAGCCCGTTCTTCGCGGTACTGCTGGTCCTGCCCGTGATGGGCCTGGTCGGAGTGGCGTTGCAGCGGGGCATCCTGAGCAAGGCGCTGCGCACCGGCGAGATGTCGTCGATGCTGGCCACCTTCGGTCTCGCCATCGTGCTGCAGAACGTACTGCTGGAGATCTTCAGCGCCGACTCCCGCTCCCTGGACGTCGGTTCGTTGTCCACGGCCGGTCTCCAGCTCGGGTCGTCGGTGAGCATCCCGTATCTCGGCCTGCTCACCGTGGCTGTGGCGGTCGCGCTGCTCGGCGGGCTGCAACTGCTGCTCGCCCGTACGGGCATCGGCCGGGCGATCCGCGCCACCGCCGCCGACGCGGACACCGCCGAGCTGGTCGGGATCGACAGCCGCCGGGTGTACGCCTGGGCCGCCGCCATCGCCGTCGCCACCGCCTCGCTGGCGGGAGCGTTCTTCGCGATGCGGTCGTCGTTCAGCCCGTCCATGGGACCGACCCAGCTGCTGTTCGCCTTCGAGGTCGTCGTGATCGGAGGGCTCGGTTCGCTGTGGGGGACGCTCGTCGGAGGCATGGTCCTCGGCGTCGCCCAGACGGTCGGCGCGCAGGTGGATCCGCGCTTCTCGATCATCGCCGGACACGCGGTGTTCCTCGCGGTCCTGGCCTTCCGTCCGCAGGGACTGCTCGGCATGAGAAGGAGCCGCACATGACCGCCGCATCACCGGTGACCACCACATCACCGATGACCCTCGCCACCGGCACCGCCACCATCCACCGGTGGACCCCCGTCTCCCGTACGGCGTCCGGTGCACTGGCCGCCCTGCTGCTCGCCCTGGGGTTCGCGCCCTTCGTCTTCACGCCCGAGGCGACCGCGAAGCTGACGACCCTGTTCGTCCTCGTCATCGTCGCGGCCATGTGGAACGCGCTGGCGGGCTACGCCGGTCTGGTCTCCGTCGGCCAGCAGGGTTTCATCGGCCTCGGCGCGTACGGAGTCTTCCTCTTCGTCGACCGGGGCGTCAGCCCCTTTCTCGCGGTCGTCCTGGCAGCCCTGCTCGCGGGTGCCGTCGCCGTACCCACCTCGCTGCTCGCGTTCCGGCTCACCGGTGGGCAGTTCGCCATCGGCATGTGGGCGATCGCGGAGTTCTTCCGGCTGGTCGTCGTGAACACGCCTTCGCTGGGCGGCGGTTCCGGCCGCTCGCTCACCGATCTGTCGGCCACCGATCCGGCGGTGCGGCAGGCCCAGGTGTACTGGCTCGCCCTGGCGCTGATGAGTGCGCTGCTGCTGGCCGTGTTCATGCTGCTGCGCAGCAGGCTGGGGGCTTCGCTGGAGGCGATCCGCGACGACCCGGTGGGCGCGGCGTCCGTCGGGGTACGGGTCACCTCGGCGAAACGGCTGGTCTTCGTCCTGGCGGCGGTGGGCGGTGCCGCGGCCGGTGGACTCACCCTCGCGAGCACCCTGCGGGTGCAGCCGGACTCCATCTTCGGGGTCCACTGGTCCGCGTACATGATCTTCATGGTGGTCATCGGCGGCCTCGGCACCTTCGAAGGACCGATCATCGGAGCGATCGTGTTCTTCCTGGTGCAGGACTGGTTCGGGGACAACGGAGGCACCTGGTACCTGATCGGGCTCGGTGCCCTCGCCATCGGGATGACGCTGTGGATGCCCCATGGGCTGTGGGGTACCGTGGCTCGCCGACGTGACCTGGAACTACTACCTGTCGGCTATCGGGTGAAGACACCGGTCGTCCGACCTTGATGACGGCCTGCCCGACCTCCCCGACGACCGAGCAAGAGGTGCGCACGATGGCGGAGGCAGCCGATCGGGATCCGGCTCCGCGTCCAGCTCCGGCTCGGGGTGCGGGTGCGGGTGCGGATCCCGATCCGGACCCCGAGGGCCACAAGGGCCCGCTGACGATCTATCTCGTCAAGCAACTCGAACTGGCCATCCGTCACTTCATGGACGAGGCCCTGCGGCCGTACGGGCTCACGACGTTCCAGTACACGGCCCTGACCGTGCTTCAGCACCGAGGCGGGCTCTCCTCCGCCCAGTTGGCCCGCCGCTCCTTCGTCAGACCCCAGACGATGCACGAGATCGTGCGCGCGCTGGAGGAGCGCGGGCTGATCGAGCGCGCCCATGCCCCGGGGAACCGGCGGATCATGGAGGCCCGGCTGACGCGGGAGGGGCAGGAACTGCTGGCGGCGTGTGCGCCGGCGGTGCAGAAGCTGGAGGACCGGTTGCTGCACGACATACCGGAGAAACGGCGGTCCGCGTTCCGTCAGGGCCTGGAGGACGGGCTCGCCTCCTTGACGGGACGCGACCACGGCTGACGCCCCGGACCGGCGGGCCACCGCCCGGCCCGCCCCGCTTTCCCGCGTCAGCAGTCCCGGAACTCCGGCTGCAGGAGGACCGCCGGCCTCCGGGCCCGGCATGGCTGTTCCCCCCTGTCGACAGCATGACGTGGGGCCACCGGGCCCGAGAGGCGCCGTTGACGGAATCGACGGCAGGCAACGCGACTTCTAGGTCCGCCAGCTCAGCGACTGGAAGGGCATCGCTCTGCCGGAGCGGATGCGGCCGAAGGACATGCAGGCGTTCGGCGAAGTGTGCGAGGCCACGCTGACCAGTGCGCACGCGCGGTCCGGCGACCGCATCGCGATCGCCGCGTACCTGGCAGCGGCGACGCCTGACCCGGGAGAGGACGCTCGGCTCGCCCTGCCGCTCAAGCACGGCCGGCCCCGTCGCCCTCTGTCAGGGGCGACGCGGCCGGCTACCGCTCCGGCGCCGCGCAGCGGTGGCGGATCAGCGGCAGTGGATCAGCGGTGGTCGCGGGCTGGAGGCACCGTGAACGCTGCGCGACCGGCGGGCAGTTGCACCGTGTACAGGTTCAGATACGTGTCCAGGTAAGGCGAGCGCTCGCCGCCGGTGGCGACGTCGTCGGCCGGGTCGTCCAGGGCCAGCTCGAGCCGCGCATCCATGACCTCGACCTTCTGCTTGGACGGTGTGTCGAGCCAGTCGCCGGTCTGGACGGAGCCGATCTCCACGGCCAGGGTGTGTCCGGCCTTCAGGGTCCAGTCGGTCGACTTGAGGTCGAGGGCCAGCCGGTCCGAGTCCAGCCGGGAGACCTGCTCGTCGAACATGACGGCGGTGCCGTCCTTGGCCACGTCGTACAGCTTGACCATCACGTTTCCCTCCCCCTGGGCGGTCATGGAGATCCGGGGGGTGCCGGTGATACGCGTGGTCTGATCGACCGGTTTGGACCACTTGCAAAAGCTGGACGTGACCTCACCGGCTTTCTGACGCTTCACCTGCGCCTCGGCCAGTCCCTTCGGGGCGGCCGGCACACTGCTGGAGGCGTTTTCCACGTCCCTCTTGCCGGACGGCTTCGCGGTCTTCGGCGGAGTCGCCTTGCCGGACGGGTCCAGCGCCCGCATCGCGGAGGTGCCGCCGTCGTCCGCGTACGAGCCGCCGCCGAGCTGAAGGGTGGCGGACCTCTCCACGACGGGCCACGTCTTCTCGCCGCGCCAGGCGCCGGTGTTGTCCTCGACGGCGTAGGCCGGGTAGCGGACCTCCGGCTCGATGCCCTTCAGGTACTGGTCGTAGAAGGAGAGCGTCTCCTTGAACCAACCCTCGCGCCCCATGGCCAGGCGCCCGTCATCGGTACGGTCGTTGCCGCGCACGTGGTCCCACTGGCCGACCCACCCGCGTTCGGGGCCCTTGTGGTTGGCGAGAAACTCCTGCATCCCCTCGGGCTTGGTGTTGTCCTCGATGAAGCCCTGGGTGAAGAACAGCGGGGTGTCGGTGCCCTTGGCCTGCTTCGCCGGATCGCGAGAGGTCCAGTACGCGTTGTCCGGGTCGGCGATGCGGTACCCGGCCAAGTCCACCGGGATCGCTGCCGGATCGGGCCGAGGAGTTCGGCGTTGCGTGCCTCTCCTGCAGGGCGAGTGAGGAAGTGATCACTCGGCGGCGCATCGCGACGGCCGGCCCCTGCGGTCCTCCTCCGGAGAGTGGTCAGCGGCGCGGTTCCCAGCGGAAGAGGCGGGAGGCCAGTGCGACGGCGACGATGACCCAGCTCAGTGTGGGCAGCAACAGAGGCAGGGAGTCCGCCACGGGAACGCCGCCGTTCCAGGCGTTGAGGACGAGTTCGGTGGCCGAGCCGCCGGGGAGCAGCCGCTTGAGCAGGGTGAGCTCCTCGGTGCCGGTGATCCCGACCCAGCTGGCGACGCCGATGGTGCCGAGGCTGACGGGCAATGTGGTCACCTGGGCGTGCTCGGGAGAGTTCGTCAGTCCCGCCGTGGCCAGTCCCAGACCGAGCATCATGACCACCGTCGAGAGGACCGCCGCCACCAGGAGGGGAACATTGGTCGGCTCGCCGGCGACCGCGGCCAGCACGGTGAGGATCGCGGTCACCTGGACCAGTGCGAGGACGGTGACCGGGAACAGCAGCCCGGAGAGGATGCCGGCGTCGCTCGCCGGGGTGGAGCGCAGCCGCTTGAGGAAGAGGTTCTGACGGCGCGAGGCCAGCGTGGTAACCGTGGTCGTGTAGAGGCCGAACGCACCCACGGTGACCACGACCACCGCCGCGATGTATCCCAGGCTGGCCAGGTCTGCGAAGGCTTCGTGCCGGTAGATGAAGAACGCGCAGGGCGCCAGGGGAATGATGAAACTGGTGAGCAGAACCAGCCGGTTCCGAAAGATCTGGATCAGCTCGCCAAGAGCGATCGGGAGCATGGTGAAGGTCCTTTTCCTGGGAAGTTCAGGGAGTGGTCCAGGGCCTGATCCGCCGGACAGGTCCTAGTCGTTGCCGATGGAGCGGAAGACGTCATCGAGCCGAGTCGGTCCGGCTTGGAGTTCCCGCAGCTCTACCGCGTTGGCGTGCGCCCAGCCGAGCAGGATGTAGAGGTCCTTCTGCAGGCCGAAGGTCTCGAAGAGGAACGTCCCGTCACTCGCGCGCGTGGCCTGCAGCGGTAGCGCCGGCGCGGGGGCCGGAAGGGAGAAGCGGATGGCGGCCGGCAGGGTCTGCGTCAGCTCGGAGACGGTCCCTTCCTGGTGGAAGGTGCCCTTGTGCATGAGCCCGATGCGATCGGCGCGCTGCTGGGCCTCTTCCAGGTAGTGCGTGGTGAGCACGATGGTGGATCCGTCTTCGCGCAGTTTGTCCACGGCGTCCCACAGAGCGTCCCGGGACTGGATGTCCAAGCCGGTGGTGGGCTCGTCCAGGAAGATCAGCTCAGGGTTCCCGTACACGGCGGTGGCGAAGTCCAGACGTCGCTTCTCACCGCCGGAGAGCTGGGACACCTGGGTGTCGGCCTTGTGCGTGAGGTCGACGACGCCGAGCACGCGTTCGACCCTGTCCGCACGCTGGGAGAGTTTTCCGATCAGCCGGACCGATTCCTTCACTGTCAGATCCGGGGAGAATCCGCTCTCCTGCAGCATGATCCCCATCCGGGGCCGCACGGCGCGCCGGTCGCGCGGGCTCTGCCCGAAGACCCGCACGGTGCCCGAAGTGGCCGTGCGGTGGCCTTCGATGACCTCCAGGGTCGAGGTCTTACCGGCCCCGTTCGTGCCGAGCAGCGCGTAGAGCTCCCCCTTCTGCACCTGGAAGGACAGGTCTTTCACGGCGTGGAAGTCGCCATAGCTGAGGTTGAGACGTTCAACGTCGATGACTGGTGTCGAGGTCATGCATCGATCTCAGCCGTTGTCACGCTCGTCCGGCAGTGGCGTGGTGTCATCACTGCGCCATGACATTCCTTGGGGCGAACGTATGACGCAGTGTCACTGTTGCCCCGCACGGAGCCGGAAGAATACTGCGGGGCAGACTCTGCTGTTCGATCCCGGAGAGCCGCACATGGACACCAGACCCCTGCGCATTCTGTTGGCGGCCAATACGCCCGTCTTCCTTCTGGTCTGCGCGGTTTACCTCCTCCACCACCTCGACGTCGGTCTCTACCGTGACGACATGGCGTCCTGGCTCGAGAACAACCAGTGGCTGATGTGGACGGCCGCGGCTCTCACCGTGCCCAGCGCTCTGGCGATCCCGCTGCTCAGCGTGAAGACCCAGCGGTGACGCCGAAGCGGGGGGAACACGTGATGTCCGAGCACCGTGCGGGAACGCGGGAACGGCTGCGCAGACTGAACGTCACCACGATGGTCACGGTGACCGTTTCCGTAGGGACTCTGCTGGTGGCGGTCGATGCCCGGACGTGGTGGCACGCCGTCATCCTGAGCCTGGGCGTGGTCGCGGCGCTGGTGGCTTCCATTCGGTGGACAGCGGACGGCATTCCCCGGGTCGTACTCCCGTGCCTGATCATCACCGGAGTGGTGTGGATCACCGGGGTGTTGGTGGTGGGCGGTCATACGGCGTTCTACGGCATCTCCATCGTGGGCCCTCTGTACGCCCCGAAGCTGCCGCGCCACCGCGTCGTGGCCGCTGTCGGGCTGATCGCCTTCGTCGCCGTGGTGGGCGCGGCCAGGCTGTTGGTGTCACCGGCAGATGGGCCCGGCGCCCTGATCCTCTATGTCCTCATTCCGGCAGGTGTCACGGTGGTGGTGACGGGCAGCATGTTCGCCGGCCAGGTCTTCTACGACCTCGTCGAGGAGCTGGAGCAATCACGGGAACGCGAAGCGGAGCTGGCCGTCGTCCGGGAACGCGTACGTTTCGCCAGCGATCTGCACGATATCCAGGGCCACACACTGCATGTGGTGAAGCTGAAGGTCATGCTGGCCGAGAGCTGGTGCGCAGCGACATCGGGCGGGCGGAGGAGGAACTGCGGGAGGCGCACGCCCTGGTCGGTGACACCATCACCCAGACCAAGGAACTCGCCTACGCACAGCGGCGGCTCAACCTGTCCGTGGAGCTGGAGAACGCGAAGAACCTCTTCGAAGCCGCGGGCATCCGCGTGCGCGTCAACCGTGAGGCTGACGTCGATGAGAGAGTCAACGGGCTGCTCGGCCAGGTCCTCCGCGAGACGACGACCAACATCCTCCGCCATGCGCAAGCCACGCGGGTGCGGATCACTCTCTCGGAGTCGGGCATCTCCATCGTCAACGACGGCGCTCGGGAGGCTCCCCTCCCAGGGCTCAGCGGACTGGCCACCCTCAAGGAACGAGTGGGCGACAACGGAGGCGAGCTGACGGTGGAGCAAGAGAACGGACGCTTCCTCACGGCTGCGGCGTTTCCGGACCTTCGCTCAGTGACGCTGCCCTCCGCGGCGCGGGAGGACGACCGATGACCACCGTGGTGCTCGCCGACGACGAAGCTCTTCTCCGTAAGGCGCTGGCGGCGCTGCTGACTCTCGAAGGCGAGATCACCGTGCTCGCCGAAGCGCAGGACGGCGAATCTGCCGTAGAGGCCACACTGCGACACCGGCCCGACGTGCTCGTCATCGACCTGGAGATGCCCGGTGTGGACGGACTCGGCGCCGTCGCGGAGATCCGCCGCGTGCGGCCCGACCAGGTGATCCTCATGCTGACCCGCCATGCCAGGCCGGGGGTGCTCCGCAAAACCCTGAAACTCGGAGTCCAGGGTTTCGTCAGCAAGTCGGCAGAACCCGCGCACATCACGTCGGTCATCAACACTCTGCACGCGGGCAAGCGATGGATCGACCCGGACGTCTCCGCGCTCGCCGTCGTCGACGACTGCCCGCTCACCGACCGGGAGATCGACGTCCTGCGAGTGACCGGCGACGGGTACTCCGTCGCCGACATCGCCACCCGCCTCCGCCTGGCGGAAGGCACCGTACGCAACTACCTCTCGAACGCCATGCAGAAGACCCAGACACGGACCCGGCACGAAGCAGCGCGCTACGCGCGTGAACACGACTGGCTGTAGAGGCGGTCAGCCACTGGTCGCCCGGGATGCGCCGAGGGGCTGATCAATGGTCCCCTCGACGATTCTCATCAGCCGGTCCCCCGCCTGATCGATGCTTCCGTTCTGCGTGCTGACCTGCGCGCCTTCGAGTACGAAGGCGATCTCGGCAGCGGCCTGCTCGGGGTCGGGCAGCCCGGCCTCGGCACACTCTCGTACCGTACGCCTGCTCGAATCTCTCTCATCGCCGCGCTCGCGATCCGGAACCGGGTCGCCCGAAGCCCGGCACGGTACTTCGACGCTTACGACGTATTGCTCACCCCGACCTTGCCGGAGCTGCCCATGCCCTTGGGCACCCATGCGGAGGGCGCGGAGGCGCTGGACGGCCTATGCTGGATCGACCGCCTCAACAACCGCTCGCCGTTCACCATGGCACTCAATGTGGGGGGCACGCCCGCCATGTCCGTGCCGGTCACGGCCGACGCCGGGACGGGGCTCCCGGTCGGTATGCCGTTCGCTGCCGGTTACGGGCTCGAAAACCCTCTCTTCCGCCTCGCTGGACAACTCGAACGGGAAAGCCCGTGGTCGGGCCGAACCCCCACAGCGTGGGCAGGGAACCGCACGGGCCACTGAGACTGCTCATGGAGAACCGGGAGTCCACGGGCGAGGGCCATGGCCTGAGGCAAGTTCACTGGCCGGACTTCTGGTCTTCAGTCGCGGTTTCAAGCGTCGCTCGAGAACTCGCGTTCGCTGCGCAGAAGTTGCGTTTGCCACGCATGAAAGCGCGTTCCGAACACCGTGTCGTGTGGGCAAGCCGGCTGTGCACGCGATGCTCGTCCGCGACCTAGGAGTGCCTGTGGTCCTCGCCCGCCGTTCGTTCCGAGTTGCCGTGAAGGCGTCGGTGGTTGCCCTCGCCGCGGCGGGACTTGTCGCCCCCGGTGCTGTCGTCGACCAGTACGACAACACCGCGGCCGCCGCTTCGGCGACCGCCGTTCCTCGGCCGATCGCCGACTGGCAGCACGATCGCCTCGCCTCCGGAGTCGATCTGTACCAGGGGAGGATCTCCGGCCGTCCCGGTGCGGACCACTGGACGGTCACGGTGCGTGCCGACGGCGCTCACCTCGCCACCGAGCAGGGCGCCGATGCACTGGCGGAGCGGCTGCAGGACGCCGGGTTCAGCGCTCGTAGTGAGCGGGTCGAGTGGCCGCGGGGTACGGACCGCAGGGGGCTGGTCGGTGTGCGCGTCCGGGTGGGGGAGTACGCCACCCGGGCCGAGGCCGACGCACAGCGTCAGGCCCTCGCGTCCGCGGGGTTCGACGCGGTCAGCGAGTGGACCGGCGCGGACGGTGTGCCCGGCACCGGTCTTGCCGAGGTCAAGGTGGCGATCATCGACCCGAAGCGCTATGGCGGTGCGCTGAACGCCACGTACGGCACGGGTGTCGCCGGCCGGGAGAGGGTGAGCGACATGGCCGTCGGCGACGGCGCCCTGCTCGGCGTCAACGCGGGCTTCTTCGTCATGGAGGGCAAGGACGGCGTACCGGGCGCCTCGGCAGGTATTGCCGCGTACGACGGGGAGCTGCAGAGCGCGGCGACCAACGGCCGGATCGCGGCGGTGCTGCGCGGCGACGGTCTGCGCCCGGAGTTCAAGAAGCTCCGCACGGAGCTCAGCGTCCGCGCGGGCGGGGCGTCCGCGATCGTGGATGGCGTCAACCGCGTGCCCGGCCTGGTCCGCAACTGCGGCGGCGTCGGCGGCGACTCCCCGACCGAGCGGCCGCAGCACGATGTGACCTGCACCGATCCCGACGAGATCGTCGAATTCACCGACGAGCTGGGCGCGAGCACCCCGGCCGGTGACGGCGTCGAGGTGGTGCTCGACGTGAGCGGCCGGGTGCGGGAGGTGCGTCCGCGCGGCGGTGCCGTGCCGGATGGCGGCAGCGTCCTGGCCGGCGTCGGCGAAGGAGCCTCCTGGCTGCGTGCGCACGCGAAGCCGGGCAGCGAACTGAAAGTGCGGCAGCGCATCCTGGACGAGCATGGCCGCGAGCTCGCACTTGGCCCGCAGGACGACATCGTCAACGGCGGCCCCGAGCTGGTGCGCGACGGAAAGGTCGCGGTGAACTACGGGGCCGACGGCGTCGAGCGGATCGGCGACCCGTCCTTCGCGTACACCTGGGGCATCAAGCGCAACCCGCGCATGCTCCTGGGCGTCGACCGGTGGGGCCGTGTGCTCCTGGTCGCCGCGGACGGCCGCCAGCCCGGCTACAGCGACGGATTCGGGCTCACCGAAGGGGCGGAGCTGATGAAGTCGCTCGGTGCGGTGCGCGCCATGGCCCTTGACGGCGGTGGTTCGGTCACCACGGTGGTGAACGGCAAGCTGATCAACTCGCCCTCGGACGGCACCGAGCGGACGGTGGGCGACGCGTTGCTGCTCACCCGCTGACGGCCGCGAACGCATCCGCCCCTCCCTCCAGCCACACTCGCAGGTGGGACGGGTGCCCTGCGTCCATGTGCACGGTGTTCGTGGCTATGGCGGTGCGGCGGGCCGCTGCCTCCGGTTCACCGGTGTTGGTGTTGACGTCGAAGCGGGGGAAGTTGCTGGAGGAGATGTCGAGGCGGATGCGGTGGCCGGCGGTGAAGCGGTTCGCCGTGTCGGGGGCGGTTACCTCGATCTCGTACACCTCGCCCGGAGTGAGCAGCTCCGGCTTCTCGGTGGAGCGGTGGAAGCGGCAGCGGACGATGCCGTCGGTGAGGTTCATGGCGAAACCGTGCGGAAAGTCGGCGTTGGGCGGGTGGACGTCGATCAGCTTGATGGTGAAGTCGGTGTCCGGTGCCGTGGTCGAGATGTGGAGCCTTGCCGACACGGGGCCGGCCAGCACCACGTCCCGCTCCAGGGGCGGGGTGCTCAGGCTGATCACGTCCGGACGGGAGTCCAGCGGCAGGTACGGCTCGCGTGCCCCGTACACCCGGGCGTCCGGTGCGTTCTGGTCGTAGGCGCCGCCCGTCATCACCGGCTCCCCCGAGGTGACTTGGCCACCCATGGTGGGGACCGGGCGGCGCGGATCGAAGTCGTACGTCACCGACGCGACGGTCGCGGTGGGCGGGGCGGTGCTGAGGGCGCCGCCGGGGGTGAGGTACAGGGCGACGGGCTCCGTCGACGTCGGCGGCCACCGGGTGTCGGTGCGCCATGCGCCGCCGTGCCGCATCCGCCCTGCCGCGTCGCGCAGGCCGTCGCCGCCGCCCATCAGAAAGTACTGGACGGCGGGGAGGTCACGGTTCTCCGGATGTCCGTTCTCCGGTTTCCCCTCGTGGTTCTCCTCGTGCTTCTCCTCGTGGTTCTCTTCGTCCTGCCGGCCCAGCGCCCGGTCGAACCAGCGGCGGCGGAACTCCAGGTACGACGGGGCGAGGTTGCCGTCCAGCGTCGCCCGCGGGCCGAAGTCCACGTCTCCGGCGTACGTGTCGCAGCGACGCCCGTGCGTCCACGGGCCCATGACCAGGTAGGAGGGTGCCGACTTCAGCTCGCGCAGGGCGGTGAAGTTCTCGATGGTGGAGCGCACGTACGGGTCGTACCAGCTGCCCATGTGCATGCTCGGCGCGTCCGGGAAGCGCTCGTAGAAGCCTCGCCCGTAGATCGCCGGGTTGCGGTAGTAGTCCCCGAAGGTGTCCTGCCGCCACTGCTCCAGCAAGTAGTCCTCGTACGCCGACAGATGCCGCAGCGGCGTGCAGCCCGGCCGCCACGGCATCGCACCGAACCAGCCCGCCACATCCACCCGCGACAGTGCCTCGGACAGCACCGGATCCGCCGCGGCCTCGGGGCTCTGCAGCGCATGCCGCAGCGCCCAGGTCACCTGCTTCAGCTCGAAGGCGCCGCCCATCCGCATCCCCGCGTCGTACGCGGAGGAGAAACCGCCCGAGTCCTGAACCATGGCGGCGAGCCCCTTCACCCCCTCGGCGGCTGCGGCTGCCTGGACGTGGGCGGAGTAGGAGACCCCCGTCATCACGACCCTGCCGTCGCACCACGGCTGGTTCCGGAGCCAGGCGATCGTGTCCGCCCCGTCCGGGCCCTCGCCCAGGTACTTCACGAACGTCCCCTCGGAGTCGCCGCGGCCCCGGCAGTCCTGCCGTACGACGTGGTAGCGGGCCTCGGTGAAATGCCGGGCGGTGTCCTCGGGCTGCGGGACCGGCGCATCGCCGCGGTCCTGGTCCGAACCGCGCTGGGCACGCCGGCCGTACGGGGTGCGCTCGAGGAGCACGGGAAGCGCGGTCGCCTCCGGCTCGGGTGAGGCCGAGTACAGGTCGGCGGCGAGACGGATGCCGTCCCGCATGGGGATGCGCAGGGCGCGGCGCCACAGGGCACCGCCCTGGAGGGGTTCGGGGCGGTGGGCGTGGGAGGCGTCGGTGTCGTACGAGGTCACTCCCGTGACGCTAAGCAACATCCCGGATCATGGCGATCACTTGACGTCATCAGGTCAACTGTTCCGCCGGACGGTGACGGGACCGGATGCGGGTCCTACTGTCAGCGCAACCCGGGAACCCCCGCGTCCCATCGCCATCGCCATCGCGACGGATCGTGATCGTGATCGTGCGCGGCTCTGGGTCCCGTTTCGCAACTCTCGCGGCGCGGCTACGCCATGCCCTCGTTTCCCCGTCCCGCCACCCCCCGTCTCCCCCGTTCTCTCCCAGTCCTCACAGGAGGCCGCCATGAGCACACCTGACACCCGCCCCGAGGAGGTGCAGGCCACCGAGCCCGACGAGGGGGGCCGTGGCTCCCGGGTCCTCGACCTGGTCGAGCGCGCGGGAAACGCACTGCCGCATCCGTTCTGGCTGTTCTGGATCCTGTGCGGAGGCGTCGCCCTCGCCAGCTGGGCGCTGAACGCCTCCGGGCTGCGGGTCGAGGACCCCTCCTCGGGTGACATGGTCGGCGTACGCAGCGCCGTGTCGGCGGACGCCGTACGGGACCTGATCACCGGCGCCGAGGAATCCTTCGTCACCTTCGGCCCGCTCGGCACCGTGCTGATGGTGATGCTGGGGGTCGCGGTCGCCGAGCGTTCGGGGCTCTTCGAAGCACTGGCCCGCCGCATGCTCTCGGGCCTGTCCCCGCGCACGGTCGTCCTGGGCGTGGCCCTGGGCGGCGTACTGGGGAAGTTCCTGTCCGACTCCGCGTACGTGGTCCTCATCCCGCTCGGGGCGGTGGCCTTCCGCGCCGTGGGCCGCTCCCCCATGCTCGGCATGATCGTCGCGTTCGTGTCCATCAACGCCGCGGGCGACGCCAACCCGCTGATCGCCCCCGGTGACGCGCTGTTCGCCTCCGTGGCCACCGAGGCCGCGCAGCTCGTCGACAAGGACGTGGTGGTGCGCGCGACGGACAACATGTACTTCACCACCGTCTCGGCGTTCGTGCTGGCCGGCACCATCGCCCTGGTCGTGGACAAGATCCTCACCAAGCGCGAGCACCACCTGATCCCCGACGCGGACCTCGAAGCCGCCGCGGCACAGCAGGTGGTCGCCGCCGGGGTCGACGACGGCACCGAGCGGCGGGCCCTGAAGCTGACCGGCGTTGCCGTGCTCGCCTACGCCACGCTGATCGTGCTCGCGATGCTGCCCGCCTCGTCACCGCTCCGCGGCGAGGGCGGCGCGATCGTCGAGTCCACCTTCATGAACGCCATCGCCATCTTCCTCACCGTCTTCTTCCTGCTCATCGGCGCCGTGTACGGACGGCTCACCGGGCGGATCAGCGGGAGCCGCGCGATACCGGAGTTCATGGCGGACGGAGTGCGCTCCATCGCACCGCTGCTGGTGCTCTTCTTCGCCGTGTCGCAGTTCCTCGCCCTGTTCAAGTGGACCAACATCGCCACGGTCGTCGCGGTCGAAGGTGCGGACTTCCTCAGGGAGCTGGGCGCGCCCACGCTGGCGCTGTTCTCCCTGCTGATCGTCGCGGTCGCGCTGATGAACCTCCTCATCACCTCCGGCTCCGCCCTGTGGGCCCTGGTCGCCCCCGCACTCGTACCGATGCTGATGCTGCTCGGCACCAGCCCGGCCACCACCATGGCGCTCTACCGCATCGCCGACTCCTGCACGAACTCCATCACCCCGATGAGCACCTCGTTCATGCTCTGTGTGGGCTACCTCCAGACGCTGCGCCGCAAGGCCGGCATCGGCACCCTGGTCTCCTTCACCCTGCCCCTCGCCATGATCATGCTGGTGGTCTGGGTGCTGCTGTTCTTCGCCTGGTACCTGCTGGGCATCCCGCTCGGCCCAGGCGCGCCGGTGCGGTGACCTCCCGCCGTACGCTGACGGCGTGAGCATCGTCCTCGACCTCGGAGGGCTCGGCCCCGCGGACCTCGCGGTCGGGCCCTCCGCGCTGTCGGAACTGATGGCGAGCCTGCACGTGCTCGCCGAACCCGAGCACCACCCGGAGGCCGCCGGCTGGGCGGCCCGCGCCGCCGCGGCGGGACCGGAGCTGCACGACGAGTTGTCCGTGTTCGCTCCGCTGTGGGCCCGATACCGCTGCCGCCTGTTCTTTCCCCGTACGTTGCCCATCGCGGCGAACCTGGACGAGGAGCTGTCGGCGATCGCGGCGCTGCCCGCCGAGGACTTCCTGGAGCTGGTGGCGCCCGGAGTCCTCGGCACGAACGCGCTGCCCGTGCCACCGGCCCGCGAGCTGCGCGCCGGCGCCGCCGCCGCGGAGGACTTCGTACGCCGCTGCCTGCGCCGCTCCTACGCCCGCGGCGAGCTGGCGCGACAGCTGGTGGCGGCACCGCTGGAGCTGCGGGACCGGCTGCTGGCGGTGCTACAGGCCGCCGACACCGCGTTCTTCGCCGAGGACTGGAGCACCCTGCGGCCGGCCCTGGAGGACCACGCGCGAGAGGTACGCCGCCGGCTGGCGGTCCTCCCCCTGGGTGCACCCCCGGCCGAAGTCCCCCAGCCTCCGGCCGGGGGTGCCCCCAGGGGGACTTCCGCCCCGGGGACCCCCATCTCGCTTCGCTCGCCCGCGGATGTGCTCACCGAGCTGCTGCCGACCGCGGCCCGCGTCGGGCCGGGGGAACGGGTCCGGCTGGACAAGCTGCAGATCGACGAAGTGAAGGTGGCCCCGCGCCCCCTCGTCCTCGTCCCGTCCGCCCGGGTGTGGCCGCACCTGACCGTCAAGAACGAGCACCCCTCCTGCGTGGTGGTGCAGTACGCGGCGCGCGGCACCACCCCGGCCGGACAGCTGACCCTGCGGGATCTGCACCACCGCCTGATGGCGCTGACCTCGCCCGCCAGGATGGAGCTGTGCCGCCATCTGCTGGGCGAGCCCATCACCACCTCGGAGCTCGCCGCCCGGCTCGGCTCCAGCGAACCACAGGTCTCCCGCGCCCTGCGGACCTTGCGCGACGCGGGCCTGGTGCGCTCCACCCGGGACGGCAAACTGGTGCGGCACCGGCTCGCCACGGATGTCATCCAGCGACTGGGCCACGATGTCCTGTCGACCGTGGCGCGGTGAACTGGCAAGGGGAGCAGGGAACTTGGGGCCGCGCCGCCCTTCCTTTCACCGCCTCGTCGCTCTTTCTTGCGTTCGCGGCCGGGGGTCTTAGCTGCTGGCCCGCGAGGAACGGTTAACCCCACTTCCACTCCGGATGGTCACCCCATCGCGCAGGCTCGCACTCTGCGGACATCATGGGACGGCAAAGGCACAGGCTGTCCCAGGAGGAGCACACGTGATCAAGCACAAGCGCGCGACGGGTGGCTTACTCACACTGGCCGTGGCGGTCGGTGTCGCGGTGGGCGCACCGACGGACGACGACGCACCGCGGCAGAACGCCGCCGCCACGGTGACCGCCGCCAAATCCACCAACACTGCCGAGCACGCGCGCCTGCGCGAACTCCTGCACCGGCTGACCACGGTCGACGGCGGGCCCGGAGCGCTCGTCGAAGTGCGGGACCGGCGCGGCAGCACGGTGCTGACCAGCGGTGTCGCTGACGTGAAGAGCCACGCTCCGGTGCGGCGTGACAGCAGGTTCCGGATCGGCAGCATGACCAAAACGTTCGTGGCGACGGTCATGCTCCAGCTGGTGGGAGAGCATCGCGTCGCCCTCGACGCGCCGGTGGAGCGCTACCTGCCCGGCGTTGTCCGCGGACACGGCAACGATGGGCGGCTGATCACGGTCCGTCAGCTCCTCCAGCACACCAGCGGCGTACCCGACATCCTGGACCACCTCCCTCCGCAGGAGATCCTCAAGGACCCGCTGGCCCACCATGACACCCGTGACCTCGTGAACATCGCGCTCGCCCATCCCCCGAACTTCAAGCCGGGCACCAGCTGGCGCTACTCCAGCACGGGCTACCTGCTGGCCGGCATGATCATCGAGAGCGTGACCGGCCACACGTACGGCGAGGAGATCCGCCGGCGCATCATCGCGCCGCTCGGCCTGCACGGGACGTACGTACCGGGTGACGCCTCGGCAATCCCCGGACCGCACCCGCGTGGGTACGTCCGGCCGGGCGAGGACGCGCCGCTCAGGGACATCACGGCGGTCAACCCCACGGTCGCGGGCGCGGCCGGCGAGATGATCTCCAGCGGCAGCGACGTCAACCGCTTCCTGGACGCACTCGTACGCGGCAAGCTGCTGCGCCCCGCGCAACAGCGGGAGTTGATGCGGACCCGCCCGACCGGCAACCCGGACGGCCGGGCGTACGGCCTCGGCCTGGAGAGCAGGCCGCTGCCCTGCGGCGGCCTCTACTGGGGGCACACCGGCGACTTCCTCGGATACGAGACGGCGGCCGGAGCCACGGCCGACGGCAGGCAGGTGACGGTCATGGTGAATCTTGGCCCGGGTGCTTCGGACGCACAGAGCGACGACATGAAGGCCGCCGTCCAGACGGCACTCTGCGAGGGCCGGTCCCCGGCCTCGCAGTAGCGCGCGACGACCGGTGGCGGCGACGCGTCCACACGTTGACGCGTCCACACGTTGCGGACTCGGCGGGGGGTCTTGACCTCGTCTGCAAAATGATTCACATGACGAAACGGGGAGAAGCGGACGAGCCCAGCGGCTCGTCCGCCGACAACGCGCTCGGGCTGTGGATGTCCCTCGGTATGGCCTTCGGCATCCCCCTCGGGATGCTCGCGGACAACGTGGGTCTCGGACTCGCGCTCGGTCTGGGATTCGGGGTGGCGATCGGTGTCGCCAAACGGCGGACTCAGCAACAGCGCGACGAGGCGCCGGGCGAAGACGCCTGAGGCCAAAGCGAGTTTGCGGCCCTGCTTCTGAGTTGCTCAAGAGCGAGCATCGGGCTGCCTGGCTAGCGCGTACCGGCGTCTGCCGCCTGGCGGTCGTGCATACGACGGCTCGCTTCGCCCAGCCCGTCCGCGAGGGCGGTGAGCTGCTCGGGGGTGAGGACGTCGATGAGCAGTTCGCGTACGGCGGCTACATGACCGGGGGCCGCGCTCTCCAGCTTCGCCCGTCCGGCGTCGGTGAGGACGGCGAAGACGGCGCGGGCGTCGTTGGGGCAGGAACGGCGCCGCACCAGGCCGGCCTTCTCCATCTGGGTGATCTGGTAGGTCAGGCCGCTCTTGGTGTTGTAGAGCGCCTCGGCCAGTTCGGCCATGCGCATCTCGCGGTCCGGCGACAGGCTGAGCCGGACGAGGATCTCGTACTGCAGATGCGTCAGTCCGGCGTCCTCCTTGAGCTGCTGGTCCAGGCGTCGGTACAGCAGCGCGTTGGTGGCGAGGAACGCCGTCCAGGCACGCATCTCCTCGGCGTTGAGCCATTTCGTGTTCGTGGTCCCCATGCATGCGAGGCTACACCTGTTGTTCAAATTCAAACGTCTGGCGGCAAGGAGGGCATGTGGTCGCACAAGTGGTGCGGGCCATACGAGGACAGCTACGAAGCGTGCGGCGGTGGGAGTACGGGCTCGTCGTGTGTGCCGTCGGTGTCGCCGGGCTGCTGGGCCTGCACTCCGCCGTGCCCAACCGGGTCGGGCGTCTCGGGAGCCTCCTGGAGACGTTTCTTCCGTGGCTGGGTGTGGCCGTGCTCCTGCTGGGCTGCCTCGCGCTGCTGAAGCGGTCGGTGGTGGGGCTGCTCGCCTGTCTGGTGCCCACGCTCGCCTGGCTCTGGCTGTTCGCCGGGCTGTGGTTCGGCTCGTCGCCGGACTCGCACGGCCTGACCGTCGTTCAGCACAACGTGGCCGACGACAATTCCGACCCCTCCGGCACCGCACGGGCGCTGCTCGGCGCGCGCGGCGACCTCGTGGCCGTGCAGGAGCTGACGCCCGCGGCGCGCGGCGCGTACGAGGACGTCCTGGGCGGCTCCCTCCCCCACCGGGCGGTCCACGGCACGGTCGCGCTCTGGTCCGCGTACCCCCTCTCGGACGTGCGAGCCGTGGACATCCGGCCCGCGGGCTTCCCGGACAGCTGGCAGCGCGGACTGCGGGCCACGGTCGCCGCGCCCGAGGGAGAGGTCGCGGTGTACGTGGCCCATCTGCCGTCGATCCGGCTCGGCGCGACCGGCCTGGCGTCGGCGGCCCGCGACGAGAGCGCGGCGCTGCTCGGGGCACGGATCGCGGACGACCCGGCCGAGCGGCTCCTGGTCGTGGGCGACCTCAACGGCACCGTGCAGGACCGGGGGCTCGATCCGCTCACCTCCCAACTGTCCGCTCCCGCCTCAGGGTTCGCGTTCAGCTGGCCGGCGTCCCTGCCGGTGGCGCGGATCGACCACGTGCTCGGCAAGGGGGTCGATGTGACCGAGGTGTCGGCCCTGGACTCGACCGGGAGCGACCACTTGCCGCTTGTCGGCCGCGTACGTCTTGGCTCTTGAGCCCATCTGGTGGTCCAACTCGCCGAACTCACCGCCCCGGTCCGCCCTTACCTCCGGCGTAATCGACGCTCCGTCGGCGCCCCGGCAGGCTGGGCCCCATGACGACTGCCACCACGCACACCACCACCGCTGACGCCACCCGAGCCACCGTCCAGAAGTTCCTCGCCCTCCGCCTCGCCGGGGACACCGAGGGGCTCACCGCGCTCTTCGCCGACGAAGTCGACTGGCTGCTCGCCGAGAATCCCGTGGTCCCCTGGATCAAGCCCCGCTCCACCGCCGCCGAATGCGCCGCCCAGTTCACGGAGGTGACCGAGCACACCGTTCCCGAGGACGCCCGCGCGTCCGTCGACACCCTCCTCGTCGACGGCACCGACGCCGTCCTGATGGGTCACCTCTCGGGAACCGTCCGCGCGACGGGCAAGTCCTTCGCGGGCCCCTTCGCGCTGCGCCTCACCGTCGAGGGCGGACGGATCACCCGGCACCACCTGTACGAGAACAGCGTGTCGATCGCGGCGGCGTGCACCCCCTGACGACGCGGGCGGTGCTCAGGCCGCGGTGTACCCCAACTGCCGTCGCATGTACGGAGTCATGAGGTTCTTCGCCTTGGCCAGGGTGCTGGTCCGGCCGCCGAGGACCGCCGTCTCGCCGCCCGGTACGGGCAGCATGGTCACCCCGTCGGCCGGGCCGAAGGGCACGATGAGCGGCGTGCGGTGGATCGGCCGGTAGAAGCGGGGCTCCTTGCGGTGCTTGCCCGAACTCTGCAGGTACGTACGGATGTTGTGGGCGGCGAGGTCCGCCTGGGCGAGCGCGGCGGGGGTGAGCTTGAGCTCGCTGATGTTGTTCACGTCACCGACCGCGAACACGTTCTTCCACCCCTCGACGCGGAGCGACTTGTCGACCTTGACCTGTCCGGCCGCGTTCAGCCAGTCGCCGTGCCCGGCCAGCCGCAGCCAGAGCGTGTTGGGGGTGGTGCCCGTGGTCCAGAAGGAGAGGTCGGCGTAGATGATGTTGCCGCGGGCGTCGCGGTAGGTGCCGAAGTCGTTGCCGGGGGACATGAAGGAGTCGAGCCGTACCTCCACATCGTGGGACTCCAGCCAGGTGCGCGCCTTGCGCCCGGCCCGCGCGCTGCCGGTGGAGTGGAGGAGCGCCGGACCGGAGTGGGCGAGCGTGACCCGGGCGTCCGGCCGGGCCAGCCGTATCTCGGCGGCGAGTTCGACGCCGGAGGGCCCGCCGCCGACGACGAGGGCATGCTCGGCGGTGGCGATGTTCTGCTGGTGTTCGGCGAACGACTTGGCCGCCTCTTCGGGGGTGGTGCCGGTGAAACGGGCCGGTTCGGGGTAGTCGGCGCCGGTGGCGATCACCACCACGTCGTACGGCAGCCGTTCACCGGTGGCGAGCGCCACCTGCCGTTCGGTGGTGTCGATGCGGACCACCTTGCCCACGGCCACGCGGCCGTTGGTGAGCAGCCGGTCGTACGGAATGAAGGGCGCCCCCGTCCACTCCGGATCCACGCCGGCGCGCAGCGAGGCGACGCGGTGGAAGAAGACCTCTTTGCGGTCCACCAGCGTGACGCGCGCCTGCCCGTCCAGCCGTTTAGCCAGGCGGACGCCCGCATAGCCGCCGCCGATCACCACTATGTCGCGGTCACGCACGCCGAATCTCCTGTGCCTTGTGGGGGGTAACGAGGGCCGCGACGCATGCCGCCGCGTTTCGGCCGCTCGACTGTTGGCGAGCTTATGACTTGAAACTTAAAGTTGCGGTCTTGTGTTGTGTGAGTTCTGTGAAGTGACGGGACGAACGGGCCGATGTATGGGCCGTCGCAGGCAACGGTCCTGACGAGCAGACAGGTTCTGCCGCTTCGGGACCCCTCCCGGCCGAATCGGACCACAATGCTCGCCGGACACGTTGGTCTGCGAGACACATGAGGCTGTATGAGTGAGCCGCGGATGGAACGGCTGGCTGCCGGGGTCAGGGATGGATCCAAATGGTTCGGGGCGCGGCGACGGAAGAAGGCGGCTGAGGAGTTGGCCGCGCTCGGTACGGCCGCAGCCGTGGCCGTGCTCGCCGAAGTGTTCGTGCACGGCGACGATCCGGTCGTGGCCGAGATCGCGCGCGCTGCCGTGATGGCCGTATCGGAGCCGGACGCGATAGACGCCGTCGCGGACGCCCTCGTCTCGACCGGCGACAGCCGCCTCGCCGAACTGCTCGCGAAGGCGGGCCGGAGTCCCTCGGATCCCGGGCGGCATGCCCTGGTGCTGTTCCTGGCCGGGGAGTTCGACAGGTACGCCGAACTCGACTACGACGGGAGCCTGCTGCGGGGCGTCCATGCCGGGGCCGGGGAGGCGCTGCGCCGCCAGTTGGCCAAGAAGGCGCGTGCCGGCGGGCGGCTGGAGTGGGTACGGGTGGTCGCCGAAGGGGCCGCGCGCCGCACCGGGCCGCTGTCCGAGGTCGAGTGGGATGCGGCGGTCCAGACGCTGATGGGCGCCCAGCGGTGGGAGGAGCTGTGGCGGCTGGCGCTCGACGCCCCGGTGTCGCGGGCGGCACCGGTCATCCCAATGGTGGAGGGCGTCTGGCAGCCGACCGACGGCGGCGGCGACGGCTTCGCCGAACTGCTGCGGCTGGCGAGGCGCGCCAGGGCCGTGGAACTCCCTGTCACGAGCCCGTTCGGCAAGCGACGGGCACAGGTCATCGAGACGGCCCACGACATCCAGTGCCTGACCGTGACCCGTGACGGGAAACTGGTCGTCAGCGGCGGGAGCAGGGGGTACTCACAGCGGTGGGAGGTTCCCACGGGAGCGCACTTGGGCGTGCTCGCGACGGACTCGAACCGCGTACTGACGATGGCGACCACTCCTGATGGAAAGCTGCTGGTCACGGGCGATCAGGGCGGAGGTATCAGGCTCTGGAGAATGCCCTATGGCTATCCGGCCGGGGAGTACTCCCACACCATGGCCAAGCGCAACAAGGTGCTCGGCAGCAATCTCCTCGCCCTCGCCCTCTCCCCGGACGCCACCCTCCTGGCCAGCAGCGGCTACGGCCCGAACGTACAGCTGTGGCGCCTGAACTCGGGCCGGCTGACCCCGACCACTACCCTGCGCGCGGACGCGCTCTGGATCCCCTGCCTGGCCATCACTCCGGACGGGAAGCTGCTCATCAGCGGGGGCCAGAAAGGGAATGTGCGGCTGTGGCAATTGCCGGACGGTGCTCACGTCCGCACCCTCGAGGGTCATACCGACCATGTCGGCTCCCTGGCCGTCACCCCGGACGGCTCGCTGCTGGCCAGCGGCGGTTACGACGGCACCGTCAGGCTGTGGCATCTGCCCTCGGGGAAGCCCGCGGGCGTGCTCAGGGGGCACACGGAACTCATCCGGGCGCTGGCCATGACACCGGACGGCAAGCTGCTCGCAAGTGCCGGTCAGGACAGCGTCGTACGGCTCTGGCACCTGCCCTCCGGCACACCGGCCGGGGAACTCCACGGCCACACGGGCATCGTCGAAGCCCTGGCCGTCAGCCTGGACGGCTCACTGCTGGTCAGCGGATCGAGCAACGGGCGCATGCTCTGGTGGACCCGCAAGCTGTCGAACCTCGACACCCTGGTCCGTACGCCCCTCGCCGAGGTGGACCCCGCCCGGATACGTCAACTGGCAAATCTCTCCGGAGAGTTCACCCAGGCCGAGCGCGCGTGGTTCGATCTGATCGCCGCCATCGTGCGGTGGCGTCACCGGCACGACGTCGAACTCCTCGACGCGTCGTACGACGACCAGGCCGCACCTCACGACGTGGAGCTGGCCGACGACGAGACCCCCCAAGGCCCCGGCCGGAGTTCCGGCCGGCCGGGGCGCAAACGGAAGCGCAAGGGGAAGGGGAGGCGATGAGCATCATGGCCAGGGCCGCCCAGGTGCTGCGCAGGCTGCTCCCGGGACGGACGGAGCAAACCCTGCGCCTCCAGCGTCAGTTGAGGGAAGCCCGCCTCGAAGTCGCAGAGCGCGACAGGACCGTCGAGCGGCTGCGGGCCGAGCTCGCGCGGGCCCGCGACGGCGCGGAAGAGGGCGCCCGGCAGCGGACCCGGGCCGATCTGGAGCAGCTGGTCACGACGATCGGCTCACCCCTCGTGCAGTTGTCGACGCAGGCGCATCTGCACCGCTCGGGCAGCGCTCAGGTGCGTACGGGCGACGTCGTCGAGGTCGGCACCCGGCTGCTGCGACTGCTGCGTGACGAGGGCGTCGACACCATCGGCGAGGTGGGCGAGACGCAGCCGTTCGACCCGGACCGGCACGAGTCACTGAGTGCGACAGCGGCGCCCGTGCCCGGAGAGCCGGTGCTGATCCGGGTGGTCGGCCTGTCCCTGGAGGGCCGGACCGTACGCAAGGCGGGTGTCGACATCCCCGACGGGAGAAGCGGGAAGGACGAGACAGAAGCCGCAGGCGAGAGAGAGGGGCGCTGATGGCGGGCCGGCTGGGTATCGACTTCGGTACGAGCAACACCGTCGCCGCCGTCTGGGACGAGGCGTCAGGCGAGAGCGTGACCGTCCGCATTCCCGACTACGGGCGGCTGCTCGGCCATGGCGCCCACCGGGTGCCGGTGGTGCCGTCGGTGATCCACTACGCCGAGGACGGGCGGCAGTTGCTGGGCGACCAGGTGCTGTCGGCCGGCAAGTACCACGCGGCGGGCACCTTCCGCTGGATGAAGCGCTACATCTCCAACCGCAGCCCGCAGAAGATAGCCGTGGGCGGGCGGAAGGTGTCGCATGACGAAGCCGGCCGCGACTTCCTGTCCACGGTGCTGGCCTTCGCGGCCGTCGAGGCGGGCACCCAGGGCGAGGAGATCGCGCTGACCGCGCCGGTCGAGTCGTTCGAGCACTACGAGGACTGGCTCGCCGAGGCGGCCGAGACGGCGGGCATGCCCCGCTTCCGGCTGATCGACGAGCCCTCCGCGGCCGTGCTCGGCTATGGCGCGCACATCCGGCCCGGCCATGCGTACCTGATGTTCGACTTCGGCGGCGGCACGGTCCAGGCGGCCGTCGTACGTGTACAGGACGAGGACGACCGGGCGAGCTCCGGCCGCCAGTGCCGGGTCCTGGGCAAGGCGGGCGACGACATCGGCGGGTCCACCATCGACCAGTGGATCTACGAGGAACTCCTCGCCCGCTGCGAACGCCACGACAGCGACGAGGACGTACGCCGCCTCAGCCGGGCCCTGCTGGTGGAGTGCGAGCGTGCCAAGGAGGCGCTGTCGGAGCCGGGCCGCGAACGGGCCGAGATCAGCGTCATGAACCCGGACACCGGCGCCGTACTCGGCATCGAGCTGATCCGCAGCGGCGCGGAACCCGCGGGCGAGCGTGTGGTGTCGTTCGAGGACTTGCTGGACCGGCGGGATCTGTACGCCCGTATCGACCGCGTCGTACGCCGCGCACTGCGCGCGGCGGCCACCCGCGGCTACGACGAGGACGACCTGGCCGCGGTGCTGATGGTCGGTGGCAGCAGCCTGATCCCGTCCGTACGCCGGACCCTTGAGCGTATCTTCGGTCGTGAACGGGTGCTCAGCGACCAGCCGTTGGACGCGGTGGCGCGTGGCGCGGCGGCCTTCGCGGCGGGGACGGACTTCTACGACCACATCCAGCACGACTACGCGGTGCGCTGGTTCGACCGGAAGAGCGGGCGCTACGAGTACCGGACCTGCGTGAAGGCCGGTACGGCCTACCCGACCACCGAGCCGGTGCACACGATGACGGTGCGCGCGACCCAGGACGGGCAGCGTGAACTCGGCCTCGCCATCTACGAACTCGCCGGCCGGCGCCACGACGGCACCACCGGTGGGGGCGGCGGTACGGAGCTGGTGTGCGACCCCTCGGGCGCCTGGCGGGTCCGGGAGATCTCGGCCGAGGACGACGACACCCGTAACCGGTTCTGGCTCAACGAACAGAGCCCGATGTTCCTGCACGCCAAGCCGCCCGCGTCCGCCGGGCAGGCACGGTTTCGCGTGGAGTTCGGCATCGATGCCAACAAGCGGCTGCTGCTGACCGCGCACGATCTGGTCAGTGGGCGGGTCACCCACCGGGACTACCCCGTGGTCAAGCTGACGTAGGGATCAGGGACAGGGAGAGGGCACATGGAGTTGCAGGAAGTCGAGGTGTTCATCGCACCGGACGGCACCACCAGGATCGAGGTGCGCGGAGTCGCCGGGGCGGGCTGCCTCGACCTCACCGAGGACCTGGAGAAGGCACTCGGCGGACAGGTCGTGGAACGCGAAATCACCGCCGAGGCCCAGGAGTTGCTCCAGAAGCGGATCGACGAGCGGCTGCGGCGCGGGCCGGGTTCATGAGCCGACCGCAACGGGGGCAGCCACAGCGGGGCCTGCGGCTGCACGGCTTCGAGCCGTACAGCGCCGCCAACGGTCCCGGCACCCGGGCGGTGATCTGGGTGCAGGGCTGCACTCTCGGCTGCCCCGGGTGCTTCAACCCCGGGACCCATGAACGAGGCGGCCAAGAGACGCCCGTGGACGAGCTGTTCGAGCGCATCCGGGGCCTCGGTGACCGTATCGAGGGGGTGACGATCAGCGGCGGCGAACCGCTCCAGCAGCGCGAGCCGGTACTGCGGCTGCTGGCCCGCATCCGCGCCGAAACCGCCCTGTCGGCCGTCCTGTTCACCGGATACCGCTGGTCGGAGGTGACCCGTATGCCGGACGCGGAGGCCCTGTTGGGCAGCGTCGACGTGCTGCTCGCCGGACGGTACGAGCCCGGGCAGCGCATCGCCCGGGGCCTTCGGGGCTCCGCCAACAAGACGGTGCATCTGTTCGGCGACCGGTACGCACTGCACGATCTCGAGGCGGTACCGGACGCGGAGGTGGTCATCCACCCCGACGGGCGGCTCACCTTCACCGGCATCGACCCGCTCACCACTCCCCCGGCCCCGTCAGGTCCGGCTGGTCCGCCAGGTCCGAGAGATCGACATCAGGCATTCGACATCGAGGTAGGCGAGTGAAGAACGACCATGGCCGCATGAGTTTTGACAAGAACGGCCGCCAAAGTGCCGCCGCGCACGGCCAGTTGACCTTCGAGGCGGAACTCGACCTGTTCCTGCGGGCCCGCTACACGCTCGTGGTGGTCGTCACGCTCGAAGAGGAGCGCGCGCTCCAGGCGATCGCCGAGGTCTGCGAACGCGGACGGCGTCCCTGCCTCGCCTGGGATCTGGCGGACGGATTCGAGGTGCTCAGCGGCAAGCCCGGCAACCTGCCCACCGCGAAGGATCCGCTGAGCGTGATCGAGCAGGTGGAGAAGGCCGACGGCGACATCACCTTCGTACTGAAGGATTTCCACGACTGCTGGTCCAACGCCCAGGTGAAGCGGAAGTTGCGCAACACGGCGCAGCGGCTGAAGTTCACCCGTAAGTCCATCGTCGTCATCTCGCCGACCCGCACGGTCCCCGAGGAGCTCAAGAACGAGACGGAGGTCCTGGAACTCCCGCTGCCCGACAGCCGACAGCTGGACGGCGTGCTCGGCGGGCTCACCAAGACCCCTGGCATCAAGGTCGATCTGACGCCGGGCGGGCGGGAGAAGCTGGGGCAGGCGGCCCTGGGCATGACCGCCGCGCAGGCCGGGCGCGCGTACGCCAAGTCCATCGTCCGTGACGGCGCGCTGGACGACCGGCACATCGAGGCCGTCGTACGGGAGAAGAAGGAGGTCATCCGGGAGAGCGAGGCGCTGGAGTTCTATCCGGTGCATGAGACCCCGGACGACGTGGGCGGTCTCGACGTGCTCAAGCAGTGGCTGCGGCTGCGGGAGCGCGCCTTCACCCAGGAGGCCCGGGACTACGGACTGCCGGCGCCCAAGGGCATGGCGCTGATCGGCATCCCGGGCACCGGCAAGAGTCTGACCGCCAAGATGATCGGCGGACTGTGGCGGCTGCCGCTGCTGCGTCTGGACGTCGGCGCCCTGTTCGGCTCGCTGGTCGGCGAGGCGGAGGAACGCACCCGCCGGGCACTGCGCCTTGCCGAGACGGTGGCGCCGTGCGTGGTGTGGATCGACGAGATGGAGAAGGCGCTCGCGCACGGCGGCGGCGACTCGGGCACCAGCACCCGTGTGTTCGGCACGATCCTGACGTGGATGCAGGAGAAGACGGCGCCCTGCTTCGTGGTCGGCACCGCGAACGACGTCTCCAGCCTGCCGCCGGAGGTGCTCCGCAAGGGCCGTTTCGACGAGATCTTCTTCCTCGAGCTGCCCACCGCCGAGGAACGCGCCGAGATCTTCTCCGTACACCTGCGCAAGCGGCGCCGGCTGCCCAGCGACTTCGACATCGCGACGCTGGCCGCGCGGTCCGAGGGGTACGTGGGCGCCGAGATCGAGCAGACGATCGTGGACGCGATGTACGTCGGCTTCCACCAGGACCGCGAGTTCACCACTGACGACATCCTCGCCGCGCTCGCCCGCCAGGTGCCGCTGTCGGTGTCCCAGCGGGAGACCATCGGGGCGCTGCGGGCCTGGATGCGGGAGGGGCGCGCACAGTCGGCGTCGTTTGACGAAGCGGTCGAGGCGGAACGGCAGTTCGTGGTCCCGCTCGAACCGCTGGGTCCCTGAGGCAACCCCTGGGTCCCCTGAAGGGCGGCCAACTCCCCGACCACCTGCCGATGTTCACTTCCCGGAGGCCCCCATGTCGCACTTCACCACCATGACCACCCAGATCACCGACCCGGAAGCCCTGCGTGCCGCGCTCGCGGACGTCGGCTACGGGAACGTGGAAGTCCACGACGCCCCCCAGCCGCTGTACGGCTACCAGGGCGACCAGCGCGCCGACCGCGCCCATGTCATCGTCCGCCGCGCACACATCGGCGGGTCCTCCAACGACATCGGCTTCCGGCACCAGGAGGACGGCCGCTACCTGGCGGTGATCAGCGAATACGACCGCCGCAAGCACGACGAAACCTGGCTGGGAAAGGTGACCGCCCGCCACGCCTACCACCTCACGGCCAGCACCCTGGAGGCCCAGGGCTTCAGCATGGCCGAGGAGACGGTGGAGCGGGACGGGACGGTCAGGATGGTCCTGCGGCGGTTCCAGTGAGCGTGAGTCAGACGGTCGAGGAAGTCACACGGTCGGCTCGAGGGGCTCGATCGGCTTGAGCTCCGGGAGGTCCGGCAGGGTCGGAATGTCGGGGTATCCCGGGTAGCTGCTCTCGCTCACGACGTACGTGCAGTTGGTGTACGTGTAGCCGGGATCGATGCTCATGCCGTCGGCCTCGTTCGTCACGTCCCCCGCGTCCGCGTCGGCGTACTTGATGAGGGTGTGGTAGTTGCCGGCGGGCAGGTTGAGGTAGTCGGTCGGGTAGGCGATGCTGCTGTTCGAGCAGGCGTCGCTCTGGGCCTCCGAATAGCTGGAGTACTCGGTGCAGTCGCCGCAGGCCGCGAGGGTGATGCGGCCGGTGACCGGGCCGGTGTACAGGAACTCGACCGCCGTCGGGGCGTCGTTGCTGATCTCCAGGGGCATCTTGGCGCCGCCCGGACTGCGGGACGGCGGAAGCTTCCGGCCCGCCTCGGGCCGCTCCTCGGCGATCTCCGCGGCGATGGCGATCTGCCGGGCACGCTTCGCGTTCTTGTTGTCCTCGTACTTGTCGGCGAAGGCGTTGAGCGTCACGGCCGCCGCGCCGAACTTGTCGTCCTCGAACTCGTCGACCCCGCAGGCGTAGGCGCCGGACTCCACCGCGTTGACGGCGTCCGTGCGCAGCCCGTCGCCGGGGCTGCCCGCGGGCAGGTCGACCATGGTCTGGCTGATGGCCTGCAACTCCTTGCTGGCCGGGCACGGGTCGTTGCCCTTCAGCGCCTTGGACTGGTTCGCGATCTCCGCGCTGACGGCCGGTTCGACCTTGGCGGCCTGCGGCGAGTCGGGGAACGTACGCAGGAGGTCGGCCAGTGCGCCGCCGTTCGCCTTCGCTTGGGTCACGGCGTCGGCGCCGAGGTTCGTGACGCCGCACTCGTAGAGCGAGGTGGCGAGGGGCTCCTCGGGCCAGTCGGCGAGCGAGCCGAGCCGCTGCTTGCCCATCGTGTCGGGCAGCTTCCACAGATACCGCAGAGGTTCCAGCGCCTCGCAGTACTCCTTCTCCCGGTAGGGCGCGGCGACGGTGTCGTAGTACCGGTCGAGGCTGTCGGGGATGCGCTGTGCCGCGCGGGTGCCGGGATGGTCGTCGCCGAGCGCACGGTAGGCCTTCAGCGCCCGCTCGTAGTCCTGCTTGGCCTCGGCGAAGCCGCCGTCCCGCTGGGAGGCGGCGGTGACCAGCCGGTCCGTCTTCGCGAGCCGGTCGAGGAGCATCTGCTGGTACGCCTCTTCCCGCGCCGCCTCGTACCCCACCGCGCTCCCGGCCGGCACGGCGAGCAGCACGAGCCCGAGCCCGGCGGCGACCGTCGACCGCCATGGCAACGTCACCCGCGTACGGCGCGCCAGCCACGCCCCGTGGGCCGCGGCCAGCACCAGTACGAGGCCGTACCCCCACACCACCCCGCCCGGCACCCCGTCCGGGTCGGCGGGCAGCGCGGCCACCAGCAGCCAGCCGGTCGCGATCCAGCACAGGGCGGCCTGCGGCCAGCGCTGCAGGAGCACATACCCGAGCCCGAGCCCGGAGAGGTTGAACAGCCCGGCCGCTGCGGCCCGCCAGGGGTCCGGGGGCGCGGCGTCCTCGGGCTCGTCCTCCGGCAGCGTGTAGGTCAACCACTCGGAGGTCGGCGGGACGGGCGGTGGGCTGTCGGGGAGCGGGGGCGGGGGCGGGGGTGACGACGGGGGCTCGGGCGGTGGCGGAGGTACGTCCGGCGGAGGCGGCGCGGACGGCGCGGACTCGGGCGACGACGGACGTACGTCAGGTGCGGAGGACGACGGAGGTTCGGGCGGTGACGGAGGTACGTCCGGCAGAGGCGGCGCGGACGGCGGAGGCGACGAAGGCGGCGGCGTGGACCCCGGCTCCGGCCCGCTGCCCGACGGCTCTCCCGTGCCTCCGATACCCGACGGCTCTTCGGACCCACTCATACCGACTCACTCCCCCAACTGCCGTACGGACAGGACATCTTGCTCATTTACAGGTCCCCCATGTTCCCGCAGGTGGCTGGGGAGGGGTCCCGAACGTACGGAAGAAATACTGAACGGAAGGTGACGGTGCGATCACTCTCGCGCATGCCGCCGAGCGCACACCCGAACCCCCCGGTCGATAATCGGTGCATGGCACCCCCGTACCGCCGCCTGCTCGCCGATGTGCTCGCCGCGGGCGCCCCCTATCCGCTCGCACTCACCGGCGGGTACGCCGTGCAGGCGCACGGGCTGGTCGAGCGGCTCAGCCAGGACCTGGAGTTCGCCACCGAGAGCCCCGAGGCCTTGGAGAAGATCGCCGCCGATGTGGGCTCGGCGCTGGAGGAACGGGGCTGGGAGGTAAGGGCATTGGAGGCGGAACCGCTCGCCGCACGGCTGATGGTCGCCGAGCCGGGCGCGGGCGAGGAGTGCGAGGTCGACCTGTACAAGGAAGCCCTCTGGCATCCGCCCGTACAGACCGAGTACGGACTGACCCTCTCCCTCGAAGACGTCGTCGGAACCAAGGTCCGCGCCCTGGCCGACCGCGGCCTCGCCCGTGACCTCGTCGACGTACGCGCCGCCACGGACCGCTGGAGCCGCCCCGAACTCGAGGAACTGGGCCGCCGCCACGCCCCCGACACCTTCGACCTCACCGATCTCCAGACCCGCCTGGTCGGCGCGGAGTTGATCGACGACAGGGAGTTCGCCGCCTACGGACTCGACGGCCGGGCGATCACAGACCTGCGCCGGTGGGCTCAGGAGTGGGCGGACGACATCGCGGAGCGGCTCATGGAGATGGACGTCCCGGAAGACACCTGACCGAGGCCCGTCGGCCGACTGCGACACTGAAGAGCGAACCGGCGGTACGCGAGCCGCCGACTTCACCATCCACTGGGGGACTTCAACATGGCACTGTTCGGAAACGCCCACACCGTCGATCCGGGGAAGGCCCAGCACGACTACGCGCGGCTGCTCGGGCAGGACGAGCAGGTGTACGCCGCGTACCTGCTGATCCGCGACACCATCCTCTTCACCGACCGCCGCCTCATCCTCATCGACAAGCAGGGCATCACCGGCAAGAAGACGGAGTACCACTCCGTCCCGTACCGCAGCATCACCCACTTCTCCGTCGAGACCGCCGGCCACTTCGACCTCGACGCCGAGCTGAAGATCTGGATCTCCGGCACCCCGGCGCCGATCGAGAAGACCTTCACCAAGGGCGTCGACATCTACGAAGTCCAGGCGATCCTCACGCAGTTCGTGGCGCGCTAAGGGCTGCGCTTCAGGCTGACGATCACCGATCTGCTCGTGGCACTGCCGTCATGGGCAGCTTCGGCGGAACCGACGCCGAGGATCTTGTCGGTCCCAGGGACCGCCGCGATGGCGTTCAGCCGGAGCGACTGCTGTGAGCCGGCCTCGATCCAGTCGGCGCTCGGCAGCTCTGACAGCGAGATCCCTTCGCAGTTGCCGCCCCCGGTGAGGTACCGGCCGGCACTGAGGACCACCCCGTGCTCACCGTCGCGGACCCAGCGGCCGCGATCGGAACACGCCCCCTTCGAGTTCGGCAGCTTGATCCAGCCGGTGCCGTTCCAGCGCGACCGGATGGCCTCCGGTAGGGGGTCGCCTTCGTCGTCCTCGGGGATGGAGGTGAGGTCGCCGTAGACACGTATGTCGTCCTTCGCCAGCGCGACGACCTCGGTGAAGTAGGCCAGCTGCTCGGGCGCCGGGACCGAGTAGTGGTACTCCGGCGTCGGTACGGGCTTCCAGGCGCGGCCGTCCCAGTGCACGGTGGCGGGCTGGGCGCCCGGCGACCCCAGGCCCTCGTCGGGACCGTGCGGGTAGTGGTAGCCGACCGCCCACAGGTCGTCGGAGGCGACGCCGTCGAGTGAGGTGACGGAGACGGGCAGGTCCATGGCAGTCCAGCGGGCGCCGTCCCAGTGGGACGCGCCGGCCTCGCCATCGAGGACCCAGATGTCGTCCGCTGCGAAAGCCCGCACATCAGCCACCGGGTGGCCGTCGGGCAGCTCGGGCAGCGCCGTCCAACGCGTGCCGTCCCAGCGGGCCATGTGCGGCGCTCCCCCCTCCTCCATGCTCACCGTGAGCAGGATGCCGCTGGCGCCCACAGCGTCGAGGCGCACATGCTCGAAGAGGCTGCTGCCGAACGACGCCGGCATGGGACGCCGCTGCCATCCGGTGCCGTCGTCGTGCAGGAGGAAGCTGTCGCCCGCCACCCAGATGTCGTCGGCGGCGGTCGCCATCACGTCGTTCAGCTCGCCCGTCTCTTCGAAGACCTTGTCGTACTTCCAGGCCATACCGGAGTCGATCACGGCGCGAAGGCCTGCCACGGTGACGAACAGGAGCAGCATCGCGGCGAGCGCCATGTTGACCTTGAGCATGCGCATGTTCACGTACGGGTAGAGCGATACGGCAGCGCAACAGTTGCACCCTTTACGCTTTCTGCACCTAAGGTCGGCCCTCCTGGCTCGATGCCCATCTCGTCGGGTACAGGGGGCGGCCGGCCGCGGATCCCGTCACCGCCGCCGTCGTCCGGGCCGGTCTCGGCAAGGCGTGGATCGCCGACTTCCTCACGCCGACCCCGACCGGAGAGCCGGAGGACTTTGACACGGAAGTCGCGCGTACGGGAGGCGTCCCCCGAAGCCGCCCACGCCCACGTCGCCGTGGCCTTGGGCGGCGGCCCGCTGCCGCGCATCCTCGAAGACCGCGACGACCTGCAGGCCCGTGCCGCCGACCTGCTCCAGTACATCTGGGCCGAAGCCGTACGCCCCTACTGGGACCGGCGGCGACGCGTACTCGAAGCCGATGTCGTCGCCCGCACCGCCCAGTTGAGCCAGGGCGGCTGGGCCGCCGCGCTGGACGCCATGCGGCCGGGCATGCGCTGGCTCGGCCAGAACCGGCTCCAGGTCAACCTGCACGAATACCCGCCGCGCGAGATCTCCGGTGCCGAACTCTTCTTCGTGCCGGTCACGCCCCAGCGGCACGGCTGGGTGTCCTGGGAGGAGCCACACCGGTACGCGGTCGTGTACCCGTGCTCGGGCGCGCTGGCCGGGGGCGAGCCGGCCGCCGCGCCCGAGAGCCTCAACAGGCTGCTCGGGCCCGCACGGGCGGGCGTACTCGCGCTACTCAAGTCACCCTTGAGTACGAGCCAGTTGGTGGCCGTCACGGGGCACGGACTCGGCTCCGTCGGCCGCCACCTGAAGATCCTGCTCGATTCCGGGCTCGTCCAACGGCGGCGGGCGGGACGGTCGGTGCTCTACTACCGGACACCGGCGGGCGAGGTTCTCGTCAAAGCGGGTCTTCGAAGTTGAGCACCTGCTTCTGATCCCCGGCTCTGATTAGCCTTGAGTCCTACGCCGGCGTGATGTCCGAGCGCGCCTGACGGGCCGGGGAGGGGAACCGAGGTCGACGAGGAAGCCGACGCAGTGAGCTGCGAGCAGTCCGCGCACGACATGGCCGCTCGAATAGCGCGCCTGGCGCAGACTGAGCCCGGGTGCTTGGGCCTGCCCGAGCAGACGCCGGCACCTTCACCACCGGATGCCAGGGTTCGGTTACTGGGGCAGGGAGAGAGCTATACGGCCTGGCGCCTCGACGCCGACGGACATCCTCCTCTGGTCGTCCGGGTCGCACGCCGGGCTCCCGAGGATCTGCCCAGGCCGATGAGCAAGGAATTCGCCGCTCTCCCCTTCCTTCCCGACGGCATCGGCCCCTCGGCCGTGCTCCTGGAACAGGCACGCGACAACCCTCTGGGGTCTCCCTACATGGTGTGCGGTTACGTTGCCGGCCGGGTGCTCCAGCCCGCAGAGTGGAACGACGGCCTTCTGGCCGCACACGCCCGCCAGATGAGCAGGCTCCACGCCAGGACCTTCGACCGGTGCGGTGACGTCGGCGCACCGGCGGAGGAACAGGCCACGCATCTGTCACTGACCCACCTGTTCACCACCAGCCTCGCCTGGTGGTGCGAGACATTCCCGCACGTGGTCGACGACCCGGAGGTCAGCCGGCTGATCCCCGGCGTGGAAGCCTTCGTGGCGTCGGCGGAACCCGCCTTCCGGCGCCTGGAGCGGTTCACCCTCATCCACGGCGACCTCGTGGTTCCCAACATCCTGGTCGACGACGCAGGCACGCCACGTTACGTGGACTGGGAATGGGTCGAGATCGGCGACCCGGCAAAGGACCTGGCTTACATCGGTGGCTACGTACCGGCTCCGCCGTGGTACCTGCCGCTGGACCGTACAAGGATCCGCCGGTTACTGGAGAGCTATCTGCGGCACGCCCCCGACGCCTGCGACGAGACGCTGGACAGTCTTGAGACGCGCCGCGCCGCGTGGGAGGTGTACGAGCGGTTCTTCTCCTCCCTGCACTTCCGCACCCGCCGCAACACCCCCCAGGACCTGCAGACCGGTCTCTATACCCACACGGTCGCCCAGCTCACAGCCGGCCTCCGCCACCGCCTCGCCCCGTCGTGATCCAGCCCTCGAAACCGCCGCGGGCCCGAGCTCTCCGTGAGCCCGCTCGGCTTCGACCTCCCGTCAAAGCCGCGCAGCACCCGTCACCGACATCACCAGCGAGTACAGCGACGTCGTGGCCGTGATGAACATGCGGTTGTTCTTCGGGCCGCCGAACGCGATGTTGGAGACCGTCTCGGGGATCAGCAGGCGGCCGATGAGGGTGCCGTCGGGGTCGTAGCAGTGGACGCCGTCGTCGCAGGCGGCCACCCACAGGCGGCCCTCGTCGTCGAAGCGGATGTTGTCGAAGACCCCGCCGCCGGGGCGGCACTCGGCGAAGACCTTGCCCTCGCCGAGCGTGCCGTTGTCGTGGACGTCGAAGACCCGGACCTGGTTGAGGCGGGTGTCGGAGACGTACAGCTGCCGTTCGTCAGGGGAGAGTACGAGCCCGTTCGGGCCGCGGAAGCCGTCGGCGGCCAGGGTCACGGAGCCTGTGGCGGGGTCGAGGCGGTAGACGTTGCAGGCGCCGATCTCGCTCTCCGCCCGGTGTCCCTCGTAGTCGCTGACGATCCCGAAGTCGGGGTCGGAGAAGTAGATCGTGCCGTCGGACCGTACGACGGCGTCGTTCGGGCTGTTGAGCCGCTTGCCGTCGTAACGGTCGGCCAGGACCGTCACCCGCCCGTCGTGCTCGGTGCGCGTCACCCGCCGGTTGCCCTGCTCGCACGAGACGAGGCGGCCCTGGCGGTCGACGGTGTTGCCGTTGCTGTTGCCGGCCGGTGTGCGGAAGACGCCGACCGTGCCCGTCGTCTCGTCCCAGCGCAGGAGGCGGTCGTTGGGGATGTCGCTCCAGATCAGCTGGCGCCAGGCGGGGAGGTACAGCGGGCCCTCGGCCCAGCGGCAGTCGTCGTACAGGCGCTCCAGGCGCACGTCCCCGAGCGTGCAGCGGCCGGTGCGGAAGCGGTCGTCGAGTGTCTCGTAGATCCCATTCACTCTCGTCACGCGGGCGACCTTACCCAGCGCCGTTAGCATCCGGACATGACCAATAACGAGTCGGACCAGACGAATTCCAATTCCGTGTACGACGTCGACATCGCGTCCCTCCAGGGCGGCTCCGCCGATCTGGGCCAGTACAAGGGCAAGGCCGTACTCATCGTGAACGTGGCCTCCAGGTGCGGCCTCACTCCGCAGTACGCGGGCCTTGAGCAGTTGCACGAGCGGTACGCCGCGCAGGGCTTCACCGTGCTCGGGGTGCCCTGCAACCAGTTCATGGGCCAGGAGCCCGGCACGTCCGAGGAGATCGCGGAGTTCTGCTCCGCGACGTACGGCGTGACGTTCCCGATGACCGAGAAGGTCGAGGTGAACGGGGAGGGCAGGCACGCGCTGTACGAGCGGCTCGTGCCGACCGAGGACGCCGAGGGCCACAGCGGCGACATCCGCTGGAACTTCGAGAAGTTCCTCCTCGGCCGCGACGGCACGGTCCTCGCCCGCTTCTCGCCTCAGACGGAGCCGGAGTCCGCGGAGGTCGTGGCGGCAGTGGAGAAGGCTGTCGCGTAACGCCGCTTGACCGACCCCGCCTGCGGCTCCGCCGCACGGGCGCGCCCTAGGAGCACGGGCTCACGGGCGCGCCCCTCAGGGCGCGGGGCGGTGACGTTGTGCGGCTCCGCCGCGTGGGTGCGACCGGCCCACACCGGACCCGCACACATTCACCGGAACTGCGGAGCAATACCCCCAACCCCGAGGAGCGATTCCCGCAGCTCCTCGGGGCACCCCGTGCCCCGAGGCAGCTGGTACCGCGCCGCCAGGCGATAGGTACCGGCCCGCGGAGCCACCAGCTCCGTCCACTCGTCCCCCTTCGCGTCCTCCTCCGCCTCCATCAGACACCCCGCGACGTTCTCAAACGTCTTCGGAGCGTCCTCGTCGACCTCCCGCAGCCGCTCGGACTCCTCCGTCTCCTGCGGGGGCGTGACGCTCTTGCCCTCGGCGTCGACGAGACCGAGCCACGGCGAGTAGGGCACGCGTATCAGAACCCGCCCCGCCTCCCTCACCTTGATCGTCATCTCGTCCTGCCCGGCCCGCTCGACGACGGCGGGCGGGTCGGCGAGCGGCGTGGGATCGGTGACCTTGAAGAGCTGCCAGTTCGCGTCGCCCCAGACCTGCGTCAGATAGGGCTGACCGCGCTGCACAAGCTCGCGTTCGCGCTCGCCGCCGTCCCCGTCGGGCTCGTCCTTGGGCAGGACGACGTAGTGGACGGCCCAGCGCTTGAGCCACTCGTGGTAGTTGGCGGAGTTCAGGGTGTCGTCGTAGAAGAGCGGGTTGCGCTCCATGTCTGCCTGCCGGTTCCAGCCGCGGGCGAGGTTCACATACGGCGCGAGCGCGGACGCCTCACGGTGCGAGCGGGCCGGTACGACCTCCACGCGGCCCTTCTCGGCGTTGACCTCCTGCAGCCGGTCGACGATGGGGGCGAGCTCACGCGCCCAGGATGCGGCGGGCGTCGCGTTGACGGTGTCGTCCACCGCTTTGAAGCCGATCCACGCGACGAACCCCGCGGAGGCCACGACAAGCGCGTACCACCTGCGCGAGCGCGGCATCGTGAACGGCAGCGCCGCCAGCAGTACGACACCCGCGAACAGCATCGCAAGCCGCGTGATGTTGGACCCGATCTGCGAGCTGATCAACCAGACGAGGACGACGGAGAGCCCGTACACCCCGGCCGTGATCCGGACCGTCTTCCACTCCCTGGGCACGAGGAAGTAGACGAAGCCCGAGAACAGGAAGGGCAGGACGACCGACCCGAACAGCATCGGCTGCGTACCGGAGAACGGGAACAGCCACGCCGAGACGCCCACGACGGCGGCGGGGGCGAGGCCCAGCGCGTACGCGCCCGGGCGCCGCTTCTGCAGGAACAGCGCCACGGCGACCAGCCCCACGAAGAGCCCCGCCACGGGCGACGCGGCGGTCGCGATCGCGGCGAGCGGAGCGGCGCACAGGGCCTTGGCCCAGCGTTTGTAGCGCCAGCGGTGGGGCCAGCAGAAGACGACGGCGGTCGCGCCCAGCGCGAAGACCATGCCGAGACCGAAGGTCACGCGGCCGGACACGGCGTTGCAGAAGAGCGCGAACACTCCGATGAGCACGGGCCCTCGCAGATCCCGTACGGCCCTGCTGCGCATGAGGATCAGCGTGAGCAGGCCCGCGGAGACCGTCCCCGCGATCATCATCGTCGGCCGCACACCGAGCACCGACATCAGATACGGGGACACGACGCTGTACGAGACGGGGTGCATGCCCCCGTACCAGGCGAGGTTGTACGCCGAGCCCGGGTGCCTCCCGACGAACTCCGCCCAGGCGTCCTGCGCCGCGAGGTCGCCACCGCTGTTGGCGAACGTGAAGAACCAGACGACGTGCAGCACACCGGCGAGGGCGGTGGCGAGGGTGGCGGGGTGGCGGAGGAAGCGTACGAAGGAGGTGGGGGGCGCGAGGGTCTCGTCCGCCTCACGACTGTGTTGTGCTGCACGGCTGTCGTCATGGGACTCGTCGCGGGCCTCTTGACGGGCTTCGCGGGTGCCGTCGTGGGCCTCGTCGCTGCCGTCGTCGCGGGCCTCTCGACGCGCGTCACGGTCGCCGTCGCGCGCGTCATCGCCGCCGTCGTGGGTCTCGTCGCGGCCGTCCGCCTCCCGCGCACGCTCGTCTATTCGCGAGCCGGGTCCTACTCGGCTCGGCTCGGCGTCTTCGGCGTGCGTCGGCTCCGCTGTCGCCACGTAAAAGGCACTCCCCGTGTCCCATTGTTCGCTCTCGGCCGGACCCCGCGACCGGCGAGCTGCCCCGATCCTTGCGACGCTAGCACGCACCCCGCCGCGGGTCGCCCGGGCGGGATACGGCACGTACGTCGCGCTGTGTCACCGGGACGCACGTGCCGTCAACTCACCCATGGGGCGCGCCGACTGCCCGGCCGGCCGCCCGTCCTGCTGCCCCTCCGGCCGTCAGCTCACGCGGGTGAGCTTGGAGCCGTAATCCGGTTCGGTGAGGTCCGACTGGAGGGCCACCGGGACCTCGACGGCGTCGCCCGTGCCGTCACCGACGCTCAGCGCGCCGACCTTGGTTCCCGCCTTCGCCTCGTGCGGGATCTCCGTACCGTCGTCGCTCAGGTCCAGCTCGACGGTCTTGCCGGCCCAGCCCACCGCGGAGACGTCCTGCGTGACGACGACCCGGGTCCGGCCGCCGAGCCCGTCGTCCACGTACCCGACGACGTCGCCCTTCTTCAGGATCTTCGACGAGGTCAGCGCGTCCTGGGCGGCGAGCATCGCCGTCTTGCTGACCGTGTTGACGGTGTCGATGATCGGCGGCTGGTGCTGGCCGAGGATCGCGCCGACGACGGTGACGATCTCGCCGTCCACGTCCTCGGTCGCGGCGAACAGCAGGTTGCCGCCGGCCTTGGTTGTGGAGCCGGTCTTGATGCCGATGGCGTTGTCGTACGGGACGAGGCGGTTGTAGTTCTGCCACTCCCGGCCCGAGGGGTCCTTCCAGGTGGGCAGCTTGGTGATGTCCGTCAGCGCCTTCATCTGGACCAGTTCGTTGCCGAGCTTCACCTGGTCCTCGGCGGTGGAGACGGTGGACTCCTTCAGGCCGGAGGGGTCGGTGTACTTCGTGTTCTTCATCCCGAGGTCCGCGGCGGCGTCGTTCATCTTCTTGACGAACGCGGCCTCGGAACCGTTCGTGCCCCAACGGGCCAGCAGCCGCGCCACGTTGTTCGCGGACGGAATCATGATGGCCGCGAGCGCCTGCCGCTGGGTGAGGGTGTCGCCCTCCTTGATGGTGTTGAGCGTGGACTCGCCGTCCTTGTCGTAACCGCCCTCGGTCTCGGCCTTCGCGTCGACGGGGATGTTCTTGCCCTCCTCGCCGGGCTTCAGCGGGTGATCCTTGAGGATCACGTACGCGACCATGGCCTTGGCGACGGAGCCGATGGCCACGGGCTTCTGCTCGCCGAAGTTGTCGACCGTGCCGATGCCGTTGACGTCCATCCAGCCCTGGCCCTCCTGGGGCCACGGCAGGGTGACCTTGTCGCCCGCGAAGGTGTACGACTTGTCGGCCGTCAGCGCGAGGGCGGGCGTCGGCAGTGGCCGTACCGCCTGCACCACCGCGAACACCACGGCCAGCAGGATGACCAGCGGCGTCCAGATCTTGACCCGCCGCACGATCGTCCGCACCGGAGTCTCCCGAGGCGGCGGCGTGTTCGTCAGCTCCGCCAGCAGATCGAGCGGCGGCTTGGGCGGCAGAGGCTGCTGCGCGGTCCGCTCCGGCCCGACCTGCGCGATGGCGGCAGTCTCGGCGGCAGGCGGAACGGCGGGCTTCTCTTCAGGTGCAACGGCCGGCTTCTCCTTGGGAGGAGCCGGTTCATCAAGCGGCTTGAGCGCCACGAACTTGCTGGTGCGCTCGGACTCACGCTCGGCGGCAGCGGGCTTCTCGTCCGGCTTGTCGTCGGGCTCGGGGGCGGCGTCGGCGGGCTTCTCGTCCGGCTTGGCATCGCCCACCTTGAGGGTGGTGGTGGGCTGATCGACAGCGGGCGCCCGCACCTTGAAGGCGGCGGTGGGCTGGTCGACGGGACGCTTGGGCTCGTCCTCATCAGGCCCTGTGCCGGGCTCGCCGTCGTCGTCCCGATGGGCAGCCGGGACGTTTCCGCCGTCGGCGCGGGGGTCACGCTTCGCCTGGGCGTCCTGGGCGTCCTGGGCGGGCGCGGAGTCGGGCTCCGCGTCGTCGGCGCCGGCGGGGGTGGGGGTGGCTTCGTCGGCGGGGGCGGCGTCCGCCTCCGCCTCCGCCTCTGCCGCGTCGACGCCACGGCCACCGGCCGGGGTGTCTTCGGCCGAGGGCTCGGCGTCCTCTACGCGCTCGGCGTCGGAGCCACCCGCAGGGCGCTCGTCCTCCACGTCACCGGCGACACCGTCCGCAGCGGCGCCGGAGACAGCCTCCGCGTCAACGTCCTGAGGGGCGGCCGAGACGGCTTCGCCGTCGCCGCCAGAGGCGGCGTCCGCCTCCGGCTCCACCTCACCCGCACCGGTGCGGCTGCCGCCCGCCGGGGCGTCCTCGTCCGCGGGCTCGGCGCCCGACCGCGCGTCGGCACCGTCCGCCGCCTCACCCTCCGGCCGCTCGGCGCCCTCCGCGTCACCAGACGCGCCCTCGCCGGAGGCGGCATCCGTCGCCGGCTCGTCCGCATCAGAGCCGCGGCCGCCCGCCGGGGCGTCCTCGTCCGCGGGCTCGGCGCCCGACCGCGCGTCGGCACCGTCCGCCGCCTCACCCTCCGGCCGCTCGGCATCCTCCGCGCGCCGGGTACCGGAGCCGTCGGCGCGGCGGTCCTCCTCGGCGTCACCGTCGACTGCCGTGCCGGAGGCAGGCTCCGCGTCAGCATCCGGGGCCGCGGTGGCCGAGGACGCTTCGCCGGAGGCGCCGTCCTCCGCGACAGCTTCCTCCGGCTCGGAGTCCGAACCTGCCTCGGAGTCCGCACGCTCCTCGGAGTCCGTACGCGCCTCCTCGGCGCCGACCTCCGCCTCCGGAGCCGTACCGTCATCGCCCGAAGCCGCCGCGTCCCCGTCGCTCTCGACTTCGGCGTCACTCTCGACGTCGCCGTCACTCTCCGCCCCGGCCCGCGACTCACGGTCACCCGCGCCCGAACCGGAACCCGAGTCCGACTCCGAGTCCGATCCCTCAGCCTCGGCATCCGCCCCCGCTACCCAAGCCGCCACAGCGTCCCGCAGCCGGGTGTCACCCGGCTGGGAGCCCTTCGCAGCGGACTCCGCGGCGTCCTCCGCTTCCGAAGCAGCCACAGAGTCCTCCCGCCCGGGAGAACCCTCAGCAGTCAAGACCTCCGCCCCTGCCGTATCCGACGCAACCGACCCTGAAGCGTCCGTACCCGAGGCACCGGTGGCCGACACCTTCGCAACCCCACGCGTGGAGAACACCGCCGTGGCCGTGTCCACCCTCGCCACGGCCACCGCCTCGCGGGCCACCGCGAGCCGCGGATCCGTACCCGGCGCGGGACGCGCATCGGAGCCACCCCCACCCGAGGAGGCAGGACCGGGAACCGGAGCCTTGCTCCCCGACGTCGGTTCTGCCGACGACTCGTGCTGCTTCGACCTGTCGGGGGACTCGCCCGTCACCGATGCCTCCTCCATGCGCCACTCACCGTGCGCCCAACCGAACCATGAACCGTTGAAGAGCCGCCAACAGACGCTCGGAATCGATGTCCGAACCATGTACCAGTGTCCTGTGTGCGGGCTTAACCCCTGCGGTAGACGAGAACGACATACCTATCGGTTCCACTACATTCCGGTCACGCACCCTCGACAGACCGATGTGAGAGGGGTCACCCTGTCATTCATCCACGCGGGGAGGCATGGATGGGCAGGAGCCGCAGAACGATTCCGGAGGAGCTTCTGCTGCTGGCGCTGGACCCGACCACGGGTACCACCGCACAGCCGCAGTCGCTCGACCTTGGTCTGGCCGGAGCACAGCTAGTGGAGCTGGCGCTGGCCGGACGGATAGCCCCAGACGGGGATCGTATCGCCGTGGTAGCACCACGGCCGACCGGAGATCCGACTTTGGACTGCGCGTTGGAGTTGCTGCGAAGGCGTGGTGCTCCCGTGCGTGCCGTCCACTGGATCGGCGGGCCCCGACTGGGGCTGCGCCAGACATATCTCTCGCATCTGGAGCGCTGCGGCATGGTGCATGCCGTCGCGGGACAGATGTGCGGGGTGCTTCCGACGACTCGCTACCAAGCGACGGACACGGAGATCAGCCGGGAGATCAAGGCCCGGCTGGACAATGCGATCCGCACCGGCGTACCGCCGGACCCGCGGACCGCCGCACTGGCCGCGCTGGCGCACGCCGTCGGCCTGGGCAAGCACCTCTACCCGGGGAACGAAGGGCGCTCGTCGCGCTCCCGCCTCCGGGACCTGATCAGGCACGACCCCATGGGCGGCCTCGTGGCACACGCCGTGATGGACGTCCAGAACGGTGTGGCCGCACAGCCACGCCGTAGCCCGGCCCCATCGCCCGGCCGCCAGGCCGCCGCCGGAGCCAGGCCCGCATCGGAACCCACACGGGGCGTTCCGATGCAACCGCGCCGAGGATCCATGGCGCGCGCCGTGGCCCACTGACCGCTGTTCCACGGCACAGCAAGGCAACGCAACGCAAGGCAGGACAGGGCAACAAAAACAGCACAGCACCACCACCGTCAGCGCCGCACCGCAAGTCCCCAAGACCCGGTTCGGGAGCCGCTGAGCCGCGCGGGGTGGCAGGCCGTACGTCCGGACGACGACACGGCCCGCCGCCCCGCGCGGCCATGTCCGCGCGCACGAGCGCACCCTAAAAGGCGCGGGGCTGTGACATATGCGGCTCCGCCGCGTGGGTGCGCCCAGCCACGACGCACCCGCAGGTAACTTGTCGGCCCCTCAGAGGAGCGCACCCGCATATCCGCTGTTTCCCAGCGCTGGCAAGCACCTTGGTGGCAATCTGCTCAACAGCAGACACGCAAAGTACAGGCCGCACGCAGCCGGAGGTGCACGTCCCGTGGCGTCCAATGTCAATCCCACCGTCAGGCGACGCCGGCTGGGCCAGGAGCTGCGCCGGCTCCGCGAGCTCAAGGGCATGACCGCCGAGGAGGTCGCCGAGCGCCTGCTCGTCTCGCAGTCGAAGATCAGCCGCCTGGAGAACGGCCGGCGCAGCATCAGCCCGCGCGACGTCCGTGACCTGTGCGGGGTGTACGAGGTCGAGGACCAGCGAATGGTCGACGGCCTGATGGAAATGGCCAAGGCCTCGCGCCAGCAGGGCTGGTGGCACGCGTTCGGGGACATCCCGTACAGCGTCTACATCGGCCTGGAGACCGATGCCGAGTCACTGCGGGTCTACGAGCCCCAGATCGTCACCGGACTGCTCCAGACCCCCACCTACGCCGAGGCCATCGTCCGCGGCGGATCCCCCGAGTCCTCGGACGCCGAGATCGAAAAGCGCGTCCAGGTCCGGCTGCGGCGGCAGGAGCGCATCAACGCCGACAAGGATCCGCTGCGCCTGTGGGTGGTGCTGGACGAGGCGTCGCTGCGCCGCGTGGTCGGCGACAACAACGTGATGCGCGAACAGTTGGAGCACCTCAACGAGATGGCCCAACTCCCCCATATCACCGTGCAGATACTGCCGTTCGACGTCGGTGCGCACTCCGGTCTGGCCGGGCAGTACGCGATCCTGGAGTTCGCCGACGCGGCCGATTCGAGCGTGGTGTACATCGAGGGTGTCACCAGTGACCTGTATCTGGAGAAGGCGCCGGACGTGCAGAAGTACAGCCTCATGTACGAGCATCTGCGGGCCCAGGCGCTCAACCCCGAGCAGTCGCGGCAGATCATCGCCGACATCGCGAAGGAGTACGCCCGCGGCAGCGGCCTGAACTGAAGGGCGCAGGGTATACCAAAGCGCGCCCAACCAGAAGGTTCGGATGGAATATGCCACCCAGACGAGTGAACGGCTCCTCCGGGCGAGGAAGTTGGCGAGTAGCGTCGATCACGCCACTCGATCAACAAAGTTGGCGCGAACTGCGCTGTGGCCCCAATGGCCCGGTGACCTCGGCCAGCGATTCACCATCGGAGCGAACATGGCAATTCTGCAAGGCGCCACGAAGACATGGACGAAGTCCTCGTACTCCTCCCCGAACAGCGCGTGCGTCGAGGTCAAGTCACCCACCACCTCGGCCCTCGCCGTCCGCGACTCCAAGGCTCCCGAGGGCCCGACCCTGGCCTTCCCGGCCGAGGCGTGGAGTGTCTTCGTGACATCGGTCAAGCATTGAGACCCGAGGGTCCCTGACTCTCGGCCGCTCACTGGCCGAACCAACTCCATAAGGAACCACAGCAAGAGCCCTCTCGACTGGCCGCCGTCACCAGCCGAGGGGGCCGCATTTTTGCCGGTACGCCCGGCCGTTCACCGAAGGCGATCCACGTACCGATCCGTCCCCGGCACCGTGGGAATGAACGGAGCCACCAACTCCACCCTCCCCAGCCCCGCCTCCGCCACCGGCTCCTCCAGCCCCGTGAAGTACTCCTCCCAGCACTCCCTGGGGTCCGCCTCCAGGAACCACAGCAACGTCAGCCGCGTATCGACCCCTTCGACCTGCTTCACGTACGACATACGGTCACCGGGAAGCGGAGTCGGCCGGAAGATCGTGACCATCGCGGACGGAGAGCCGGCGAGCCGCTTCGGCAGGTGCTTGGCGCGCAGCCACTCCAGCAACTCGGCCCGCTGTTCCTGCCCTTCCGCATCGATGACCTCCACGACCAGCCCCGCATACGGATGGTCCAGCGCGTGGAAGTCGCGCGGACCCGCCGCCCCGTCCCGGTACACCGTCGCCTCGTGGTCCTGGAACGCCGTGAAGACGTGCGTACGGTCCTGATAGACGCGGCCGTCGCGATTGAGCCGCTTGTTGATGCCGACGGTCCACTTCATGTGGTCGTCGTAGCGGCCGTCCGTGACCCAGTACGTGGAGATGTAGCAGCCGGCGGTGACCGGCTGGGCGACCGCCGATTTCTCGGGGTAGCGCAGGAGTTGGAGGTCGCGGGTGGCGACCCAGCGGCGGCCCGCGTACATCCAGGGCATCGCCATCGCTCCAGAGATGAAGTGATCATCCTCGTACCAGCGGTTGTACGCGTACTCATGGCCCGGATGCGGCTCGACCATGGTGATCAGGGCATGGCCCGGGTGAACGCCGTACGGGCCCACCGCGGCCAGCTCCGCGTACACCTCGCTGCGGGTCTCCTCACTCATGTCGCTCCCCTTCCTTCCTCCGGCGGACGCCCATACTCTGACGCTCCGTCAGACAATCCGCCAGAGTCAGGGAGGCCTCGGCATGTCATTGCTCGCGGGCAGGACCGTGATCGTCTCGGGAGTCGGCGCCGGACTCGGGCATCAGGTCGCGGCAGCGGTCGTACGGGACGGGGGCAACGCCGTGCTCGGGGCGCGTACGGAGGCGAATCTCGCCAAGTCGGCGGCGGAGATCGACCCCGAAGGTACGCACACCGCCTACCGCCCGGCCGACATCACCGACGAGGAGCAGTGCGAGGCGCTGGCCGCGCTCGCGGTCGAGCGATTCGGGCGGCTCGACGCCGTGGTCCATGTCGCCGCCTGGGACAGCTACTTCGGCGGTCTCGAGGACGCGGACTTCGCCACCTGGCAGTCCGTCATCGATGTGAACCTGCTCGGCTCGCTGCGGATGACCCGCGCCTGCCTGCCCTCACTGAAGGACCGCGGCGGGTCCGTGGTCTTCATCGGGACGCAGTCGGCTGTCGCCGCTCCCACACAGGTGCGGCAGATGGCGTACGCGGCCTCGAAGGGCGCGCTGACGTCCGCGATGTACTCCCTGGCAAGGGAGTTGGGGCCGCACCGGATCCGGGTGAACACCGTGCTGCCGGGGTGGATGTGGGGGCCGCCGGTCGAGGCGTATGTCCAGTTCTCGGCGCATACCGAGGGAGTGCCGGAGGCTGAGGTGCTGGACCGGCTGACCTCTCGCATGGCGCTCCCGGAGCTGGCCACGGACTCAGACGTGGCCGACGCCGCGGCGTTCCTGGCGTCGGACCGGGCGCGGGCGATCACCGGACAGTCTCTGCTGGTCAACGCGGGGGAGTTGATGCGCTAGCCCCTTTTCGGGAGTGTTCAGGAACATGAACCGAGGTCAGTAAGCAGAACTATTTTACCTCCTCTTGACGATACGGGCCGTTGTCGCCGCCATGTCAGCGAACTGACGATGAGCGGGCGCTTCACGACCCTAAGAGGGGGGCATATGAACGGTCTCGACTGGACCGTGCTGATCGGCTACTTCGGTGTGATGGTCGCGATCGGCGTCTGGTCCCACAAGCGCGTCGACAACGTCAGCGACTTCTTCACCGCCGGCGGCAAGATGCCGTGGTGGCTGTCCGGCATCTCGCACCACATGTCCGGCTACAGCGCGGTGATGTTCACGGGCTACGCGGCCATCGCCTATACGTACGGCGTCACTTCGTACGTCACCTGGTCCTTCCCCATCGCCATCGGCATCGCCATCGGCGCCCGCCTCTTCGCGCCCCGGCTCAACCGGGTGCGCGCACGGCTGCATGTGTCGTCGCCGCTGGAGTATCTGAAGAACCGTTACAACCTGCCCACGCAGCAGGCTCTCGCCTGGTCCGGCGTCCTGCTGAAGATCGTGGACGTGGGTGCCAAGTGGGCGGCGATCGCCACGCTGTTGTCGGTGTTCACCGGGGTCTCGCTCAACATGGGCATCCTCATCACCGGTGCGGTGACGGCCGTCTATTGCACCGTCGGCGGCCTGTGGGCGGACGCGCTGACCGAACTCGGGCAGTTCATCATCCAGTTCGTCGCCGGTATCGCGATGCTGATCGCCGTCATGGTCGAGTTGAGCGGCTTCAGCACGCTGTGGAGCGTCTGGGACGAGCCCGCGCTGGACGGGCACACCAAGCCGCTGGCCGGCCCGTACATGATGGTCTTCCTGATCGCGTACCTCTTCATCAAGACCTTCGAGTACAACGGCGGCATGTGGAACCAGGCCCAGCGCTACATGGCCACGGACTCCGCGAAGTCCGCCACGCGCTCGGCCTCGCTGTCCGCCGTGCTCTGGCTGGTCTGGCCGCTGGTGCTGTTCTTCCCGATGTGGGTGGCGCCGCTGATCATCCAGACGGACGTACCGGCCGACTCGTACGCGCTGATGGCTGAACAGCTGCTGCCGCACGGTCTGTTGGGCCTGGTGATCGTGGGCTTCTTCTCGCACACGATGGCGATGTGTTCGTCGGACGCCAACGCGATCGCCGCCGTCGTCACGCGCGACATCATGCCCGCCGTCTCCCGGAAGGTGCGCGAGTGGGACACCCGGACGGGGCTGCTGGCCGCGCGCTGGGCCACGCTGCTTTTCCTCGGCCTGTCGATGGCCATCGCGACGCAGGTCAACTCCGACTTCTTCGGCGACATCATCACGGTCGTCATCAAGTGGGTCGCCGGTCTGATGGGCCCGATCGCGATCCCGCTGATGCTGGGCCTGCTGCCCTGGTTCCGCAAGAGCGGCCCGACGGCCGCGCTGATCAGCTGGGGCGTCGGCCTCGTCACCTTCTGGCTGGTCAACTACCCGATCCACTGGAACGTCGACGGCGGCGTCCCGCTCCAGTACCAGGTCTCGGTTCCGCTCGCCGTCTCGCTGGTCCTCTACATCCTCATCGGATACGTGAAGCCGGAGGACACCCCGGAGCGCGACGCCGTACTCGCGAAGATCAACAACGATGACGACGGCTCGGGTTCGGCGGCTGCGGCGATCCCGACTCCGGCGGGGGCGGCGGACGGTGTGGTGGGGGCGCCGGTCAAGGACTGAGAAGTCCCCTAGGCCCGCGGATACCGGGCCAGCCAGCCCGGCGACGACCCGGCCGGTCCGTGCAGCGCGGGCCCCTGGGTCATCTCCATCGCGAAGTCGTCGGCGAGGACGAGCATCGTGGGACGGCCCTCCAGTTCGGCGAGCCAGGCCGGCGGGAGGGCCGTCTCACCGTGCAGAGCGCCGAGCAGGGCACCCGTGAGCGCTCCGGCGGCGCCCGAGGGGCCGCCGTGGTTCACCGAGAGGCACAACCCGTGCCGGGTGTCCTCGCCGACCAGCGCGCAGTACACAGCGACCGACAGCAGCCCCTCCGCCGTACCCGCCCCGGCCAGCTCCTCGATCCGGGCCGGCGTGGGCATGCCCTGTCGTACGGCCCCCAGCGCGTACTGCAGAGCGTCGGTCACCGGCTGCTGCCCCGGCCAGTCGGCGAGCAGCTGGAGCGAGCGCTGTACGGCGGCGTCGAGGCTCTCGCCGCGGGCCAGTCCGTGCACGATCAGGGCGTACGCGCCTGCCGACAGGTAGGCGGTGGGGTGGCCGTGGGTCTGCGCCGCGCACTCGACGGCGAGCTGCATCACCAGCTGCGGCTCCCAGCCGACGAGCAGTCCGAAGGGCGCGGATCGGGCTGCGGCCTCGGCGCCCATCTCCTCCAGGTTCTTGGGGGCGTCCAGAGTGCCCATCATGTCGTCGGCGAGGCCGGTCAGGCAGGCGCGGGCGGGGTTGCGGCGTGCGTACAGCCACTCCTCGCGGGCCAGCCAGCCGTCCTCCTTGCGGCGCTCGTCGGGACCCCAGTCGTGCTGCGTGGCCGCCCATCTCAGGTACGCGCGGTGCAGGTCCGTCGGCGGGTGCCAGGCGCCCGTGTCCCGGCGGACCTGGGCACGGATGAGCCCGTCGAGGCTGAAGAGGGTGAGCTGGGTCAGATGCGAGACGGCGCCACGGCTGCCGTGGCCGAAGGGCAGGTCGATGACGCCCTCCGGGCCGTACTCCACGCGGAGCTCGTCCACCGAGAGGTCCCCGACCGGCGAGCCCAGCGCATCACCGAGGGCCGCGCCCAGCAGTGTGCCTCGCACCCGGCTACGGAAGTCCTGCTGTTCGGCACGCCCCCAGACGGCACCGGACGTCGCACCCACCGAGGCCTCCTGAAGATCCCGTCCCGTACGGCTACCGTCCCGTACGGCTGACAGCTCAGCACTGTAATCGAATGGGAACAGTCGGTTGAGGGCCGGAACGGTTTACGAATTCTGGGCGGGAACGTGCAGCAGTGCGAGGTGTGCGTAATCAAGTGGGAAGACGGCGGAAGCGGGGAATAGACGAGAGGCCAACGCCCTTGCCTCTTAAGGGACTTGACCCATCACAGCCGGACTTTCAGGGGGATATCAGTGGAGACTTCAGGGGGACTTTCATGACAAAGACCGGAGGCGGACGGGCACTCCCCGTCACGGCGGCCCTGCTCACCGGCACGGTCGCCCTCTATATGGCGCTGGTCGCGTTCGGCAACATCACCGACTACGGCACGAACCAGCAGTTCGTACGCCATGTCCTGGCCATGGACACCACCTTCAAGGACGACGACCTGATGTGGCGCGCGATCGAGTCCCGCACCCTCCAGGACATCGCCTACATCGCGATCATCGCCTGGGAGACCCTGGCCGCCCTCGTCCTCATCACGGCCACAGCCCTCTACGGCAAGGGCCTGCGCAGCATGGACCTCACACGCGCCCGCCGCGCGAGCACGGCCGGCCTGCTCATGACGATGCTCCTCTTCGGCGCCGGTTTCATCGCCATCGGCGGCGAGTGGTTCTCCATGTGGCAGTCGGAGGACTGGAACGGCCTGGACGCGGCTCTCCGGGTCTTCGTACTGAGCGGGGTGGTGCTGCTCGTGGTGCATCTGCCGGGGGCGGTCAAGGACACCGAGCGATAACCGGAACTGCTCTTCTGCCGGACGCCTACTCGACCACTGAAACCGTCGTCCCCGTCGTACCGAAATCCCAGATCGCGTCCCCGTCGGCGGCGCGCACGCGGATTCCGCCCGTCTCGACTCCGGGGGCGGGCGGGGGCGACGAGCCGTCCTCGGCGTTGGAGAAGGCGATCGAGACGCCGGAGCGGGTGGAGAAGTAGACGACGTTCTCGATCGGCACCCCGTCGTAGCCGGTCGCGGAGGCATTGCGGAATGTGACCGTGTACGTGCCGGGCAGTGGGCTCACCGAGCCCGGCCACACCGTGAACGTACGGCGGGCGTCCTTGCCGGAGTCGACCAGCCACACCCGCCGCTGGCCGAGGGAGTAGACGACGCGCCGCCCCGTGCCCGAGTCGTCCGGTACCGCCACCGGCGCGGACGGGCTCGCCGAGGCGGAGGGGCTCGCGGAGGCGGTCGGCTTCGGCTGGGCCGCCTGCTCGGCGCGTACGGCCAGGGCGGCGACCACCACGACGGCGCCGAGGGTCAGCCCGGTGACCCAGACCCAAGGGGACAGCCGTCGTCGGGGCAGCCTTCGTCGGGTGGGCACGGGCACGCACCTCCTCCCCCTGCTCGATGGGACAGCTCAGTCCAGTCTCAGTCCAACACCGGCAGCAGCTCCGGCAGATGCCCGTCCGATGCCGACGCGGCCCGCTGCCGTTCCTCCGGGACCTCCCCGTACAGCGTCGTCCGCGGCCTGGCGGGACGGCCCGCCGCCTCCGCCACCGCGATCAGGTCCTTGATGGACTTGTACGAGCCGTACGACGAGCCCGCCATACGGGAGATCGTCTCCTCCATCAGCGTGCCGCCGAGGTCGTTCGCGCCCGAGCGGAGCATTTCAGCCGCCCCTTCCGTCCCCAGCTTCACCCAACTCGTCTGGATGTTGGGGATGTGCGGGTGGAGGAGGAGCCGGGCCATGGCCGTCACCGCGCGGTTGTCGCGCGTGGTCGGGCCGGGGCGCGCGATGCCCGCCAGGTACACGGGCGCGTTGGTGTGGATGAACGGCAACGTCACGAACTCCGTGAAACCGCCCGTCTGTTGCTGGATCCGCGACAGCGTCCGGAAATGGCCGAGCCAGTGGCGGGGCTGGTCCACATGCCCGTACATCATCGTGGACGAGGAGCGGATGCCCAGCTCGTGCGCGGTCGTCACGACCTCGATCCAGGTCGCCGTGGGCAGCTTGCCCTTGGTCAGGATCCAGCGGACCTCGTCGTCGAGGATCTCGGCGGCCGTGCCGGGGATGGAGCCGAGGCCCGCTTCCTTGGCGGCCGTCAGCCATTCGCGGATCGACATCCCGGTGCGGGTAGCACCGTTCACCACCTCCATCGGCGAGAAGGCGTGGACATGCATCCCCGGGACGCGCTCCTTCACCGCCCGCGCGATGTCGAAGTACGCGGTGCCGGGCAGGTCGGGGTGGATCCCGCCCTGCATACAGACCTCGACTGCCCCGACGTCCCAGGCCTGTTGGGCGCGGTCGGCGACCTGGTCCATGGACAGCGTGTAGGCGTCGGCGTCCGTGCGGCGCTGGGCGAAGGCGCAGAAACGGCAGCCGGTGTAGCAGACGTTGGTGAAGTTGATGTTCCTCGTCACGATGTACGTGACGTCGTCGCCGACCACCGACTTGCGGACGTCGTCCGCGATCCGGGTGAGGGCGTCCAGCGCCGGGCCGTCGGCGTGCAGCAGTGCCAGCGCCTCGTCGTCGGTCAGGCGCGTCGGGTCGTTGGCCGCCGTCGCGAGCGCCGCCCGTACGTCCGTGTCGATCCGCGACGGCACCATCCCGGGCGCCGCCGCCTCCCGCAGCGCCTCCCAGTCTCCGTACACCTCGTCGAAGTCGTTCCGGCGGTCGCCCGTACGTCCCTCGGTGTCGATGGTGCGGTGCAGATCCGTACGGCCCGACGCGGTGAACGCCTCGTCCGGCTCCTGCCACGGGTGGCCCTGGACGACAGCGTCGGGGTTCGCCAGGCCGGTCTCCGGGTCGGCCAGGGCCCGTACGTGCGGCAGCAGCCGGGGATCCAGCCAGGGCTCGCCGCGCTGTACGAACTCCGGGTACACACACAGCCGTTCACGCAGTTCGAAGCCGGCCGCCGCCGACTGCTCGGCGAGTTGGTCGATCTGCGGCCAGGGCCGCTCCGGATTGACGTGGTCGATGGTGAGCGGCGAGACACCACCCCAGTCGTCGATACCGGCGCCGATGAGCCGCCCGTACTCGAAGTCCACGAGATTGGGCGGCGCCTGGAGGCAGGCGGAAGGACCCATGATGTGCCGCGCGACAGCCACCGTGGCGACGAGATCGTCCAGCTCGGCGTCCGGCATCCCGCGCATCGCCGTGTCCGGCTTGGCGCGGAAGTTCTGGATGATCAGCTCCTGGATGCCGTGGTAGGCCCGCGAGACCTTGCGCAGCGCGAACAGCGACTCGGCGCGTTCCTCGTACGTCTCCCCGATCCCGATCAGCAGACCGCTGGTGAACGGCACGGACGACCGCCCCGCATCCTCCAGCACCCGCAGCCGCACCGCCGGTTCCTTGTCGGGCGAGCCGTAGTGCGGGCCGCCCGGCTCGGACCACAGCCGGGTGGCGGTCGTCTCCAGCATCATGCCCATGCTGGGCGCGACGGGCTTGAGCCGCTGGAAGTCGGTCCACGACATGACGCCGGGGTTGAGGTGCGGCAGCAGCCCCGTCTCCTCCAGGATCCGGATGGAGATGGCGCGGACGTACGCGATGGTGTCGTCGTACCCGTGCGCGTCCAGCCACTCCCGCGCCTCGGGCCACCGCTCCTCTGGCTTGTCGCCGAGGGTGATCAGGGCTTCCTTGCAGCCGAGTTCGGCGCCGCGCCGCGCGATGTCGAGCACCTCGTCCGGCGACATGAACATCCCGTGCCCGGCCCGCCGCAGCTTGCCGGGAACGGTGACGAAGGTGCAGTAATGGCACTTGTCGCGGCACAGCCGGGTGAGCGGGACGAAGACGCTCTTCGAGTACGTGATGACGCCGGCACGTCCCGCGGCCTCCAGGCCCGCGTCCCGCACCCGCCCGGCCGACGCCGCCAGGTCGTCCAGGTCCTCGCCCCGCGCCTGAAGCAGCACGGCCGCCTCGGTGACATCGAGCGCGACGCCGTCGCGGGCGCGTTTGAGGGCCCGCCGCATGGCGTTCGCGGTGGGCCCGGTTCCGGAGCTCGCGGAAGTCGTCATCCTTCGAGCATACGGTCGCATCGATCAGGCACTCCTGGGGCCGTGTCACAAGTAGCGCGGCCCGGCCCCATGCCCCACTACACGTACTTCGCGTAGTCGTCCAGCACGCGCAGTACCTCCGCCTCGCCGGCCGGCGGCAGTTGCAGCACGACCTCCTCGATGCCGAGGTCCGCGTAGTGCGCGAGCTTGCCGGAGCTGGGCAGCACGGCGTACGGCACGACCTGGAGCGCCTCGGGGTCGCGGCCCGCCTCGGCCCAGGCGGACCGCAGGACCGGCATCGACTCGGTCAGCCCGCGGCCACCGATCGGCAGCCAGCCGTCCGCGTACTCACTGATGTGGGAGAAGAGCTTCGGCCCGGCCGCTCCCCCGATCAGCGTCCGCGGCCCGACGACCGGCCCGCGCGGCTTCTGTACGGGTTTGGGGTAGGCGTAACTGGCGCGCACGGACCCGAAGTCGCCCTCGTACGCCGTCGGTTCCGGCGACCACAGCGCCCGCATCAGCGCCATCCGGTCCCGGCCCAGCTCCCGCCGCGTACGCCAGTCGACGCCGTGGTCGGCGGCCTCCTCCACGTTCCAGCCGAAGCCGACACCGAGCGTGAAACGGCCGCCGGAGAGGTGGTCGAGCGTCGCGATCTGCTTGGCGAGGTCGATGGGATCGTGCTGGGCGACGAGGGTGATGCCGGTGCCGAGACCGAGTCCCGTGGTGACAGCCGCCGCCTGACCGAGCGCGACGAAGGGGTCGAGGGTGCGGCCGTACTCGGGCGGCAGCTCACCGCCCGCGGGGTACGGCGACGTCCGCTCGACCGGGATGTGCGTGTGCTCGGGGAGGTAGAGCCCGGCGAAACCGCGCTGCTCCAGCTCGCGGGCGAGCAGGGTCGGGCTGATGGTCTCGTCGGTGAGGAAGATCGTGGTGGAGATCCGCATGAGGCCTTCCTAGCGTGACAAACGCCCGGAGTCCATACCGACCGGTCGGACGTGCCTGCGACGCGTGCCTCCAAAGCACCTCGGAAACGTCTCGGAAGCCATGGGAAGCGCTCCGTGGAAGCTCCGATGAAAGCTGCCGATTCCCTTCCCTTGCACAGGAGTTCACGGCTCAATACGAAGCTGGTACGTGCCATCCCCTGCCACACCCACACCTTGGGAGCAGCAGCATGTGCGAGGACGACCACGGAATCGGCAGACGCGCCCTGTTCGTGACGGGAGCCGCCGCCACGCTTACGTTGGGAAGCGTGAGTTTTCCGAGCGAGGCTGCCGACGCAGCAGCGGACCACGAGACGAGGACGGTGCGCGGCACACTGCCCACCGGCTCACCCGACTTCGTGTACCTGCCGGTCGAAGTCCCCGACGGCGTACGGGAGATCAAGGTCGCGTACACCTACGAGAAGCCTTCCGTCCCGGCCGGCACCGTGGGCAACGCGCTCGACATCGGCATCTTCGACCAGCGCGGCACGGAACTGGGCGGCAGGGGTTTCCGCGGCTGGTCGGGCGGGGCGCGCACGGAGTTCTTCATCCGCGCCGACGACGCCACGCCCGGCTATATCCCGGGCCCGGTCCGCGAGGGCACCTGGTACATCGCGCTGGGTCCCTACACCGTGGCCCCGCAGGGTCTCCCGTACGAGATCACCATCACGCTCACCTACGGCGAACCCGGCGCCGCCGTGAAGCCGAAGTACCCGCCCAACCGTGCCAAGGGCCGCGGTCGCGCCTGGTACCGCGGCGACTGCCACCTGCACTCCTGGTACTCCGACGGCCGCCGCACCCCCGCGGAGATCGCGGCCCTCGCCCGCGAGGCCGGCCTGGACTTCATCAACACCTCCGAGCACAACACCCATGCCGCGCACGCCCATTGGGCCGACGTGGCGGGCGACGACCTGCTGATCCTGCTGGGCGAGGAGGTCACGACGCGTAACGGCCATGTCGTCGCGCTCGGCACGGACCCCGGGACGTTCGTCGACTGGCGCTACCGCGCCCGCGACAACCGTTTCAGCAAGTACGCGCGAGAGATCCGCCGCTCCGGAGGCCTGGTCGTCCCCGCCCACCCGCACGCCACGTGCATCGGCTGCAACTGGAAGTTCGGCTTCGGCGAGGCGGACGTGGTCGAGGTGTGGAACGGCCCGTACGGCCCCGACGACGAGGTCTCCCTGGCCGACTGGGACGGCATGCTGGTCGCCTCGGTCCGCGAGGGCCGCGGCTGGATCCCGGCGATGGGCAACAGCGACGCCCACCGCCACCCCGACCCCGTCGGCACCCCCCAGACGGTCGTCCTCGCCGACGACCTCACCCGCGAGTCCATCCAGGAGGGCCTGAAGGCGGGCCGCTCCTACATCGCCGAGTCCAAGTCGGTCTCGCTCGACTTCACCGCGTACGGCCCGAAGGGCGAACACGCGGGAATCGGCGGCCGTTTGAAGGTGGACCGCGACGACCCGGTCACAGTCCGCCTGGACGTCACCGGCGCCCCCCGCTGCACGGCCCGCTTCGTCACGGACCAGGGCGTCCTGCACACCAGCCCCGTCCTGCCGGTCTCGGGCTCCGGCACGGTGGAGTGGCGTACGACGGCCCAGTACGCGGCGTACGTACGGGCGGAACTGCGTCACGAGGCGGCGGTGGCACCGCTTCCGGGGGCGCTGGCGGCGTTCACGAACCCGATCTTCTTGGGGCGGTAGGGGTCTCCTGAGAGACTTCTCGGGTCACCGACGAGGAGGACCAGGGCCTTATGTCGCGCTACAACGAACTCAAGTTCCGCGCCGTCACATCGCTCCAGCGATGGGTCGCCAACCCGCTGTCCAGACAACTGCCCTTTCAGACGCTCCTCGAGACCACGGGGCGGAAGTCGGGGCAACCGCGCCGGACCCCGCTCGGCGGAAGCCGGGTCGGGGACAAGTTCTGGATCGTCTCCGAGTACGGCGAGAAGTCGCAGTACGTACGCAACATCCAGGCGAACCCGAGAGTCCGGGTCCGCATCAAGGGACGCTGGCACCACGGAACCGCGCATCTGCTGCCCGAGGACGACGCGCGTGCCCGTCTCAGGTCCCTGCCGCGGATGAACAGCGCAGCGGTGCGGGCGGTCGGCACGAATCTGCTGACGGTGCGGGTGGATCTGCAGGATTGAGGGGCTATTGAACCACGGGCCTACGGATCTACCACCTGTGGATCACGAAAGTCAGTTCATCGCGAAGTCCTCGCGCGGCAGTTCCACGGTGGCCCGGAACGCGGCCCGTGGGCCGCCCCACGGGTCGGGACCGGTGCCGAGGCAGGCCAGGTCCAGGTCTACGACCCGGGCCTTGTTTGTTTCCTGACCGCCGGCGCGGAGGCCGACGGCCCGGCGCGCACGCCACGGGTGGGTGGCGTTGCTGCCGGGCCGTCAGTCACTCACGCGGTCTCACTTCCCGTGCAAAGCCCTGCGGCGACGTCCGCGAAGCACCAGCACGCCGCCGGCAGCGATGACCAGCAGGCCACCGAGGGCGCTGTACGTGACAGCGTTGCTCACCCCGGTGGAAGCCAGGGGGCCGGACGTGCTGCTGCTCGGGGTCGGCCGGCTGACGGGTGCGCCGTTCTCCGCCTGCGCACGGGTGCCGGTCGTGCCGGCGGCGGAGACAACCGGCGCGGCGGCGGTCGGTGTGGGGGCGGGCGACGGCTTGTCAGCGCCGGCAGTCCCCGACGCGGGCTTCAGCTGAAGAGTCGTGATCGAGTACGGCGGCAGCTTCTGTGCGCCCGCCGTGCCCCGCTTCGCCGTCGTCAGGCCGGTGTCTCCCTTGGCATACGAAACGGTCGTGACCGCCCCTGCGGCCGGGGTGAATCCGGCGTACGAGAGCGACACCTGCGCCGCGTTCTTCGGGCTCTTGTTGATCAGCATGACGTTCAGACCGCCGTTGCTGCTCCGCACCGCGTGCACGGCAACCGACGAGTTGCGCGAGGACGACTTGACCATGGTGTCGCCAGGCTTCGCCAGTGCGGTCAGCGAGCGGATGCCCCAGTAGGTGGGGAAGGGCGTGTCGCGCGGCGGTTCGCACTTCCCCCCGGCGCAGGTTCCGGCGGAGAGAATGCCCCCGTCCTGGTAGTCGGTCTCGCCGTGGACGGTGGTGGGTGCTTCGCCCGAGCCGTTGTGCAGGTTCCACCAGTCCACGTGGGTGGCACCCTGCTCGAACCAGGTCATGTAGGTGTCCGGCGCGAACAGGGCTGCGGCCTGGCTGGTCAAGGCGGGCGAGCCGACGGCGTCGGTCTCGGTGACCGCGATCTCCACCGAAGCGGCGCGCGAGCCCGTGTACTTGGCGATCAGCGAGCGCAGCGAGGACCTGACACCGGCGATCCGGGAGGGGGTGTTCAGCAGGTCGGCAGTGGTGGTGCCGCCCGGATACCAGTGGACGATGACGAAGTCGATCGAGCTTCCCGCGATGGAGAGCACCGTGTTGTTCCAGTCGGCGGTGTCACCGGGAGCCTTCTCCGCATCCGGCCAGCCGCCGGGGGTGGTGAGCACCGCTCCGATCTTCACCTTCGGGTCCACGGCCTTCATCGCCTTCGCGTAGGCGACCAGGTTCTTCCCGTACGCCGTCGGGCTCTTGTCGGCGTGGTTGTCGGTTTCCCAGCCCTTGCCGTCGCCGTAGTGCCCGTTGCCGTAGACCTCGTTGCCGATCTCCCAGTACTTCACGCCGTAACCCTTGTCGACGTTGGCGTACTTGACCCAGTCGGCGGCCTCCTGGGGGGTACCGGAACCGTAGTTCGCGGTCACGATCGGCTGGGCGCCGACCTTCTTCGCGGTGGCCATGAAGTGGTCGAAGTCGGTGTTGGAGGGGATCCAGCCGCTGCCGTCGCCGGAGGTGTGGGTCTTCCAGTGGTAGTCGTCCGCGCCGGAGCCGCCGGGATAGCGCAGCTGCCGAACTCCCGCGGCCTTCATCAGCGATGTCACCTTGGGGTCCCCCATGTGCTCGTCGCCGAAGCCCGTGTTGAGGCCGACACCACTGCTGGGCACCGTGCCCAGGGAGGTACCGGCATTCACACTGATGTCGACGGTCGGCTCGGCGCCCGCGCTGGGCGCCAGGGCGCCGACGCCGACCGAGGCGGCGAGCACCGCCACCGCCCCCGCGACAAAGCGCCGGCGCATCCGGCTACGGCGGGGGGTGCGACCCCAAGGCATCGGCTGTTCGGCGGGTCTCGGGTCGTCTGGTGACACGTGGGGCTCCGATCGGGTGTTGACACAGAAGGCGTAGCGCCGCTGACCACGGCTCGCCCTCGTCGGTACACCCCTAAGTGGCCAGTCAGAGCAGAAAGGTTGCCATCTCAAGCGTTTTTCGCCGCGACGCAGTCGCACCGTCTCACCGGACCCGGTGACCCGGTGACCCCGTGACCCCGTGACCCCGTGACCCGGTGCCCCGGTGACACGCCCGGGCTCCCTTTCCACCTCGACGGCGCGAACCATCACATGCTTCCGGCCGCACACCGCCCCGCGCTGGCCGAGCGGCTGAAGCCGCACAGGAAGCACAGGAAGCGGTGCGAGGGGGACGCGAAGATGGCGCGGCTGACCAGCGCCCGGTACAGCTGCTCCAGCACGCACACCACGTAGGCGTCGCGGTCCACCGCGCCCTGCGGCAGATCCTTGTTCGCGTACACCGCCTTGCGCCAGTACGGCGGCACCACCTTGTCGTCGACCTCCCGCTCAGCAGCGGCTTCTTGGTCACCTGGCGACGGCTGAGCGCGGGCAGGCCCTTGACTGCGGCCAGGACCCGCTCCCCGGCCGGGGCCGCGCCGAGCATTTTGGTGTCGCCGAGCAGCGACAGGAACGGGCGCACCGTGTTGTAGCGGTTGGCCAGCGCCTCGCGGATCGCGATCTCCGCCGAGTCGTCGTCCTCCGGGACCAGGCTCGCCACCGCGGCGGCCGCGCTCCACAGCTGGGCCCTCGGCGCGACCTCCTCCGGGGCCTTCCACATCGCGGCCGCATCCACCGACTTGCCGCTCTCCTCGATGTGCTCCAGCTCTTCCATGAACACCTTCGAGATGCGGGCCGTGATGCGGGACGCCTTCTCCAGCTGCGGCAGTGTGGAGACGCGGTCCTTGTTCGTGAGCCGCTTCGCGGTGCTGAGCAGCTTGGTCGACATCAGCACCGTGAACAGCTCCAGCGCGTCGTCGATCGCCTTGGCCTCCAGGTGCTGCATCACCGCGGTCAGCATCGTGGTGCTCTTCGGCTCTGGGGCCCGCTCCAGGCTCGTCACCTTCGACCCCAGGCCGTAACGGGCCAGCGCGGCGAGCCGGTTCGGTGGGAGCTTGTCCAGCTTCACCCGCCCCAGCCGGTACACGGCGCTCTCGTCCACCCGCTCCAGTGCTCGCTTCATCGCCGTACCGGTGGTCTTCGTCGGCGGCCGGCGGAAGGCCTCCAGGTACGAGTACCGCCTGCCCTCCGGCGTCTCCAGCAGCGCCACCAGGTCGGTGGGCAGCGACCGGTCCGCCCGCCAGGCCGCCCTGGCGACCGTGGTGTGCAGTCGCTTGTCCGCGATCTCGCGGACCTCGGACACCTGCCGCGCCAGCACCGACACCCCGGGCAGCAGCACCCGGTGCTTCCGCAGCCAGCCCACTGCATAGTGGATCGTCGGGGAGGAACCTGCCGATGTAGCGCACCGTGTACATCCGTAGTGCGAAGCCCAGTTGGTGGTATTGCGTACGCCGCAGCGCGATCAGATCGCGGTCCACGTCGGCCAGGAAGAAGAAGCGCTCCAACTCCGGGCGCGTCGGCTCCTCGACGAACTTCCCGTACGCCTCGGCCTGGTCATCCGTCAGAAATTCCACCGGCATGCGGCGGAGCCAACCACCCGCCGCTACAGAACGTGGATCTTTGGCCGAAGGGCCCCAGGAAGCAGACCACTCGTGCTAGAAGTTCACCGCTCACTGCTCATGATCGTTCTCAGCGCCAACCGCTGTACCGATGTTCCTACCGACGCCAATTGCATCGGCTGCGAATAGGCGACACCCGACCTAGAGGTCACCCCTGAACCGCGGGCGAGCGGTCCCACCAGGGACGTTACCTCCGCGGCGCGCGGAACCACGGTAGGCGTCGCGGCGGCGCCTTTGCTGGTGCGTCACTCCGTCGGGCGATTGAGCTGCGAAGGTGCCCCCGGGTCGCATCTGATCCGAAATTCACGCATCAGATGCGATAGACGGAGAGTGATCGTGGGTGGGGGGGGGCGGTCTCGTGCCGGTATCTGCTCGACTGCACCTGGTGGTCGGCCCTCCCGGGGGCAGAACACTCAGCCCGCCCGGGCGGCGGCGAGGTGGGCGTCCACGGCGACGACACCGTCGACGCCCTGGCAGAGGCCCACGACGACCGGGACGAGACGCGGTTCCGGGACGTGTCCCCGAAGGGTGACGACCCCGTCCCGGACCTCGACCGCGATGGTGCCCTCGTCGAGGCCGAGGATGCGCCCCAGGACGTCCTGCTCAACCTCGCTGCGGACCTCGGCGTCGGAGCGGATGAAGGCATCGAGCAGGTCGCTGCGGGTGACGATGCCGGTGAGGAGCCCGTCGTCGCCGACCACCGGCAGCTGCTTGACGTGCCGCCTGCGGAGTTCCCGCGCGGCCCGGGGGATCGTCCAGTCGGCGCGGGCGGTGAACACGGGGCTGCTCATGAGCGCGCCCGCGGTTCGGGCCCGGGCCTTGCCCCAGGAGCGCTCGTCGTTCCCGTCCTGACCCTGCGGATCGGGCATGCCGGTCTCGTGCCGCAGCACGTCGGACGCGGACACGACGCCGACGGGAGCGCCGTCGTCGTCGACGACCGGGGCCGCGACGATGTCGTTCGCGTCCAGCAGGGCGGCGACCTCCTGGAACGGTGTGCTGGGGCGGAAGGTGACGACTTCCTCGGTCATCACGTCACCGACCGTGCGGCGGTACAGCATGGCATCGGCCTCCTCCGCTATGCGACGGGGCGGCCGCGGCCGGACCGCCCGGGCAGACCACGCGCGGCGCGCCGGCCTCCGCGCCCCTGCCGGCTCGTCCACGCCGTCTTCCCTATTCATGACAGCACCGCGCCGCTCCGGCGACCAGTGACGTCGGCCTGGTGGGGAGGCCGGCGGTCCCACGGCCAGGGGTGCGGCCTAGTGCGCGGTAGATGCTGGCGACATTGGGCGCCTGGCCCTTGCGCCATTCGACGGGGATGATCAGGTCACCCCCCTGACCGCTCACTCAGCGTCATCGAGCTGCGGGCTTCAGCCGCGAATACGCGACCCCTCAACATGCGACCTCACCAGTCCCAAGCCCGTGCTCCTGGTGGACGGGCATGACTCCACCTCTCAGTATCGCGCCGTGCGCCCACGACCGGCATGGCACACCGTTGCCTTCGACCCCCACCGTCCCACTCACCGCGCCTCCCCGCACTCGGCCCACAACAGCTTCCCGCCCTTCGAGGCACCCCACTCCCGCAGCACGGAAACTCCCAACGAGTCCGCACACGCCCGTACGAGATGCAGCCCGCGCCCGTGCTCGCCGTCTTCCGGCGGTACGACGACGGGGGCACCCTCCTTGAAGGCGTCCGGCACCCTCGGGTCGGTGTCCCACACGGCGACCATGAGGCGGTCGGGCTCCATGGAGCGGATGCGCAGGGCGTACGGGCCGGTGGTGTGGGTGTGGGCGTTGGTGAGCAGCTCCGAGGCCAACAGCTCGGCGGTGGGCGTGAGTTCGGACAGGCCATGCGCGGCAAGAACGAGCCTGAGGGTTCCTCGGGCGATGCCGGGAGCTCTTGGGTCTCGGGGAAGGTGCAGGGTGTAGTTCACGGACGGGGATACGGTTGCCATGGAAGTCTCCGGTTACAGAGGGGAGTTGGACGGTTGGTCTGCGTTGTCTGCGTGCATGGGTTGCCCAGTGACCTCGCCGCTCCGTCGAGCGGGGCACTTCTGGGCGGGGCGCCTACCTAGACAATAGGGCAGCCGCAAAGCACCCTTGCGAGAATCCAAGAGAATCAGTGCAGAATCCCTCATGTGGGTGACACCCGCCAACGTGGTTCGTTTCAGGAGGAGTTGCATGGCGGACAGGCCGGCACCGACGGCTCGCCGCATTCGCGTCGCCACCGAGTTGCGCAAGCTCCGCGAGCGCGCGGGGATGACGTCAACCGAGGCCGCACGTCAGTTGGGCACCAGCTCTGGACAGCTCAGTAACGTCGAGACAGCCCGGTTCGGGGTGAGCGCCGAGCGCATCCGCGCCATGGCCTCTACGTATGACTGCTCCGACCAGGCCTTCGTTGACGCTCTGGTCAGCCTGGCGAGCGACCGAACACGCGGCTGGTGGGAGCAGTACCGCGGAATCCTCCCGTCCGGACTATTGGACCTCGCCGAGTTGGAGCATCATGCGACAGCTTTGCGCACTGCGTTCACCTCACACGTCCCCGGGTTGCTCCAGACCAGCGATCACGCGCGGGAGATCTTCCGCCATGTGATCCCCGCGCCGACTCCTCCCGAGGTCGAGCACCGTGTCTCGTATCGGATCAAGCGGCAGGACGTCCTGTACCGGGCAAATCCCGTCCCGTACCGGACCGTGATCCACGAGGCAGCCCTGCGCATGAAGATCGGCGGCCCCGAGGTGACTGGCGCCCAGCTCCGGCACCTACTCGACATGAGCGAACGAGACCACATCACGATCCGCGCCCTTCCATTCGATGTCGGCGCCTTCCCCGGCTCAGGCCAGTCGATCAACTACGCGTATGGGCTGGTCCCTCAGTTGGACACCGTGCAACTGGACCAGTTCCACGGACCCGTGCTCCTGGACGCCGAAGCGCATCTGGACAAATACCGGCGGCTGCTCGACGTCGTGGAGGCAGCCGCCTTGCCCCCGGAGAAGTCACGGGACTTCATCCACCATCTCGTCCAACAACTTTGAAAGGACCCCATGCCCGCATCCGAATGGCAGAAGTCGTCCTACTGTCAGGAAGGCGAAGCCTGCCTGCACGTAGCCAGCACCTGGCAGAAGTCGTCCCACTGCGCACAGGGCGAAGCCTGCGTCCACATATCCGCCGCCCCCGAGACCATCCACCTAACCGAAAGCGCCGACCCCACCCAAGCCATCCTCTCCGCCACCCCCACCGCCTTCAGCGCCCTCCTCCGCGCTCTGAAGGCGAGCCCGAACCACGGCTGAAGCACGCCTGGACGGCCGCCCCTGGAGGGCCCACCAGGGGCCGCTCCCGTTCAGTCCCGCAGCGGGTGCACCCCCGGAGGCAGCGTTCCGCCGCTCCGTCCCTCCCACCAGCGCCGGGCTGCCGGGGACACCCGCTCGCGCGGGTATGCCGTATGGGTCAGGAACGCCTCGATCACCGTCGCCGCGGGCCGGTGCGGCCGCACCGCCATCAGTACCGCGTCGTATCCGCCCGGCAACGGCGGTGCCACCAAGGCGACTTCGTCCCCGGACCTCAGACGCAGCACCAGCGCCCGCAGCTCGTGCTCATCCCCGGGCACAGAGCGCAGGCGCCCGTGCATCGGGTCCCTCCCCGGCAGGTCCAGCCGTACGTGAGCCAGCAGGGTTCCGCGTTTGTACTCCTCCCAGCGGTCCAGCCCGAGAGCGCGGAACGGCGGCTCCTGCCACGGCCTCAGCGCGTCCAGATGTTCCAGCAGGCGCCGCAGGAAGTCCCGTACGGACGGCTCGTCGTGCGGCTGCCAGGACAGGTCCCGCTCCCAGGAGTCCTCGACGAGCGCCGCCTCGATCGAGGCGTACTCCTCCTCCGTGGTGAGGTCGTAAAACGGCTGCTCCAGGATCATGCGAGCGATGCGCTCGACTTCGCTCTCGCCCAGTTCCCGGCTGAACTGCACGCAGTAAAGGACCGCTACGACCACCCCGAAGTGCATGCGCGCAGTATGACGAACGGCGCCAGCCGCGTCGGCCGTGGCTCTGTCCCCTGAGAAAAGGGGATGCACCGGTACGCCCTCCCTGTGTTGCATGGCCCCATGGTGTCCACCGACCGACTGCTCGCCTTCGCGGCCATGTCCTTCCTGCTGATCGTGGTCCCCGGTCCGAGCGTGCTGTTCGTGATCGGGCGGGCGCTGGCGCAGGGGCGTCGCGCCGCGTTGACCACCGTCGTGGGGAACACGATTGGCGCGTACGTGCTCGTCGTGGCCGTGGCGCTGGGTATCGGTTCCCTCGTGGAGCGCTCCGTCCTGGTCTTCACCGCGCTGAAACTGGCGGGTGGCGCCTACCTCGTGTACCTGGGGGTGAAGGCGTGGCGGCAACGGGGTTCGTTGCAGGCCGCGTTCGGCGGTGACGCGGCCACGGCCGGCGGTCGGCGCACGCTGTGGGAGGGGTTCGCGGTGGGGATCGCCAACCCCAAGACCATCGTGTTCTTCGCCGCCGTACTGCCACAGTTCGTCGACCGCGCCCAAGGGAACGTCGTGGCCCAGATGCTGCTGCTCGGCCTGGTCTTCAATGTCATCGCGCTGGCGTCCGACAGCGTGTGGGGGCTGGTCGCCGCCACCGCCCGGGGCTGGTTCGCCCGGTCACCGCGGCGGCTGTCCCTGGTCGGCGGGGTGGGCGGGCTCACCATGGTGGGCCTCGGCGTCACGGTCGCCGCGACGGGGCGAAAGGAGTAGGGCGGATCGTGTCGGCGGTGCACTACGAGAGCTACACCCAGGCGCGTGCGCACCTGAAGGATCTCCTCGACGCGGCCGATGAGGGACGGGGGGCGACCGTACGCCGCAATTCGGGCCGCGCCGCGGTCGTGGATGTGGAGCGGCTGCGCCGCCACCTGTCGCTGGGGTGCCCCTCGAAGGCAGAGGTGGTCGCCGAGGCGGCCGGCTGGTCGGTTTTCCTGCCCGGCCTTCCTCTGGCCGCCGACGGGGGGACCTTCGACGAAGCCATGGAGGAGATGGTCCAGGCCCTGCGCGAGTACGCCAAGGACTGGCAGGACCGGCTGCGCACCGCACCCAACCACGAGGAGAACTGGGGCCTGGTGCAGCTGATCGCCCTGAGCGACGATGCGGAACTGCGCGACTGGCTGGTGGGTGCGGCGCGGTGACCCGGCCCCGTATGCGGCGTCTCACCCCGGCCACACGATCGCCTGCACCTCGCTGTACGCATGCAACGCGTACGACCCCACGTCCCTGCCCACCCCGCTCTTCTTGAAGCCCCCGAATGGGGCCTCCATGTTCCGGCCGACCGTGTTGACGCCGACGCCGCCCGCGCGCAGGCGACGGGCCACGCGGAACGCTCGCGCCACGTCCCCCGACCAGACGTAGTCGATCAGGCCGTAGTCGGAGTCGTTGGCGAGGGCGACGCCCTCTTCCTCCTCGTCGAAGGGGATGACGACCACGACCGGGCCGAAGATCTCCTCGCGGGCGACCCGCATGTCGTTCGTGCAGTCCGCGAGGAGGGTCGGGGCGACGTAGAAGCCCGTGTCGTACGCGGGGCGCTCGCCGCCCGCGACGACCCGCGCGCCCTCCTTGCGGCCCAGCTCGACGTACGACTCGACCCTGTCCCGGTGCGCCGCCGAGATCACCGGGCCCACGACCGTGCCCTCGGCGCGCGGGTCACCGACCTTCAAGTAGCCCGCGTATGCGGCGAGTTGGTCGACTACGCGGTCGTACACCGCCCGCTGCGCCAGGACCCGCGTCGGTGCCGTACAGATCTGGCCGCTGTAGAAGGAGAAGGTCGTCCCGATCCCCCGTACCGCCGACGCCACGTCCGCGTCGTCGAAGACGATCGCCGCGCCCTTGCCGCCCAGCTCCATCAGCTGGCGTTTCATGTCGCGTCCGCACACCTCGGCGATGCGCTGCCCCACCCCCGTCGAGCCTGTGAAGCTCACCATGTCGACGTCGGGCGAGTCGACCGCCGCCTCACCGGCCTCTGCCCGCGAGCCCGAGACGACGTTCACCACACCGGGCGGCGCGCCCGCCGCCTCCAGCGCCTGAGCCATCCGGTAGACCGACAGCGGGTCCTGGGGCGCGGGCTTCACCACCACCGTGTTGCCCATCGCCAGGGCGGGGGCGATCTTGCCGGCCGGGTTCGCCCAGGGGTTGTTGTACGAGGTGATGCAGGTGACCACGCCCACCGGCTGGCGTACGGCCAGTGCGCCCATGACGGCCGCCTTGCCGAACGGGCCCGCCTCGTTGATCTGCGGGACCAGCGCCTCCTCGACCGGCTCCAGCGCGCCCTTCGCGTACCGCCGGAAACGGGCCGCGCCCACCCCCACCTGCATCCCGCGCGCCGTCCCGGTCGTGGCGCCGCTCTCCGCCTGGGCGAGTTCGGCGTACGGGACGAGGTTGCGCTGGATGATGTCCGCCGCCCGGTCCAGGATCGTCGCGCGCTCGGAAGGGGACGTACGCGACCAGGGCCCGAAGGCCTCGCGAGCCGCGGCTGCCGCCGCGTGCACCTGATCCCGCGAGGCCTCCGGCGCCAACCCGACGCCCCCCTCGGTCGCCGGGTCGATCACCTCGTAGAAACCGTCATCGGGCATGACCCACGAGCCCCCGATGAACAGCCGCTGCTCGTCCGTCACTCCGTACTCACCTCGGTCTCACCGCGGTATTCACCGCGGTCACTTGGTGCTCACCGTCCGGGTGTCCCTCCCGGAGCGCAGCACCTTCCCCGGCACCGCACCCGTCACCTGGTCCCCGCGAATCGACTCGACCCCGTTCACCCAGACCGCCGTGATGCCGATCGCCTTGGAGTCCAGCCGCGGGCTGTCTCCCGGCAGGTCGTGCACCAGCGTGGCCGTACCGGCGTCGATGCGTTCCGGGTCGAACAGGACGAGGTCGGCATGCCATCCCTCGGCGATCCGCCCGCGTTCCCGCAGGCCGAAGAGCTGGGCGGGATCGTCGGTGAGCATCTTCACCGCCTGCTCCAGCGTCGCGAGCTTCCGCCCGCGCAGACAGTCCCCTATGAACCGCGTCGTGTACGGCGCCCCGCACATCCGGTCCAGATGCGCCCCCGCGTCGGACCCGCCCAGCATGACGTCCTCGTGCTGCCAGGTCTCGGCGCGCAGCGCCCAGGAGTCGGGGTCGTTGTCGGTCGGCATGGGCCAAAGGACCGTACGCATCTGGTCGTTGGCGCAGATCTCGACGATGCACTCGAAGGGTTCCTGGCCGCGTTCGGCCGCGATGTCCCGTACGACGCGGCCGGACAGCCCCTCGTTCTCGGGGCTGTACGTGTCCCCGATGACATACCGCCCGAAGTGGGCGAGCCGGCGGAAGACCCCCGCCTCCTTGCTGTCCGCACGACGCAGCATCTCGGCCCGTACGTCCCGGTCGCGGAGTTTCGCGATCCGCTCGGGCACCGGCAGGCCGAGGATCTCGCCCCATCCGGGGATCAGATTGAGCGCGCAGAAGGTGCCGAGCGACATGTTCATCGGGGTGAGGATCGGCATCGTCAGCGCGATGATCCGGCCACCGGCCTTACGGGCGCGCTCACTTGCCGCCAGTTGCCTCGGTACGCGGTCGGGGACGGCCGCGTCGATGGTCAGGACGTTCCAGTTCAGGGGGCGCCCCGCCGACGCGCTCATCTCCACGAAGAGGTCGATCTCGTCGTCGCTGAACTGGTCGAGGCAGCCGGCCACGATGGCCTCTATCTGTGTGCCCTCGTGTTCCGCGACGGCACGGGACAGAGCAAGCAGTTCGGCCGGTTGCGCATGCCGCGAGGCGACGGGTTTCCCGTCGCCGTCGGAGTGCGTGGACGACTGGGTGGTCGACAGCCCCCAGGCACCCGCATCCATCGACTCATGGAACAGCCGCAGCATCTCCGCCAGTTGCGCCTCGGAAGGCTGCCCGCCCACCGCGTCCGGCCCCATCGCATACCGCCGCAGCGCGCAATGCCCCACCATGAACCCCGCGTTGACGGCGATCCGCCCCTCGAGAGCATCGAGATACTCCCCGAACGTATGCCAGCTCCACGGCGCCCCCTCCTCGAGCGCGACCAGCGACATGCCCTCGACCTTGGACATCATCCGCCGTGTGTAGTCGGCGTCTTCGGGTCGGGAGGGGTTCAAGGGGGCGAGGGTGAATCCGCAGTTGCCGCCCGCGACGGTCGTCACACCGTGGTTGAGGGAGGGCGTCGCATACGGGTCCCAGAAGAGCTGGGCGTCGTAGTGGGTGTGGGGATCGACAAAGCCGGGGGCGAGGACGAGCCCGCTCGCGTCCTCGCTGGTCCTGGCTTCCTCGGCAACCTTGCCGGGTTCCGCTATGACGGCGATACGGCCGCCGCGTATCCCCACGTCTGCGGTGTACGCGGGCGCTCCCGTCCCGTCCACGACGGTCGCGCCCTTGATCAGATGGTCGAGCATCGCGGAAAACCCCCTAGGAAGCCTGACGGAACCGTGACGTCCGATGCACCGGATCCGTATCGATCTTCGGAATCACGTGCTCACCGACAAGCCGGATCGTCTGCAGCGTGTCCTCACGAGAGATCCCGATCGGCATGCCGAAGGACAGCTGATCGGCCCCGGCCTGCTCCCACCGCTTGCACTGCGTGAGCACCTCGTCCGGATCACCGCAGATCAACAGCTCCTCGGCGATGAGGTGCTCGATGATCTCCTCGTTGAACTCGGGCAGCGTCTCCGGCCACACCGGGAAGCCCTCGGGCCGCGGAAACGTGTCGTGGTAGCGGAAGACGAGCGACTGCAGGTAGTGGAGGCTGCCGCCCGCGGCGATCCGTACCGCCTCCTCGTGCGTCGGCGCGCAGATCGCCGTCGAAGTCACCATCACGTTGTCGTTGACGAAGCCCCCGACCGGCTCCGCCTCGACGATCGCCGTCTTGTACTGCTCCAGCACCCACTCCATGTCGGAGACCTTCTGCACGCTGAAGCCGAGCACGCCCAGGCCCTTACGGGCGGCCATGGCGTACGAGGGCGGGGACCCGGCCGCGTACCACATGGCAGGGTGCGCCTTCCCGTACGGCTTGGGCAGGACCTTGCGCGGCGGCAGCGACCAGTGCTTGCCCTGGAACCCGACGTACTCCTCCTGGAGCCACATCTTCGGGAACTCGGCGATGGTCTCTTCCCAGATCTCCTTGGTGTAGTTCATGTCGGTGACGCCGGGGATGAAGCCGAGGATCTCGTGCGAACCCGCGCCCCGCCCGCTGCCGAACTCGAAGCGGCCCTCGGAGAGATGGTCGAGCATCGCGACCTTCTCGGCGACCTTCACGGGGTGGTTGACCTGGGCGAGGGGATTGAAGATCCCCGACCCCAGATGAATCCGCTCGGTGGCATGCGCCAGATACCCGAGGAAGACGTCGTTCGCCGAGAGGTGCGAGTACTCCTCCAGGAAGTGGTGCTCGGACGCCCAGGCGTACTTGAAGCCGGACTTGTCCGCCTGGATGACGTACTCGGTCTCCTCCATCAGCGCCTTGTGCTCGGCGAGCGGATCGGTCTCGGCCCGCTTGCCCACGTATCCCTGTACAAAGAGCCCGAATTCCAAGGAGGTTCACCGTCCCCAACATCGGTATCTGACGGAACGTCAGATCTGCTTCGCCGACTGTCGCACCGCACCCGCGAAGGGTCAATAGCTGACGGGACGTCAGGGCGTCAGAGAACGCTGACCCCCGCCAGCCAGCCTCCGTCGATCACGAACGGCTGCCCTGTGATGTACGAGGAGTCGTCACCGGAGAGGAAGAGCACCAGCCGTGCCACCTCCTCCGGCTGCCCGACCCGCCCGAGCGGCACGAGCTTGCGGTACAGCCGGTCGATACCTTCGGCGGCCTTCTCCGTGTCCGCGCCGGGATCGAGCTGGGCGGGATTGCTCATGGCGGTGTCGATCGCGCCCGGGCAGACGGCATTGACGCGGATCCCCTTCCCGGCCAGCTCCAGCGCGGCCACGCGGGTCAGCCCGACGATCGCGTGCTTGGTCGCCGCGTACGCACCGACCCAGGCCATGCCCGTCATCCCCGCGTACGAGGCGGTGTTCACGATCGTGCCGCCGCCCGCCGCCTCCATCTCGGGCGCGACCGTCTTGATGCCGAGGAAGACCCCGACCTGGTTGACCTGCACGATCTGCTGGAACTCCTCCAGCGGCGTACTGACCAGCTCGTTGAAGCGCAGGATCCCGGCGTTGTTGACCAGCCCGTCGATCCGCCCGTACGCCTCCTTGGTCACGGCCACCGCGGACTGCCAGTCGGCTTCCTGGCTCACGTCGAGGTGCACGTACCGCGCGCCCAACTCCTTGGCCAGCGCCTCCCCTTGATCGTCAAGTACGTCCCCGATGACGACCTCGGCGCCCTCCGCGACGAAGAGCCGCGCCTCCTGCTCACCCTGCCCGCGTGCGGCACCGGTGATGAGGACGACGCGTCCGTCGAGCTTGCCCATGGGTTTCTCCTTCAGCGGTGGAGGACGCGCGTTGACTGCGTTCCTGACGCTTCGTCACACACGTGGTGACCCTCATGGTCTTAGCTGATGGGCCGTCAGGCAAGGGTTGGCGGCTTCGGTGGGGACAGCACAGCGCCCATAGAGGGCAAGGGGTGGCGGCGTTCTGGCCGTGTGGCAATGGACACGCCAAGTGACCGGCCGGTAGGGACATTTGACTCTGTCGGGGCCACGAAGCGAACGCCAATATTTCCCAACGGGAAGGCAAAAGAACTCCCAATAAACCCCCCATCAAGGAGAGGCCAGAACGTGGCCAAGAGGCGATTCAAGAACAAGAAGGTCCGCTATGTGGCGATCGGCGCGGCGATCACGACGGGTGCCGCCGTTGCCACCGTTCTCCTGCCGTCGGCCAACGCCGCCGAGGAGAAGACCACGGAGCAGATCCTCAAGATGTGCGAAAGGACCAAGGTCCTCAACGGCAAGAAGCAGTCCCTCGAAGACTTTGGCGGCCATGGGATCGCCGGCCCCGGTTTCGAGTCCGACACCTGCGATTTCGTCGAGACAAAGAGCATGGAGTTCTTCGACGGCCCCAAGCAGAAGGTCACGGTTGACTTCCCGAACTGCGAGCCGAACGCCACCGAGCCCGCGAAGGTCGACGCCACTTGGAAGGCGACCGTGGGTCAGGGCGAGGGCAAGTACACCGCGACTCAACAGGGCGCCAGTGGAGGGCTCTTCGGCGCCCTGAGCGGGTCCTGGCTCAAGCACAAGGGAACGACCGACCTGACCCTCGAGACGGTGACCGCCAGCGACACGGAAAAGAGGGAAGTTCCGGTCGGCAAGGTTCTCCACATGGAGTTCACGCCGAAGATGCAGCGCATGACGGGCGTGTGGCGGGTGAAGATCGAGGCGAAGGACAACGGCAGCATCGTCCCGGACACCCAAGCGCAGACCTACGAGGTGGAGGAAGTCGTCGAGGGTCCCGTCACCCTGCCCCGAGCCGCCGGCGCTCCCGGAATCGCGGACGGGGAGCCCGATGACGTCCTGACCGATTGCTGACGGACGCCCGTAACCCAACCCCTCACACTTCCCCCCTCAAGGAGACGCACCATGACACGCATCAGCCGCAAGGGAAATCACCGGAGCAGGAAGAAGCGCATCACCTTCATGCTGGCTCCAGTGGTGGCAGCCGGGGTGGCCGTTCCGCTGATGTACTCGGCGGGTGCCGCCACCCCCTCCGAAGTGTCCAAGGACTGCGCGGAGGACGCCGCCACACTGGAGAACTGCGAATTCGTCGACGTCCAGTTCAAGAGGAACAACCTGGGGCCCAACAAGCGCATTTCCACCCCCTCCAACAACTGCGGAGCCACGACTGCTCTCGAGAAGAGCTTCGCAGTGGCCACGTCGGTGGTCAGGTCCATCACACTCGAAGACGGGTTCGTCGCCTCCGCCGATTCCAAGCTGGGCAACTCGTTCTTCGAGATCGGCGCCAAGTTCAACACGACGGAATTCAGCCTCGAGCGTGACGACACCGGCACCGGCTTCGACTTCTCCAGGACCGACAAGGTGCAGCCCGACCACATCGGCTTCTTCATGTGGTCGGAGAAGCGCACCGACGTGAGCGGGTACCTCAAGGCCACGTACAAGGAGGAGCAGGACGGCCAGAAGGTGTTCTTCTCCCCCAGCGAGGGCGCCAGGACCGTGCATGTCTTCTATCCGCAGATCCTGAAGAACGGCACCCCTGACGGCCGCCTCTGGCTGCGGAACGTGAAGTGCGGTACGCCGCAGGCCGAGGAAGTCCAGGGCGGCAGCAGCCCGCAGAGCGCCGAGATCCGTGCCGAGTCGCAGCAGCCCGGATTCGGCCAGGGCGGCGCGAATATCACGGATGTCGAGATCCCGCTGTCCGAGATTCCGGCGCCGTAACTCTTCGGGAGGACGGCCGTAGCCGACGGTGCCGGCATCACGTCCGGCACCAAGCCCCCGCTTCTCGCGCGGGGGCTTCTTCCGTGCCCGTCACGTCGACGGCGGCGTCAGTGGGCCGCGGACCCCAGGCTGTCGCCGTTCCTGGCGCCCAGCCAGCGCAGGACCGCGTCCGTACTCCCCCGGGCATCCAGCTTGGCGTAGATGTTGCTGAGGTTGTTGCGGACGGTCTTCTCCGTCAGCCTCAGCCGTACCCCGATCTCCTGCGCGCCCAGGCCGGTCGACAGCAACTCCATGATCTGTCGCTCACGGGGCGAGAGCAGGGCCCGCAGCCGTTGTAACGCGTCGTCACGCGGCACCGCCATGCGCTGGGCGCACTCCCTGAGGGCCGCGCACGCCACGGGCGAGAGATAGGTGTGCCCGGTCGTGGCAGCCACGACCGCCGCGGAGAGCATGCAGGTGCAGTAGTCGCCCTCCGCCAGGTAGCCGGCTCCGCCGCGGAAGACGTCGACGATCACGTCGGGGTCGCGCTCGGGACTGATGACGATTACTGACGCGTTCATGTCACCCATAGCGCCGAGCAGCCTCGGAAAGGCTTCCGCAGGGTCCTCGCAGGGCAGCACCACGACGTCCACGGCCTCGTTGTCCCCGTCACGGGCACGGTCGCGCAGGAAATGGTGGGGGGCCGGGGAGTGCAGCACCCGGCCCACGTACGGATCGTCCGGGGCCGGCCAGTCGTCATGCGGCCAGGCGTCCTCGGCGCAGGCCAGGACGACGGTCAGCCTCCAGAGCGAATCGGCAGGCGCAGGGGGGTAGGACGCGTGATTCGCCGCGCTGACGTGCCTGGAAGATCGCATTTCGCGGATCCTTCCGCCGAAGTCATGACCTCTTTACGTACGGGACTCGGGGCGGGCCTGTTCAAATATTCAAAGAAATCGCTGTCATGCTGTCAGACAGGTCGCTTTCCGCTGGGAGGAGCAGGGCGACTGCAGGTGGTTCTTTGACTGCAGGCTGTCTGTGGCTGGTCGCGCCCCGCGGCGGAGCCGCTGATGTCACAGCCCCGCGCCCCTGGGTGGGTGGTGGGTCGGGGCCGTGGGCCGGTGCGTCAGCCCGTCGCAGGGTGGGCATACGGCCCGGTGTCGGTACACAGCGAAGGTGACCTGAGACAGAACCTACGCGACGGGCATACGACGCACCGGCCCACGTCCCCTCCCGCCGGTGGGAGAGCGCGGGTAGTTGGGGTACAGGCTTTTCAGGGCTGGAGATGCGGAGCTACCTCCGACCCGAACATCCCCATCTGGTCCGTGAGTTCGCTTCGGCTTCGGGAGCGGAAGCGGATCTGGATCTGGTGTACGCCCATCGCCTGGTAGGCCCGCAGTGACTCGGCCAGTGCTTCGGGGTGGCCGGAGAGGGTGCGGCGGCCCACGTCCCAGGCCGGGTCCCCTACGTACAGCGGCTCGGTGATGGCACCGACGACTACGGGCTCGGTGACGCCCGCCTCCTCCCGTATGCGCTTCAGCCGGGCGATCTGGTCCGGCAGGCGGTCCCGGGGGTCGCCCTGCGGCAGCCAGCCGTCCCCCTTGACCGCGGCTCGGCGTACGGCGGCGGGCGAGGAGCCGCCGACCCAGAGGGGTACGTGGGCCTGCGTCGGGCGGGGCCGCTGACCGAGGCCTTCGAAGTCGTACAACTTGCCGTGGTGCTCGGGGAATTCATCGCGGCCGAGGGCGGACCGGAGCGCGTCGATGGTCTCGTCGAGCACGGATCCGCGCCGCTCGAAGTCGACGCCCAGCGCCTCGAACTCCTCCTGTACGTGGCCGGCGCCGACTCCGAGGATCAGACGGCCGCCAGAAAGGTGGTCGAGGGTCGCGTACTGCTTGGCGGTGATGAGCGGGTGGCGGAGTCCGACGACGGCGACATGGCTGAGCAGCCGTACGCGCTCGGTGGCCGAGGCCAGGAACGCGAGGGTGGCGACCGGGTCGTACCAGACGGTGCTCATCGCGGCCGCGAGGCGGCGTGGGATGGCGACATGGTCGCAGCTCGCGAGGTACGCGAAGCCGGAGTGGTCGGCCGCGCGGGCGATCTCCAGAAGGTCGTCGGGGCCGGCCGCCGCCTCCCAGGCCTCGGCGTAGATCGTGCTCTGTGACTGGACCGGGAGCTGCATCCCGTACAGCAGCGGGCTGCTCAACGGGCACCGCCCGGTCCGGCCCAGAGCCCGTCCTGAGTCAGCCCCAGCAGCTCGATCGCGTTCCGCCGTACGATCCGGTCGACGACGTCCGCGTCCAGGTGCCCCATCTGCGCCTCGCCGACCTCGCGGGACTTGGGCCAGGTGGAGTCGGAGTGGGGGTAGTCGGTCTCGTAGAGCACGTTCGGGACGCCGATCGCGTCGAGGTTCTTCAGGCCGAAGGCGTCGTCGAAGAAGCAGCCGTAGACGTGCTCGGCGAAGAGTTCGGAGGGCGGGCGGTGGACCTTGTCGGCGACTCCGCCCCAGCCGCGGTTCTCCTCCCAGACGACGTCCGCGCGCTCCAGGATGTACGGGATCCAGCCGATCTGGCCCTCCGCGTACATGACCTTGAGGTTCGGGAAGCGTTCGAACTTTCCGCTCATCAGCCAGTCGACCATCGAGAAGCAGCAGTTGGCGAAGGTGATGGTGGAGCCGACGGCGGGCGGTGCGTCCGCGGAGGTGGAGGGCATCTTGCTGCTGGACCCGATGTGCATGGCGATGACGGTGCCGGTCTCGTCGCAGGCGGCGAGGAACGGGTCCCATTCGTCCGTGTGGACGGACGGCAGTCCCAGGTGCGGGGGTATCTCGGAGAAGGCGACGGCGCGTACGCCGCGAGCGGCATTGCGGCGCACCTCCTGCGCCGCCAGCTCGGCGTCCCAGAGGGGGATGAGCGTGAGCGGTATCAGCCGTCCCTGTGCCTCGGGGCCACACCACTCCTCGACCATCCAGTCGTTGTACGCGCGCACCCCCAGCAGACCGAGCTCGTGATCCTTCGCCTCCGTGAAGGTCTGGCCGCAGAAGCGGGGGAAGGTGGGGAAGCAGACGGCGCTCTGGACGTGGTTGACGTCCATGTCGGCCAGGCGCTGCGGGACGTCGTACGAACCCGGGCGCATCTGCTCGTACGTGATGATCTCCAGCTTGATCTCGTCCCTGTCGTACCCCACGGCGGTGTCGAGACGGGTGAGGGGACGGTGCAGGCCCTCGTAGACCCACCAGTCGCCGATGGGGCCGTCGTCGCCGGGATTGCCCATGACGGGGGCGAACTTGCCGCCCAGAAAGGTCATTTCCTTGAGCGGTGCGCGGACGATCCGGGGTCCTCGGTCCTGGTACTTCGACGGGAGCCGGTCCCGCCAGACGTTGGGGGGCTCCACTGTGTGGTCGTCCACCGAGATGATCTTCGGGAAGGTCTCCATGGTCTCCATGAGGTCTTACGGTAGCGCTGATCTGACGGGGCGTCAGCTATGCGGATCGGGGCTCTCTGGTCGGGCTCTCGTCGGCTCCTCTTGACGGCCGCCCCTGTCTCCACCCCTGTATCCGTCCGCGGTGAGCGGTCTCTAGGTTGAGAGGACCATGTGAGGGCCGTGTGAGACGTTTCAGTTCACGGCACGTCGGCCTGTGATCGGCGTCTCCCACGGCTGACGTATGCGGCGTTCACAAGGCAAACTGGCCTGGTTGTCATGACAGTTCGACAGGGGTTCGGCAGGGGGACAGCGATGGACGGTGTACCGCGAGTAGAGCCGCTGGAGCGGGGGCGCCCCGAGGAATCGGCCGCGCCGCTCCGCTTCAGCCTGCTCGGCCCGGTACGCGCCTGGCACGGCGCGGAGTCCCTGCCCACCGGTTCACCACAGCAGCGCGCGCTGCTCGCGGCACTGCTCCTGCGCGAGGGCCGTACGGCCACGGCGTCCGAACTGATCGACGCCCTCTGGGGCGAGGAACCCCCCTCCCAGGCGCTGGCGGCGGTCCGTACGTACGCCTCCCGCCTCCGGAAGGTCCTCGGCTCCGGAGTCCTGGTCAGCGAGTCGGGCGGGTACGCGATCCGCTCGCTCGGCGAGGGGGCCCTGGATCTGGCCCTGGCCCAGGAGCTGGCGGCGGACGCCGAGAAGGCCCGTACCGCCGGGGATCTGTGCCATGCGCGCGTCCTGCTGAACAAGGCACTGAGCCTGTGGGACGGGGAGGTCCTGGCGGGCGTTCCGGGTCCGTACGCGGACACGCAGCGGACTCGGCTGGAGGAATGGCGGCTCCAACTCGCCGAGACCCGCCTCGACATGGACCTCGAGCAGGGCTGCCACGCGGAGGCCGTCTCCGAGTTGACGGCCCTGACGGCGGCCCATCCGCTGCGCGAGCGCCTGCGGGAGCTGCTGATGCTGGCGCTGTACCGCAGCGGGCGGCAGGCGGAGGCGCTGGCGGTGTACGCGGACACGCGGCGCCTGCTGGCGGACGAGCTGGGCGTCGACCCGCGGCCGGGGTTGAAGGACTTGCAGCAACGGATCCTGCAGGCGGACCCGGCCCTGGCGGAACCGTCGGCGCCGGTGGAGGAGCCCGCGGCGGCGCCGGTGAAGCCGGCGCAACTGCCTGCCACCGTCTCGGACTTCACCGGCCGAGCGTCCTTTGTGGCCGAGCTGAGCGAGGTGCTGTCGGCGGCGTCCGCGGCCGAGGGCCGGGTGATGGCGGTGTCGGCACTGGCCGGCATCGGGGGCGTGGGGAAGACGACCCTCGCCGTGCATGTGGCGCACCAGGCGCGGTCCTCGTTCCCCGACGGTCAGTTGTACGTGGACCTCCAGGGGGCGGGGGCGCGGGCGGCCGAGCCGGAGACGGTGCTGGGGGCTTTTCTACGGGCTTTGGGGACTGCCGACTCCGCCATCCCGGACTCGCTGGAGGAGCGTGCGGCTCTGTACCGGTCGGTCCTGGACGGGCGGCGAGTGCTGGTGCTGCTGGACAACGCGCGGGACGCCGCCCAGGTGCGTCCGCTCCTGCCCGGTACGGAGGGCTGCGCGGCGCTGGTCACTTCGCGCGTACGGATGGTGGACCTGGCGGGCGCGCACCTGGTGGACCTGGACGTGATGTCTCCCGAGGAAGCGCTCCTGCTCTTCACGAAGATCGTGGGCGAGGAACGGGTGGCGTCGGAGCGGGAGGCCGCGCTGGACGTGGTGGCGGCGTGCGGTTTCCTGCCTCTCGCCATCCGGATCGCGGCGTCGCGACTGGCTGCCCGTCGTACGTGGACGGTGTCGGTGCTGGCGGCGAAGCTGGGCGATGAACGGCGGCGTCTTGATGAGCTGCAGGCCGGAGATCTGGCGGTCGCGGCCACCTTCGAGCTGGGGTACGGGCAGTTGGAGCCGGCGCAGGCCCGGGCGTTCCGGTTGCTGGGGCTGGCGGACGGGCCGGACATCTCGCTGGCCGCGGCTGCGGCGGTCCTGGACCTCCCCGTCGAGGAGACGGAGGACTTGCTGGAGTCGCTCGTCGATACGTCGCTGCTCGAGTCTGCGGCTCCTGGGCGGTATCGGTACCACGACTTGGTGCGTCTCTACGCGCGTGCATGTGCGGAGAGGGATGAGCAGCCGCCCAGTGAGCGGGAGGCGGCGATGTCTCGGTTGCTGGACTTCTACCTGGCCACGGCGGCGGGGGTTTATGCGATCGAGCGGCCGGGGGACCGGCTGGTGGATCACCTGGAGGCGACGGAGTACGCGGGGCTGCAGTTCACCGAGGGCGCCGCCGCCCTGGACTGGCTGTACACCGAGGCGGCTTCCCTGTTGGCCTGCGTACAGCAGTCCGCGGGCACGGACAGGCTGCGGCGCGCGGTCGACCTCCTGTGGATGGCCAAGGATCTGACCGAGTCGGGCGCGAACTCCCACCAGTACGAGACAACGGCCAGAGCGGCGTGCGAGGCCACTCGGGCCGCGGGAGACGTACGTGCGGAGGGCAGAGCACGTACGACCCTTTCCCAAGTCCTCCTGGTCTCCGGACGTATCGAGCAGGCGGCGGAACAGGCCGAGCTCGCCATGGAACTCGCGGCCTCCGCCGAGGACATCACCGCGCGGAGCTGGGCGGCCAACGACCGGGGTTACATCTTCCTGCGACAGAAGCGGTACGTGGACGCCAAGAAATCCTTCGACCAGGCGATAAAGGGCTACCAGGCGGTCGGTAACAGGCTCAACGAAGCAGTCGCCCTGGTCAACCTCTCCCGAGCCAACCTGGGGATGGGCAATGTCGCGAAGGCGGTCGAGATCGCACAGCGCGCGCTCGCGGCCCACGTCGAGTTGGGAAGGCCGATGCGCCTCGGCAACGGGCATTACAACCTGGGCATGGCTCTGACCGGGGCCGGACGTCACGCCGAGGCGCTGAGCGAGTTCTCCGACGCCCTGAGCAACTTCGCCGATCATCGCCAGCGGCTCTGGGAGGGAACCACCCACTTCCGGATCGCCGAAGTACACCTCGCCCTCCGTCACCCCGCACGAGCGGCCCAAGGGGCTGAACAGGCGCTCGCGCTGGGCTGCATCGGCGGCGACTGGATGCGGGGCAATGTCCTGACCCTCCTCGGGCGGGCACTCTCCGCTCTGGGGCAGGCGGACCGGGCGCAGGCATGCTGGCGGGAAGCTCTCAACCTCTACGAAAAGAACGGCGTCGCCGAGGAAGCCGACGAGGTACGCGCGTTGCTCATGCCTGCCGCGGCGGCCTGAGCATGCCTGAGCAACAGGAGGCGCTCCAGTGTGTTGCGGGCGTTCAGCATTCGTTTATCGCCGCAAGGCACTGTCTTATCCGTCACACCGTCGCGTCGGGGGGCAGGCGGTCTGACCAGGAGCCCGATCGGGGGATACGGCTCCGCGACGCCCGTCCGGTGGCCCTCGGGGGAGCATCCGGGCGGGCGTTCCTCACTCCGCACTCACTAGAGAAGAGGAAATTGAACACATGACCGAGAAGGCCAAGGACACGGACCTCCAGCCCAACGACAACACCCCGCCCAGCCAGCCGGTGGGCAAGGAGACCTTCACCACGCTGGACAACACCCCGCCGAGCGAGCCGGTGTCGGACGGGGACGCCACCACCCAGGACAACACCCCGCCCAGCCAGCCGGTGTCAGACGGGGACGCCACCCCCCAGGACAACACGCCGCCGAGCTGACACTCCAAGTAGCCCACCTCCCGACGGGGGATCGGCCGCGGCGGCGCGGAGGGGGAGCCGTCGCGGCCGAGGCGTGTCCGGGGCCCGGTTCAGGTCAATCGGTGGCGCGAACCGTTCGGCCCGCTCGAACAATCGCCCCCCTGACGCCGTCACTTGAGCCGCCGCTACCTGGACTTCCTCAGCGACGAAGCCCCGGTCAGCAGCCGCGGAACCCCGGCCGGGAGCCAATGAACCGTGGCTCGCCGCCAGGAGCCGCTTTTCAGCTGATGTGGTTCGTCCAGCCGACTTCGAGGTAGGTCGTGCGGACCAGCGGGTTGGCGCCGGCGCCGCCGCTTTCCAGAACGCGGCTTGTATCCGGGTCGATGACGTAGCGGAGGGAGTACTGCAAGGAAACGGGCTTGGCGCCCGGCTTGCCCACCTTGTCCACCTGCCTGGTGTCGCGGAGGACGATCTCAGTGCCCGGACGGCCCCGGCTGTCCTTGACCTCGGGGGTCATGGTCACCCCCGGAGTCTCCGCGACGATCTGGAAGAGCGCGGAGCGCAGGTCAGGGCTCGCGGGTGACTCCGCCAGCAACGGCATGATCTGCTCGAACCGTGCCTCGGCGTTCTTGGAGAAGCGGGCCTTCAGCTTCTCCGGTTCGGTGGGCAGCTGGTCGAATTCGGTCCAGGGCAGGCGTCGGTCGCCCACGTTCCAATCAGCGATGTTGTGGCCGGACCTGCTCACCTTGCCGTTCGGGTTCCGAATCCATGTGGCGCCCGCCCGGTCGCTGTAGACGGTCACCGTCGCCGTCCTCCGGCCGTCCTTCGCCCAGTAATGGACCATCCAGTACTTTCCGTGGGTCGCCGGTTCCTCTGCCGAGACCTTCGCCATGTCGTTCAGGAACTCCGAGGCCGCCGAGGCCGCCGACGGAGGCTTGCCGCCTACATCCAGCACCGGGTAGACGGCCGCGCCCACGGCGATGGCGGCCACCGCCGCGGCAGTGGCCAGGACGCGTGCACGAAGCGGGAGGCGGCGCCGTCGCGGGGGCGTGCCCGGCTCGTCGGGGTCGAGGACGACCAGCGGGTCCTCCGACAGGTCCTCCGGGGGTGCGAGGGAGGCCGCGGGGACTCCTCGTCGGGCCGCGGCGAGGGGTACCACACTGTCGTGCGCGGTGGCGGTGTGTGCCTGTTCGGTCTCGCGGTCCGCGAGGAGCACCAGCCCCTCACGTACGGCCGCGATGCTGTCCGCCGACGGCGGGGCCACGGTTCCGGCCGCGATCAGTTCGTCGGCGCCGGGGAAGTCGAGAAAGTCGTCGCGTTCGGTCGTGCCGGTCATGTCGGGTCTCCGGTCAGGTCGAAGGGCGCGCCCGAGCGCATACGGTTGCGGGCGCGGTGCAGACGGGTGCGGGCCGTCGCGGCGGGAATGCCGACCACGTCTGCAGCCTCGCTGGGCGTCAGCTGCTCCCAGGCGACCAGGAGCAGCAGTTCCCGTTCGTCGGAGGGGAGCTGAGCGAGGAGCTCGCGCAGCCTGGGGGCCACAGCGGCCGCGACAAGCCGGTCGTCCACGGCCTCCCAGGGGTCGTCGTCGCCGGTGGCCCGCGGGATGTCCGGGCGGGCCGCCGAGACTCGCCGCCAGTGCGCGGAGAGCACGTTCCTGGCAACGCCGAACAGCCAGGCCCGTACGGAACCGCGGGCCGGGTCGAACCCACGTCGCGTCGCGTACGCCTGGAGCCACAGCTCGGCGAGCAGATCGTCGGCGGCTCCGGGCGCGCGGCGCGCGAAGTAGCCGTGCAGGGCTGTCGAATGGCGCTCCACCAGCGGCTCGAAGGAGGCCGGGTCGCGTGCCGTACGGCCCAGCAGCTCCTCGTCGTCCAGGCCCGTTGTCATGGGACCTCCGTCTCCGGACCGCCGGTCGACGGTCTCACCCCGTACTTGGCGAAATCCACCGACAGCGTTCGCGCATGACCATCTCCCGCCACGAGTGCGTGTACATACCCCAGGTCACCGCCTGGCCTGCCTGAACCCGCTCACCGCCCCCGCAACTCCCCCTTGACCACCTTCCCGCTCGCATTCCGAGGCAGCTCCCCCACGAACTCCACCACCCGCGGCACCTTGTAGTTCGCCATCTCGCGTCGTGCCCACGCGATCAGGTCGTCCGAGGTCAGGGTCGCCCCGGGGCGGCGTACGACATACGCCTTGCCCACCTCGCCCAGCCGTCCGTCCGGGATGCCGATCACCGCGACGTCCGCGACGTCCGGGTGGAGGCCTAGGAGTTGCTCGATCTCCGCCGGGTACGCGTTGAAGCCGCCGACGATGAACATGTCCTTGATGCGGTCGGTGATACGGAGGTTGCCCGCGGAATCCAGGACGCCGACATCCCCCGTACGCAGCCAGCCGTCCGGCGTCAGCACGGCGGCCGTGGACTGCGGGTCCTCGAAGTAGCCCCGCATGACGTTGAAGCCGCGGACCAGGACCTCCCCCGGGGAGCCGGGCGGCGAGGCCGCTCCCGTCGGTCCCACCACCTTCACCTCCGTGTCCGGGATCGCCCGCCCCGACGTGGACGCGATCACCGCCGGCTCGTCCCCGCGGCGGCACATCGTGACGATGCCGCTCGCTTCGGAGAGTCCGTACGCGGTCAGGACCGTCCCGACGCCGAGTTCCGTACGGAGGCGTTCCACCAGGCGTAGTGGCACGACAGCCGCGCCTGTCACCACCAGGCGCAGGGCCGAGAGGTCGTACGCGTCGCGGGACGGGTGGTCCAGGAGGGACTGGTGGAGCGTCGGCGGGCCGGGGAGGACCGAGATCCGTTCCGACGCGATGTTCGCCAGCGCCGTGTCCACGTTGAACACCGGCTGCGGGATCATCGTCGCGCCCCGCATCAGGCAGGCGATGACGCCCGCCTTGTAGCCGAAGGTGTGGAAGAAGGGGTTCACGATCAGGTAGCGGTCGCCCGCACGGAGCCCGGCCAGTTCGCTCCACACCTCGTACGCCCGCAGCGTCTGCGCATGCGTGATCACCGCACCCTTGGGACGGCCCGTCGTACCCGAGGTGAAGATGATGTCGGAGGGCGAGTCGGGAGCCAGGGCCGCCGAGCGTGCCCGTACCTCCGGCTCGCCGACGCCGTCTCCGCTCGCCAGGAAGTCCTTCCACGTACGGAAGTCGGCGGGTGCGTCGTCGGACAGCACCACCACCTGCTCCAGGTGCGGCAGTCCGGGGAGAGGTCCTTTGCCCGGCCCCTCCGAACCCGGCCCCTCCGAAGCCGCCCGCCGCAACGACGCCACGTACGACGTCCCCAAGAACGTCCCCGTCACAAAGAGCAGCCGCGCCCGGCTGCGCGCCAGCACATACGCCGCCTCGGCCCCCTTGAAGCGCGTGTTCAGCGGTACGAGCACTGCCCCGGCCGACACCGCGCCCAGCGCCGAGACGATCCAGTCCAGCGAGTTCGGCGCCCAGATGGCGACGCGGTCGCCGGCCTGGACACCGTTCGCGACGCAGGCGGCAGCCGCTCGCTCCACGCGCGCGCCCAGTTCCGCGTACGAGATGCGCGTACGCCCCTCCACGACCGCCTCGGCGTCGCCGTACCGGTCGGCCGCCGCACGGACCAGCCCCGGGATGCTGCCCCACGCCCCACGCGTCAAGTCTCCGCGCACCAAGTCCCCGCGCATCGCAAGCCTCCCCAATACCCACAGGCGTACCGGCATACTGACGTACCACTAGCTGACTACCCGTCAGATTAGCTGTAGCCTGACGGACTGTCAGCAGTCCGGACCAGTGCGGACTCCAGCAGCGGAGGTGCGTGCCCATGACAGGACTCATGGCGGGGCTCAAGGACGCGACCGCCATCGTCGGGATCGGTCAGACCGCCTTCGCCAAGCAACTCCCGGAGTCCGAGAGGACCTTGGCCTGCCGTGCCGTTCTCGCCGCCCTCGACGACGCCGGGATCCCACCGAGCGAGGTCGACGCGCTCGCCTCGTACACGATGGAGGAGACCGACGAGGTCGAGCTGGCGAAGGCGATCGGCGCCGGTGATCTCACCTTCTTCAGCAAAGTGGGCTACGGCGGGGGCGGTTCCTGTGCCACCGTCGCCCATCTCGCCGCCGCCATCGCCACCGGGCAGGCCTCCGTCGGGGTCGCCTGGCGGTCACGGAAGCGGGGGTCCGGGCCGCGGCCCTGGAAGAACACCGCCGTCCAACTCCCCACCCCCGCCCAGTGGACCCGCCCCTTCGGCCTCCTCCGCCCGGCCGACGAGATCGCCATGCTCGCGCGCCGCTATATGCACGAGTACGGCGCGACCCGTGACCACTTCTTCAACGTCGCCCTCGCCTGCCGCAACCGCGCCAACCAGAACCCCGCCGCGATGATGTACGAACGCCCGCTGACCCGCGAGATGTACATGACCTCCCGCTGGATCAGCGAACCCCTCTGCCTCTTCGACAACTGCCTTGAGACGGATGGGGCGTTGGCCTGCGTGATCGTGTCGAAGGAACGGGCCCGCGACTGCCGGAACACACCCGTGTACGTCCACTCCGCCGCCCAGGGCCTGCCCGCCCAGCACCACGGCATGGTCAACTACTGGAACGACGACCCGCTCACCGGGCCGGCCTGGACCGCAGCCCGACACCTGTGGAAGCAGGCGGACTTCGGCCCCCATGACGTTGACGTCGCGCAGATCTACGACGCTTTCACGGCACTCATCCCGCTCTCCCTGGAGGGCTACGGCTTCTGCGGTCGCGGCGAGGGCGGGGCCTTCACCGAGGGCGGTGCGCTGGAAATCGGCGGACGGCTGCCGGTCAATACGAGCGGGGGCGGGCTCTCCGAGGCGTACGTCCATGGCTTCAACCTCATCAACGAGGGCGTGAAGCAGTTGCGCGGGACGAGCACCGCCCAGGTCCCGGACGCCTCGACCTGCCTGGTCACGGCGGGTGAAGGCGTCCCCACCTCCGCGATCCTCCTACGGAACTAAGGAGTTGGGAGTTGACGATGCCATTGCCGGGAGAGCGCCTGTCCCTCCTGTCCCCCGTCCTCGACGACGACGGCGCCCCCTTCTGGGAGTACGCCGCCCAAGGCGAACTCCGCGTCCAGGCCTGCGCCGACTGCGGCGAACTCCGGTTCCCGCCCCGGCCCTGCTGCCCCCACTGCCAGTCCTTCGCGAGCGAGTGGCGGCTGATGAGCGGGAAGGGGCGGATCTGGTCGTACGTCGTCCCGCATCCGCCGCTCCTTCCGGCATACGCGGAGCTGGCCCCGTACAACGTGATCGTCGTCGAGCTCGCGGAGGCTCTGCACATCCGGCTCGTCGGGAATCTGCTCAGCGGCGCCGACGCCCCCCTGGGCTCCCTCCCGCCGGAACGGATTCGGATCGGGGCGAAGGTGCAGGTGGTGTTCGAGCGGACGGCCCGCCTGCCCCAGTGGATCCTGGAGCGCCCATGACCGTACGCCTCACCACCGACAAGGACACCGGCGTCGCCGTCGTCACCCTCGACCGGCCCGAGCGGCTGAACTCGATCGACCTGGCCATGGCCGCCGAACTCACCGCCGCCTGGCAGGAGTTCAGGTTCGACCAGTCCGTACGCTCGGTCGTCGTCACGGGGGCGGGCGAGCGGGCGTTCTGCTCGGGGCTCGATCGTGACGTCGAGGTGCCGCAGCCCGGCTCCCCGTACACGGTGGACGAGCCGCTCACCATGACCGGGCCGAAGGCGAACGACCTGTGGAAGCCCGTGATCGCCGCCGTGAACGGGATGGCCTGCGGAGGCGCCTTCTACCTGCTCGGCGAGGCCGAGTTCATCGTGGCCGACGAGCACGCCACCTTCTTCGATCCGCACACGACCTACGGGATGGTCAGCGCGTGCGAGTCGATCTACATGGCGCAGAGGATGCCGTTCGGGGAGGTGGCGCGGATGGCGTTGATGGGGACGGCGGAGCGGATCTCAGCCGGGCGGGCGTACGAGGTGGGGCTGGTGTCCGAGGTCACCGCCCCCGGCGAGGCACTCCAGGCCGCCGTACGGTGCGCCGAGGTCATCGCCTCCTACCCGACCGAAGCTGTGCAGGGCACGGTACGAGCCGTATGGGCGGCGAAGGAAGCGGCGCGCGCTCAGGCGCTCACGCACGCGCCGCACCTCATCGCGCTCGGGAACCTGCCCGCGGACCGCCAGGCGGAGCTGTTCACCGCCCGGCGGGCCGGTGGGTACCGCGTCCGATGAGGAGACGCGTGTCAGTCAGTTCGCGGGTGCGTCCCGTTCGGCCACGCAGCGGTCGACCTGCGTCGCGACGCCGGGACTGGACAGGTCCACCTGTACCGTCGCCGTCTCGTTCGCGGCGACGAACTCGTCCGCGCTCCCCAGTTCCACCCGGTCGGAATCGGCGTCGAGGAAGTCGACCGTGACGGTGAAGTAGGCGCCCTCGGCATTCGGGTTGGTGACCTCGACCGTCGCGTACGCATCGGTCGGCGTCGCGCAGTCGATCAGCTTCACCGTGGCGTCCTGAAGCGTCGTGGTCGCATCCGAGGAGCCGCTGTCGTCGTACGTGTCGTCCGTGTAGTCGTCGTCATCGTCGTAGTCGCGGTACGTCCCCGATCCCGAGGTCCCGCCGCTCGACGACGAACTGTCGTGAGACTGGCTGGAGCTGCTGCAGCCGCCGCCACCTCCGCCGTCCCCGCCGCTGCGGTGACCGCGTCCCGTCGAGAACCCGGTGAGGGAGAGCACCACCAGTGCCGCCACCGCTGTGAACTTGAGCCTGCGTCCCCGTAGTTGCATGGCGTCACTCTATGCAACGCATGTCACGGACATGTCACCGGGTGGTGATGAGCGCGTACGGGGCGTAACGCTGGGGCGCAACAGGCGCAACCCCTGGCGGGGCCTGGGGCAGAGCCCCCGGAATTCAGCCCAGTCCCGCAAAATCCAGCCCTTCCGGCGATTGAGGAGCGGGGGCCCGGGGGCCGGCCCCCGAAACGGGCTCCGGGGCGGAGCCCCGAAGAGGGTCTGGGGGCGCAGCCGCCCAGCGGGGCTCCGGGGCCGGCCCCGAGGATGGGACGGGCAGGGGCAGCGGGGGCGGAACGAACCCCCGTCAAGCCGTCCGCGCCGTCCCCGTCCCCTTCTCCGCATCCAGCGCATACACACACCGGTCCTTGCTGCACGCGTACACCACCCCGTCCTTGACGACCGGAGCACCCGTGATCTCCCCGCCCGTGGCGAGCTTCCAGCGCAGGCGCCCGTCGTCCGCCTTCAGGGTGTAGAGGAGATGGTCCGTGGAGCCGAAGTGGATGCGGCCGTCCGCGACCGCGGGGGCGCCGACGAGGTCGCCGCCGGCCTGGAAGCGCCACTTCGGGGTGCCCGTGACGGCGTCCAGGGTGTAGAGGCCCTTGCCGCTGCCCACGTGGACGTGCCCGGCCTCGACGAGCACGGGGTCGATCGAGGCACGGGACTCGGTGGCGATACGCCAGCGGTCACGGCCGTCCGTGGCGTCGAGGGCGTACACCGTGCCGAGGTAGTCGGCGAGATAGATCCCGCCGCCGGTGACCGCCGGGCCGGGCGCGAACGTGGGCGGGCTCAGGAAGACGGCGGGCGCCTCGAAGTGCCAGCGGACGTGGCCGCCGGCGACGTCGATGGCGAGGACGCGGGTGCCGGCGGACACGTACACGTATCCGTCGTCGCCATGGGTGAGGCGGAGAGGGACGCCACCGCAGGAGGCCGCGTCGCCGATGGGGTAGGACCAGCGTTCGTCGCCCGTGCGCGCTTCGAGGGCGCGCAGACGGGCGTCCTTCCACACATACACCGTTCCCTCGTGGACGACGGGCCCGGCCTCGGGCGACTCGAAGTCGGCCTGGGCGCCGGTGAGCTCCCAGAGCTTCTGGCCGTTGGACGCCTCCCAGGCCTGTACACCGCCGCCGCGGGTGCCGGTGACGACGGTGCCGCGATCGGCCTTGAGGGAGTACACCCAGGCGTCGGTCGGCAGCCGCCACAGGTCGCCGCCCTCGCGGGCGTCCAGGGCGAAGAGGGTGGGCCCGTCCGATGCGTGGATACGGCCGTCCGAGACCGTCATCGACCAGGCGACGTCCCGCGTCTTGAAGCGGCGGCGGCCGGTCGCCACGTCCAGGGCGTGGACTTCGAAGGAGGTGACGTAGACGAGATCGCCGGCGACGGCGGGCGTGCCCCACACGTCGTTCGACATGCGGAAGCGCCACGGCCGCCAGGACGAGCCGCCGTCCGGCGCGGGAGCCGTCATGGGCGCGGGTACGACGGGGTCGGCGCCGTTGACGCCGGGGCGCGGGCGGGCCCAGGAAGCGGCGAGTCCCGCGTCCGGAGGAGGTGCCTTCACGGCGGCGGCGCGGGCGTCGGAGACGCGCGGGCCCGGCCCGATGGGCACGGGGGCCCCTGCGAGACGTACGGGCCCGTTGTCGGGGGCGCCACCGTGCCGGCCTGTACCCGCGCCGACGGGGACGGGCGGATCATGCGGCGGCGGTGGCGGCAGGGCGGGCGCCGCGGGCCCGGCGGCGCCCCCGGCATCGGGAGCGCCCCGCCCGCCGCTGCGGCCGCCGCCGGACGACGACGGCTTCGCCGCCGGACGCCCCCCGCGCCGCGTCTCGATCAGGCTCACGGCACGCTCGGGCAGCCACGCGGAGGCCGTACCACTGTCGTCGGAGCCCGAGCCGAACAGATGCGGTGCGAGCTGGGCCTGGAGGTCGGCGGGATTGGGGCGGGCCGTGGCCTCCATCTGCATACAGGACTCGATCAGCGGCCGCAGTTCCTCCGGCAGGCCTTCGAGGTCCGGGCCTTCCCGGAGCAGCATGAAGACGGTCTCGACCGGGTTCGCGCCGTGGAAGGGCGCATGGCCGGTGGCGGCGAACACAAGCATCGAGCCGAGCGAGAAGACATCGCTCGCGCCGGTCACGCTGCGTGAGTCCTTGGCCTGCTCGGGCGACATATAGGCGGGGGTGCCGACGGCGACGTTGGTCATCGTCAGCCGGGTGTTGGAGACGCCGGACGCGATACCGAAGTCGATCACGCGCGGTCCGTCCTCGACGACGAGGACATTGGACGGCTTGAGGTCCCGGTGCACGAGTCCGGCGCCATGGATGGACTGCAGCGCCTCCGCGACGCCCGCCGCCAGCCAGCGCACCGCCTGGGCCGGGAGCGGCCCGCACTCGGTCACTATCTCTTCGAGGGAGGGCGCGGGGACGTACGCGGTGGCCAGCCACGGCACGGCCGCGCGCGGGTCGGCGTCGACCACGGCCGCCGTGTAGAAGCCCGACACGGCACGGGCCGCCTCGACCTCGCGGGTGAAGCGGACCCGGAACAGCTGGTCCTCGGCGAGTTCCGTACGGACCGTCTTGATCGCCACCCGCCGGCCCGAAGCCGAGCGCGCCAGATAGACCAGCCCCATGCCGCCGGCACCCAGCCGTCCCAGCACCTCGAACGGCCCGATCCGCCGCGGATCGTGCTGCGTCAGCTGATCCACCACTTGCCTGCCACCTCCCCGTACGCGGCTGTGTTTCCAGCCACTGCGCAGCGTCTCACCACCGAACCGCTCCGGCGGCACGCACTCCGATTCTTCCTGGCCCGGGCACCGGTTGCGAACCCGGGGCCGGACCTGGATGTCTCAGGGCGTTCCGGGACAATTACGTCACGTCTTTCTCTCCGCTCAGTACCTTTCAGTACTTTTTCAGCGCTTCTCGGCTCTCTTCAGCGCTGGAGCACCGCGAAAGACGCCCCTTGATTGTCAGTGACGACTGCCACACTCCCGTACGACGCTTCGAAGGGAGGCACCTGGATTCGGCCGCCCAGTCGGATCACCGTACCCAGTACGGCATCGGGGTCCACCACCTGGAAGTGGACAAGGAAGTGCGGCGGCATCTCCGCGGGGAAGACTTCGCCGATGGCGACACGGCCGAAGTCGGGCGCGGCATCGGGGCCCAGGAGGGTGTCGTGGAAGAGTTCGCCGTAGAAGTCGTCGGCGACCTTGGTGTCCCGGGCGTACAGCTCGACCCAGGCGAAGCTGCCCGGCTCGTGCCGCCGTTCGAAACCGGCGTGCTCGTCGCCCTCCCACAGCCCGAACACGGCACCCTCCGGGTCGGCGGCCAGCGCCATCGTGCCGTACGTGTCCACCGGCACCGGATCCGTGATCACCTGACCGCCCGCTTCCCGGATCCGCCCGGCCAGGGCGAAGGCGTCCGGAGTCGCGAAGTACACCGTCCACACGGTGGGCATCCGCCCGTCCCGCTTGGGCGTGAGCGCGGCGACGGCCCGCCCCTCGCTGTACACCCAGGTGGAGGACCCGCGCCCCGCCTCGAAGGTCCACCCGAAGAGCTCGCCGTAGAAGCGCTTGCCCGCCTCCACATCGGGGAGCTGGGCGTCGACCCAGCACGGGACGCCCTCCCCGAAACCGGCGTCACCGGCGTCTGTGGCAGAAGGCTTCGATTCGGCCATACTGCCAAGCTAAGCGCCTCCCCGGCATCTCGCAGGGCAGCCGCACCCCATTTGCAGTCGGCCGAATCGCGCCCCGATCACCCCTCGGTAAGCTGACGGCATGACAGGACAAGTGCGTACCGTCGACGGCCGAGTGGCCGGACGGCGTGGGCAGGCGACTCGGCAGAAGCTGCTCGACTGCCTCAGCGAGATGCTCAGCTCGTCGCCCTACCGGGACGTCAAAGTCATTGACGTCGCGCGGAAGGCGGGCACGTCACCGGCGACCTTCTACCAGTACTTCCCAGATGTCGAGGGTGCTGTCCTGGAGATCGCCGAGCAAATGGCCGCGGAGGGTGCGGGGTTGACCGAACTGCTCGAGGGGCGATCCTGGGTCGGCAAGGCCGGCTGGCAGACCGCTCAGGAACTCGTCGACGGGTTCCTCGACTTCTGGCGCAAAAACGATGCCATCCTGCGCGTCGTCGACCTGGGTGCCGCGGAGGGGGACAAACGGTTCTACAAGATCCGTATGAAGATCCTGAACTCCGTGAACAACTCCCTTACGAACACGGTCAAGGAGCTTCAGGCCAAGGGCAAGGTCGACAAGGACGTGAGCCCGGCGGCGATGGCCGGTTCGCTCGTCGCGATGCTCGCGGCGGTGGCCTCGCACCAGAAGGGCTTCCAGTCCTGGGGCGTCAAACAGGCTGAACTCAAGCCGAATCTTGCCCTGTTGGTGCATATGGGCGTGACCGGCAAGAAGCCGACAAGATAGTTCACCCCGGTAGTTGTCAGTACGGTTTGGTACCCCCCACACTCCCCACGCTTTCGTAGGCCCAAATCCTGTCAGACAGACGGCAGTTCACTTCGGAGTTCGCTCCGGTGAGCTGCCGTCTGTCGCGTTGGGGGGCTGGTCGGCATCGCACGAGTCAGCGTCGTACGAGCCGGAAGATCCGTATCTCACGAGTGACCCGGGCCTGGTACGTCGCGTACGGCGGCCAGAAGTCCAGCAGCGCCTTCCACACCGTGTCCCGTTCCTCCCCGTGCAGAAGCTGGGCGGTGACCGGGATGTCCCTGCCCTTCCAATTGATCTCCGCGTCGGGGTGGGCGAGGAGGTTGGCCGTCCAGGCGGGGTGGTCCGTACGCCCGAAGTTGGACCCGATGAGAATCCAGGATCCGCTCTCCTCCGGCATGCAGGCGAGCGGCGTACGCCGGGGGAGCCCGCTCCTCGCCCCGCGCGCCGTGAGGATCACGCCGGGCAGCAGCTGGGCGCTGAGCAGGACTTTCCCACGGGTGAGCCGGTGTACGGCGCGGTCCATCGCGGGGACGAGGCGCGGGGCGACGCGGGCGAATGCGCGGGTCGAAGACACGCTCTGTACTGCCTTCTGTACCGCTTTCGGTACGCGCCGGGCGTTCGGCCCGTGCTGTGCTCCAGTGGGCATCAGACCGCCACCTCGCCACTGTCGAAGAGGTGCGCTTGCTCCGCAGCGTATGCGCGCAGCCGGTGCACCGGCCCGAAGAGCAGCTCGTCGCCGGCCGCCCGCTTGAAGTACAGATGCGCCTCGTGTTCCCAGGTGAACCCGATCCCGCCGTGCAACTGCACTCCCTCGGACGCGGTGACGCGGAAGGCCTCCAGTGCCTGCGCGAGCGCCAGCCCCCCCACGCGCTCGTCGCTCGCGGCCGTCGCCCAGGCCGCATAATAGGCGGCCGAGCGGGCTGCCTGGACCTGTACGTACAGATCGGCCAGCCGGTGCTTGACCGCCTGGAACGACCCGATCACCCGCCCGAACTGCTCCCGCTGCCTGACGTACTCGACGGTCCGCTCCAGTGCGCGATCGGCGGCACCGACGGCTTCGGCGGCGAGGGTGGCGGCGGCGGCGTCTCCGACGGCGGTCAGCGCGCCGGTGACATCGGCGGACTCCTCGCCGATCAACACCGCCTCGACATTCCGGAGCTGGATACGCGCCTGCGGGCGGGTCTCGTCGAGGGACGTCTGCCGTATGCGTACGAGCCCGTCGCTCCCTGACCGGACGAGGAACAGCAGCGTGCGGGAACGGGAGAACCCACCGGTGTGGGCGGCCACGACCAGCAGCCCCGCACAGTGCCCGTCCAGCACCTGATCGACCTGCCCGTAGAGCCGCCAGGCGCCGCCTTCCGGGCGCTTGGCCTGTACGCCTCCCGCTCGGCCACCGCCCGCCCAGTCACCGCGGTTGTCACCGGTCAGGCCGAGGGCAGTGGCGAGACACGTGCCGGGTACGGCGAGGGCGGCGGTCAGTTCGCCGGAGGCGAGGCGCGGGAGAAGCTTGCTCCGCTGCTCGTCGGTGCCGAGGGCGAGGAGCAGGGGGCCGCTCAGTACGGCGGTGGACAGGAGGGGCGAGGGAGCCAGGGCGCGGCCCAACTCTTCGCTTGCCAGGGCTAGTTCGGTGGCCGAGCAGCCGATACCGCCGTACGCCTCGGGGAGCGCGAGACCCGGCAGTCCGAGCTGCCCGGCCAGGGCTTCCCAGAGTGCGGGGTCGTGGCCGTCCGCAGTTCCCACGGCGGCCCTGACCTCCTCAGGGCCGCAGCGTTTGAGGAGCAGCTCGCGCAGGGTGCGGCGGATCTCGTCCTGTTCGGCGGTGAAGCGGGCGTCCATGGGCCCCTCCTCCTCGGAATCTGACGGCGCGTCATGGTAGAGCGGGCGTCTCCAGATGCACAGGGGTGCGGAGCTGTTGCCGCTGGAGTGTGTTCAAGAGCGTTCTGGTGAGCGGGAGTGAGCGCGCGAGATCCGTGTCGTGTCGCGCGCCTCGGCCGTGGGGCTGGTTCTCGGTGGGGGACTGACGTTCTTGCATCGAATGTGTGACCTTCCTGGGCGGCGCTCGTTTCTCATGGGCGACGGGATCTTCGGGTGGGGCCGGGCGGGGGTGACGGGGTGGGTGAGCTGAGGAGCATCGCGGCGCCGTTCGTCGCGTCCGGTCCGAGTGGTGTGGCCGTCCGGACCCGCCTCAAGCACCTGACGCCGGACGATGAGAAGGTGCTGCGCCTGGTGGGGGCGCATCTGGGGTCGCTGGCTTCCAAGGATCTCAAGGCGCGTTGCCGGGACGGCCTTTCGCATTCCGGTGAGGCGTGGGCGGTGCGTAAGCGGGAGTTGACGCCGCTGTCGTCGTCGCGGTGGGCGGGCAGTATCACCAAGGCGTCGCATGACCAGTGGGCGCTGGCCCGCCGCTGCCAGTTCGCACACATCCAGAACCTGGAAGCGGGCGTCCGTACCATCGAGGACCGCCTGTCGCTGCCGGTCGGTCAGAAAGGGACGAAGAAGGCGCCGGGGGGTTACCGGTCCCAGCGGGAATGGCATGCCAAGTCGCGGCGGCTGCGGGTGCTTCAGGACCGGCTGGCTGCCGCGCGGGCCGACCGCGAGGCCGGACTCGTGCACGTCGTGCGCGGCGGCAAACGTCTGGCCCGCACCCGCCATCACCTGGAGGCGGCCCAGCTCACGGAGTCCGGATGGCGCGGTCGTTGGGAGGCGGAGCGCTGGTTCTGTCAGGCGGACGGGGAGTCCGGCAAGCGCTACGGCAACGAGACCATCCGTATCAGCCCCGAGGGCGAGGTGAGCATCAAACTCCCCGCACCGCTCGCGCATCTGGCGAACGCCCCGCACGGCCGGTACATCCTGGCCTGCCGGATCGTGTTCCCGCACCGGGGCAGCGAGTGGGCGGATCGCGTCGCGGCCGACCGGGCGATCGCCTACCGCATCCACCTCGGTGCCGGACGGGACCGCTGGTATGTGACGGCCTCCTGGCAGATTCCGCCCACCCCCACCCTGCCCATCGAGGCGGCGCTCGCCCATGGTGTGATCGGTGTCGACATGAACGCCGACCACCTTGCCGCCTGGCGCCTCGACACCCACGGCAACCCCACCGGCAGCCCGCGCCGCTTCTCCTGCGACCTGACCGGCACCGCCGAGCATCGTGACGCCCAGGTCCGCCACGCCCTGACCCGCCTCCTGCACTGGGCGAAGACCTGCGGTGTGAAGGCGATCGCGGTGGAGGACCTGGACTTCGCCGCCGAGAAGACCCGCGAGAGACACGGACGACGTAAGCGGTTCCGGCAGCTGATTTCCGGTATGCCCACCGGGAAGCTCCGTGCCCGGCTGGCGTCGATGGCGGATCAGACGGGTATCGCGGTCATCGCCGTTGATCCGGCCTACACCAGCCGGTGGGGTGCCCAGCACTGGCAGAAACCTCTCACTGCGACGACTCGCACAACCACTCGCCATGATGCTGCTGCCGTGGCGATCGGAAGGCGCGCCCAGGGACACCCGATCCGGCGACGGACGGCACCGCCCCCACACGACCGGAGTGATCGTGCGGGGCATCGGACCGTCCAGGCCAGACCGGGCCTCCTTGGGCGTGAGGAAACCCGCCCCCGCATTCCCGGACCACGGACACGATCCGTCGGCGCCGGACGCGGAGCGAACGCGGGCAACCAGAACGCCCAACACCGTCCGGGGCGTTCGGCTGAGCATGATTTCTGGCAACAGGACTCACTCCCGCTCAGTCTTTAGGAACGGTGTGCCGCATGGGTGTGCGCAGAGGTGCGCTTGCGCAGAGCCGCGGCGCCCTGCCGGAGTCGGCATTACCTGATGTACCGTCAGATTCATGACTCAGCCTCAGCGGAAGGCGCGGAAGGTGGCGGTGGTCGGCGTCTCCCTCTCCGACTGCGGCCGGGTGGACGAGGCGACCCCGTACGCCCTGCACGCGCAGGCGGCACGCCGGGCCCTGGCCGACTCGGGCCTGACCCGCGAGGTCGTCGACGGTTTCGCGTCGGCGGGCCTCGGCACGCTCGCGCCCATCGAGGTGGCGGAGTACCTGGGCCTGCAGCCGACGTGGGTCGACTCGACCTCGGTGGGCGGCTCGACCTGGGAGGTCATGGCGGCCCACGCGGCGGACGCGATCGCCGCCGGGCACGCGAACGCGGTCCTGCTGGTGTACGGGTCCACGGCCCGCGCGGACATCAAGGCAGGCCGCCGTACCGGCAACCTGTCGTTCGGCGCACGGGGTCCGCTGCAGTTCGAGGTCCCGTACGGGCACAGCCTGATCGCCAAGTACGCCATGGCCGCCCGCCGCCACATGATCGAATACGGCACCACCATCGAGCAGCTGGCCTCCGTCGCCGTCCAGGCACGCGCCAACGCGGCGCTGAACCCGGACGCCATGTTCCGCGATCCGATCACGGTCGAGGACGTGCTGTCGGGCCCGATGATCGCGGACCCCTTCACCAAGCTGCACTGCTGCATACGTTCCGACGGCGGCGCGGCGGTCCTGCTGGCGGCCGAGGAGTACGTACGCGACTGCCGTACGCCACCGGTCTGGATCCTCGGCACCGGCGAACACGTCTCCCACACCACCATGTCCGAGTGGCCCGACTTCACGGTGTCCCCGGCGGCGGTGAGCGGGAAGCTGGCGTTCGCCCGCGCGGGAGTCCGCCCCGAGGAGGTGGACGTGGCACAGCTCTACGACGCCTTCACCTACATGACGCTCGTCACCCTCGAGGACCTGGGCTTCTGCAAGAAGGGCGAGGGCGGCGCGTTCGCCGAGAAGGGCCGACTGCTGGTGGGCGGGGATCTGCCGGTGAACACAGACGGCGGCGGCCTGTCGGCCCAGCACCCGGGCATGCGGGGGCTGTTCCTGCTCGTGGAGGCGGTACGGCAGTTGCGGGGGGAGGCGGGTGCGCGACAAGTGCGGCGAAGGGATGGGGAGTTGCCCCGGCTGGCCGTCGCGTCCGGGACCGGGGGGTGGTTCTGCTCGTCGGGGACGGTGGTGTTGGGGCGGGGGTGAGGTCGGGAGAACTCCTCGTTCGGGTGAACCAGCGGTGATCCACACTCCGGGGCTGAGCCACGGTCCTGGCGGGCTCGGGCCGTCACCGAGGGACTGTCGGAATACCGGGCAGTACGGGGCACGCTGACTCAGAGGAGCACTGTCCGCACTGTCCGCATCCCGGAAGGGTGGAGGAGACCGATATGGCCCTGAGTCGAGAAGAGCGTGAGCAGTTCCTGGCCGAGCCCCACGTCGCCGCGTTCGCGGTGGACGCCGGGGAGGGACGGGGTCCGGTCACTGTGCCGGTCTGGTACCAGTACGCGGCCGACGGCACCGTATGGATCCTGATCGGGATCGATTCCCGCAAGAACCGGCTGCTCGGTGCGGCGGGCCGGTTCTCCCTGCTGGTCGACCGGCTGGAACCCACGATCCGGTACGTGTCGATCGAGGGCCCGGTGATCGACACGACCCCCGCCACCATCGAGCACCTCCGGGAACTCGCCGCCCGCTACCTCCCGGCCGACAAGGTCGACGGCTATGTCGACTACGCCTGGAAGGAACACGGCGAGCAGGTGATCGTCCGTATGCGCCCCGAGCACTGGCTGTCGTCGGACCTCGGTTCGGTCTGAGGCGCACCACGTACGGGACGTCACGCACGGAACGTCACGCACGGAACGTGTGCACGGCGAAGTCCCGTACCGGCCGATAGCCGATCCGCTGATACAGCGCGTTACTGGTCGGATTGGCGAGGTCGGTGAAGAGCAGCACCTCGTCGGCGCCCGCGGTGAGCGCCGCGCGGCTGACCGCGGCGGTGGCGGCACTCGCGTAACCGCGGCCCCGTAGAGCGGGCGGGGTGTAGACGGGCGCGACGCGGATCTGCCCGGCGACCTTGGGGATGGCGCCCGCCATCGCGACGGGCGTGCCGTCCGGCGTCTCCCAGAACGTGATGCCCCCGCGGGCGAGGCGCCCCTCGGCCCAGCGGTCCGGGTCGTGGTGGGCTCTCCCGCCGGCCGCCGTGCAGAACTCGGCGTACCACCGCGCGACCAGCCCGTGGTCGTCCCGGGTGGCGGGCCTCGCCCTGCCGGGCGGGGCCGGGTCGGGTGGTGTGAGCGTGCCGAGCCGGTAGAGCCGCTGGTTCGTCGTGAGCTGGGCGGTGGCTCCGCTGCGGCGTTCCCAGGCTCCGGCGAAGCCCGCGGCCGTGTCCGCGGGACCGTGGACACCGGGGAGCGCGTGACCTGCCTCCGACAGCCGCGCGGCGAGCGCGTCGGCAAGCTCGGGGGTGGTGGCGGTCATGTTCAGGTCGTACGGAGGTGTCCGCAGGGCGGTGGCCCGCACGGCACCGTCCCGGTCCGCGAGCCACGCGAAGTGTGGCGGCTCCGGCCCGAAGGCGGCCGAGCCCGATCTGCCCAGTGCGTCGGTGACCGTCAACTGCACGGTGTGCAGGGCGGGTTGCGAGCTCAGGAAGCTTCCGGCACGGTCGAGGAAGATCTCGAGGTCACGGGTGAGGTGCCAGTCGGGCGCAACGGAAGCCATACCCAATGGTCCCGTGGGCTGCCCCGCGACGCGCGCGATTTACGCCGGGTGCCCGGCGCCGCTTGCCTGGTATGCGGCCGTTGCCGACCGGCGGGACGCTCCATAGGGCGATACTCCCCCTATGGAAACGGATCTTCACGAGCTGCTGCGTTCCCTGCGCGTGTGGGACACCGAGTTGCCCGTCTTCGACCCGGCCGAGGCGCCCGACGAGCCGTTGCCTCTCTTCGCGCGCTGGCTCGCGGAAGCCGTGGCGGCCGGTCAGGCCGAGCCGCACACCATGTCGCTCGCGACGTCGGACGAGGACGGTCTGCCCGACGTCCGCACGGTGATGCTGCACGGCGCCGACGCGAACGGCTGGTCCTTCGCCACCCACGCCACCAGCCGCAAGGGCCGCCACCTGGCCACCCGCCCCTACGCGGCCCTCGGCTTCTACTGGCCGGCGCAGGGCCGCCAGGTTCGCGTACGCGGCCCGGTGACGCTCGCCCCACCGGAGGAATCCCAGGCAGACCTGCACGCCCGATCGACCGGTGCCCTGGCAGCGGCTCTGGTCGGCCACCAGAGCGAAGTACTGGATTCTGTCGGGGAGTTGGCCCGCACATCGGAGTCCGCCTGGGCACGGGCGCAACGGGAGCCCGACGCCCAGGCCCCCTCATGGACCTTGTACCGCGTCCAACCGGACGAGGTGGAGTTCTTCCAGGGGGACGCCCAGCGACGTCACGTACGCCTCGACTATCTCCGTACGGACGGGGATTGGGCCAGACAGCTGCTGTGGCCGTGAGGGCGGCTCATCACGGAGCGCCGGGTTCCGGATCTGTGGCGAGCCGGGCGTGCAGGTGCACGTCCCGGAACGCGTCACGGTGGCCCGCTTCGAACATCGCGTCGCGCAGGGTGCCCTCGGGAAGGAAGCCGCAGCGGTTCGCGATGTGACAGGAGGCGTCGTGGCCGAGGGCGTGGCCCAACTCCAGGCGATGAAGGCCGAGTTCGGTGAGGGCCCAGCGGGAGGCGAGCGCCAGCGCCCGGGTGGCGACTCGGTGTCCGCGGGCCTGGGGCAGGACCCAGTAGCCGACGCGGGCGCAGCGTGTGACGGTGTCGATCTCGTTGACGCCGATGTGGCCGAGTGTCGCCCCGGTGTCCGCGTCCGTGACGCGGAAGGAGGCGGCGCTGCCGTCCGCCGCGCTCTCGGTCCGCGAGCGGAGCGCGTCCCGGGCGCCGTCGATGTCGGTGACCTCCTGGAGTGGCGAGTTCCAGCGCTGGAACTCCGGGTCGGTCCTGCCGCGCAGCCACGCTTCGACATCACGGTCGGACTCCGGGTCCCAGGAGCACAACCGCAGTCCGTGGCCGCGTAGTTCGGGGAACGGATTGACGAGGAACCGCGTGCGAAACCGGGCCATCGCTCCATTGAAACCCGTACGTCTCCACGCCTCACACCCGGGGTCGGAACACCGGCACGACGACCTCCCCCGCGCCCTCTCCCATCTCCCGAAACGTCACCTCAAGACCCATCCCGGCCCGCAGCGCGCTCTCCCCGCACTCCACCACCTCGGTCATCATCCGCGGCCCTTCGGCGAGATCGACGACAGCAGCGACGTACGGCGTACGACCCCCGAAGGGCGGGAGATCATTGCGGTGTACGACGGACCAGGTGTAGAGCGTGGCGCGCCCGCTCGCCCGCTCCCAGGCCACGTCCTCGCTCCAGCAGTACGGGCAGAACTCGCGCGGGTAGTGATGGGCCCGCCCGCACCCACCGCACCGCCGTAGCAGCAACTCCCCCCGGCCGGCCGCCTCCCAGTAGGCACGGGTGAAGGCATCCACCTCCGGCACATCGAACCGCGGCGCCCCCATCAGAAGAGCCCCAGCACACTGTCCAGCGACCACGTCTGCCACGACATCCCGAACAGGGCCACCAGGGAGATCAGGGCCATCATCGAGTTCTGCCCCTGCTCGGCCCAGTCGTGGATCATGAGAACGAGGTAGAGGAGGTTGAGGAGGAGGCCCCCGACCAGGGCGATCGGGGTCAGGAATCCGGCGATCAGTCCCAGTCCCAGGGCGAGTTCCGCGTACACGACGACGTACGCCATGGCCCGCGGACGCGGCGCGACGACGACGTCGAAGCCGCTGCGCACCGCGGTCCAACGATGCTTCGCCGCGACATCCGCCGCCCAGGCGATCCCCGTCCCCCGCTCGAACCACCCCTTCTTGTCCTTGTGCCGCCAGCTCTCCAGCCACCACAGCCCGAGCCCGATACGCAGCACGGCGACCCATTCCGCACCGGTGAGCCAGATCGTGTCCATGGACTTCCCTGCGGTCGAAGGAATCTGACGATACGTCAGTTCAGCGGATGTGCGGCAGTCACGCAAGACCGTGAGGAGGCGAGACTCTTCCCAGGGGCGGCCGCGGCAGGGGCCGAGTCGGCCGGTGTTAGCGTTCGGCCACATGGGCGACGGCGTGTACGTGGGCAACGCGGGCAGGGACGCGGCGCTGGACCGCGGGTGGCTGCTCGGGCACTTCAAGGACGAGGGTGATCCTCGTCGGAGCGACGCGGTGGAGATCAAGTGGGGCGTCCACCCCAGGGGCGACAAGCGAGCACAGTGGGTGCGGGGCGAGGAACGCACGGCCCTGCTGGTGCTGATCAGCGGTCGCTTCCGGGTCGAGCTGCCCGGCCGCAGCGTTCTGCTGGAACGCCAGGGCGATTACGTCGTATGGGGCCACGGAGTGGACCACTCCTGGGCCGCGGAGGAGGAATCGGTGGTGCTGACCGTGCGGTGGCCGTCCGTTCCCGGCTATGCCGTGCCACAGGAGGAGCGCACGGCTTCGAGTGCATGAGCGGGAGGGCCCGCGCAGTGGCGGACCCGGCCTCGTGACTCTTCACGCGCCTCATCGGCCCCCCACTCCGAGGCGCCCGCGCCACGAATCCCACCCAATCTCCACACAGCCGTGATCGATTCGCAATCGATTCCGGGCTTGACCGATACCCATCAAGTGACGTGGTGAATACGCTCTGGCCCATGGCCGACTCTTCCGACGCGACGCGTCCTCCGACACACCACGCGGTGCCGTCCCACGAAGACCGACCCGTGTACGTCATCGGCGGCGGCCCGGGCGGACTCTCGGCGGCGTACGCCCTGCGCGCCCAGGGCGTACGAGCCGTCGTGCTGGAGAGATCCGAGCACGTCGGGGCGTCCTGGCGGCGGCATTACGACCGGCTGCATCTGCATACGACCCGGCGGTTGTCGTCCCTGCCGGGCCTGGCGATGCCGCGCTCGTTCGGGCGCTGGGTCTCGCGGGACAACGTGGTGCGGTATCTGGAGAAGTACGCGGAGCACCACGAGCTCGAGGTCGTAACCGGCGTCGAGGTTTCCCGCGTGGAGCCCGCCGCGGACGGCACCGGCTGGCTGTTGCGGGCCACCGGCGGGCGCGAGTTGACCGGTAGCGCGGTCGTGGTCGCCACCGGCTACAACCACACGCCCCACGTGCCCGACTGGCCGGGCCGCGACGCGTACAGCGGCGAGCTGCTGCATGCCGGCCAGTACCGCAACGCCGCCCCCTACGCCGGCCGCGACGTCCTCGTCGTCGGCATCGGCAACACGGGTGCCGAGATCGCCGTCGACCTCGTCGAGGGCGGGGCCTCGCGCGTACGGCTCTCGGTGCGGACCGCGCCGCACATCCTGCGCCGGTCCACGGCCGGGTGGCCCGCCCAGCGCACCGGGATTCTCGTACGCCGGCTGCCGGTCGCCTGGGTGGACCGGCTGGCCGGGCCGGTGGGGAAGATCAGCGTGCCGGATCTGTCGGCCCACGGCCTGCCCCGGCCTGACACCGGGCTCTACTCCCGCGTCAACGAAGGCTCGGTCCCGGTGCAGGACGTCGGCCTGATCGACGCCGTACGCCAAGGGAAGGTCGAGATCGTGGCCGCCGTCGACGGTTTCGAGGACGGCAAGGTCGTCCTCGCGAACGGCGACCGGATCGGCCCTGACGTCGTCATCGCCGCGACCGGCTACCGCCGCGCCCTGGAGGACCTCGTCGGCCACCTCGGCGTCCTGTCCGAACGCGGCCGCCCGGTTGTCCACGGCGGCCGCACCCCGAAGAACGCCCCCGGCCTCTACTTCACCGGCTTCACCAACCCCATCAGCGGCATGCTCCGCGAACTCGCCCTGGACGCCCAGAGAATCGCGAAGGCGCTGGCGAAGGTGAAGGCGGGCGAGCGGGGATAGCGGGTCCGTCGGCACGGGCGACAGCCCGCACCGGCGCACGGGGTCGATAGCCCGCGCCGGCGGGCGGTCGCGGGAACGAAGGGCGCGGGCGCGGCAAGCGGTCGCTGGGCACGCCGGTGCGGGCGGCGGCCCGCACCAGCGCGCGGGCGCGTGCCGTCGGCCGCACAGTGGTCGATACCCACGTCGGCGGGCGGTCGCGGGAACGAAGGGCGCGGGCGCGGCAAGCGGTCGCTGGGCACGCCGGTGCGGGCGACGGCCCGCACCAGCGCGCGGGCGCGTGCCGTCGGCCGCACAGTGGTCGATACCCACGTCGGCGGGCGGTCGCAGGAACAAGGGCGCGGGCGCGAAGGGCGGTCGCTGGGCACGCCGGTGCGGGCGACGGCCCGCACCGGCAGGTGGTCTCGGGCACGCCGGTGCGGCCGACGGCCTCATGGCGCAGTGACCGGGCACATCGGTCGTGGGCGCAGCGCGGCCAGCGGCCAGCGGCCAGCGGCCAAGGCGTACGGCAGAGGGCGCGGCGGTGCGGGCGGCAGCCGCACCGCGAGCTGCCGCGGGCACGGCGAGCGGGCAGCGGTCGTGGCGGCCGGCCAGTCGGGCATCGCCGTGCGCGGCGCCGCCCACCCGCGCCTGGCGCGCTGCCGGGTGCACCACGCCTCGGGGCAGGGCGGCCCGTCGCCCACGGCCCCGCCCTCCGCAAGCCCGTCGCAAGCCCGCCGACGGCATCCACCAGTCCTGCACGGAAACCTCCGGCTTCCGGAACGGCTACACAGACGGCGCCCTCCGCTCCGGAGAGTGTGTGGCCGCGGAGGCCGTCCGGCGCACCCGGATGCCGTCCAGCCACGTTCCCCTGACGACCGTGGCGGGTACCAACCATGTGTCCGCCACAAGTTCTTTGCATGCAGGCCGGTTCCTGACACGGCGTCAGTTAAGTAATCTGACACTGCGTCAGTTATTGGCAGTCACACAGGAGCGGGCGGACCGATGCTTGGATCAACCCACGGCACCTTCACCACCGACTCCCGCCGGGCCCGGGTCATCGCCTGCGGCGAGCAACCGGCGCCTGCCGTGCACGGCAGGCCCGCCGACACCGACGACCTCGACGTCAGCGGCCGGCCGCTGTACGCCGGCGTACCCGACCTCGACCGCTTCTTCCGCCCCGAGTCCGTGGCCGTCGTCGGCGCCTCGGATGCCGAGGGGCGGCCGAACACCGGCATCACCAGGCAGTTGCTCTCCTGGGCCGAGCGTGTCGGTGCCCGGCTGCATCCGGTGCACCCCACCCGTCAGTCCGTCTTCGGCATATCCTGCGTCCCTTCTGTCGCAGACCTGCCCGAACAGGTCGACCTGGCCGTGCTGTTGGTCTCCGACCCCCTCCCTGTGGTCGAGGAACTCGCCGAGGCCAAAGTGAAGTTCGCGGTGGCCTTCGCCTCCGGGTTCGCCGAGACCGGAGCGGAGGGCGCCGCCGCGCAGGCCCGCCTCGCCGCCGCCGTGGAGCGCTCCGGGCTGCGGCTGCTCGGGCCGAACACCAACCTCAACGCCTTCGAGAAGTTCCGCGACGACCTGGACGGGCCGGCGATCGCGCTGATCACCCAGTCCGGGCACCAGGGGCGTCCCGTCTTCACGATGCAGGAGCTGGGCGTGCGACTCTCGCACTGGGCGCCCACCGGCAACGAGGCCGACCTGGAGACCGCCGACTTCATCTCCTACTTCGCCGAGCAGCCGGAGGTCGGCGCCATCGCCTGCTACGTCGAGGGGCTGAAGGACGGCCGCGCCTTCATGCTCGCCGCCGACCGGGCGGCCCGGCGCGGTGTCCCCGTCGTCGCGGTCAAGGTCGGCCGCACCGAGACCGGGGCCCGCACGGCCGCCTCACACACCGGAAAGCTGACCGGCGCCGACACGGTGGTGGACGCGGCGATGCGGCAGTACGGCGTGATCCGCGTCGACGGACTCGACGAACTCCAGGACACCGCGGCCCTGTTGGCCCGCGCCCGGCCCTTGAGCGCCGACGGCGTCGTCGTGTATTCGATCTCGGGCGGCACGGGCGCGCACTTCTCGGATCTGGCGACCGAGGCGGGACTGCGTCTGCCCCGGCTGTCGGACGCCAAGCAGACCGAGCTGCACCAGTGGATACCGGAGTACCTCGACGTCGCCAATCCCGTCGACAACGGCGGCCACCCCGTGGGCGACTGGCGTGGCCGCAAAATCATCGACGCGATCCTCGACGACCCGGCGGTGGGCGTGCTCATCTGCCCGATCACCGGGCCCTTCCCGCCGATGAGCGACCAGCTGGCGCAGGACCTGGTGGAGGCGGCGGAGCAGACGGACAAACTGGTGTGCGTGGTGTGGGGATCGCCGGTCGGCACCGAGTCCGCGTACCGCGACACCCTGCTGGGGTCCTCCCGCGTCGCCACCTTCCGCACCTTCGCGAACTGCATCACGGCTGTCCGCGCCCACCTCGACCACGCCCGCTTCACCGCTTCGTACCGCTCCCCCTTCGACGAGGCGCCGCGCACGCCCTCGCCCTCCTTCCGCAAGGCGCAGGCGCTGATGCGGCCGGGACAGCAGCTGAGCGAGCACGCGGCGAAGCAGCTTCTGCGGGCGTACGGAATCCGCGTACCGCGCGAGCAGTTGGTGACCAGCGCGGCGGCGGCCGTGCGGGCAGCCGGGCTCGTCGGCTACCCCGTCGTGATGAAGGCCTCCGGTGCGCAGCTCGCCCACAAGACCGAACTGGGCCTGGTGAAGGTCGGGTTGACCTCCGCCAGTCAGGTCCGCGACGCCTACCGGGAGCTGACCGACATCGCCCGCTACGAAGGTGTCTCGCTCGACGGGGTCCTGGTGTGCCAGATGGTCGATCCCGGAGTCGAGATGGTCGTGGGCGTCACGCAGGACGATCTCTTCGGCCCGACCGTGACGGTCGGGCTCGGCGGCGTACTCGTGGAAGTGCTGCGGGACACGGCCGTACGCGTGCCTCCTTTCGGCGAGGAGCAGGCGCGGGCCATGCTGGGCGAACTGCGTGGGCGTGCGCTGCTCGACGGGGTCCGCGGGCGTCCCCCGTCCGACCTCGACGCCCTGATCGAGGTCGTGCTCCGGGTGCAGCGCATGGCGCTCGAACTCGACGGCGAACTGGCGGAGCTCGACATCAACCCGCTGATGGTGCTGCCCAGGGGGCAAGGGGCCGTCGCGCTGGACGCGATGGCGGTGTGCCGCTGAGGCAAGCGGCCCTCGCCACCGCCATGCCACCGCACGAACGGCGCCCACCGTCCCGCGGGCGAGGCCCAAGACCCCGCGAACGACGCCGACGATTTCGCGTACGGCTCCCTCCACGCCCCGTACGAAACGGAGTACCCCCATGTCCGACTCCCCCCGTGCTTCCCGCGAATCCCCTGACGCGTCCCGCTCGTCCCGCTCATCCCGGAGCGCCGGTCCCGACCAGCGCTCCGGCCCCGAAATTTCCCTCGAGTCATTGGTACGGCACGCCACTGACAATCACGTCGCGTGGATCACCCTCAACCGGCCCGAGGCGATGAACGCCATCACCTCTGACCAACGAGAACACCTGATCCAACTTTTTTCCGAAGCCTCCGCCGACCCGCACGTACGAGCCGTCGTCCTCACCGCGACGGGCCGCGGTTTCTGTGCGGGCGCCGACCTGCGCGGCGGGCCGCTCGCCGCGGAACGGGTCGCCGGCGACGTTGCCCGAGTCATCCGTCTCGGCGCCCAGCGCCTCATCGCCGCGGTCCTCGACTGCGAGAAGCCGGTGATCGCCGCGGTGAACGGCACCGCGGCAGGAATCGGCGCGCACCTCGCGTTCGCCTGCGACCTGGTGATCGCCGCCGAGCCGGCCCGGTTCGTGGAGGTGTTCGTACGGCGCGGCCTGGTCCCCGACGGGGGTGGCGCGTACCTCCTTCCCCGGCTGATCGGACCGCAGCGGGCCAAGGAGCTGATGTTCTTCGGCGACGCACTGAGCGCCGCGGACGCGCAACGCCTCGGGCTCGTCAATCGCGTCGTACCGGCCGAGGAGCTGGAGAAGACGGCCCGTGAGTGGGCCGAACGCCTCGCCGCCGGGCCGACCCGGGCCCTCGCTCTCACGAAGCAGCTCGTGAACGCCTCCCTGGACACCGACCGTGCCACCGCTTTCGCCGCCGAGGCCGCCGCGCAGGAGATCAATATGACGACGGCGGACGCGAAGGAAGGAGTGGCGGCGTTCGTGGAGCGGCGAGGGGCCGAGTTCAGCGGGCGTTGAGGGTTTGGAGGGTTCCCGGAGGGTTGGGAGGGTTCCTATCTGACGGTCCGTCAGGTTCAATGGAGGGTGTGATGGGACACGCAGGGATGGCCGCCGCTGCCGTCCGCTACCTCAGGTCGGCCGGGGCCGCCACCGTCGCGGGGCCCGTGGAGGCCTTGCCGCGGCCGGATCTGCGGGCTGTCGGAGACGATGAGCGGGCGCCGGTCGACCAGGGCGAATTCCGGCGCGTTCTGGGGAACTTCGCGACCGGGGTGACCGTTGTCACCGCGCCCGCCGCCGACGGCGAGGACGGCCCCGCCGGCTTCGCCTGCCAGTCCTTCTCCTCCCTCTCGCTCGATCCGCCGCTGGTCGTGTTCATGGCCGGTCGTACGTCGACGACGTGGCCGCGGATCGCTCGCGCGGGCGTGTTCTGTGTGAACGTACTGGGGGCGCACCAGGGCGAGTTGTGCCGCGGGTTCGCGGTGAGCGGGGCGGATAAGTTCGCGGGGGTCGCCTACGACGCCGCGCCGGCGTCCGGGTCGCCGCGACTGGAGGGGGCGCTCGCGTGGATCGACTGCACGATCCACGCCGTGCACACCGGCGGGGACCATCTGATCGTGGTGGGGCGGGTGGAGGCGCTGGGGGCGACCGGGGGCGATGACGCTCCGCTGCTGTTCCATCGGGGGAAGTTCGGGCAGTTCAGGCTCTGACACCGAGCATCGTCCGCCACCCGATCGAGTGCACCTCTCGTGATCTTCGAGCACGCAGGCCAGGCTGTTCATAACGTCGCTGTTATGACGTGAGGTGAAGTAGAACTCGAGCCGGAGGTGGAGCGATGGTTCCTCGGGCTGACAGACAACCATCGCGGTACGGCCGCGTTCTACGCCGACCTTCTGGCCAATCGCGGACCGCTGCTCGGCGAACCGTACACGCGGCAGCTGGACGGCAAGCTCCGGGAGCTGCGTTTCCACTGGAACACGGACTCGGTCCGGATCACCTGCTGGATCGCGTCAGGACGCCGGATCATCCTGCTGACCGTATTCCGCAAGCAGCGAATGCGGGAGCTCGGCGAGGTCGATCGTGCCCGGAGGGCCCGCGCCCGGTGCGCCGACGGCCAGCACAGCGCGGACGAGGAGTGAGACCATGAGCGAACGCAGAAGCTGGAACGAGCTGCGAGACGAAACCCTTGCCTCGCCGGAGGCCCGGGAGGCTTACGACGCCGCCGGAATCCGTTTCGAGCTGGGCGCAGCTGTGCGGGAGCGCCGTGAGGCCCTGGCAATGACGCAGGCGCAGCTCGCGCAGCGGGCAGGGCTGCAGCAGCCTGCGGTCGCCCGGTTCGAGGCGGGAGGCACCATGCCGACGCTGCCTTTGCTCGAACGCCTCGCCATGGCGCTCGGCCTGCGCCTGCGCGTCGGTTTCGAGCCGCTCGACCGCGCGAGCTGAATCCTGTCCTCAGGCTGAACCGCCCTCCCGGCTCAGGCGAGAGCCACCTTCACCCCCGGCCTCCTCCGTATCACCAGCGCCATCAGCGCCGCCGCCGCGCACAGCGCCCCAGACGCGTACCAGACCACGTCGTACGAGCCGAAGGTGTCGCGGGCGACGCCGCCGAGGAAGGCGACGAGGGCCGCGCCCACCTGGTGGGAGGCCAGGACCCAGCCGAAGACGATCGCGCTGTCGTCGCCGTACTGCTCGCGGCACAGGGCGAGGGTCGGCGGGACGGTGGCCACCCAGTCGAGGCCGTAGAAGACGATGAAGAAGAGCATCGGGAGCTGCACCGAGGGCGCCAGCAGCATCGGCAGGAACAAGAGCGATACGCCGCGCAGGGCGTAGTAGACGGCCAGCAGCCGCCGCGGCTCGAAGCGGTCCGTGAACCAGCCGGAGGCGATCGTGCCGACGACGTCGAAGACCCCGATGACCGCGAGCAGCGAAGCCGCAGCCGTGATCGGCATGCCATGGTCGTGGGCGGCGGGCACGAAGTGCGTCTGGATCAGGCCGTTCGTCGAGGCGCCGCAGATCGCGAAGGTACCGGCCAGCAGCCAGAAGGGGCCGGTGCGGGCCGCCGAGAAGAGGACGTTCACCGTGCGGCGGGCGGCGCCGGCCACGGGAGGCGGCTTCTCCACGAACTCCGGTGATCCGTACGGCTTCAGGCCCACGTCCGCCGGATGGTCCCGCAGCAGCAGCCATACGAAGGGGACAACGGCGAGGGCCGCCAGCGCCACCGTCACGGCCGCGGGGCGCCAGTTGTGCTCCGAGACGATCCAGGACAGCAGCGGCAGGAAGATCAACTGACCTGACGCCGAGGCCGCCGTGAGGATCCCCGTCACCAGTCCGCGCCGCTCGGTGAACCACCGGTTGGTGACCGTCGCCGCGAACGCCAACGCCATGGAACCAGACCCCAGCCCGACCAGCAGCCCCCAGCACAGGATCAGCTGCCACGCCGCCGTCATCCACACGGTCGTGCCCGAGCCGATCGCGATCACGAGCAGCGCGATCGCGACCACCCGGCGGATCCCGAAGCGGTCCATCAGCGCGGCGGCGAACGGCGCGGTGAGCCCGTACAGCGCGAGATTGACGGACACCGCGAGCCCGATCGTGCCGCGCGACCAGTGGAACTCCTGGTGCAGCGGATCGATGAGCAGGCCCGGCAGGGAGCGGAAGGCCGCGGCGCCGAGGATCGTCACGAAGGTGACGGCGGCGACGAACCACGCACGATGCAGGCGCGTGCGGCGCCGCCTTCTCTCGCTCTCGGGGACCTGGTCCTGGACTTTTGAAGCTTGGGGCGTCTGAGTCACGTCAAAGAGCTTCTGTGCTGCGATGACCACGATCGAGTGGCCCGAAGGACAGTGTTCGTTAGGATCTGGCCATGAGTGGTTATCGGGCTCGGCACCGCGTCGTCGTCCTCGCCCTGGACGGGCTCCTCCCCTTCGAACTGGGCATCCCGCAGCGGATCTTCGGCCGTGCCAGGACCGCCGAGGGGCGGCCTTTGTACGAGGTGGTCACCTGCTCGATCCGGCCGCCCGGCCGGGTCGAGACGGACGCCGACTTCGCCGTGCTCGTCGAGAACGGTCCCGACGCGCTGGCCACGGCCGACACCGTCGTGATCCCCGCCTCGTACGAGCTCGGCCCGGTCTTCGAGGAAGGCCGACTCACCGACGAACTGGCCGCCGCCCTCGGCCGCATCCGGCCCGGCACCCGCCTCGTCTCCATCTGCACCGGTGGTTACGTCCTGGCCGCCGCCGGCTACCTCGACGGCCGCCCGGCGACCACGCACTGGTCCCACGCCGAGCACTTCCAGCGGCTCTTCCCGAGGATCAAGGTCGACGCGGACGTGCTCTTCGTCGACGACGGGGACGTCCTCACCTCCGCCGGTGTCGCGTCCGGGATCGACCTGTGCATCCATCTCGTACGCCGCGATCACGGCACCGCCGTCGCCAACGACGTGGCCCGCCGCACCGTCGTCCCACCCTTCCGTGACGGCGGGCAGGCGCAGTACATCCAGCGGCCGGTGCCCGAGCCTCAGGTGGCGACCACGACCGCCGCCCGCGCCTGGGCGCTGGCCCGCCTCCACGAACCCATCCAGTTGCGCGACATGGCGGAGCAGGAGTCCATGTCCGTACGCACCTTCACGCGCCGTTTCCGCGAGGAGGCCGGCATCAGCCCCGGCCAGTGGCTCACCCAGCAGCGCGTCGAACGCGCCCGCCACCTCCTGGAGTCCACCGACCTCTCCATCGACCAGGTGGCCCGCGACGCCGGCTTCGGCACGGCCCAGTCGATGCGGCAGCACCTTCAGGTGGCACTAGGAGTCACTCCGACCGCGTATCGGCGGACGTTCCGTTCCTGGAGCGGCCACGACCGGGCCGTCGGCAGCGGTAACGCCCCTGTCGGCAGCGGCAGTTGAGCGTGCGGGGGAGACCGTCGCCTCGGCGGAGCCCACCGGGAATCACCAGAACACTCCGGCGCCCGGGGGTGACTCGCGCGGATGTGACAGATCCCGAGTTCTACGCCTCTGGTGCGAGCACCCGCACTCTACGGGCGCAGACGGCGGTGACGACCAGTAGCCCAGCCGTGAGGCGCATGGTCAGCCAAAGCCCTGCGGAGGTGGTGGAGGCCGCGACGAACAGACCGCCCAGTGCCGCCACCCCGATGACGCTCGCCAGCATCGTCCCGGTTGAGTTGAACGCCGAGAGGGCGGAGGCGTACGAAGGCCCGACGATGCTCGACAGTCGTGCGATCAAGGGGCTGTAGCCGGAGGCGTGCCCGGCACCGGCGAGCATCAGAAGGGGGATGGAGGTGAGGGCCGGCCAGCGGTCTGCGGACAGATGGACGAGGAGCACGGCGCAGGTCGCGAAGGTCAGCGGGCCGATGGTCGGCAACATGGCCTGGAACCGTGGCGGTAGCCGTGACCAGGTCAGGCTGAGTGCGCCGAACCCGAGGGCGAACGGGGCGAAGGCGAGTCCTGCCTGGAGGGGTGAGAAGCCAAGGGCGTCCTGGAGATGCAGGGTGAGGGCGAAGAGGAAGGCGGTATAGCAGCCCATGATGAGAAAGCAGGCGAGGAGGCCGGGTTTGACGCCGGGGGTGCGTAGGGAGCCCAGGTCGAGCACGGGGTTGTGAACGCGGCGTTCGACCGGGACGAAGAGGGCGATGCCGGCCAGTCCGGCGAGGAGGCTGAACCAGATCCATGGTTGCCATCCGTACTCGCGCCCGAAGATCAGCGGAGCGATGAGAGCGCTCATGGAGAGCGTCAGGATGGTCACCCCCGGAAAATCCAGGCGTGCCGCCGAGCTGCGAGTTGCGGCGGGCAGCAGACGGGTTCCGGCGGCGAGGAGGACTGCTCCGACGGGGACGTTCACCAAGAACGCGGGACGCCAGCCGAGCCCGAGGATGTCGGCGCTGATGATCAGGCCGCCGATGACCTGGCCGAGTGCCACGCCGAGGGCGAGCACCATCGAGTAGACGCCGATCGCCCGCTTGCGGGCCTCGCCGTCGTAACCGAGCTGGATGAGCGAGAACACCTGGGGGATCATGGCCGCGGCGCCGGTCGCCTGGAGGATCCGGGCCCCGACAAGAGCGGCGGGTGTGGGCGCCAGCCCGCACAGCAGGGAGGCGACGGTAAACCCGGCGAGGCCGGCCAGAAACGCACGCCGATGCCCGATGAGGTCGCCGATGCGCGCACAGGTCACGATCAGCACCCCCATCGTCAGGATGTATCCGGAGACGATCAGTTGGAGCGCCGCGTCGTTCGCACCGAGCTCGACGCGGATGGTCTGCAGGGCAACGGTCACGATGGAACCGTCCATGCTCGCCATCGTCTGGCCGGTCAACAGCACCGCGAGTCCGCTGCCGCGCAGGACGGCACGCCGGCCGGTCGTCGTTGTCATCCCCCGAGCGTCGTCGCGGGCCAGGCGGGAAATCTTGAACATCCTTGCGCATAGGATGAATCCGTGCGCTCGGCGAGAGAGGTGCTGGCCGGCCCTCATCTGGCCGTCCACGAGGTGACGTGCGCCGACGACCACGCGGGATGGTCGAAGCCGGAAGTCTCCGATGACGTGCAGGTCGTGCTGGTACGCCAGGGGATGTTCCGGATCTCCTGCCAAGGCCACCGCTTCACACTTGATCGCTTCACCGGGTATATCGAGATGCCTGGTCAGGAGCGATCGTTCGCCCACCCCACAGGCGGTGACGTCTGTACAGCGATCACGATCCAGGGCGGGCTGTGGCAAGAGCTGGTCGACGAGCATCCGTTGCCTCCGGCGATCCATATCGATGGCCGGCTCGATGTCGCCCATCGACGGCTCCTTCGGGCCGGCGACCAGTTCACCGGAGTGGACGAACTCGCCTCCCTGCTCGGGCGGGCCCTCAGCAGCCACCCTCTGCCGGTGACGGCCGGGCCGGGCCGCAAGGCACTCGCCGACCGCGCTCGCGACGCCCTCCTCGCCGATGCTTCCGTCCACCTGGTCGAGATGGCCCGGTCCCTCAAGGTTTCTCCCGCCCACCTCAGCCGGACCTTCCACCACCACATGGGCATGACGATCGGCCGTTTCCGGAACCGGGTACGGGTGGCGCGCGCGCTCGACCGGCTGGAGGCAGGCGACGGTCTCGCTGCAGTCGCCGCAGACCTGGGATTCGCAGATCAAGCACATCTGAGCCGGGTCATGAAAGAGGAAACCGGACGACCACCAGGGGCCCTGCGACGCATCGTCACGGAATGAGAGGAGGCGCACAGGCGAAGCGCCTCCAGACCGCGCAGCTCGGCCCTCAGAACATCAGCACCCCCCGCGCCACCCGCCCCGCCTCCGCGTCCGCCTTCGCCTTCTCGAAGTCCTCGACCGGGTACGTCGCCGTCACCAACTCGTCCAGCAGCAGGCGGCCTTCGCGGTACAGCTGGGCGTACAGGGCGATGTCCCGCTGCGGGCGCGAGGAGCCGTAGCGGCAGCCCAGGATCGACTTGTCCAGGTACATCGAGGAGACGAGGAAGGACGCCTCCGCGGTGGCCGGGGGGACGCCCAGCAGGACTGCCTGGCCGTGGCGGTCGAGCAGGTCGATGGCCTGGCGGATGAGTTCGACTCGGCCCACGCACTCGAAGGCGTGGTTCGCGCCGGTCGGGAGGATGTCCCGGACGCCCTCCGTCGACGTCAGGAAGTGCGTCGCGCCGAACTGCCTCGCCGCCGCCTCCTTCGCCGGGTTCGCGTCCACGGCGACGATCGTGGACGCGCCCGCGATACGGGCCCCCTGGATGACGTTCAGCCCGATCCCGCCCGTACCGATCACCACCACGCTGTCCCCGTGGTCCACCCGCGCGCGGTTCAGCACCGCGCCCACGCCCGTGAGCACCCCGCAGCCGATCAGTGCGGCGGAGGACAGCGGGATGTCCTCGGGGATGCGGACCGCCTGGACGGCCTTCACCAACGTGCGTTCCGCGAAGGCCGAGTTGGACGCGAACTGGTACACCGGCCGGCCGTCCCGCGTGAACGGCTGCCCCGGCCGCCCGATCGCCTTGCGGCACATCGTCGGCCGCCCCCGGTCGCACTCCGCGCAGGCACCGCAGTTCGCGAGCGTGGAGAGCGACACATGGTCGCCGGGCCGGACATGCGTGACGCCCGCGCCCACCGCCTCGACCACACCAGCGCCCTCATGCCCGAGCACCACGGGAACGGGAAACGGAATGGTCCCGTCCACCACCGAGAGGTCGCTGTGGCACAGCCCCGCCGCCGAGATCGCCACCAGCACCTCGCCCGGCCCCACGTCCCGTATCTCCAGGTCGTCCGCGACCTGGGTCTGCTTCCCGTCGAAGATCACGCCCCGCATGTGGCCACCTCAGCCCTTCGGTTCCCTCGGCAGACCGAGCACCCGCTCGGCGATGATGGTGCGCTGGATCTCGTCCGAGCCGCCGTAGATGGTGTCGGCCCGGCTGAACAGGAACAGGTGTTGCAGGGCATCCAGTTCGTACGGTGCTGAAGGCGCCCAGTCCACCGGCCCGACCGTCGCCTGAGCGCCCCGTACCTGCATCGCCAGCTCCCCGAGCCGCTGATGCCAGCGACCCCACAGCAACTTGGCGACACTGGGAGCCCCCGAGTCCCCGGGTGCCTCCGGCCCTGAACTGCCCCAACTGCCCAGTGTCCGAAGCGCGTTCCACCGCATGGTCCGCAGCTCGGCCCACTGCCGCACCAGACGATCACGTACGACGGGATCGTCCGCCGCCCCCGTGGCGACGGCCGTCTCCAGAACCCGCCCCAGCTCCCGTGCGAAGCCCACCTGCTGGGCCAGCGTCGAGACCCCCCGCTCGAAGCCGAGCAGCCCCATCGCGACCCGCCAGCCCTGCCCCTCGCCCCCGACAACATGCTCCACGCGGGCGTGCGCCCCGTCGAAGAAGACCTCGTTGAACTCACTGGTCCCCGTCATCTGCCGGATCGGCCGCACGTCGATCCGCCCCGGCTGATCCATCGGAACCAGCAGAAAGCTCAGCCCGTGGTGCCGCCGCGACCCCGGCTCGGTACGGGCCAGCACGAAGCACCAGTCCGCCTCATGGGCGAGAGAGGTCCAGATCTTCTGGCCGGTCACCCGGTACGAAGTCCCGTCGCGTACGGCCGCGGTGCGCACCCCGGCGAGATCCGACCCCGCCCCCGGCTCGCTGTACCCCTGGCACCACAGCTCCTCGCCGCGGGCGATCGGCGGCAGGAAGCGGCTCTTCTGTTCCTCGGAGCCATGCGCGAGGAGCGTCGGGGCCAGCAGGTTCTCACCTATGTGACCAGACCGGGCGGGGGCGCCGGAGCGGGCGTACTCCTCGGCCCAGACGACCTGTCGGACGAGACTCGCCGTGCGGTTGCCATAGCCGTCGGCACTCCATCCGAGCCCGATCCAGCCGGCCCGTCCGAGCTCCCGCTCCCATTCCCGCCGGGGCGGGTCGCCGGCAAGGTGCGTACGCAGCCAGGCTCGTACCTCACTCCGGAAGGCCTCGTCCTCAGCGCCGAACCCGAACTCCATGCTTCCCTCCCACCCCGGCCGTCCTACGCGTTCGGCCGTGTCTTCTCCGAAGCCGCCCGGGCCATCGCCTCCAACTGCTCCAGCATCGGCATCGGATCCACCCCCACCGTCCCCGGCAGGAAGTCCGCGATCCGCTCCGGAGTCCAGCCCGCGCCCTCCGCATACGCCGCCCGTAGCTCCCTCGGCTGCGCCCACACCGCGATCTTGGGTCCGGCGATCGTGTAGACCTGCCCGGTGATTCCCTCGTCGCGGGCACGGGCCGACAGCAGGTAGACGACCAGTGCGGCCACGTCCTCCGGTTCGCCGATCTCCTTGAGCTCCATGGGTACGTTCGCCGACATCCGCGTACGGGCGACGGGTGCCACCGCGTTGGCGGTGACCCCGTACTTGTGCAGGCCGAGTGCGGCGCTCCGGACCAGCGAGATGATCCCGCCCTTCGCGGCGCTGTAGTTGGCCTGGGACACGGATCCCTGGTGATTGCCGCTGGTGAAGCCGATCAGCGCGCCCGAGCCCTGTTTCCGCATCACCGCCGAGGCCGCTCGGAAGACCGTGAACGTGCCCTTCAGGTGGGTGGCGAGGACGGGGTCCCACTCCTCCTCGGACATGTTGAACAGCATGCGTTCGCGCAGGATCCCGGCCACGCAGACGACTCCGTCGAGCCGGCCGTACGACGACAGCGCGGTGTCGACGACGCGCTGTCCGCCCGCCATCGTCGAGATGTCGTCGGCGACGGCGACCGCCTCACCTCCGGCCGCCAGGATCTCCTTCACGACGGCGTCGGCGACGTCGCTCGTCGGCGAACCGCCGTCCACGGAGACTCCGTAGTCGTTGACGACGACCCGCGCTCCCTCGGCGGCTGCCGCGAGCGCGACGGCGCGTCCGATGCCCCGCCCCGCTCCGGTCACGGCGACGACCTTGTCTGCCAAGAAGTTCCCCACACCGGCCCCTTCCCGTCCCGCAGTTTCTGACGGACCGTTAGATTCAATGAGATTCTACGACCCGTCAGATACCTGGAGACAAGCCCCGGGGAGGCCCGATGTCACTGCCGGCCGAGTTCCATGAGATCGCCAAGCGCGTGAACAACTGGGGGCGTTGGGGCACCGACGACGAGATCGGCACGCTGAACCTGATCACCGACGAGGTCGTACGCGAGGCCGCCGCGACCGTCCGCACCGGCCGTCGTATCCCGCTCGCGCTCCCGCTCCAGCAGGACGGCGTGCAGACGGGAATGATCCCGGGGCGCGTCAATCCCCTGCACGCCATGGTGCAGATCAACCAGGAGATCTTCGGTCCCGGCACGGTCGCCTGCAGCGACGATGCCGTGACGATGGGGTTGCAGGCGGCGACCCACTGGGATGCGCTCACCCATGTCTCGCACTCGGGGATGATCTACAACGGCCGTCCTGCCGACACCGTCACGGCGCACGCCGGCGCGGAGTTCAGCGGCATCGACAAGCCCCGGCACATCGTCTCGCGGGGTGTCCTGCTGGACGTGGCTCGTGCGCGCGGGGCGGATCGCCTGGCGGGCGATCACGCGGTGACGCCGGAGGACCTGGAGGCGGCCGAGGAGTTCGCGGGCATCCGCGTGCGCTCCGGTGACATCGTTCTCGTACGCACCGGACAGATTCAGCTCTATCTGGCGGGCGACAAGCACGCGTACGCGTACCCCTCGCCCGGGCTGTCCGTCCGTGCCCCGGAGTGGTTTCACGCGCGCGACGTCGCGGCGGTCGCGAACGACACCCTCACCTTTGAGATGTTTCCGCCGGAAATAGAGGGGTTGTGGCTGCCCGTCCATGCCCTCGACCTCGTCGAGATGGGCATGCTCCAAGGTCAGAACTGGAATCTCGAAGAGTTGTCCACAGCCTGTGGACAAGAATCACGCTATACGTTCCTGCTGTCGGCGATGCCCGAACCGTTCGTCGGCGGCACGGGAACCCCCGTGGCGCCGGTCGCCATTCTCTGAGTTCGCACCGATCCGCTGTCGCACTGATCGGTTGGCGGCGCGCTCTGCTGCCCCGAGCACGGCACTGCGCGCCGCCATCCGGCTCCGGCGTACCCGCCCTGCCCTTCGGACGACCCCGCTCGAGCGAGGACACCCCGTGGCCCTGTGGGGCCGACGCCGAATCGCGACCCGCACTCGTCGAGGGCTCCCCGTCACCGAACCCCTCGTCGTCCCCTCACGGCGAATCGCTGACCACAAGCGTGATCAAACGGACACGCCACGTCAACACCTGTTCGGGGATTCATCACTTATCACCGATTTGTGAGCGCACGTACGGAAGCATCGACCGGCGCACTCTGCTGGGCCGTTCCTCCGGTTTCCGGATCGCGTGCGCTAGCGCTCCGCTTGGTGCGCGTTTCGAAGCTGCGGGTTCGTTGTGGCTGGTCGCGCCCCGCGGCGGAGCCGCATCTGTCACAGCCCCGCGACCCTAAGAGGCCTGCGGCCTCCTCAGGGTCGCGGTACCGCAGCAGACCTCGACAAGCCCCTCATACCGCCTCGTACGCCAAGTCCTCGTACGCCGTCGCGCCACCCCGGTACGTGGCTGTGCCGCCCTCGTACGCCGCTGGAGTCGCGTCGGACGCCGCCGCGTTCGCGCTACAGGCGGAACTGCGGTCCACCTCGCACCAGATGCGCTTGCCCGCACCCTCGGGGCTCCAGCCCCAGCGGTCGGCGAGGCCGTCGACGAGTGCCAGGCCGCGGCCGTTGGTCTCGTCGCCGTCCGCGCAGCGGGGGCGCGGCGGGCGGGCACTGGTGTCGGCCACCTCCAGGCGGACGGTGGCGGCTTTGGCGGCCTCCGCCGAAGTGCCGCCCCCCGCCCCCGCGTCGGTCGCCGCACCCGGCAGGGACAGACGCAGTACGGCCGGACTGCCCGTGTGCACCACGGCGTTGGTGACCAGTTCGGAGACGAGCAGGACCAGCGTCTCGGCCAGCGGCTCATCGATTCCTATGGCCGACCCGGCAATCCGCGACCGGACCCATCTCCGGGCTCGCCCCACCTCTGCGGGGTCGGGCCGGATCTCCAGCTGCACTTGAAGCACCTGCACCGTTCACACCATCCGAACCGGCGGACACATCGCCTCGTGACCGAGGGCCACGATCATGGGCAAAACAAGGATCACGGACCGTGATTCCCTTGCGTGACAGCATGGTTGACGTACAGTCACCCCAACAAGCGCTTCGGGCATATTCCAGCGCGAAGGAGTATGCGTACGGCATACTGTGCGACGCTCGTCACGGGGAGTCGAACGGGCTGGACCGGGGCTTGATCCCGCCCTGCGAGGGCGGCGCATCGCCGGGTCCGGAGCCGCCTCAGGGGCAACACCGGGACGGCTCGGCCTCAGAACCACTCGCATCCCACACAAGGTACCGGAGCACACCGCCGACTCCAGCCCGTGACGAGTCACACCTCGGACACAACCCCATATCGACGCACGGTAATTCTGGTATGCCACATTCCGCGGCATCAGTCCGTTTCGGGGTGCCACGATCGGTGACAAAGGTTCGTGCGGGGGCCGTTCAAGGGGCTCGCCTACCGTGCCGGCGGGGACAGCAGTTCCTCCGCGAGTGCCTCCTCGGCATCCGCCGCGCTGCGGCCCCGGCGGGCCCGCACCCAGGCCCGTTTCAGATGAAGGTGCACGTCGGACTCCCATGTGAAGCCCATGCCGCCGTGCACCTGGAGGCAGTCGCGGGCGCCCTGCTCGGCCGCCTCGTCGGCGAGCAGTCCGGCCGTCGCGATGTCGAGTGGGTCGGCGGTGACGGCCGCCGCGTACACCGCGACGCGGGCCACCTCCACGCGTACCAGCATCTCCGCGCACACGTGCTTGACCGCCTGGAAGGCCCCGATCGGCTGCCCGAACTGCTCGCGCGTCCGGGCGTGTTGCACGGCCAGTTCGCAGGTGCGGGCCGCCGAGCCGAGTTGCTCGGCGGCGGTGAGCAGGGCGGCCACGGGGTCGGCGGGGGCGGCCCGCGGCAGCCTGTGGAGGGGTGTCAGCGGGTCCGCCGAGCGCATCGCGACCGCTCCCGTCACGTCCCCGCGTACGACGTCGGCCTCGTCCAGCCACTCCACGAGGGCGCCGTCCACGGCCGCGACGACACGCTCGCCGGTGGCTGCTCCGGGGACCGCGCCGGCCGCCAGGTACGTGGCCGCCAGAGGGCCGGGCAGCAGGGCGCGGCCCGCCTCCTCGAAGGCCAGGACCGCCTCCGGCAGCCCGAGTCCGACACCGCCGTCCGCCTCGGGGAGCCGCAGTGCGAAGAAGCCCGCCTCGCCCAGTTCGCGCCACAGTTCGCGGTCGAGGGCCGGGGTGTCCAGCGCGGCCCGGAGCTGTTCGCGTCCGAAGCGGCGGGTGAGGAGTTCGCGTACGCCTGCTTGCAACGCCCGCTGGTCCTCCGTGAGCTGGAAGCGCATGTCGGGAGGTCACCGCCCCTTCGGAAGGCCCAGGATTCGCTCGGCCACGATGTTCCGCTGGATCTGTGAGGTGCCGGCCGCGATGGTGTACGAGAGGGACGACAGTCGGTCGAGGGTCCACTCTCCGGACAGGTCAAGGGACTCGGGGCCGAGGACGTCGGCGGCGGTGTCGTACAGAGCCTGCCGCGCATGCGAGTACCTCAGTTTGAAAACCGAACCTCCGATGCCCGGGACGCCACCGGTCCGTTCGGACTCAGCGACGTTCCACTGCGTCAGCCGCCACAGGGCGCGGAACTCGGCGTTCAGCCTGCCTAGCCGGCGTCGCAGCACAGGGTCGTGCCAACGGCCGTTCTTCCGCGCCTCGCGGGCCAGTTCGCCGAGTACGCGACGACAGGCCACGACCTCGCCGACGAAGGCGGTGCCGCGTTCGAAGGAGAGGGTCACCATGGTCACCCGCCAGCCGTCGTTCTCGGGGCCGACCCGGTTGGCCACCGGCACCCGCACCTCGTCGAGGAAGACCTCCGCGAACTCGGTGGAGCCTGCGAGCGTACGCAAGGGGCGGACCGTGACCCCCGGGGCATCCATCGGCATCGCGAGCCAGGAGATGCCGCGGTGTTTGGGCGCCTGCGGATCCGTACGCACCAACAGCTCGCACCAGTCGGCGACTTCCGCGTGGGAGGTCCAGATCTTGGACCCACTCACAACGTAGTCGTCGCCGTCCCGCCACGCGCGCGTGCGCAACGCCGCGAGGTCCGAGCCGGCGTCCGGCTCGCTGAACCCCTGGCACCACACCTCCTCGCCGCGCAGCACGGGCGGCAGCCAGCGCGCCCGCTGCTCCTCGGTGCCCTCGGCCGCGATCGTCGGCCCGGCGTGCAGCAGGCCGACGAAATTGGCCCCTACGTAGGGGGCGCCCGCCTTCTCCGTCTCCTCCAGGAAGATCAGATGCTGCGTGGGAGTCGCCCCGCGCCCGCCCGCGTCGACGGGCCAGTGCAGGCCCGCGTACCCGGCGTCGTAGAGCATGCGCTGCCAGCCGAGGTCGTACGCGCGCCGGGCCGGCCAGTCGTCGGGGGACGGCTTCGGGGGCAGTGTGGGGAGCACCTTGCCCAGCCACTCACGCAGCCGCGCGCGGAACTCCTCCTCTTCGGGCGTGTACGCGAGGTCCATGACGCGTCCGCTCGTCTACTTGTCGAAGTCCAGGTCCAGCATGCGGATCGCGTTGCCGCGCATCAGCTTGTAGACCGTCTCGTCGTCGAGGCCCTTCACATGATCGAGGGCGACCTCCTTGGTGTGCGGGAAGGTCGAGTCGACGTGCGGGTAGTCCGTCTCGAAGGTCGCGTTGTCGCGGCCGACCACGTCCAGCGAGGCGACGCCGTGCTTGTCGCGGAAGAAGCAGCAGAAGATCTGCCGGTAGTAGTACGTCGACGGGGGCTCGGGGATCAGGTCCCGGACGCCGCCCCAGGCGCGGTGCTCCTCCCAGACGTCGTCGGCTCGTTCCAGGGCGTACGGAATCCAGCCCATCTGCCCTTCGGAGTAGGCGAGTTTGAGCTGCGGGAACTTCACCAGGACGCCGCTGAACAGGAAGTCCATCATCGAGGCCATCGCATTGTTGAAGCTGAGCGAGGCCTGGACGGCGGGGGGCGCGTCCGGGGAGGCGGCGGGCATCTGGGAGCTGGAGCCGATGTGCATGTTGACGACCGTTCCGGTCTCCTGGCAGATCGCGAAGAAGGGATCCCAGTAGCCGGAGTGGATGGACGGCAGCCCCAGGTGGGTGGGGATCTCGGAGAAGGTCACCGCCTTGACGCCACGCGCCGCGTTCCGCTTGATCTCGGCGACCGCGAGGTCGATGTCCCACAGGGGGATGATGCACAGCGGGATGAGCCGGCCGCCGCTGTCGCCGCACCACTCCTCGACCATGAAGTCGTTGTACGCCCGCACACAGGCCAGAGCCACTTCCTTGTCGTGCGCCTCGGCGAAGGTCTGCCCGCAGAAGCGCGGGAAGGTCGGGAAGCACAGGCTGGCCTCGACGTGGTTGGCCTCCATGTCCTTGAGGCGCTCGACCGGGTCCCAGCAGCCCGGCCGCATCTCCGCGCGCGTGATGCCCTCCAGCGTCATCTCGTCGCGGTCGAAGCCGACGGCGGCGATATTGCGCTTGTACGGGAACTTCAGGTCCTCGTAGATCCACCAGTCGGTCGGCGGTCCGTCCGGGTCCATCGTGATCTGGTACTTGCCACCCACGTACGCGAGTTCCCCGATGCCCGCCGTCAGCGGCTTCGGCCCGCGGTCCTGGTACTTCTTTGGCAGCCAGGTCTCGAAGAGGTGCGCGGGCTCGATGACGTGGTCGTCGACGCTGATGATCCGAGGCAGTTCGGTCATGGGTTGAGTCCCCTCCGGCGGGCGGGTGCGAGGCCCGTATCTGATGGGCCGTCAGAAAATAGGCTAGCTCCGCACCCCTGGACCGACAAGGCGGCGCGGCCTACGCTCCTGCCTACGATCTGACTAGCCGTCAGTTTTAGGCCTCTTGGGGGAGCCGTCGTGACTGATACCGCGCACGCCCTCGGTACCTCGCGCACCTTCTGGGAGCTCGTCGAACGTCGTGCCGCGCTCACGCCCGACCGTCCCGTCGTCCTCCAGGACGACCGCACCCTCACTTTCGAGGAGCTGCGTTCGGGGGCGGAGCGGGCGGCTGCGGGCCTGTACGGCATGGGTGTGCGCCCCGGCACGGTCGTCGCCTGGCAGCTGCCCACGCGGATCGAGACGGTGCTGCTGACCATGGCCCTGGCGCGGCTCGGGGCCGTGCAGTCTCCGGTCATCCCCTTTTACCGGGACCGAGAAGTCGCCTTCGCGCTGCGTGAGTCCGAGGCCGCTTACTTCGCCGTGCCGGGCGAGTGGCGCGGCTTCGACTACACGGCGATGGCACACCGCCTCGGGGCGCGGGGCGTCTTCGAGGCGTACGACTCTCTGCCCGACGGCGATCCGGGCGTACTGCCCCCGCCGCCCTCCACGGGCACCGACGTGCGCTGGATCTACTGGACCTCGGGCACGACCTCCGACCCCAAGGGTGTGCTGCACACGGACCGGTCACTGATCGGGGGCGGGTCGTGTCTCGCGCACGCTCTGCATCTGTCGGCCGAGGACGTCGGCTCGATCGCGTTCCCCTTCGCGCACATCGGCGGCCCGGACTATCTGGTGATGCTGCTGCTGTACGGGTTCCCCGCGGTGCTCTTCGAGAAATTCGCGCTGCCGGAGTCTCTGGAGGGGTATCGCAAGCACGGGGTGACGGTGGCGGGCGGGTCGACGGCGTTCTACTCGATGTTCCTCGCCGAGCAGCGAAAGCAGCCCGGCACTCCCATCATCCCGACGCTGCGGCTGCTCGCGGGCGGCGGGGCGCCGAAGCCGCCCGAGGTGCACCACGCCGTCGTACGCGAGTTGGGGGTCCAGCTCACGCACGGGTACGGCATGACCGAGGTGCCGATGGTCACGATGGGGTCGCCGGACGACACTCCCGAGAACCTCGCGACGACCGAGGGGCGGCCTCCGGAGGGCATGGAGATACGGATCGTGGACGGCGAGGTGCGGCTGCGCGGAGAAGCCGTCTGCAAGGGCTATCTGGACGCGGCGCAGACCGCCGAGGCCTTCGACGAGGACGGTTTTCTCATCACCGGGGACCTCGGGCATCTCACGGAGAGCGGCCATCTGTGCCTCACCGGACGCCTGAAGGACGTCATCATCCGCAAGGGCGAGAACATCTCGGCCAAGGAGATCGAGGATCTGCTGCACCGGCATCCGGACGTCGGCGACGCCGCGGTGATCGGGCTGCCGGACGCCGAGCGCGGGGAGCGGGTCTGCGCGGTGGTCGAACAGCCGCCGGGGGCTTCGGCGTTGACGCTGGAGACGGTGACTTCGTATCTCCGCGCGGAAGGGCTGTCCGTGCACAAGCTGCCGGAGCAGCTGGAGGTGGTGGACGCCCTTCCGCGCAACGAGACGCTGCGGAAGGTCCTCAAGTACAAGCTGAGGGAGCGTTTTTCGGGGTCGACTACTCCGGCACCGTGAAGTAGCGGGCGAAGGCGGTCACGACTTCCGGCTCGGTGATGCGGCCGTCGGCGTCCGTGTCGAGCGCGCCGGCCGCGGTGGTGGCGATGCCCTCGGGGACGCCCAGGACCTTGAGGACGCGCGCGGTCTCATCGACCGTCACCGCGCCGTCCTGGTCGCTGTCGGCCACGGCGAGTACCGCGTCCAGGAACGGGCGGGCGATCTCGGCGAACCGGTCCGGGTTGTCCCGCAGCCGCTTGACGGCGCCGTGCACGAACTCCTCGCGGGTGATCCGCTGGTCACCGTCCCGGTCCGCTATCCCGGCCATGCCCTGCCAGAAGGCCTCCGCGCCGATGTAGAGGGCCTGTCCTCGGTCGGACCGGGCCGTCGTATCGAACTCGGCGAGCAGCGCCTTGGCCGCCGCGCTGAAGTCCTCGCGGTCGATATAGCCGTTGCCGTCCTGGTCGAAGGTGGCGAACCGGGCGGCGATCCGTCGCTCGTACTCGGTGCTGACCATGTCTTTTCAGGCCGCCTTACACATCAGATGGGGTGCGTCTGGCAGGGAGCGTACGACGCCGGGGCCACCCAGGGAGCGGAAAACGACGCTTGTGCCAAGACCGGGGGAATTCCGCGACAACGGCGTCGCGAAGCCTCAAGGGCGATCAGCATGTGTACGTGACAGAGATCACGCCGACAGTGGGCTCGACTCTTCGTCCACGGCCGCGCCGACGTCCGGGTAGACGTCGAAGAGGCGGCGGACGCCGAGGGCGCCGAGGACGCGGTTGACGTGCGAGCCGTCCACGGCTCCCTGGGCGGGGAGGATGAGGCGGAGTTCTCCCTGGCAGGAGCGGATCAGCCGGCGGGTGGCTATGAGTACGCCGACGCCGCTGGAGTCGCAGAACAGCACCTCGGAGAGGTCGAGTACGAGGCTGTGGCGCCCGTCGGCCACGGCGTCGTGCACCCGCTGGCGCAGTATCGGTGACGTCACCAGATCCATCTCGCCCGACACCTGGAGCACGGACCAGCCGCCCTGCTCGCCGTCGGTCACCCTGAGCGTCACGCGCCTGCCTCTCCCTCGACGTTGCTGACCTCGCATCAGGCCCGAACCGAGCCTCGAAAGGTCCCTGTAGATCCCGACAGGTCCTCAAAGACCCTGGAACGGAAGCGGAAGTGATTCCTACACTTCCCTGGGTGCGCGGCTGCCCGGCCCTCACACCGTGAAACTCCCGGTTCCCGAAACGAATTGCGTCCCGGGCACCCCATTTCGGTCGTACACGGTCTACTTCGATCCTGTCTGATCAGAACGAGAAAGGGTAGGCGCATGCACAGCGTGAGGAGGGCACTACCATCCGCGGCCCTCTCAGGGGCGCGCATTGCCGCAAAGGGGCGTGCGCCGTCAGGGCTGCCGACTACATTCGGGAAGATGCCGGGGACGAGAATCCGGTGGACAAGGGACAAGTGCCGGGCACGACCGGGGGTGAGGGGGCCGCATGGCCGACAGGGACGCTCCGCCCCGCTGGGACCGCAAGATGCAGCAGCGGCTCATACGGGGGGAGGCTGCCGCGCTCGGTGAGCTTTACGACCGCTTCTCTTCACTTGTGCACGCACTTGCCCATCGCGTACTCAAAGACGAACACGCCGCCGACAGCATCACCTGCGAGGTGTTCGCCCACGCCTGGGAGAACCCGGACGCGTACGACCCCAGGCAGGGCCCCCTCCGCTCCTGGATCGCCACGCTGACCCACCGTCTCGCCGTGCAGCGTCTGCGGGAGACCGAGACCGCCGCGCTCGCCGGGGGCGGCCCGGGCAGCACGGAGGAGCTGGAGCGCAGGGTGCGCCGCGCCTCGGTGGCCGCCCGCGCCGACTACATCGTCACGGCCATGCCCGCCCCGCTGCGCGCCGCCCTGGACCTGGCCTACGTACAGCGCCGCGACTACCGCCAGGCCGCCGCCGACCTGGACGTCACCGAGGACGAGGCCCGCCGCCGGCTGCGTCTCGGCCTCCAGCTGCTGGCCACCGCCCACGACAGCGGACCGTCCGGGGCACCGCCCGAAGACGGGGGTGGACGGTGAACGACGCGGACCACTTCGGGGCGTACGACGGGGACGAGAAGGACAACGACGCGCGGGCCGCGCACGGGGAGCACGACCCGCACGGGGAGCACGCGAAATCGGAAGAGGAGCACCACGGCCCTGTGAGTGCCCAGGGCGACGGCCCGCCGGGCCGGGACGGCGGAGACGGCCCGCAGGGGCCGGGCGGTGCCAAGGGACCCGGCAGCGGCCCGGAGCCCGAGGGGCCGCCGCGTATCCCCATGCCACGTTCCTCCGTGGAGGACACCGGGCTGCCGCTGCCCGATCCGCCGCCGGCGCCGCTTCTGCTCGAACACCGGGTGCTCCAGTCGCTGCTCGGCGCCTGGGCGCTGGCCGCATGCTCGCCTCAGGAGACAGCGGCCGTGGAGGACCACCTCGGCCTCTGCGGAGCCTGCGCGGACGAGGCGCTGCGGCTGCGCGAGGCCGTCGGGCTGCTGCACAAGCCGGAGAGCCTCGACCTGGATCCGCGGCTGCGCACCCGGGTCCTCGAGGGCTGCCTCGAGCGGCGCCCGCCCCGTATCCCGGTGCCCGAGTGGGCGGTCCCGTACGACGCGGAGGCCGCCCGGCTCGACGCGCTGCTCCAGGACTTCGGCGACGCCGAGTGGCACGCGCCCGTACGGCTGCACTGGTTCGAGGGCGACAAACCCATGAGCCGGCGTACGACCGTCGCCAAGGTCATCGCCCACCTGCTGGCCGTCGACGGCCTCGTCGCCCTCGCCCTCGGCCTCGACGACCCGCTCGGCGACATCGGCGCCGACGCGCAGACCCCGGCGGGCCGCACCGAGGCCTTCTGGCAGGCGGCGCACTTCCCGCACACCCGATCCGTACGTGGACCGTGGCGCGAGCAGAGCCACAACCTCGTACGTACGGTGTCGTTCGCGGCCGGAGGTTCCGGGCAACTGTCCGTGCCGTACGGCGACTTCGAGCTGCCGTTGCAGGATGCGATGCTGGACCGGGCCTTCGAGTCCTGGGTGCACGCCGGGGACATCGCGGACGCCGTGGACTATCCGTACGAGCCGCCCGCCCCGCGGCAGCTGCACCGGATCATCGAACTCGGCGCCCGCAAGCTGCCCCACGCGCTGGCCGCCCGCCGCCAGGCGGGCCTGGCCGGGCCCGGCAGCGCTCGGCATCTCGTCCCGGCCGGTACGCCGGGCCGCAGCCTGCGCCTGGAGATCGAGGGCTCCGGCGGCGGCGAGTGGCTCATCCCGCTGGACTCCCCCGGCGCGCTGGCGTCCGCCGACCTCGAAGTGGCCCATGTGGCGCTCGACGGCGTCGAGTTCTGCCGCCTGGCGGCCGGCCATGTCTCACCCCTGGAGGCGGCGGCCGGGCAGAACGGGGACCGGGAGGCGATCAGGGACGTACTGTTCGCGGCGGCTTCGCTGAGCCGGATGTAGCCGGCTCAGGGCGCGTTCGGGTCAGGCGAAAACGACCGTCCGCCGTCCGTTCAGCAGGATCCGGCGCTCCGCGTGCCACTTGACCGCCCGTGCCAGCGCCTGGCACTCCACATCGCGGCCCACGGCGACGAGCTGTTCCGGTGTGACCTCGTGGCCCACGCGCTCGACCTCCTGCTCGATGATCGGGCCCTCGTCGAGTTCGGCCGTCACATAGTGCGCGGTGGCGCCGATGAGCTTCACGCCCCGCGCGTGCGCCTGGTGGTACGGCTTCGCGCCCTTGAAGCTCGGCAGGAAGGAGTGGTGGATGTTGATGATCCGGCCGCTCAGCTGCTTGCACAGATCGTCGGAGAGCACCTGCATATAGCGGGCGAGGACGACCAGTTCGACCTTCTCCTCGCGCACCAGCTCCACAAGCTGCGCCTCGGCCTGCTGCTTCGTTTCCTTGGTGACCGGGATGTGGTGGAAGGGGATGTCGTACGAGGCGACGAGTTCGGCGAAGTCGGTGTGGTTGGACACCACAGCGGCGATCTCGACGGGCAGCGCACCGATCCGGGTGCGGAAGAGCAGATCGTTCAGGCAGTGGCCGAACTTGCTGACCATGAGGACGATGCGCATCTTGTCCTCGGCACGGCCCAGCTGCCAGTCCATCTGGAAAGAGTCACCGATCGCGGCGAAGCTGGCGCGCAGCTTGTCCAGGGTGACCGGCGGTTCCGCGGAGAAGTGGACCCGCATGAAGAACAGTCCCGTGTCGTGGTCGCCGAACTGCTGGCTGTCCTCGATGTTGCACCCGGTCATGAAGAGGTAGCTCGACACGGCGTGCACGATCCCCTTCTTGTCCGGGCAGGAAAGGGTCAGGACGTACTGGTCGGCGGCGGGCTCGGCCCCGCGGACGGACTGCTCGGTCATGCAGGCCAGGGTCCCATATCGGTACGACCCGGTGAGCACAGGTCCACTTCACGGACGTACAGCTGGACATGCGGCCGGACATGCGGACGTGCCGTCGTACGTACGGTCAGGCCGACCGCGTCATGATCCGGAGCACCTCGAGTGTGCGCGGCGGTGTGTCCGGGTCCTCCCCGTCGCTCGCCGCCATCCGCACATGTGCGTCCCGGGCGGCCCTTACGGCCTCCGGCCACGCCTGGTGGTCGAGGTACGCGGAGACGGGCGCGTCCGGGCCCACCTGGTGCATGATCCGCAGCACGCGCAGCACGGCGGTGTCGACGAGCGCCGCCTCCTGCGAGTCCCTGAAGATCGTGCCGACGTATTTCTCGGCGGACCAGTTGTCCAGCCAGGTGTCCTCGACGAGGCGGTACACGGCGTCAGTGACGTCGCCGTACCCGTCCACGCCCGCGAGCCAGACGTTCTGCTGGAAGCCGGGGTCGGAGAGCATGTGCAGCGCGGAGCGCACATTGCTGCGCCAGCGCCACCACGGCATGTCGTTGAGTGGCATGCCGCCCATGGTGGATGAGCGGCGGCCATGACGGGAAGACTTCTCCGAACCTTGCACGGTCACCGATCGTACGTTCCTGCCCGAATCCGTCCTCATGGACCCCCGCTATTCACCTTCGCGTTACCGAATGTTGAGCCAAGATCACGCGAGGATTTGGAATGTGGCGGAATCGTGCGTGTTCATGACCGGCAGGCGCAGCACCCCCACCTCTCTCCGCCCCCGACGCATCAGGGCCAGCGTGCTGTCCGCGGGCGCCTTGGTGGCGTGTGCGTCACTCGCCGCTGGTTGCGGGGTGGTCTCCGGGGTCACGGGGGGCTCCGGAGACGACACCGTGACCGTCATGACCATGGCGCCGGAGAACACCAAGGCGACGAACAAGCCTGGCATGCCCGCCATGGCGAAGACCTATGCGCGCTGGGTCAACAAGGGCGGCGGCATCAACGGCCACCAGCTGAACGTGATCACCTGCAACGAGCGCAACGACTCGGTGAGCGCCGCCGAGTGCGCCCGGCGCGCGGTCAAGGAGGACGTCGTCGCGGTCGTGGGCTCGTACAGCCAGTACGGCCGTTCCTTCCTCTCCCCGCTGGAGGCGGCCGGCATCCCGTACATAGGCGGGTACGGCCTCACCGACGACGAGTTCACCAGCCCGCTCTCCTATCCCGTCAACGGCGGCCAGCCCGCGCTGCTGGCCGGCCTCGGCCGGGAGCTCGCCAGGAACTGCGGCCCCGTCACCCTCGTACGCCCGGACACGATCGCCGGTGACGAGCTGCCGGTGCTGCTCGACTCCGGGCTCTCCGCCGGAAGGCACGCGGAGGCCGGCGATCAGCGGGCTGCCGAGGACGCCACGGAGTACTCGCGGCACGCCGAGCGGGCCATCCAGCGGGCCACGTCCGACCCCACGGGCAAGAAGGGGTGCGTGGTGCCCGCGCTCGGCGACCGCACCAACACCTTCATGGACTCCTTCCGGCGCATCGCCGACGAGTACCCGTCGGTGCGGACCGCGACCGTGCTCGGCAGCGTCGACCAGTCGGTGATCAACGCCACGGGCCGTACGTACGAGGGGTCGTACGTCACCGGCTGGTACCCCGCGTCGAGCGACGCGCGCTGGGACGCGATGCGCGATGTGATCCAGAAGGAAGCCTTCGGCGACAACCGGATCGACGCCTCGGACGCGGGCGTGCAGACCACCTGGATCGCGTACGAGGTCCTGAGGAGGACCATCGAGTCGCTGGGCGACGGTGAGGTGACCGCGCACGCGGTACGGCGGGCACTCGACGACGGACTGAAGATCGAGACGGGCGGGCTGACGCCGACGCTGAGCTGGGCCTTCTCGGATCTGATCGCGGCAAGTGGGTTTCCGCGGGTCATCAACTCGAACGTGACCTTCCAGGTGGTGCGGGAGGGTCGGCTGGTGGCGGCTCGGAAGGGGTTCACCAACGTGTCCGGGATTCTGGAGAACGCGAGTTAGCTCCGCTGGTTGTGCGGGTGGGTTCGTTTTCGGGTGCGGGTGCGTTGTGGCTGGTCGCGCCCCGCGGCGGAGCCGCTGATGTCACAGCCCCGCGCCCCTGGGTTCGTTGGGGGTCGGGGCCGTGGGCCGGTGCGTCAGCCCGTCGCAGGGTGGGCATACGGCCCTCCGGCTTCCACAGGGCGCAGGCGGCCTGAGACAGAACCTACGCGACGGGCATACGACGCACCGGCCCACGTCCCCTCCCGCCGGTGGGAAGTTGCGGGTAGTTGGGGGTGCGGGCTGGCCCTGGGCGCCGGGAGCCGCAGGCTTTTGCTTTTAGGGGCGCGGGGAACTGCGCGACAAGCCACGACGGACCCGCAGTCGCCCATGAACCGAATCCACCACCCCCGTAGGCGCCCCCGCCCAACCGCCGGAGGTCAAAGCTGGGTGGGCTGGCGTTCTGTCAGGCCGTAGGTCTGGGCGATGGAGTTCCACAGCGGAGCGGCTTTGGCCTTCTGGGTGGTCGCCGTGCCGCTTTCGCGGTTGCCTGCCCGGGTCTGGGGTGTGGTGCGCGCCTTGCCCTTGGGGCAGCCCTTCTTGGCGGCTACCTGGTCGGCCCAGGCCGCGTAGTGGGTGTCCGCCGAGGCGGAGGCCTTCCAGGCGCTGTTGAGCGCGGCGGTCAGCTGGGCGTGGTTCGGCAGCTTGTCGACGGAGAGGCCCGCGAGACGGGTGACCAGTCCGTTGCGCTGCTCGGCGGCGTTACGCAGATCGGTGGCGGCCTGGCCGAGGTTGGTGCACACCCGTACGTTGGCTACGGCCTTGATCACCGCGTCACGGCTATCGTTGCTGTCCGCCAGGAGCTTGTCGAGTGCCACGGCCTGAGCCTTCGCCGGGTCGGCGGAGACGGACGGGGACTCCTTCTCGGTGGGGGCCGTGGCGGCCGCGGTCTTGTTCTCGTCGCCGCCGTCGTCGCCTCCGCCGCTGAGCATGGCGCCCGCGCCGATACCGAGCAAGGCGATGCCCACGCCTATGGCGGCGATGAGGGGTATGCGGCCGCGGCTGCTGCCACCGTTGCCGTTGCCACGGCCGCTGCCCGCCGAGCCGCGCTCGCGCCGGGCGGCGCGTCCGCCGGGCGCCGCCTGCGGGTCGAACTGCGGCAGCTGCTGCGTGGCGTCCGGGCCGCCGGACGACTCCCGGAAGAGGTTGTCGAACTCGGCCGGCGGCTGCCGGTCGCCGGGCGCACCCGGCCGTATCCCATACGCCGCGTCTGCCCCTCCGGGCTGCGCGGGAACCGGCGGGATGTACTGCGTGGCCTGGGCGTCCGGGTCGGCGGCGGGCGGCATGGGTCCGACACCCGCCCCTGCGGCCGTGGCTCCCGCGGGGGGCATCGGCCCAGGGCCGTCCTGTCGAACCCGGCCGAGGAACCGCGTCGCCTCGGCATCGGAGGGTGCCGGGGCCTCCGGCGGCAGAGCACCCGGGCTCACGGGAGGGATGTACTGGGTGGCACCCTCATCGCCGGGCGCCCCCGCTGCCCCGGACGCGACGGGCGGCAGGTACTGGGTGGCGCCTTCGTCCGCACCGGATGCGGGCGGCAGCGGCGCCGAGTGCCTGCCCGGCCCGGTGGCCTGCGACTGCGGCTGCGCCGCGTGCTCGGCGGGAGGACCGGCCCCCTGCGGGGCGGCGTGGCCGCTTTGAACCTGTGGCCCACCCGGCATCTGCGGTGCCGAGTGCTCGGCAGGCGGCAGGGGCGCCGCCTGGCCATGGGGAGCCTGCGGCGTGCCGTACGCAGCCGGCGTCTGCGCGCCCCCATAACCGCCGTTCGCCTGTTGAGCGGTGGGGCCGCCGGGCCCCTGCGGTGCCGGGTGCTGAGCCGAGGGAAGCGGCGCCGCCTGGCCCGACTGGGCCTGCGAGGCGCCGTAGCCACCAGGCGTCTGCGCGGCGGCTGGCTCGGCGGACCCCTTCGGGGCCCCGTGCCTGCCGGCGCCCTGCGGTCCCGATTGGCCGGAGAAGTCGGACGAGTGGGCGTAGCCGCCCGGCGCCGGTGCCCCGAATCCGTCCGTCTGCTGGGGTGCTCCGTACCCCTCCGCCCCCTGTGGCGGCGGGGTCGGACTCTCCGGAGAGAGCCCTCTCGTGTCAGCCGACTGTTGTGTCAGGGGAACCGGTGCGTTGGCCTGAGGAGGCTGGTGCCCCCCTCCGCTCGGCGCCGCCGGGGCGCCCCACTGGGGCGGGGCGTCGGCGCCCTGCGTCCCGTACTGCGGCGCCGGGGCGGAGCCCTGCGCTCCGTACTGCGACGTCTGGTCGGGGCCCTGGGCTCCGTAACCCGGCCCCTGGTCGCCACCCCAGCCTGACGCGGAGTCGGACGGTGCACCCCAGGCCGGAGCCGGTGCACGCCCGTCCTGTGCCGGGCCCGGCCAACCCTGGCCCTCGCCCTGACGCTGGCCCTGGTCCTCCCCCGCGCCCTGACCCGGCGGAGCCTGTGGTGGCCGGCCGGGGCCCCAGGGCTGGTCCCAGGACTGGCCGCCCGCCGGCGTCGTGTGGTCCGGTGGGGCGCCTGGCAGCAGGGGGGCGCTGCCGTCGGACGGCAGCACGATGCCTTCGCGCGCGGGGCGCGGCGAGGGCTCCTCGCCCTGTCCGATCTGCGTCACCGGGACTCCTACGAATGGGGGATCTACGGAATCGTCGGTTCACGCTACCGGGTCCCCACAACCCGATGCCACGCAGCTCAGAACGTGACCCTCGCCCCACCACGCACGCGTAACGGAATCTCCGCGCGGAACGCCGATAATGCCCCCGTCACGCTGCCGCCTGCAGATCCATCCGCGCCCCGAACTCCCGTACCGCAGGCTCGTCCTGGTACGGCTCCAGCCGCTGCTGGAAGTCCTCCAGGTACTCGGCGCCACGGTTGGACCGGAGCGTGTCGAGTAGTTCGACGGCCTTCATCCCCGTATGGCAGGCCTGTTCCACCTCACGCTGCTGCAACTGCGCGGTGGCCAGCAGGACGAAGCCGATCGCGCGCCGCCGCGCGCGCGACTCCGGATGCCCGGCGAGGGACTCCTCCGCACACCGAGCGGCCGCTTGGGCCTGCCCGAGATCACGATGACAATGCGCCAACTCATCGGCCAGATATGCCTCGTCGAAGTGCGCGATCCACCGCGGATCGTCCCCGGACGCGTCGTCGGCCGCCTCCATGGCGTTGACCGCACGCCCCGACGCCACCTGGGCCGCCCGTGCGTCGCCCATCAGCGCGTGCCCACGCGCCTCGGCGGCGTGGAACATCGCCTCCGCACGCGGCGTCACACGCCCGCGCGCGCCCTCCTGCGCCGCCCGCGCCAACTGCGCGATCTCCCGCGGATTGCCGAGCTGCGCGGCCAGGTGGCTCATGGACGCGGCCAGTACGTACCCGCCGTACCCGCGGTCGCCCGCCGCCTGCGCGAGCCGCAGCGCCTGGATGTAGTAGCGCTGCGCGAGCCCCGGCTGCCCGGTGTCGACGGCCATATAGCCCGCCAGCTCCGTCAACCGCGCGACCGCCGCGAACAGTTCACGCCCGACGGCTTCCCGGTACGAGCCCGCCAGCAGCCCGGAGACGACGCTGTTCAGGTAGTGCACGACCACCGGGCGTACGTGCCCGCTGCCGTGCTGGTGGTCCAGATCCACCAGCGCCTGTGTCATCGCCTTCACGGCCGCCACGTCCGCCGACCCGACCCGCGGTCCCGCCGAGCGCGCCACCTGGGCATCCGGCGAGGAGATCAGCCAGTCGCGGCTCGGCTCGACGAGCGCGGAGGCGGCGACGGACGAACCGGACAGGAAGTCCCGCCGCCCCACGTCGCTGCGCCACAGCTCACAGACCTGCTCTATGGCGCCGAGGACGGTCGGCGAGAACTGCAGGCCCACCCCGGAGGCGAGGTTCTTGCCGTTCGCCATCCCGATCTCGTCGATCGTGACCGTGCGGCCCAGCTTGCGGCCCAGCGCCTCGGCGATGATGGCCGGCGCCCGCCCGCGTGGCTGCTGCCCGCGCAGCCAGCGCGCCACGGACGTTTTGTCGTAGCGCAGATCGAGACCGTGTTCCGCGCCGCACATATTGACCCGGCGGGCCAGCCCGGCGTTCGAGCAGCCCGCTTCCTGGATGAGCGCCTGCAGTCGTTCGTTCGGCTGCCTTGCGACGAGCGGCCTTGCGGCCATGGCGTACCCCCTGTGGCTGCGGTGCCTGCCCACGCACCGAGTAGACGTGTCCTCAGCGGCCGCAACTTCGGGCTTCCGTGAGAGGAGCGAAAAGTTCCGGCCTCGAAGATCAATGCCCCGCCGACATACCGAACATGCGGGACATATGAGGATTGCCGGGGTAATGGCTGGTGCCGTCCCCCACACGTGGCTACCCAGCCCCCGCTGCCGTTGCCCGTGCGCGCCCCCACCCATGCATCCATGCGCCCCACACGCGAAAACGGTGCTCCCCCACCGCGCACGTCGGGGCCGTAACGCGAGGTGGGTGCGGGAGTTGAGCTGAGCATGGAAGAGACGATCACGAGCACCGAAACCGCGCGGATCCCCAAGCAGCGCGGGGAGACTCTGCAGGACATCGCCGTGCGCTATGCCGAAGAGCGCCACTGGGACGTGTTTCCCGGCACTTGCCTGGAAGCCGTCGACGGGGTGCAGCGCTGCTCGTGCGGCGAGTCCTCCTGCATCGCACCCGGCGCGCATCCGGCGCGGGAAGACTGGCCGACGCAGGCGACGGGCAGTGCGACCGTTGCGCGGCGGCTGTGGGCCAAGCAGCCGACTGCTTCGATCCTGCTGCCCACGGGGCGTACGTTCGACGCGATTTCCGTTCCGGAGACCGCGGGGTTTCTTGCGCTGGCCCGGATGAAGCGGATGCAGCTGTCGCTGGGGCCGGTGACCTGTACTCCGGATCGGCGGGTGCAGTTCTTCGTGCTGCCGGGGGCCACGGCGAAAATGCCTGATCTTGTACGGAAGTTGGGGTGGCCGCTCGCCTCGCTCGATCTGGATGTGCTCGGGGAGGGGACGTATGTGGCTGCGCCGCCTACGCGGTTCGGGGCGCACGGGCGGGTTCAGTGGGCCTGCCGGCCCACGCCCGCCAACCGATGGTTGCCCGACGCGGAGGAGTTGATCTCGCCGATCGCTTACGCGTGTGGGCGGGATGTACGGCGTTCGCTTCGCGGCTAGGTGGTACGGCGGAGCCGCAGATCGACAACAGCCCTGCGCCCCTTGAGGGGCGCTGCCCCGTCCCTCGCATACCTGCCTGCGGGCCATGGTCGGCCCGTATCGTGCACCCCATGACCGAGGGAACCAGGGTGGGCGAAGTCGCCGTGCGGGTGCAGGGGTTGTGGAAGCGGTTCGGGGAGCAGGTTGCTGTTGCGGGGGTTGATCTGGAGTTGCCCGCGGGGCGGTTCATCGGGCTGGTCGGACCCAACGGGGCCGGGAAGACCACCACGTTGTCGATGGTGACCGGACTGTTGCGGCCCGACCAGGGGTCCGTCGAGGTGGTCGGGCACGACGTGTGGCGGGATCCGGCTCAGGTCAAGGCCCGTATCGGGGTTCTGCCCGAAGGGCTGCGGCTGTTCGAGCGGCTGTCGGGGCGGGAACTCCTCGCGTACACCGGGCGGTTGCGGGGGCTGCCCGGTGCCGAGGTCGACAAGCGGGCCACCCAGCTCTTGGACGTACTCGACCTGGCCGGTGCCCAACACAAGCTCGTCGTCGACTACTCGACCGGGATGCGGAAGAAGATCGCCCTCGCCTCCGCACTCCTCCACAACCCCGAAGTCCTCTTCCTGGACGAGCCGTTCGAGGGCGTCGACCCCGTCTCCGCGCAGACCATCCGTGGCGTCCTGGAGCGTTACACCGCCTCCGGCGCCACCGTCGTTTTCTCCTCCCACGTCATGGAGCTGGTCGAGTCGCTGTGCGACTGGGTCGCCGTGATGGCCGCGGGCCGCATCCGCGCCCACGGCACGCTCGCCGAGGTGCGCGGCACGGAGCGCTCGCTCCAGCAGGCGTTCCTCGAACTCGTCGGGGCGAACGGCCGCGACACCGGTTCCGACCTCGACTGGCTGGGCGGCGGCGCCCGATGACCACGGCCACTTTCGTCGAATCGGTCACCCCCGTCTTCGTACGCCTGAAGCTGTCCCTGCTGCGCAACGGTCTGCGGCAGTCGGCCGGACGGCGGGCCGCGTACGTCGCGTCGATCGTCTTCACTCTGCTTTTCGCCGCGCTCCAGCTCATCGGCCTGATCGCGCTGCGCGGCAACACGCACGCGGCGAGCGTCACCGTGCTGCTCACCGCCATCCTGGCGCTCGGCTGGGCCGTGATGCCCCTGTTCTTCCCCAGCGGCGACGAGACGCTCGACCCCACCCGCCTGGTGATGCTGCCGCTGCGCCCGCGCCCGCTCGTGCGTGCCCTGCTGGTGGCCTCGCTGGTCGGTATCGGGCCGCTGTTCACGCTGTGCATGTTCGCCGGTTCCGTGATCGCGATGGCGCACGGCGTGGCCGCGTTCGTCACCGGGGTCGTCGCGACCGTCCTCGCGCTGCTCATCTGCGTGGCCCTCGCGCGTGCCGTCGCCGCGGCCAACGTCCGGCTGCTGACCAGCCGTAAGGGCCGCGATCTCGCCGTGCTGAGCGGCCTGGTGATCGCCGTGGGCGCACAGCTCGTCAACTTCGGTGCGCAGAAGCTCGGTTCCTCGGGTCTGTCCACACTGGATCCGGCGGCCGAGGTGCTGCGCTGGGTGCCGCCCGCCTCGGCGATCGGCGCGGTGGACTCGGTGAGCGAGGGCTCGTACGCCACTGGAGCCGCCCAACTCGCCCTGAGTGCTGGAGCGTTGGTGGCACTGCTGGCCCTCTGGCAGCGGAGTCTGACCCGGCTGATGACTTCGCCGGACGGCTCCACCCTCCAGGCCGCCGAGCCCGCACGGGACACAGCGGGCCGTTCGTCCGGCCTGTCCCGGCTGCTGCCCGCCGGACGCACGGGCACGGTCATGGAGCGCAGCCTGCGGTATGTGTGGCGCGATCCGAAGACGAAGGCCGCGTGGGTGACCTATCTCGCGGTCGGCCTGATCGTGCCGGTGTTCAACGCGCTGCAGGGCACCGGCTCGGTCTACCTCGCCTGCTTCGCCGCCGGAATGCTCGGAATCCTGATGTACAACCAGTTCGGGCAGGACACGTCCGCGTTCTGGATGGTCGCGCTGACGATTTCCTCCACCCGGGACGCGTATGTCGAGCTGCGGGGCCGGGCGCTGGCCCTGCTGCTGATCACGCTGCCGTACGCGACCCTCGTGACTGTCCTGACCACGGCGATGCTCGGCGACTGGCCCGCCCTGCCCGAGGCACTGGGCCTGTCGTTCGCGTTGCTCGGCGCGATGCTGGCCACCGGGGCCTGGTCCTCCGCGCGCTTCCCGTACTCGATCCCGCAGGAGGGCTACAAGAACGTGGCCCCCGGCCAGGCGGGCCTCGCCTGGATCTCCATCTTCGGCGGCATGGTCGCGGCGGCCCTGCTGTGCGCACCGGTCATCGCGCTCACGATCTGGCTGCATGTGTCGGCGAGCGGCGAGAACTGGACGTGGCTGCTGCTGCCGCTGGGGACCGCGTACGGGGCGGGGATCACCCTGCTTGGGCTGCGACTGGCCGCACCGCGGACGGCGGCGCGGCTGCCGGAGATTTTGGCGGCGGTCAGCAAGGGGTGAAGCAGGAGTGCGGTCAGGGATGCGTCAGGGGTGAAGCCGAGGTCTCACCCCTGAGCACTCGTCGCCTCACCCGGTGAGTACGCCGTCCAGGAAAGGCTCGATCGCCCCCCGCCAAGCCTCCGGCTGGTCGTAGTGCACGAGGTGGCCGGCGTCGGCGACCTCCGCGTACTGGCCGTGGGGGAGGACGCGGACCATCTCCTGGGACTCGGCCCGGCCCAGTTCGCCGTCGAGGCCGCGTACGACGAGGGCGGGGCAGCGGACCTGGGCCAGCTCCTCCCAGTGCGCGTCGTACACCCATGTCTCGCGTGACTTCAGCATCTGTTCGGGCTCGAAGACGGGGCGCCAGCCGTCGTCGGACTCGGCCATGGCCTCGGCGTAGAACTCGCCACGGGACGGGTTCGGGCGCTCCACCCAGGGATCGTCCTCGCCGAACCACTTGCGGACGTCGGCGAGTGTGGCGAAGGGGACGGGCCAGGACTTGAACCATGCCTCCCATTCGCGCTGTGAGGCCGCGCCGAGCGCGGAGGCCCGCATATCGCAGATGATCAGGCCGCGGACCAGGTCGGGGCGCTTCGCGGCGAGCTGCCAGGCGGTCAGCGCGCCCATGGAGTGGCCGATCAGGACGGCCGGGGCGAGACCGAGCTGTTCGAGCGCGGCCTCGGCGTCCCCGACGTAGGCGTCACGTGTGTACGGGCCCTCGGAGGGCTTGTCGCTCTGGCCGTGGCCGCGCTGGTCGAGTGCGACGGCGCGATGCCGCTCGGAGAGCCAGCGGGCGGTGGACGCCCAGTGCGAGGCACGGCCCATCAGGCCGTGCAGTAACAGCACGCCCGGCGATCGCTCGATCTCCCCGGTCTTGGGAGGATCGGCGAACTCCCACGCGGCGAGGCGTACGCCGTCCGCTCCGGTCACGTCGATGCGCCGCACCATACGTTGGCACCCCCCTTGATCCACTCGGCCCGCTCGTCCCGCACGAGTGGCCGCTGGGCTCGTACTGACTCGTCGTGCTGCTGCTCCTGTTGGTTGTGCTTGTTGGTTGTGCCGTTGGATGTGCCCGTTGCTTGTTCCAGCGTGCCGTACGGTGGTTCTGTCACCACGCTATCGAATAGGCGTTCGAAAATGCGCTCTCTGCACGGTAACACCCCTCGTTCGAGTGACCTCGTTCAGTGATTGATCGCCGCCGCCGCGGGGAGATCTTCAGCGGGAGGCGGGCCGCTCGGGGAAATCGGTCCGCAGGGGATGACCTTGAGAGCTCGGGGCTCCGGGTCAGCACAGGGGAGGACAGGCCCCGGCGCCGCAGGGCGCCGGGGCCCTCGAACATTCCGTGGCGCATATGCCTCCCCCTCCTCCCAGAGACAGACTTACACGCAACCCGTGAATGCGCTGCGCTTCGGAACAGTCAACTGCCCGCAAAGAAAGGCGAGTTGATAGTCGTGTCAGGTCGGGTCATCGATGGCTTCGATGTATGTGGTGCGTCCGGCCACCCCGGTGGCACAGGCGAACCGACCGGGCCCCACCCCCGCCGATCGGCGCCCGGGGCAACCTCCCCACGCCGGAGCCGCCCCTTCGGCCGACCCTACGAGGAGGTTGGAACCCTAACCCGCCCGATCACTCGGCGTCAGCGCTTCGCTACGAAAACATGTGAAGCCGTGTCCGCCTCCAGCTCGGCCGCCTCGCCGCCGCTGCCCACCAGGACGCCGCCCGCCGACTCCGTCACGCTGACCACCGAGCCGGGCTGCACACCGGCCCGCCGCAGCGTGTACATCAGCTGGGCGTCCGTCTGGATGGGCTCACCGATGCGGCGTACGACGACCGTCTTGCCGTCGGTCCCTGGGTCCAGGTCGGCCAGCGAGACCATGCCCTCGTCCAGGAACGGGTCGGCGCCGTCCTTCTCGCCCAGCTCCTCCAGGCCCGGGATCGGATTCCCGTACGGCGACTCGGTCGGGTGGCGCAGCAACTCCAGTACGCGGCGCTCGACCGCCTCGCTCATCACGTGCTCCCAGCGGCAGGCCTCGGCGTGCACCTGCTCCCACTCCAGACCGATCACGTCGACGAGCAGGCACTCCGCGAGACGGTGCTTGCGCATCACGCGCGTGGCCAGCCGACGGCCCTCGTCCGTGAGCTCCAGATGCCGGTCGGTGGCGACCGCCACCAGACCGTCGCGCTCCATCCGCGCCACCGTCTGGCTGACCGTCGGCCCGCTCTGGTCGAGCCGCTCGGCGATCCGGGCGCGCATGGGGACCACACCTTCCTCCTCCAGCTCGAGGATGGTGCGGAGATACATCTCCGTGGTGTCGATCAGTCCGGACATACGTGCCCCTTGATGAGATCTGCCGGAGGCTGAGTGGCTCACCGGCGTGTGCGCTGGCCCTGACGTCAATTCTGACGCATCGGACTGACAACCGTGCCGCGCGGGCGAAAGCAGGGGGTTACGGATTCTCCGTGGCGGGTACGGGACTGCCTCCGTGCCCGGCCTGATCGGGCCGTATTGACAGCGCACTGGTCCAGACCGCAACGTGATCCGCGGCACGATCGGGAGTGCGGCTGTGGCGGGGCGGCAGTTCAGTGACTCCCCGACGGGCTCAGAGACGCGACTTCGAAGGGGCTTCGCCGGTGACTATCAGTGGGAGCGAGCTGGGCGGGCGATTCTTCGATGCCGCGATCGGCCTGCTGGAGCGGGTGCGGGACGAGGAGGCCGAGGGCATCGCGGCCGCCGGGACGCTGGTCGCCGACACGGTCGCCGCCGAGGGGCGGCTGTTCGCCTTCGGCGCCGGACACTCCTCGCTGGCCGCGCAGGAGATCGTCTACCGGGCGGGCGGCCTCGCGCTCATGAACCTGCTCGGCGTACCGGGCGCCGTCGGCGTGGACGTCATGCCGGCCACACTCGGCTCCGCCCTGGAACGCGTCGACGGCCTAGCGGGCGCCGTCCTCGACTCCAGCCCCGCGCGCGCGGGAGACCTCCTCGTGATCATCTCCCTCTCCGGACGCAACGCCCTCCCCGTCGAGATGGCCATGAACGCCCGCGCCAAAGGTCTCAAGGTCATCGGGGTCACGTCGGTCGCGTACGCCTCCGAGACGAAGTCCCGGCATGTCTCGGGTACGTACCTGAAGGACCACTGCGACATCGTCCTCGACTCGAAGATCGCGGTCGGCGACGCGGAACTCACCCTCGACACTGTCCCCGCCCCCTTCGCCCCCGCCTCCGGCATCGTCACGTCGGCGCTCCTCCAGGCGGTCATGGCCACGGCGGCCGGCGCTCTCGCGGACCGCGGCATCGAGCCCCCGCTCCTGCGCTCGGGGAACGTGGACGGGGGCCACGAATGGAACGCCCGCGTCTTCGAGGAGTACGCGGACCGGATCTTCTACCGGCAGTGAGGTACGCGGCTCAGCCCCGCTCCCGCCCCTCCGCAAAGCGCTCGTCCGCCAGGTCCAGCAGCGCGGCGATCCGCACCCCGACATCCTCCGCGTACATCGCGTCGGCCCGCTCGAACTGCGTACGGCTGGCGCCCCGCAGGAACGTCACGACGCCCAGGGTCCGCCCCCGGCTGCGCAGCACCGCACACAGGGCGTGCACCGCGTCGGCCGACCACTGGCGGGCGACGGCCCACTCGCGGATCTGCTCGGGATCGGACGCGCCGGCGCTGGCCCGTACGGAACCGATCCGCTCCACACACTGGAGGGCGGGATGCCCCTCGGCATACCGCACGGGCAGTCCGGCACGTCCGTCGGCCGGCAGGCTCGGGCCCGGAGCGCCCGAGGGTGTGGCGGCGGCCCGTACGAGACGCACCGCCTCCTCGCCGTCCCGTACGGAGCCGCCCGCGACCCGGTCGATCAGCGCATGGTCGGCGAAGCCGGCCAGCGAGAAGTCCAGGTGGACGACTGCGGCCTCGGCCGGGTCCTCGCACTCGGCCGCCGCGCGCGCGGCACGGTGCAGCTGGTTGGCCCGGAACCGCAGCTGCGAGGCCTCCTGCTCGCCCTGCTTGCTCACCGTCACGTCCTGGAAGAGCCAGCCGACACCGAGCGGAACGGGTTCTTCCGCGAGCGGCGAGGACAGCCGCAGGAAGCCGCTCCGCCAGCACCGCCGCTTCTCGCCCTCCGGCGTCCGCACGGTCACCCACATCTCGGCGAGCGCGGGCGGCGCCCCCTCGGCGAGCACATGCGCGAGCGCGCTCTCCAGCTCCTCGACACCCTGCGCGAGCAGCTCGCCCAGGGGGCGCCCCAGTACGGCCGTACGCCCTATGCCGAGCGCGCGAGCCGCGTGGGCGTTGACGACGGCGGGCCGCAGATCGGCGTCGACGAGTACGACGCCCCATGACGCGTCCTCGAGCAACGCCTCGCTCAGGGCGATCGACCGTTCCAGATCTATCTGCGCGTGCACCTCACTGAAGGCGCAGTAGACCCCTGCGGGCTTCCCGTTGGGCCCACGCACGGCCGCGGACTGGGTTCGTACGAGGACCCGTCCGCCCTCCTTGGTGAGCAGCGCGAACTCGTGCACCTGCCGGCCCGGGGCGTGCATCGCCGACATCAGCCGGCTCTCGACCTCCTCGGCGTCCGCGGTCCGCACGGCCCACCCGGCGAACCCGTGCCGCCCGACCGCCTCGTCCGCGCTCCACCCGAGAATCCGCTCCGCCTCACGATTCCAATGGGTCACGACACCGTCGGCGTCAAAAGCGCACAACGCCGCGTCCATCCCATCCAGCAAAGCGGCAAGCAGATCGGACCCGTCCCGCTCGGGCTCCTGCGGCCCCAGCTCGTCCGTGGTCCCACTACGCCGGGAAGCACTCACCTGGCACCCCCTGCAGGCCGTGTCGGCGTGTCCTGCGCGGTACGCCCGCGCGCCCGTTCCCTCACTGCGAATCACTCACTAGTAATCATTCAACTCGAACGTGACGCAGCCCACACCTGGTTCCCACAAGATTGAAGAAAATCGTTGCACGCCAGAAACGCACCTCACAGGTCCGGTCGGCCCCGTGCCGACTAGCCGTACGGGCCCGGCGCCAAGTCCGCGACGACCGCCGCGTGGTCGGACGGCCATACGCCGTCGACGGGTCCGTCGCCCGCGCGGTGAACCGAGCGGACGTGGCCGAGGCCGTCCGGGCCCGGTGGACCGACGTGGATGTAGTCGATCCGGACGTCGGGATTGCCGGGCTTGATGTAGGGATTGGCCGCGGCCCAGGTGGCCGCCGGGGTCCCCGGATCCGCGTACTCCCAGGCGTCGAGGAACACCTGCCCGGGGACGGCCGGTGCCGTTTTGTAGCCGCCGAACAGGCGGATTTCGTCCGAGTCGGGCCAGGCGTTGAAATCCCCGGTGACGACCGGCGGAAACGCCGTCCCGCCGCGATGATCCGCGACGAACCTGGCGAGAACGCGGACCTGTTCGCACCGCACTGCCGAAGCGTGCGCGAGGGAGGTCAGGTGCGTCGTGAAGAACGGCACCAGATGGTCCGGCGCGTCCAGCCGCGTATACAACGCCAGCCGCCCGTCGTCCTCCCCGTCAGGCTTCGGCAACCGCACCACCGCCCGGTCCACGATGGGCCACCGGCTGAGCACGGCATTGCCCAAGTCGACGGTCGAGTCCCCGAGCCGCCGCTGCCACCACTCGGGCGCCTCCGAAGCGGCCCACGTCCAGTACAGCCCCAACTCGTCCGCCAGCCACTCCGCCAGGTTCTCCCCGCCGCAGGCCCACACCTCCTGCAGCCCGACCACATCCGGCCGCAAGTCCCGCAGAACAGCCAGAATCGCCTGCCGCCGCCGCTCCCACGGCCCGAACCGCCACCACAGGTTCCACGTCACCACGCGCATGCGCTGCCCCGCCCTCCCAGAGTCCGCAGATTCGTGCCGTACCCAAAAAACGGTTGAACGAAGTCCGAGCGGTTCCTAGGGTGTGACTAATCCAGAAGGGAGGTGGTTCGGCAGATGTATCTGAACCGGACAGGAGAGGTGGCTGCGGGCTAGCGGCCCGTCACCACATCCAGTGCGGTGCCGGACCAGCGCGGGTTAGAGACGCGCAGCCGGCCCAATCTCAAGCAGTCACCCGACCCGCGAGCTCGCCGGTAAGTCCGGCCGGCTCCCTCCTCGGAGGGGACCAGAGCTCGCGGGTCGTCTGCGTTCTGTGTGCTGCCCGCCAACGGGCTCAGTGGGCGATGTCCTCGTAGCCCTCGACTTCGCGCGGGTCGCGCGTGCCGGGGCCCACATAGCGCGCTGACGGCCGTACGAGGCGGCCTGTGCCCTTCTGTTCCAGGATGTGGGCGGACCAGCCTGCCGTGCGGGCGCAGGTGAACATGGAGGTGAACATGTGGGCCGGGACTTCGGCGAAGTCGAGGATGATGGCGGCCCAGAACTCGACGTTGGTGGCGAGGACGCGGTCGGGGCGGCGGGCGTGGAGTTCCGCGAGGGCCGCTTTTTCCAGGGCTTCGGCGATTTCGAAGCGGGGGGCGCCGAGTTCGCGTGCGGTGCGGCGGAGGACTCGGGCGCGGGGGTCTTCGGCGCGGTAGACGCGGTGGCCGAAGCCCATGAGGCGTTCGCCTTTGTCGAGGGCCTGGCGTACGTAGGCCTCGGCGTTCCCGGTGCGTTCGATCTCCTCGATCATGCCGAGTACGCGGGAGGGGGCGCCGCCGTGGAGGGGGCCGGACATGGCGCCGACCGCGCCGGAGAGTGCTGCCGCCACGTCTGCGCCGGTGGACGCGATGACGCGGGCGGTGAAGGTCGAGGCGTTCATGCCGTGTTCCGCGGCGCTCGTCCAGTACGCGTCGACGGCCGCGACGTGCTTGGGGTCGGGTTCGCCGCGCCAGCGGATCATGAAGCGTTCGACGACGGACTGGGCCTTGTCGATCTCGCGCTGGGGCACCATGGGCAGGCCCTGGCCGCGGGCGGACTGGGCGACGTAGGAGAGGGCCATGACGGCGGCGCGGGCGAGGTCCTCGCGGGCCTGCTGTTCGTCGATGTCCAGCAGGGGCTTCAGGCCCCAGACGGGTGCCAGCATGGCGAGGGCCGACTGGACGTCCACGCGGATGTCGCCGGAGTGGACGGGGATCGGGAAGGGCTCGGCGGGCGGCAGGCCGGGATTGAATGCGCCGTCGACGAGGAGCCCCCAGACGTTGCCGAAGGAGACGTGGCCGACCAGATCCTCGATGTCGACGCCCCGGTAGCGAAGGGCGCCGCCCTCCTTGTCCGGTTCGGCGATCTCCGTCTCGAAAGCGACGACTCCCTCGAGTCCGGGTACGAAGTCGGACATCAGGCGGCTCCTCATGATGTGGGCGACGGGTTCGTCGTGGGGTTGCGGTACAGGGGTTGCGTACGTCCGTGCCGGGTGGGTGGCCGACGTGCGGTTCCGCGGTCGCTGCTGGACTCGCGGTCCGTACGTACGTGCGTATCCCGGTGATGCCCGCTGCGGTGGGCGGTCACCCGTTTCGGCCACAGGACGATATCCCTTGGTGCCACCTTTGGGGAGAGTTCGCGGCACTCAGTGCCACGTGTGACGAAGCACACGCCCGCCGGGGACCACGCGGTGTGCGGCGATCGGGATACGGCAAGATGACCGCGTGACCGACCATGACCCTGTCGTCGACCCGGCCCTGATGCGCAAGCAGTACCGGGCCGAGGGACTCGACGAGACCGAGCTGGCCGACCACCCGATGGGGCAGTTCGCGCACTGGTTCAGGCAGGCGGCGAAGGCCGCGGCTCAGGGCGCGGTGTACGAGCCGAACGCCATGGTCGTGTCCACGGTGGGCGTGGAGGGCCGGCCGAGTTCGCGCACGGTGCTGCTGAAGCAGTACGACGAGCGGGGCTTCGTCTTCTACACGAACTACGAGTCCCGCAAGGCGCGCGACCTGGCGGAGAACGCGTACGTCTCGCTGCTGTTCCCCTGGCATGCGCTGGCCCGCCAGGTCGTCGTCAGCGGTGTCGCGCGGCGTACGGGTCGCGACGAGACGGCCGCGTACTTCCGGACCCGCCCGCACGGCTCCCAGCTCGGCGCCTGGGCCAGCGCGCAGTCCACCGTGGTCTCTTCGCGGGCCGAGCTCGACGCGGCGTATGCGGAGTTGGCGGCGCGTTACCCGGAGGGCGAGCAGGTTCCGGTGCCGCCGAACTGGGGTGGTTTCCGTGTCGAGCCGCAGACGGTGGAGTTCTGGCAGGGGCGGGAGAACCGGCTGCATGACCGTCTGCGGTATGTCGCGACCCCCGACGGCGGGTGGCGGGTAGAGCGGCTCAGTCCCTGAGTGGTCGGGGGTCCGTGTGCGGTCGGGGTCCGTGCGCGGTCAGTCGAGCACCTCGTCCAGGATTTTTCCCCACTGCGCGACGACCCGTTCCCGCCTCGCCCCGTCGTCCGTGAGCAGGTTGGCCAGGCCCAGACCTCGGGCCATGTCGAGCAGGCCCTGGACGGTTTCGCGGACGCCGGGGCGGGATTCGTCCGCGTGGAGAAGTTCCACGGCGATGTGGTGCGTCTCGCGGCCTACGCGGGCCTCGAGCTCCGTGACGCGGGGGCGGAGTTGGTCCTCGTTGGAGGCGGCGACCCAGAGATGGAGGGCTGCGCGGAACAGGGGGCCCGTGTAGAGGTCGACGAGGGCGCGGACGACGGCGCGGCGGTCTGCGGGGCCGTCGGGGAAGAGGGCGCGCAGGGCGGTGGAGCGCTGTTCGGCGACATACTCGACCGCTGCTGTGAAGAGGTCCTCGCGGGTCGGGAAGTGGTGCTGGGCGGCGCCGCGTGAGACCCCGGCGCGTTCGGCGACGGCGGAGACCGTGGAGCCCGCCCAGCCGTGTTCGGCGAGGCAGGCCACGGCGGCTTCCAGCAGGCGTTGCCGGGTGGCGCGGCTGCGGTCCTGCTTGGGGACGCGGTCCACGAGCCCGGCGTTCACAGCACCCATTGGGGATCCCGTCGTTCGAGGAATGCCGTCATGCCCTCGCGAGCGTCGGCGGAGGCGAACAGCCGGGCCGAGAGCCCGGCCAGTTCGCCGGCGTCCCGGTGGAAGGACTCCAGCACCTTAGCCGTGAGCAGCCGCTTCGTCTCCCGCAGTCCTTGTGGGGAGGCACGGCGCAGGCCGTCGAGGACGGGTTCGAGCACCTCGTCGACGTCGCTGCCGGCCGCCGTCAGCAGGCCGATGCGCGCCGCTTCGGCCGGTCCGAAGTCCTCGCCGGTGAGGTAGTAGCGGCTCAGTGCGCGCGGGTCGGTGCGGGGCAGGAGCGGCAGGGAGATGACGGCGGGCGCCACGCCGATGCGTACCTCGGTGAAGGCGAAGGTGGCTTCGGCGGAGGCGGCCGCGATGTCGCAGGCGCCGAGCAGGCCGAGGCCGCCCGCCCGTACGTGCCCGGTGACGCGGGCCACGACGGGTTTGCGCAGCTCGATGATCTGCCTCAGCAGCCGGACGAGCGCCGTCGGCTGCGGTGGATGGCGCAGGTCGGCGCCCGCGCAGAACGTCTTCCCGGTGTGGGTGAGGACGACGGCGCGTACGTCGCTGTCCTTGCCGCACTGCTTCAGCGCGTCCGACAGTTCGGCCACGAGGGCGATGGACAGGGCGTTGCGGTTGGCCGGTGAGTCGAGGGTGAGGGTGATGATGCCGCGCTCGTGCGACTGACGCACCAGGGTCATGCGCGCTCCCTCAGTTCCCGCAGTTTCCGCAGTTCCCGGCGCAGGATCTTCCCGGAGACGGCCCTGGGCACGCCTTCGATGAAGTCGACGTGCCGGATCTTCTTGTACGGGGCGACGCGTTCGGCGACGTACTGCATGACCTCGCCGTCGGTGAGGTCGACTGCCGTCGGCTGGCGCACCACGTAGGCGTGCGGTACTTCGTTGTTGTCGGTGTCGTACACGCCGATGACGGCGGCGTCGGCGATGCCGGGATGCGTCAGCAGGAGGGCCTCGAGTTCCGCGGGGGCCACCTGGAAGCCCTTGTACTTGATCAGCTCCTTGACGCGGTCGACGACGAACAGCAAGCCCTCGGCGTCGACGTAACCGACGTCTCCGGTGTGCAGCCAGCCGTCTTCGTCGATCATCGCGGTGGTGGCTTCGGGGCGTCCCAGGTAGCCCTTCATGATCTGCGGTCCGCGGATGGCGATCTCGCCGCGCTCCCCCACGCCGTCGATGAGGGCTGGTGCCTCGCCCCGTTCGGCGGTGCTGCCCAGTACCGCCTCGTGGATGGGTTCTTCTACGGCCGGGGCGTCTGCGTACTCGCTGCGGAGCATGGTTCCTCCTCGCGCGGCTGGCACAGCGGGGTGCTGGTCAGTACGACTTGGGCAGGCCGAGGGTCTGGTGGGAGACGTAGTTGAGAATCATCTCCCGGCTCACCGGCGCAATACGAGCCACGCGCGCGGCTGTTATCAATGAGGCGAGCCCGTACTCGCGCGTGAGTCCGTTGCCGCCGAGGGTGTGCACGGCCTGGTCGACGGCTTTCACACAGGCCTCGCCTGCCGCGTACTTCGCCATGTTGGCGGCCTCTCCGGCGGCGGTGTCGTCGCCCGCGTCGTACAGGGCGGCGGCCTTCTGCATCATCAGGCGGGCGAGTTCTAGGTCGATGTGCGCCTGGGCGAGGGGGTGTGCGATGGCCTGGTGGGCTCCGATGGGTTCCTTCCACACGGTACGCTCGCGGGCGTATTCGATCGCCCTGGAGAGCGCGTAGCGGCCCATGCCGATCGCGAACGCGGCGGTCATGATGCGCTCCGGGTTGAGCCCCGCGAAGAGCTGGAGCAGGCCGGCGTCCTCGTCTCCGACGAGGGCGTCCGCGGGCAGTCGTACGTCGTCGAGGGTGAGCTCGAACTGCTTTTCCGTGGTGTGGAGTTCCATGTCGATGCGGCGGTGTTCGAAGCCGGCCGCTTCGCGCGGGACGATGAACAGGCAGGGCTTGAGCCTGCCTGTTCGTGCGTCCTCGGTGCGGCCGACGATGAGGGTGGCGTCGGCCTTGTCGACTCCGGAGATGAAGACTTTGCGGCCGGTGAGGAGCCAGTCGGTGCCGTCGCGGCGGGCTGTGGTGGTGAGGCGGTGGCTGTTGGAACCCGCGTCTGGTTCGGTGATGCCGAATGCCATGAGGCGGGTTCCGTCTGCCAGGCCTGGTAGCCACTCCTGTTTTTGGGTGTCTGTGCCGAAGCGGGCGATTACCGTGCCGCAGATTGCGGGCGACACGATCATCATGAGCAGGGGGCTGCCCGCGGCTCCCAACTCCTCCAGGACGATGGAGAGTTCGGATATGCCGCCGCCTCCACCTCCGTATTCCTCGGGGAGGTTGACTCCCAGGTAGCCGAGTTTGGCCGTTTCCGACCAGAGTTCGTCGGGGACGTGGTTGCGGCCGTGGCGTTTACCCAGGGCTGCAACCGCTGCTCGGAGGGCTGTGTGTTCTTCGGTTTCCACGACGGGGGGCATGGGGCTCCTCAGGGAGAAGGGGGCTCGTTGTCCTGGACCACCGCCAGCAGGGTGCCGACCTCCACCTGCTGGCCTGGAGACGCGTGCAGCACACTCAGCGTCCCTGAGGCGGGGGCGGAGATTTTGTGTTCCATCTTCATTGCCTCCAGCCAGATGAGGGGCTCTCCTGCCCGCACAGGGGACCCCTCGGCCAGGCCTTCGGCGACCCGTACGACCGTGCCCGGCATCGGTGCGAGCAGGGAGCCGGGCTCTTGCTGGGCCGAGGGGTCGGGGAAGCGGGGCAGGGCCGTGAGTGCGGTGGTGTTCACGTACACCGCGTCGCCGTAGCGGGCCACCTCGAAGGTCCGTCGTACGCCGTCCACTTCGAGTACGACCAGGTCGGCGGCCGTGTGCAGGACGCGCACCCCGTCCGCGGTCAGGCCCTCCCGCCCGTGCCGGTAGTGGACCTCGTGCTCGGTGCCGTCCATCAGGTATCGCTTGGTCTGCGGCTGTGAAGGCAGGTTGCGCCAGCCGCCGAAGCGGGAGCGGCCGTGGGCGTCGGCGAGCGCGGCGGCGAGGGCAACCAGAGGTGGTCGCGCAGCGACTCCGTTGAGGGCGGTGGTGGGAGAAGGGTGGGCGTACGGGTCGGGGACGGGCGCCGTCAGCTCGGTCAGGTGCCGGTCGTAGAAGCCCGTGTCCATGCGGGCCGTGGCGAACTCCGGGTGCCTGAGCGAGCGTACGAGGAGGTCCCTGTTCGTGATCGGACCGTGGATCGTCGCCCTCTCCAGGGCGCCCGCCAGTTTGCGCAGGGCCTCCGCGCGCGTGGGGGCGTATGCGACGGCTTTGGCGAGCATCGGGTCGTAGTGGACGCCGATCTCGTCGCCGTCCCAGTAGCCGGTGTCCAGGCGGACGTCGGGGACGGTGAAGCGGTGCAGGGTGCCCGTCTGCGGGGTCCAGCCGTTCGCCGGGTCCTCTGCGTAGAGGCGGCCCTCGATCGCGTGGCCACGCGCACCTGGAGGCTCCTTTTCGAGGGGGGCGCCCTCGGCGACCCGGATCTGGAGGGCCACCAGGTCGATCCCGAACACCGACTCCGTGACGGGGTGTTCGACCTGGAGGCGGGTGTTCATCTCCAAGAAGTGCGCCTTGCCGTCGGCGACGAGGAACTCGACCGTGCCCGCGCCCACATAGTCGACCGCACGGGCCGCTCGTACGGCCATCGCGTACAAGGAGTCGGTCAGTTCGGAGGTCAAACCCGGTGCCGGGGCCTCCTCGATCACCTTCTGGTGGCGGCGCTGGAGGGAGCAGTCGCGGGTGCCGAGCGGCCACACCGTGCCGTGCGTGTCGGCCAGGATCTGCACCTCGACATGCCGGCCGCCCTCCACGTAGGGCTCGATGAAGACCTCGCCGTCTCCGAAGGCGCTCAGGGCCTCGGCACGCGCTGCCGCCAACTCGCCTTCCAGATCGGCGAGTCGGCGTACGACACGCATGCCGCGCCCGCCTCCGCCCGCGGCGGCCTTCACCAGGACGGGCAGATCGCCCTCCTTGACGTCGGCCATCGACGCGAGCCCCATCAGCTCCTTGGCGCGTGTCTTGGAGGCCATCGCCTCGATCGCCTCGGGCGGCGGACCGATCCAGACAAGGCCCGCGTCGAGGACGGCTCGCGCGAAGCCGGCGTTCTCGGAGAGGAAGCCGTAGCCGGGATGTACGGCGTCCGCGCCCGCGCTCAGCGCCGCCTTCACGATCAGCTCGCCGCGCAGATACGTCTCCGAAGGCGCCGCACCGGGGAGGCGTACCGCCGCGTCGGCCACGCGCGCGTGGAGGGCGCTTTCATCGGCGTCCGAGTACACGGCGACCGTTCGGATCCCCAACTCACGGCAGGTGCGGAAGACTCGGCCGGCGATCTCGCCCCGGTTGGCGACCAGCACACTGGAAATCACGGGCTTCCCTCTCACATCCGGAAGACGCCGAAGCCACCGCGTACGCCCTCATAGGGCGCCGTGTGGATCGCGGACAGGCACAGGCCGAGGACGGTGCGGGTGTCGCGCGGGTCGATGACCCCGTCGTCGTACAGCCGCCCGGACAGGAACTTCGGCAGGGACTCGGCTTCGATCTGCTGCTCCACCATGGCGCGCAGCGCCGCGTCGCCCTCCTCGTCATACGGCTGCCCCTTGGCGGCGGCCGACTGCCGGGCCACGATCGACAGGACCCCTGCCAGCTGCTGAGGCCCCATGACGGCCGACTTTGCGCTGGGCCAGGCGAACAGGAAACGCGGGTCGTACGCCCGCCCGCACATCCCGTAGTGACCGGCTCCGTAGGAGGCCCCCATGAGCACGGAGAGGTGCGGGACCGTCGAGTTGGACACCGCGTTGATCATCATCGCGCCGTGCTTGATGATGCCGCCCTGCTCGTACTCCTTGCCGACCATGTAGCCGGTGGTGTTGTGCAGGAACAGCAGCGGGATGTCGCGCTGGTTGGCGAGCTGGATGAACTGGGCCGCCTTCTGGGACTCCTCGCTGAACAGCACCCCTTGGGCGTTGGCCAGCACGCCCACCGGATAGCCGTGGAGAGTGGCCCACCCGGTGGTGAGGCTCGTCCCGTAGAGCGGCTTGAACTCGTCGAAGTCGGAGCCGTCGACGATGCGGGCGATGACCTCGCGCGGGTCGAAGGGCACCTTCAGGTCGCCGGGGACGATCCCCAGGAGTTCGTCCTCGTCGTATTTGGGGGCCGCGGCGGGCCCGGGATCGTCGTACGCCTTGCGGTGGTTGAGGCGGGCGATCACGCGGCGCGCCTGGCGGAGGGCGTCCGGCTCGTCGACCGCGAAGTGGTCCGCGAGACCCGACACGCGCGCGTGCATCTCGGCACCGCCCAGGGACTCGTCGTCGCTCTCCTCGCCGGTGGCCATCTTCACCAGGGGTGGCCCGCCGAGGAACACCTTCGCCCCCTCCTTGACCATGATCACGTGGTCGGACATACCGGGGATGTACGCGCCTCCGGCGGTCGAGTTCCCGAAGACGACCGCCACGGTCGGGATCCCGGCGGCGGACAGCCGGGTGAGGTCGCGGAACATCACTCCCCCGGGGATGAAGATCTCCTTCTGGGAGGGCAGATCGGCGCCACCCGACTCCACTAGGCTGATGCACGGCAGCCGGTTGGCGAGGGCGATGTCATTCGCCCGCAGCGCCTTCTTCAGGCTCCAGGGATTGCTGGCTCCGCCGCGTACGGTCGGGTCGTTCGCGGTGATCAGGCACTCCACGCCCTCGACGACGCCGATCCCGGTGACGAGCGAGGCGCCGACGGTGTACTCGCTCCCCCACGAGGCCAGCGGGCTGAGTTCCAGGAAGGGCGTGTCCGGGTCGAGGAGCAGCTCGATGCGTTCGCGGGCCAGCAGCTTGCCGCGCTCGCGGTGCCGGGTGACGTACTTCTCGCCGCCGCCCGCAAGGGCCTTCGCGTGCTCGGCGTCGAGTTCGGCGAGCTTGGCGAGCATGGCTTCGCGATTGGCTGTGTAGTCGGGGCCCGCAGTGTCGAGCGCGGTCGCCAGGACGGTCATAGGAGCGCCTCCGGGATGTCCAGGTGACGGGAGCGGAGCCATTCGCCGAGGGCCTTGGCCTGCGGGTCGAAACGGTGCTGCGAGGCGACGCCCTCGCCGAGGAGTCCCTCGACGACGAAGTTCAGGGCGCGGAGGTTGGGCAGTACGTGCCGTACGACGGTCAAGTCGGCGGTTTCCGGGAGGAGTTCTCGGAACCGGTCGACGGTGAGGGTGTGCGCGAGCCAGCGCCAGGCGTCATGCGTGGGGGCCCACACTCCGACGTTCGCGTCGCCGCCCTTGTCACCGCTGCGGGCGCCGACGACGCGCCCGAGCGGCACCCGCCGCACCCGGCCGTCGGGCAACGGCTCGGGCAGCACCGGCTGTTCGCCGGGATCGGCGAGCGCGCGCGTACGGGCCGGCGGATCGACGCGTACGCGACTGCCATCGGACAGCACGGCCGTGTGCGGTGCGGCGCCCTGCTGGACGTAAGCGGCCTCGAACACCCCATACGGGCTGCCCTTCCCGGGCGGCGCCGTGACATGGAATCCCGGGTAACTGGCCAGCGCCAGCTCGACCGCGGCCCCGCTCAGCGCCCGCCCCACCACCTCCGGATCGGCGTCCCGCACCACGAGCCGGAGCAGGGCGCTCGCGGTCTCCTCGGTCGGCGCGTCGGCCCGGTCGGTGCGGGCCAGCTCCCAACTCATCGCGGTGGGGCGGGACTTGGCTTCCGAGAGCACGGCTTCCATCTGGTCCCGCACGAGGGCCGCCTTCTGCTCGATCTCAAGTCCCGTGAGGACGAAGACGACTTCGTTGCGGAAGCCGCCGAGACGGTTGAGGCCGACCTTGAGGGTGGGTGGCGGGGGCTCGCCGCGTACGCCGTCGATGCGCACCCGGTCAGGGCCCACCTCGGTGAGCCGTACGGAGTCGAGCCGGGCGGTGACGTCGGGTCCCGGGTACCGGGCGGCGCCCGTCTCGTACAGCAGCTGAGCCGTGACCGTGCCGACGTCCACGACGCCGCCGGTGCCGTCGTGCTTGGTGATGACGCTGGAGCCGTCCTCGTGGAGTTCGGCGAGCGGGAAGCCGGGGTGGAGGAAGGCGCTCCGGTGGTGGTCCGTGAAGTGGGCGTAGTTGCCGCCGGTGGCCTGCGTCCCGCACTCCAGGACGTGCCCGGCGACTACGGCCCCCGCGAGCCGGTCGTGGTCGTCCGGCCGCCAGCCGAAGTGGGCGGCGGCGGGCCCGCTGACCAGCGCGGCGTCGGTGACACGGCCGGTGACGACGATGTCGGCGCCCGCGCGCAGACAGGCGGCGATGCCGAAGCCGCCGAGGTAGGCGTGGGCGGCGAGGCGCCCCGGATAGCCTGGGGTGAGGTCGTCGCCTTCGACGTGGGCGACGCGTGACGGAATGCCGAGACGGCCGGCCAACTCCCTTACGGCGTCGGCGAGTCCGGCCGGGTTGAGACCACCGGCGTTGACGACGATACGTACGCCTCGCTCGTGTGCGAGCCCGAGGCACTCCTCCAGCTGGCGCAGGAAGGTCTTGGCGTAGCCCTGTCTTGGGTTCTTGAGCCGGTCGCGGCCCAGGATGAGCATGGTGAGTTCGGCGAGGTAGTCGCCGGTGAGGACGTCCAGGGGACCGCCGGTGAGCATCTCGCGCATCGCGTCGAAACGGTCGCCGTAGAAGCCCGACGCGTTGCCGATGCGGAGGGGAGGGGCCTTTGCCGGGCTCGTTTTCGGGCTCGTTTCCAGGCTCGTTTCCGGGCTCACCCTGTGGCTCCCTTGGGCTCGCGCCCCGCGCCCGGCGGTCCCGCGAAGGCCTGGGCGATGTCCAGCCACCGGTCGGCGTCCGGCCCTTCGGCGCGCACGGCGAGGTCGGCGCGGTGGGCCCGCCGGGTGACCAGCAGGCAGAAGTCGAGCACGGGCCCGGTGACGCGCTGGGGTGCGTCTTCGGGGCCGTACGCCCATACGTCGTCCCCCGAGGGCGCCACGAGCTCGACGCGGAACTCCTCCTGCGGCGCGCTCAACCCCCGTACGGAGAAGGCGAAGTCGCGGGCCCGGACGCCGATGCGTACGACGTGGCGGAGGCGGTTGGTGGGGTTGCGTACGAGGCCGAGCGCGTCGGCGATGTCCTGCCCGTGGGCCCAGGTTTCCATGATCCGCCCGGTGGCCATGGAGGCGGTGGACATCGGCGGCCCGAACCAGGCGAAGCGCGCGCCGGACGGTGCCGCCCTCAGCGCGACCTGCAGAAGCGCCCGGTTCCTGCGCCACTGCGCGAGCAGCTCGGCGGGCGGGAGCCCGGCACCCTCCTCGGCCCCCTCGTCCACGAAGGTGTCCGAGGAGACGAAGGCTTTCTGCACCTCCCTCGCGAAGCCCTCCGGGTCGGTCACCGCGAGCAGCGCGGCCCGGTCGGTCCAGGCGAGGTGCGCGACCTGGTGGGCGACGCTCCAGCCGGGCGCGGGTGTCGCACGGGCCCACTGCTCCTCGCTCAACTCCCTTACGATCCGGTCGAGTTCGTCGCTCTCCTCGCGCAGGTCGTCGAGTACGGGCGTGGGGTCGGACACGGGGCGCTCCCCTCCGGGGACGGCGGTGTGCGGTGGGCGCGGTGTGTCCTGGAGCATGGCAGCGGTCGCAAAAACAAGCAAGCGTGCTTGGAAATTTTCTCGGTGTGGTGCCGCTCCCAGGTTCGGAGACACACGAGGGCCCGCACGCGTGGGGCGTGCGGGCCCTCGTGCTCTGCGCCGTTCCCGTCCGTCAGACCGGGCGGTGCTCCGCGCTGATCTCACCGATGCCGGTGCTCAGCGACGGGCATGCCGCGACCGCCTGTGCGCCCGCGCCGGGCTCCAGGCGGACCCACTCGCTGGAGACGTCGGCCGCCCAGCCGCAGACGAGGTTCACGCGGAACTCGATCGGGCCGGCGGTGTTGTTGTCGCAGAGGGCGTAGCCCTCCAGGTCGTCGCTCTCGCTGATGCCGGTGCTGCAGTTCACGTCCTGGGCCTGCATGGCCCCCGCGTCCTGGGCCTGCGCGGCGGGCCCGGCGAGACCGAGCGTGGCGACGGCTCCGGCGGCAACGGCGAGGAGGGAAAGGCTTTTTCGCATGATGATCACCCCGTGATGTGGTCGGCGTTTGCTTCGGCTTGCTTCTTTCGCGCATGCGGTCACATGCACTTCCGACACGACGGGGGCCGCTCCCTCGTATGACACCCACACCTGTGGCGCGCGTCACAGCCATGGGTGTGGATGGGTGTGAACGGGTGTTGTCGTACGACGGCTCAGGTGACGTTCCGGGCCTTCCCTCGTCCGACCTGGGTCCGCACGGCGCCCATGCTCGCCCCGATGACCAGGCCGATGGCGAGGGACTCCGTCACGGTGAGGGTCTGACTGAGGATGAGGAAACCGGCGAGGGCGGCGACGGCCGGTTCGAGGCTCATCATGATCGCGAAAGTGGAGGCGGGCAGGCGGCGCAGGGCGAGGAGTTCGAGCGTGTACGGGAGGACGGAGGAGAGCACCGCGACGGCGGCGCCCAGGGCGATCGTGGTCGGGTTCAGGAGTTTCGCTCCCGACTCGACGATGCCCAGCGGGAGGAACAGCACTGCCCCGATCGCCATGGCCAGCGCGAGCCCGTCGGCCTGGGGGAACCGGCGGCCCGTACGCGCGCTGAAGATGATGTACGCCGCCCACATGGCCCCCGCGGACAGGGCGAACGCGACGCCGACCGGATCGAGCGTGCTGAAGCCCCCGCCACCGAGAAGGAAGACGCCGGCGAGGGCGAGACCGGCCCAGACCAGGTTGATCGCGCGACGTGAGGCCAGGACGGAGAGTGCGAGGGGCCCGAGCACTTCGAGGGTGACGGCGGCGCCGAGCGGAATGCGGGCGGCTGCCTGGTAGAAGAGCCCGTTCATGGCGGCCATGGTGATCCCGAAGAGGACGACGGTCCCCCAGTCCGCCCGCGAATGCCCGCGCAGCCGGGGCCGGCAGACCACGAGCAACACGACGGCGGCGACCACAAGCCTCAGGCTCACCACCCCGAGCGCCCCGGCCCGCGACATCAGACTCACGGCAAGCGCCCCACCGAACTGAACGGACACGCCTCCGGCCAGCACCAGCCCGACGGGGCCGAGGGAGCCCCATCGGCGCCTTGGGCCCGGTGCGCCCCCGGGCGCCGCGACAGCCTCCGGCTGCGTGACCACACCTGCGGCCGCGGCCGCGTCTGCCGACGGGGACCGGTCTGCGCGGGGGAGATTCACGGGGGCCTTCCAAGACGACGAGCTGTTCAGCATGCTGCACTTCAACGTACACAGTAATGGACTACGCAAGGAGCGTAAACCCACTTAGCAGCTTACGAACGACGTCAACCGGAGCCGGACGGGACGCTCACAGGGGCGATGCAGCGGTAATTGGAAGGTTTGGGACAGCCGCCAGAGGCCCTCGGTGTCCCAAACCTTCCAATCCCTTGAGAGGCGGTCTTGTACGCCGACCCAGCGCCCTACTTCCCGGCCCCTTCGGAGGGCTTCGAGGGCTGCTCGGCGACGAAGGAGCCGAGGCCCGGCTCCGTATACGTCAGCCCTTCCTCTCGCAGCGCGCTGAGAACCTTGTGCGCGGTCGCGTTGGCGATCCCGAACTCCGCGGTGAGCTGGACAACGGACGGGACACGCGTGCGCGGCGGATAGGTGCCGTCGGCGATCCGACCGCGCACCACCTCGGCCACCTGACGCCAGCGGGGGATGTCGGGAACGAATTCGATCACCGCTCCAGCATGCGCATGCCTAGGCTTCTACGCGATACAGGGAATACGTAGAACACCTAGCATGCCTAGCTTGCCTTGAGTACGGTGAGGCCATGAAGAAACCCCCGCGACGGGAGCAAGCCGTCCGGGGCGCGGCCACCAGCTGAATCGGAGCTGACGACATGACCGACCTTGTCCGCCGCATCACCGCCTGGGTGAGCCTCCTATGCCTCCCACGCGGAGCGCACCGCGTACGCCCGCCCCACCCCGCACCCACCACTGTCCCGCCGCAGCCACAAGCCGTGCGGCTACCTGCCCACCGAAGCCCGTACGGGCTGGACAGCCCGCTCGACGCCACCGAGACCAGGCCCGTACGCCCGTACGTGATCGCCCACGAACAGCGATGGCGACGTCGCGAACTGGCCCTGGCCACGCTGGGGTTGGATGCGCCCGGCCCGTACTGGATCCACGGGGTGGAGATCGCCTGATGGGACAGGAGTCACCGCAGCCACAGCTGGCGCGTGAGGGGCGCCTGCTGCCCTGGTCCGGTGCCGGGGGCAAGCCCTGCTACCTGCTCACCGACGAGTGCGGCGGACCCGTGTCCCGCCTGGCCGACGTCACGGAGTCCATCCAGCTCGGCATGGGCACACAACTCCTTGCCCACGCCCACGACATGCTCCCGGACACCCCGCCGGGCGACCTCCGCTTCCTCGCCGAGCGACTGACCGAGGCCCTCCGCGACGCACTCCGGGTCGCCGAAAGCCGCGGCCGACGGTTGAACCACCTGAACTGAGCGCGACGGAACCCCGGCCGCGAGATGAACACGCCGGGGTTCGACTGCAGGCTCAGACCGGGTCGGACCGGCTCGGCCAAGTTCAGTAGCGCGGGGGGAACAGTTGCAGCTTGGCTTGCTGCCGGACACCGACTTCACCCAGATCTTGAGGTTGTTGAACTGGACGACGCCGCCCGGGCTGGTGCAGCCGGTGAGTGCCCCGCCGGCCGACGCGGTCAAGACCGCCCGGCCCCTCTGAGCCTTACGGTGCGCGCCCCGCGGGTGCGGCTGCCTCACGAGTCTGCCTCAGCCTTACCGCGTGTTCGTTCGTTCGTACGTCGTAGGTCATGAGCTTCGGGAGACAGAGGGCCAGAGCCCCTACCGCTGCCACGCACAGCACGCCGCCGGACCAGATCGAGGTTCGTACGGTCGTCCAGGCGGCCATGCTGCCGGCCCGGACCTGCCCCAGCTGGGGGCCGACCGAGTAGGAGAGGAGTTCGATGCCGGCGAGGCGGCCGCGCAGCTCGTCCGGGATCGTCTGGTTCCACATGGCCGCGCGGAAGATTCCGCTGATCATGTCGAAGCCGCCGGCCAGGGTGAGGAAGCCGAGCACCAGCCAGACGTTGTGGGCCGCGCCCGCTGCCACCATCGCCAGGCCCCAGCATGCCGCCGCCAGGACCACCATCCGGCCGTGGCGGTGGATCCGTGAGGTCCAGCCGCTGGTGAGGCTGACCAGGAGCGAGCCGGCCGGGACCGACGCGTACATCAGGCCGAGGGACCACTCGGCGTCCAGGTCGTCCGCGAGGAACGGGAGAACGGCGAGGGGAAAAGCGAGGAACATGGCGGCCAGGTCGATCGTGTAAGTGCCCAGCAGTTCCTTGCGGCTCCACGCGTAGCGCGCCCCTTCCGCGATGGACCGCAGGGACGGTTTGGCCGCCTCGTGAGCGGCCGGTGACGCGGCCAGGCCGAGGGCCAGGACGACTGAGATCGCGAAAGTGACGAGGTCCGCGGCGTAGGCCCAGCCGAGCCCCGCGTACGCCACGACGAGACCCGCGACGGCCGGTCCCGCGACGCCGCCGACCGTCCAGCGCAGGGAGTTGAGCGCGGCGGCCGCCGGCAGGTGCTCGTGCGCGACGATGCGCGGCACGAGCGCGTCCAGCGCGGGCCGCTGGACCGCGACGAGCGCGGCGGACAGCGCGGCCACCGCGTACAGCGGCCACACCACCGGATGCGGCAGCAGTGCGTTGAGCAGCAGACCGGCGCTGAGCAGTCCCTGGCCCGCCTCCGTCCAGAGGATCAGCTTCCGTTTGTCCAGGGCGTCGGCCAGAGCACCGCCGTACAGACCGAAAACGATCAGCGGTACGAGTTCCGCGGCCCCGATCGCGCCCACGGCCACCGCGGATCCCGTGAGCTCCTTCATCTGCACCGGAAGCGCCACGAAGGTGAGGAAGCTGCCGAAGTTGGTGACGATTCCGGCGACCCAGAGCCGTCGGAAGTCGGGGGAGGTCCGCCATGGGGCCAGGTCCGGCAGAAGCGCGCGTATGCGTCCGGCGGCCGGCCGGGGGGAAGGGGCGTCGTCGGGGGTCGTCACGAGCTGCCATGTTCCGGCGCCGCTCCCCGCGTGGACAAACGCTTTTTGTCAGCTCGGCGTCGAGGCGCTACGGGCCGCCGCTACGTCGGGCGGAACAAGCACACCGCCGATATTCGCTTGCACGCCCTCGTCACGCGGGCCAACGTCGCCTGACACCCGACGAAGGCAGAGAAGATGACCACACAGACCCGCCCCTTCGACCACGAACTCGTAGAAGCCGCAGCGCACGTCGCTCGCACTCGCTGCCGGGGCGACAACCACACCATGGCAGCCGCGGCCCGTGCCCGGGACGGCCGGATCGTCACCGCGGTGAACGCCTACCATTTCACCGGAGGGCCCTGCGCCGAGCTGGTTCTCATCGGCACGGCAGCCGCGCAGGGCGCCTACGAGCTGGACGCAATCGTCGCCGTGGGCGACCGCGACCGAGGGGTTGTTCCTCCGTGCGGCCGGTGCCGTCAGGTCCTTCTCGATTACTTCCCCGACCTCAAGGTCATCGTCGGAGAGGGCGACCGCATCCGAACCGTCCACATCACCGACTTGCTGCCCGAGAGCTACGTCTGGGCCGACCACCAGCTCCACGCCGAGAAAACCGCGCCACTCAGCACGGGCTGACATCACCAGCCGCCAACAGGGCGAACGCTGCCTGATGCGGACTGGTCGGCGAGCCCCCTCAACCCCCCAACCGCACCGGCAGCTCGAACAAATCGTTCTGCGTCACCACCGGCTTGTTGCGGAGCTCCGTCGCCGGGACCGCCAGGTCGAGCTCCGGGAAGCGTTCGTACAGCGCGGGCAGCGCGACCGCCGCCTCCAGGCGGGACAGCGCCGCGCCGGGGCAGACATGCGGGCCGTGGCCGAAGGAGATGTGGCGGTTCTCCGGGACGCGCGTGATGTCGAAGTCACCGGCTGAAGGGCCGTGGGCCTTCTCGTCGCGGCCGATCGCGGCGTACGAGACGATCAGGGCGTCGCCCGCCGGGAGGACCTTGTCGCCGACCGGGACGTCCTGAGTCGCGAAACGAATCAGGACGTGAGACGTGGGGGTCGACCAGCGCAAAGTTTCCTCGATCACCGACGACCAGTCGGCCGACCCGGCCAGCACCAGGTCGCGCTGCTCGGGATGCGTGGACAGGTTCACGACCGCGTTGACGATGAGCGAGATCGTCGTCTCGTGGCCGGCCGCCACCATCAACTGCAGCGTCGAGACGATCTCCTCGTCGGTCAGACGGTCACCGTCCTCGGAGGCGAGGATCAGCGCACTGGTCAGATCGTCGCCGGGAACGGAGCGCTTCGTCGCGACCGTCTCCGCCATGATCCCCGCCAGCTCGGTCAGCGTGGCGATGACCTCCTCCGGCGGCGTCTGGGTCGAGAAGAACTTCTCGAACAGCTCCTTGAGACGGGGCAGTTGGGAGTCGTCCATGCCCATGAGGTCCGCGATGACGTACATGGGAAGCGGGTAGGCGAACGCCGCCTTCAGGTCGACGACTTCGGGGGCGCCGGCGCCTTGGGGAAGCGCGTCGAGGAGATCGGTCGTCAGCTTGGTGATCCGCTCCCGCATCCGCTCCACGCGCCGCGGCGTGAGCCCCTGCGCCACGAGCGAACGCATCCGGCGATGCTCCGCACCGTCCACGGTGAGCATCGAACGGCCCGGGTTCGCCAGGCCGATCAGCGGCCAGTCCGGCGGGATCTCGCCGCGCTGCCATGCACCCCAGACATTGATGTCCTTCACCAGCCGTGGATCGGTGAGGAGTTGCCTGGCCTCGGCGTGATGCGTGACCGCCCACACCGGAACCCCACCCGGCAACTCCACCGCGGCGAGCGGCCCCGCGGCACGTAGCCGGGCACTCTCGCCGTCCAGGTCGCTGACGAAGGGATCGAGGGCGATACGGGCCGGGCTCGTCTCGGTGGTCATGGGCAGAGGCCTCCAAGGTCGGTCGTACGGCGGTCGGTTCGTACGGCGCTTGCAGTGGCTGTGGCGGTCAGAGTGTGCTGCCGCCCAGTGCGTGCCTCGGCGTGAATCTCACCGGCAGTTCCGTCAGGCCCCGCAGCCACGGCGACGGACGGCGCGTGAGCGAGTCGGCCGGTACGGCCAGGTCGAGGTCGGGCAGCCGGTCGAGGATCACCTCGATGCCCGTACGCGCGATGACCTCCGCGACCTCCCGGGCCGGGAACGGGCAGCGGTGCTCGCCGTGGCCGAAGGAGAAGTGCGCGCTGTTGCCGCCGGTGAGGGCGGAGCCGTCGACGCGCACCTGCGGGTCGCTGTTGGCGGCCTGGAGGCCGAGCAGCAGCAGATCGCCCGCGCTGATGCGGCGACCGCCGAGCTGGGTGTCGCGGGAGGCCCAGCGGCCCGCCACGTTCTGCGTGGGAGTGTCCTCCCACAGCACCTCGTTCATGGCCTCGGCGACACTGTGCCTGCCGCCGAACAGCGAGGCCGCGAAGCGCTCGTCCGTCAGCATCAGCCGCAACGAGTTGCCGATCCAGTCCGCCGTCGGCTGATGGCCCGCGGCCATCATCACCATCAGGTCCTGCGTGATCTCCTCGTACGTGAAGCCCGAGCCGTCGGCCAGCATGCGGCTCACCACGTCGTCCGCGGGCCGCGCCGCCCGGTCCGCGACCAGTCGCGCCATGGACGTGGCGAGATGCCGCTGCCCCGCGAGGGCGTTCTCGCGCCCGTTGATCATGTCGTTGAGGGCGGTGACCAGGCCGGGCCCCTGCTCTTCGGCGAACCCGTACAGGGTCGCCAGTACGCGCACGGGCAGCAGCGTCGCGTAGTCCGCGACGATGTCCGTCTCGCCCTTGGCGCAGATCGCGTCGATCAGCTCGTCGGCGAACTTCTCGGCGTGGCCCCGCAGTTCGAAGGCGTCGACGGCTTCGAGCGCGTCGCTGATCATCGCGGCGCGGTCGCGGTGCCGCTCGCCGACGGTGTAGAGGATCGACGGCTGCTTACGGCCGATCATCGGCAGCAGCGGCCAGTCGTCGGGGATGCGCGGCCACTGGCTCCACAGGTCGGAGTCCCGGCTGAACAGCACGGGATCACCGGTGACCTGGTGCAGCTCGCGATAGCCGAGGACGAGCCACGCCGGTACGTCACCGTCGAGCAGCACCGGCGCCACGGCACCGTGCTCGCGCCGCAACTCCCGGTACAGCGCGGCGGGTTCGGCCTGGAACCGGTGCCCGCCGAGGGCAACGGGTTCCGTCGCAGAGGTTCCAGAGGCTCCAGAGGTTCCAGAGGCTCCAGACGTTCCGGAGGGCCCGGGGGCGATTCGTGAGGTTTCAGAGGTTTCGGAGTCCAACGAGCACCTGCTCCAGTACGTCGGGATCGGGGGCGCCGCCCGCATCGCCCCGGCGCGGATGGCGGGCGCGGACGCGGCCCCCGGCAAGGAGGTCGGAGAGGAGGATCCGGGTGATGCTCAGCGGTAGCCGCAGCTCGGCGGCGAGCTCCACGACCGCCGTCGGCCGCTCGCACAGCCGCAGGATCGCCGCGTGCTCGGACTGCATGCCCGGCGCCGGATCGCACTCGGCGACGATCAGCGTGACCAGGTCGAACGGGGTGTCGGGCGCGGACCGGCTGCGCCCTCCGGTGAGGGTGTAGAGCCGGTCGGGCGCGTCGTCCCTGCCCGGGCGGCTCATGACGTACGCGGCAGCGCGTTCAGGTGTCCGCCGAGCTGTTCCACGAACTCGCTCATGTTGTGCCCGACGACTCCGGCGTCCGCCTCTTCGTCGGTGACCACGGCGAGGTGTACGCCCGAGCCCGCCTCGACGATGAACAGCACCCCGCCGTAGAACTCGGCCATCGCCGACCGGATGCCCCCGCTGCCGTCCCCGAACTCCATGGACGCCCCGTGGGTCAGCGACTGGATCCCGGCGGCGATCGCGGCGAGTTGGTCGGCCTGGTCCGCGGTGAGCCCTCCCGTACGGCACAGCTTCAGCCCGTCGCGGGAGAGCACGAGCGCGTGCCGGGCGCCCGAAGTGCGTTCCAGCAGGCCCTCGATGAGCCAGCTGAGCTTCTCGTCGGCGGTCACGGTCGCGGTGGTGCCGTTCATGGGGTGGGGTCGCCTTCCGGGTGGGGGGTCGCGTGGGCGGGGGCTTGGGGGGTCGCGGTCGGCTCGGTGACGGGCGTGGTGTCTCGTACGCCGTGATCGGCGGCATCGGCTCGTACGGCCTCGTTCGCCGCCGCGCCCCGTACGGCCTGGCGGAAGGTGCCGAAGCGGGCGGCGCGGATGCGGGCGTTCTCGGCGTGGGTGAGGCGAGGTGAGGGGGTGGCGGCTGCGGGGCGGGCGCGTTCGGCGTCAGCCTCGGCGGCGGCTTGGGCTTCGGCAAGGGTGCGGCCTCGGCGGCGCTTGGGGAGGCCGCTGGTGGTGTCGCTGTTGTTCCTGGTCTCGCTCTCGCCGGTGCGGTCCGGGGACTCGTGGGTGGGGACGGGCTCCGGGTCCAGGTCGGGGAGGGCGCGGGCAGTGGCGTACGACTCCGGGGTGTGGGCCGGGACCGGGACCGGGAGCCCTGGCGTGGTCCGCGGCGAGGCGGGCGCGGATTCCGGGGCGGCGGGTCCGGTGAGGCCGTATGCCTTCGGGGTCCGGGCCTGGGCCTGGATCTGGCCCCCGGGCTTGGTCCGCGGCAGGGCGGGGGCGGGCTCGGTGGCGGCCGGGCCCGCGAGGATGTCCTGGGGGATGAGGACGAGGACGCCCGTGCCGCCGCGCGCGGAGGGGCGGAAGGAGATCTTCAGCCCGTACTTGCGGGCGAGGCGGCCGACGACGGAGAGGCCGAGACGGGTGCCGGTGAGGCCGCCGAGCCCGGCGTGCTCACCGGCGACGGCGCGTTCGGCGCGGCGCAGCTGTACGTCGCCCATGACCAAGCCCGCGTCCTCGACGGAGACGATGACGCCGGCCGGCACTTCCTCTACGTAGACGTGCACTTCGGCGGTGGGCGGCGAGAAGTTCGCGGCGTTGTCGAGGAGTTCGGCGAGCGCGTGCATCACGCCTTCGGCGGCGTGCCCGGCGACCGCGGCCTCGCTGGCCGAGTGGAGGCGGACGCGCTGGTAGCCACCGATCCGGCCCATCGCGCCGCGCAGGATCGACTCCATGACGATGGGCCGCGCCCAGCGGCGCCCCGAACGCGCGCCCGCGAGGACGGCGACGGAGTCGGCGAGACGGCCCGCCTGGGCGGTGCGGTGGTCGAGGTGGAGGAGGTCGGTGAGTACGTCCTCGTCGGAGTGCTTCTCCTCCATGGCCCGCAGATCGGCGAGCATGCTCGTGGCCAGGGCCTGCATCCGCCCGGCGGCGTTGGCGGCGGCCGAGACGGCGGCGCCGCCCTCGGTCCTGGTCCGGCGCAACTCCTGGGCCAGACGGGCGTTCTCCGCGCCGAGGCGAGCGCGCTCCTGGGCGAGTTCGCCACTCAGGCGCGTCTTCTCCTGGGTGAACTGATCGGCCTCGTGTACACGTTCACGCTCGAACTCCTCGGTGAGCCGTGCCTGTTCGCGGGTGGACTCCTCGGCGATACGCGCCCGTTCCTGAAGCAGCCGCCCGGCGTCGTCGGTGACGGCTTCGAGGCGGCTGCGTAACAGGCGCGCCTTCTGCGTGGCGTGGCTCGCGAAGGCGACGACCACGCATAACAGCAGGGCGGCGGCGGCCGCACCGCACGCCAGAGGCACGCGGAACGATTCTGGGGCTGCGACGACCGCTCCGACGACGGCGAGCGCGGCCGGTACGGCGGTGATCAGCGGCGCGGGCGCGACGGCACGCAGGCTGGGACGTTCGCCTCTGGGGTGCGCGAGGGACGGCCGATCTCGGCTGGGGCGCGCTGGAGGGATGGGCGCGGTCATGAATCGTGTCCTCGGTCGTGTCCTGGGCGGGATGCGACACCTGGTGCTCAACTGGCGGTCACTATATGGGAGTTCGTGATCGTACTGGGAAGGTTCGGGAGTCGCCTTCACAACTCGGGCACGGGTCCGCCAGACGGTCAGCCCTTTCCGGCCTCGTGCTGAGGTTGTGCGGTGGCCCGGCTTCGCGAGTTGTAGGGCCGCTCGGCCGAGCTGTGGCGCGGCGACTTCAGCCAGGCCGACGAGATCCTCGCTCCCGACTTCGTCGTCCACCAGGCGCGACCGGACGGCAGCGACTTTGAGTCGACGAGAGCCCCTGTCCGGGCCTTTCGTCGAAACCCGGCGCGTTCGTCTCGCGTCGGGGTTCACCCGTCTCACCCGACGGACGACGTTTCGCCCAGGTTTCCGGGAGCGGATAGGCTCCCCACGTGGCTGAGATCCAGATTCCCGCTGACATGAAGCCCGCCGACGGACGATTCGGCTCGGGCCCCTCCAAGGTGCGGACGGAGGCGCTGGACGCGCTGGCCGCCACCGGTACGTCTCTCATGGGTACGTCCCACCGCCAGGCCCCGGTCAAGAACCTGGTCGGCAAGGTCCGCGAAGGCGTGCGCGACCTCTTCTCCCTCCCCGAGGGGTACGAGGTCATCCTCGGCAACGGCGGCTCCACCGCGTTCTGGGACGTCGCGACCCACGGGCTGATCGAGAACAAGTCGCAGCACCTGAGCTTCGGCGAGTTCTCGTCCAAGTTCGCGAAGGCCGCGAAGCTCGCCCCCTGGCTGGCCGAGCCGACCGTCATCGCGAGCGACCCGGGCACGCACCCGGACCCGCAGGCGGAGGCGGGCGTGGACGTGTACGCGTTCACCCACAACGAGACCTCGACCGGCGTCGCGGCCCCCCTCAAGCGGGTCCAGGGTGCCGACGAGGGCGCGCTGGTACTCGTGGACGCGACGAGCGGCGCCGGCGGCCTCCCCGTCGACATCGCCGAGACGGACGTCTACTACTTCGCCCCGCAGAAGTCCTTCGCCGCCGACGGCGGCCTCTGGATCGGCGTCTTCTCCCCGGCCGCCATCGAGCGCGCCGAGCGAATCCACGCCAGCGGCCGCCACGTACCGGAGTTCTTCTCGCTCCCCACCGCGATCGACAACTCCCGCAAGAACCAGACGTACAACACCCCGGCCCTCGCCACCCTCTTCCTCCTCAACGACCAGTTGGAGTGGCTCAACGGCCAGGGCGGCCTGGACTGGTCGGTCCGCCGCACCGCCACCTCCGCCCGCACCCTCTACGGCTGGGCCGAAGACCTCAAGTACGCCAACCCGTTCGTCACCGACCCCGCCAAGCGCTCCCAGGTCATCGGCACGATCGACTTCTCGGACGAGGTCGACGCCGCCGCCGTCGCCAAGGTCCTGCGCGCCAACGGCATCGTCGACACCGAGCCGTACCGCAAGCTCGGCCGCAACCAGCTTCGCGTCGCGATGTTCCCGGCGATCGACCCGGCGGACATCGAGGCCCTGACGAAGTGCATCGACTACGTCATCGAGCGGCTCTGACCACTCAGGTTCGCATCTGGTTCGTACTCGGGTACGCGGATATCGATCTCGTACGCAAAGGGGGGCGCCCGGCACTTTCCCAGTGCCGGGCGCCCCCCTTTGCGTACCGCAGAAATCACCTGCTCAGCTTCTGGAACCTGCGTACCGCCAGCGGCACGAAGATCGCCGTCAGGATCACCGGCCATACCCCCGACATCAGCAGCGCGTGCTGCTCGACCCACGAGTCGCCGCTGCCGACCGGGGTGCCGAACAGCTCGCGCGTGGCCGCGGCCGTCGACGAGATCGGGTTCCACGCCGCTACGAAGCCCAGCCAGTCCGGCATCAGCTGGGGGGCGACGAAGATGCTGGAGATCATGGTCAGCGGGAAGGCGACCGCGAACAGGCCGCCCGCCGCCTCCGGGTTGGGGACCAGGAGGCCCAGCCATACGCCGAGCCAGATCAGGGAGAGCCGTAGCCACAGCAGCAGGCCGAAGGCGAGCAGGAAGTCGAGGCCGCCGTCCGGTCGCCAGCCCATGGCGATCGCGGTGAGCATCAGGATGGTCAGCTCCGCGCAGGCCATGATCAGATCGGTGGCACCGCGTCCGGCGACGACCGCGGACGGCGCCATGGGCATGGAGCGGAAGCGGTCGATGACGCCGTTGGTGGAGTCGTACACGACGAGCGTCGCGGTGTTGATGAAGCCGAAGGCCATCGTCATCACGAACATGCCGGGCATCAGGAAGTCCTTGTAGTCCCCACCGCCGGGCACCTTCATCGCGCTGCCGAAGACGTACCCGTAGAGGAGGACGGAGAGGATCGGGAAGCCCAGCATCCAGGCGATGTTGATGGGTTGGCGCTGGTAGTGGGTGAGGCCGCGGCGGACGATGTTCCAGCAGTCGGCGAGGGCCCAGTAGGCACGACCGTGGCTGCTCTGTCCGGTCGTCAGGTCGAGTGCGCTCATGCCACCGCCCCTTCCTTGGGGTCCTTGGAGTCCTTGGGGTCCTGGGGGTCCTGGGAAACGTCCGTGCGGTGTCCCGTCAGGCGCAGGAACACGTCGTCGAGGCTCGGCCTGCGCAGCCCGATGTCCTCCACCGGGACGCCCTCGTCCTGAAGCGTGCGCGCCACCTCGGTGAGGGCGAGCACCCGGTCGGTCACCGGCGCGTGCACCTTCAGCTCGGTCTCGTCCGTCTCCGGTTCGGCGTCGGAGACCTTGGCGATGACCTTCACGGTCCGCGGGATGTCGGCGCGGTCGGCGAGGACGACCTCGATACGGTCGCCGCCCACCGTGTTCTTCAGTCCCTCCGGGGTGTCGTCGGCGATGGCCCGCCCCTGGTCGATCACGGTGATGTGCGAAGCGAGCTTGTCGGCCTCGTCCAGATACTGGGTGGTCAGCAGGACGGTCGTGCCGCCCGCCACCAACGCCCGTACGGAATCCCAGACTTCACCCCGGCCACGGGGATCGAGCCCGGTCGTCGGCTCGTCCAGGAACAGCACGGTCGGGGTGAGGATCATCGAGGCGGCGAGGTCCAGGCGGCGCCGCATGCCTCCGCTGTACTTGCCGACTCCCTTGTCGGCCGCGTCGACCAGGTCGAACTGTTCCAGAAGCTCACCGGCCCGCAGGCGCGCCCCGCGTCCGCCCAGGTGGAACAGCCGACCGAACATCTCCAGGTTCTGCCGCCCCGTCAGCACCTCGTCCACAGCCGCGTACTGACCGGTGAGGCCGATCCGTGCCCGTACGTCCCGCGGCTGCCGTGCCACGTCCAGCCCGGCCACCTGCGCCTGCCCGCCGTCGAGCCTGATGAGCGTCGACAGGATGCGGACGGCGGTGGTCTTGCCCGCGCCGTTCGGCCCGAGCAGGCCGTGGACGGTTCCCTCCCGCACCGCCAGGTCGAAGCCGTCGAGAGCCCGCTTCTCCCCGTACCTCTTCTCGAGCCCCTCGGCCCGGACCGCGTAACCGCTCATGTGCACCCCTCCCGTGAATCCAGAAAGCCTGAACCCTGAAAGCCCTGCGGCAACCCAAACTGAGTACGCCGTACCCTTTTGAGAGTACACCGTACCCAGTTTCTGGTCCAAGGGATTATCCTGATGCACATGGCGAGCACGTCGGGTCCGGAAACCAGTGGCAGCGGAGACATCGTCCGCACCCTCCACCTGCTGTGGGACACGGGCAAACGCCCCAGTCGCGGCCCGAAACCGGGACTGACGCTCGACCGGATCGTGGAAGCGGCCATCCAGATCGCGGACGCGGAGGGCCTGGAGGCGGTGTCGATGCGCCGGCTCTCCACGGAGCTCGGCACCGGCACGATGTCCCTGTACCGCTACGTCCCCGGCAAGGGCGAGCTGCTCGACCTGATGCTGGACCGCGTTCAGCGCCCGTCCGGGGACGAGGCCGCGCTCGGCGAGGACTGGCGCGCGACCCTGGAGGCCCTGGGCCGCGAGACCCTCGCCCTCTACCGCCGCCACCCCTGGCTGCTCCAGGTGAACCAGACCCGTCCGGTGCTCGGCCCCGGCGCCCTCGACGGCATGGAGATGGTGCTCGCCCGCATCAAGCCCATGGGCCTGACCGACCCCGAGCTGGTCTCGGCGATCATCATGATCGACGGGTACGTCATCGGGGCCGCCCGCACGCAGCTGTACCAGAAGGAGGCGGAGCGGAAGTCGGGTCTGACGGACACGGAGTTCTGGGAGGCCCAGGCCCCGGTCCTGGAGAAAGCCATGACCAGTGGCCGATACCCCGTCCTCGCCTCGCTCAGCGAAGACGCCTTCGGCACCGAATTCGACCACTTCGAGTTCGGGCTGCAGCGGCTCCTGGACGGGCTCGAATCGCTCGTCGCCCGGCGCAGCGAAGCCCGGCACAGCAACGGGTGACAAACAGGCCGGTCGGTGCGTCTATGGAGGCATGAGCATTCCCGTCACGCGCCCCGAGCTCATCCCCTTCGCCAGGCAGTGGGCCGCCCTGCTGACCACCCACAAGAGGGACGGCACAGGCGTAGGCACTCCCGTGAATCTCGTCGTGGACGGCGACCACGCGTACTTCCGTACGCCCGGCAAGGCGTCGAAGGTCAAGCGGCTGCGCAACAACCCGGAGGTGGAGCTCGCCCCCGCCACCCCGCGCGGCGCCCCCGTCGGGCCACAGATCCACGCCCGGACCCGGCTGCTGGAGCACGGCAGCTGGGAGGACAGACACGCGGCGAAGCTGCTGCGCCGCAAGCACCCGTTCCTGCAGGGCGTCCTCGTGCCGGTCGCCCACAAGGTGATGCGAACGCCGACGTTGCACTACCAGGTGCGGCCGATGGGGAAGTGAGGCGCGCGCCCGGCTGCGTCCGGCACCGGTGAGCCGGTCAGGACCCGCGCCTCAGCAGCCGCTTGAGCCCGTAGATGACGACGAGCCCTGCGCCGAGAGCGATGGCGGCCATCTTGAGGTTGTCGTCGGGCCCGTCACCGGCACCGTCCCCGTCGGCGGCCGAACTCCCGTCCTCCGAGGGGGACTTGCCGTCCTCCGCGCCGGGGACGCTGCCGGGCTCGACGGGACTCTCCTCCCCCTCGGTCCCGTACAGCAGCGTGGACCCGTCCGGGGTGTACGTCACCGACTCGCCCTGCCCCTGGAGCGGCACGCTCAGCCGGCCCTGTCGCTTCGGCTTCCCGTCGTTCCACTCGTACGCGATCCCGCCGAAGTAGCCGCGTACGGCGAGCTGTTGGCCGTCCGGGGAGAAAGCGGCGTCGGTGGTCCACAGGTCGATGGGGGCGATGGGCTTGAAGACGTTCGTGCCGGAGGCGGAGAGCTGCGCCGGCCCGTCGTACAGGTGCCCGCCGTCCTCCTGCTTGTCGATGATGTAGACGCGCCCGGTCCTGGGGTGCACGACGAGCGACTCGGCGTCGCGGGGGCCGTCGGAGTACTTCACCACGTACTGCGTGGCCCGGATCGTCTGGTCCTTGAGCTGCTTGGGCTCGGGCAGGTGATAGACCCACACATAGGACCACTGCACACCGTCGTTGTCGCCGATGTCGCCGACGTAGATCTCGTTGTCCGGGCCGATGGAGACGGCCTCGATGTCGCGCGGGGTGCCCACGCCGGTCATGGTGATCGTCGCGACGGTGTCGCCGGTCTTGCTGTCGATGGCGTAGAGGTAGGCGCCCTCGTCCTGGTCGTTGTGGGTCCAGTAGATGCCCTTGTGCTGGCGGGAGGCGGCGAGGCCGCTGGACTCGGTGATCCCCGGGTCCTTGATCGTGAACCCCTCCGAACCGTCGTCGCCGTCGGCGGCGACGGCGGCGGGCGCGCCGAGCGCGAGGACGAGCAGGGCTGAGGCGAGTAACGACGGCGAACGGCGCATGCCCCCAAGCGTGCCATCCCCGCCGGGCGTTCACGCAGGGTGTTCAGCTTCACACCCCTGATCGCGCTTTGATCAGGGATCTGGCAGGGATCTCTCGCCGTGGTCAAGGATGATGAGCGGATGCTCAGGTTCATGCCCGTAGGCGACTCCCAGACCATCGGCAGCGCGGGCGAACACACATGGCGTTACCGGATGTGGCAGCACTTGCGCGCGACGTACGGCGGCCCGTTCCGCATCGTCGGCCCACGCGAGACGCTCTACGACAAGGCGACGGACACCGCCGACTCGTACGAGTACGCCGACCCGGAGTTCCCCCGTTCCCACCTGGCGGGCTGGGGCGAGGGCTGGCACCACATGACCCCGCTGATCGCCGAGGCGGTACGCACACAACGGGCGGACGTCCTGCTGGTCTCGCTGGGCCTGATCGACCTGGGCTTCTACACGGACTCGGACCGGACAGCGGCGCACGCCCGCTCCTTCATCGCGGAGGCCCGCTCGGCCAACCCCCGCGTGGCGATGGTCTTCCTCCCGGTGATCCCGAACGTGAGGGCGGACTCGGACGCCGCCTTCGCCGCCGAGGTCGCCCGCTTCAACGAGCTGCTGGCGAAGGCGGTCGCGGACCTGGACGAGCCGTCGTCCCCGCTGCTGCTGGCCTCGGCCCCGGAGTCGTACGACCTCAATCTGGACACACACGACGGCACCCACCCGAACGCCTCGGGCGAGCACAAGATCGCGGCCGCTTTCGCCGAAGCGATGTACCAGGCCTGGGACTTGGGCGAGCCGTACGCGTGACCTGGTCACCGTGCGTATCGTTGTACTGCGCGGCTGCACTCGACCGGGTGACAGCCGGGGAGGAGCGCCACGATGACCGTCCTTGACGACAGGATCGCGATGGCCGACGCCAACACCAAGCGCCTGGACGAGTGGTTCGAGCGCCTTGATCGGATGCCCGTCCCCGAAGGATTCAGGGTCGAGATCGTCGGGGGCACCGTCCATATGACGCCGCAGCGCAGCACCCATTGGGAGATCATCCGCCGCATCGTGCAGGCCGTCGAAGACAAGTTCGGACGGGACGTCAGAGTCTTCTCGGACGTCCGGATCGACTTCCCTGGCCACGAGAACGGCTTCTGCCCGGACGTGGCCAAGCTCAGCGACTCCGCGGAGCAGGACGACGAAGGCCGCTGGCGTTACGAGGACGTCGAGTTCGTCGCGGAGGTCATCTCCCAGGGCACGGGTTCCAACGACTATGGCCCCAAGAAGGCCGCGTACGCGCTCGCCGAGGTCCCCGTCTACCTCATCGCCGATCCGTACCAGGGCAGGTGCCACCTTTTCACCCAGCCGAAAGACGGCGAGTATTTCAGCGAACTCTCTGTCGCCTTCGGCGTAGCCGTGGACATGACCGCCACCCCCCTCGGCCTCACCCTGAAGACCGACAAGTTCCCCCGCGACTGAGGATCGGTGGGTAGGGGCTGCCGCCTCGCGCCAGCCCCTACCCACCGCGCAGGCCACGCCCCGGCAGTCGGCCTACGCCGTCACCACGCGAACGCCTCCGGCGACGGCCCGGGCCCCGGGAAGATCTCGTCCAGGCCGGTCAGCAGCTCATCGCTCAACTCCAGCTCGACGGCCCGCAGGGCGGAGTCGAGCTGTTCGGCCGTGCGCGGGCCGACGATCGGGCCCGTCACGCCCGGGCGGGTCAGGAGCCAGGCGAGGCCTGCCTCTCCCGGTTCGATGCCGTGCTTGTCGAGCAGGTCCTCGTACGCCTGGATCTGCGCGCGCATGGCGCTGTTGGCGAGGGCGTCGGCGGCCCGGCCGCTTGCGCGTCGGCCTCCCTCGACCTCCTTCTTGATGACGCCGCCGAGCAGACCGCCGTGCAGCGGGGACCAGGGGATGACGCCCAGGCCGTAGTCCTGCGCGGCGGGGATGACCTCCATCTCGGCGCGGCGCTCGGCGAGGTTGTAGAGGCACTGCTCGCTGACGAGGCCGATCGTGCCGTGGCGGCGGGCGGCGATCTCGTTGGCCTGGGCGATCTTGTAGCCGGGGAAGTTGGAGGACCCCACGTAAAGGATCTTCCCCTGCTGGACGAGAGTGTCGATCGCCTGCCAGATCTCCTCGAAGGGAGTGCGGCGGTCGATGTGATGGAACTGGTAGAGGTCGATGTAGTCGGTCTGCAGCCGCTTGAGCGAAGCGTCCACCGCGCGCCGGATGTTGAGCGCGGAGAGCTTGTCGTGGTTGGGCCAGGGGCCGGCACCGTCCGCGGCCATGTTGCCGTAGACCTTGGTGGCCAGGACCACCTTGTCGCGGCGGTCACCGCCCTTCGCGAACCAGTTCCCGATGATCGTTTCCGTACGGCCCTTGTTCTCGCCCCACCCGTAGACATTGGCCGTGTCGAAGAAGTTCAGACCCGCGTCCAGTGCGGCGTCCATGATGGCGTGACTGTCGGGTTCGTCGGTCTGCGGGCCGAAGTTCATGGTGCCGAGGACGAGTCGGCTGACCTTGAGTCCGGTACGTCCGAGCTGCGTGTACTCCATGAGGCAACAGCCAACGCCCTGGAGTCCACTCGAAGCAAGGGCGTCCCGTCCCCCGGCCACGTCACCGAACCCGACTGTGCATCGGTGCGCCCCCGCCGCCGCCGACTGTGCACAACTCCTCGGCCTACCTGGCCGGTTGTGCACGCGTGACGGTCACCCGGCGGACCTGTGCAGGCGCGCGGCAGCCTCGACGGCTCGACCGCGCGGATGCCGCTGATGCGGCGGCCGCGCGGCACCGCTCGCTGCCGCTTGCCGAGTCGGCTACTGACCGCCGAGCGCCGCCGCCAGCGCCACCACCACGAGCATCAGCACCAGTACGCCGGCCATGATCCGGTTACGTGTCTTCGGGTCCACGTGGTCGAGCGTAACCGGACGGCCTCAGTCGCCCGAGCCGAGGGCCCAGCGGGCGAGCGTCTCGTAGCGGGGGCGTTCGCCCGGTACGCCCGACCTGGGAAGGTTGCTGCGGACCAGGCGCAGCTCGCCCACGGTCCACGGGCGCCCGGAAAAGTCGTTCAGCAGGGCGGTGTACGGCGCGAAGTCCGCCGGGCCCCGGCTCCGGGCGACGGTGAGGTGCGGACGGTAAGCGCGGTGCTCCTCCATCGGGACGCCCGCCTTGCGCGCCGCCGCCTCCGAGCGCTCGGCGAGCAGCCGCATCGTACGGACGTCGCCGGTCGCGCCGATCCACAGCGCCCGGCGCCCGAAGTGGCCCCCTCCCCGCAGTTCCAGCGCGAACGGATCCGTCCGGTGCGCCGCCCGCTCAAGCCTCGCCGACAGATCCGGTACGAGCGCGTCGTCGACCTCGCCGTAGAACGCGAGCGTGAAGTGCCAGCCGGGGCGGCCCGTCCAGCGCAGGCCTTCGGCACCCGGCAGCTTCCCCAGCTCGTCGACGACCACGGCGACTTCGGCGGTCACATCCTCCGGTGGCAGCACGGCGGCGAAGAGTCTCATGGGGCCAGTCTCCCCGGTGTGCGCCTTCGCGCCGGAGCGTGACCCGGTCACCGTGCGTATCGTTGTACTGCCCGGCTGGACTCGAACGAGTCGCAGCCGGGGAGGAGCGCCACGATGACCGTCCTTGAAGACAGGATCGCGATGGCTGAAGACAGCGGCGAACTCACGCTCGACGCGATGTTCGAGTGGCTGGAGAAGATGCCCGTCCCCGAGGGATACAAGGTTGAGATCGTCGGGGGGAACATCTTCATGTCGCCGCAGCGCCGCACGCACTGGCAGGTCATCTTCGACATCCTCGCCCAGCTGTGCGCCCGGTATCCGAGGCAGCGCCTGATGTCCGACGTCCGTATCGACTTCCCCGGGCATCTCAACGGGTTCGCGGCCGACGTGGCGGCCCTCGCGGAGGGTTTCGAGCCGGACGAGAAGGGCCGCCTGCGCTATCAGGACGTCGAGTTCATCGCCGAGGTCATCTCCAAGGACACCGCCCGCAACGACTACGAGCCGAAGATGGCCGCATATGCCCTGGCCGAAGTCCCCGTCTACCTCATCGCCGATCCCTACCAAGGCCGCTGCCACCTCTACACCCGCCCCAAGAACGGCGAGTACACCACCGAGACGAAGGTCGACTTCGGTGACGACGTCGACCTCACCGACACCGTGGTCGGCCTCGTCCTCAAGACCGACGAGTTCCCCCGCGACTGAGTACGGGCCCGCCCTACGCCACCCTCGCCAGCTCCCGCTCCGGCTTCTCCTCCCGCGGCACGAAGCGGACCCGCGGATGACCGTGGTGCCAGCCCACCGACAGCCGCAGGCCGCCGACGCGGGCGAGGATCAGGCCCACCGTCGCCGCCGCGAGCAGCGAGATCAGACCGCCGAACGCGAAGCCGACGCGGGCGCCGAACGTGTCGGTGATCCAGCCGACGATGGGCGCCCCCAGCGGCGTACCGCCGACGAAGACCATCATGAACAGGCTCATGACGCGGCCGCGCATGGCCGGGTCGGTGGCCATCTGGACGCTGGCGTTGGCGGTGGTGTTCACGGTCAGGGCCGCCATGCCGGTGGGGATCATGAGCAGGGCGAAGAGCCAGTACGACGGTGACAGCGCCGCAGCGATCTCCAGCGCGCCGAACAGCAGGGCCGCGCCCACCAGGATCCGCAGCCGCACCGAGCCGCGGCGGGCGGTGAGCAGAGCTCCGGCGACCGAGCCGACCGCCATGAGGGTGTTGAGGAAGCCGTACGTACCGGCGCCCGCGTGGTAGACCTCGTCGGCGAACGCGGTGAGCCAGATGGGGAAGTTGAAACCGAAGGTGCCGACGAACCCGATGAGCACGATCGGCCAGATCAGTTCGGGCCGGGAGGCCACGTAGTGCAGGCCCTCGCGCAGCTGGCCCTTGCCGCGCGGCACCCGCTCCACCTTGTGCAGCTCGCCCGTGCGCATCAGGAGCAGGCCGGTGATGGGGGCGAGGAAGGCGAGGCCGTTGATCAGGAAGGCCCAGCCGCTGCCGACCGTCGAGATCAGGACGCCCGCGACGGCGGGGCCGATGAGGCGGGCGGAGTGGAAGTTGGCCGAGTTGAGGCTGACGGCGTTGCGTACCTGGCCGGGGCCGACCATCTCGGAGACGAAGGTCTGCCGGGTCGGGTTGTCGACGACGGTGACCATGCCGAGCAGGAACGCGATCAGATACACGTGCCAGACCTGCACCTGGCCGCTGAGCGTGAGCACGGCGAGCGCGAGACCGCACAGGCCGAGCGCGCCCTGGGTGAAGAACAGCATGCGGCGCTTGGGGTAGCGGTCGGCGATGACTCCGCCGTACAGACCGAAGAGCAGCATCGGCAGGAACTGCAGCGCGGTCGTGATGCCGACCGCGGCCGAGGAGCCGGTCAGGCTCAGCACCAGCCAGTCCTGGGTGATGCGGGACATCCAGGTGCCGGTGTTGGAGACGATGGCTCCACTGGCGAAGAGCCGGTAGTTCCGGATGCGCAGTGAGCTGAAGGTCGACGACTTGGCCGACTGGGCTGTTGCGGTGACGGCGGCGGGGGAATCGGGGGTGTTCGGTCCGGGGGCGGAGGTTGCTCCGGGTCCCGTACTCAACAGGGTTCGCCTCCTTTGACTAGGGGTGCGGCCCGCGGGGTCTCGGTCGAGGGTGGCGGTGGGAGACGGGCGGGCTTACGACTACAGGGGCTGGGTACGGCTGTGCAGTACGGCCCGTACGGCTACAGGTGCGCCAGCTTCTCCAGGACGGGCGCGGCCTCGCGGAGCTTGGCCCAGTCGTCCTCGTCGAGACCGTCGACCAGTCCGGCCAGCCACACGTTCCGCTTGCGGCGGCTCTCCTCGAGCATCGCCTCGGCGCGCTCGGTCTGCGTGACGACCTTCTGGCGCCGGTCGTCGGGATGCGGCTCCAGCCTGACCAGTCCCTTGGCTTCGAGCAAGGCGACGATGCGGGTCATCGAGGGCGGCTGCACATGTTCCTTGCGGGCGAGCTCGCCCGGCGTGGCGGTGCCGCAGCGGGCCAGGGTGCCGAGTACCGACATCTCGGTCGGGCTCAGCGACTCGTCGACCCGCTGGTGCTTGAGTCGGCGCGACAGGCGCATCACGGCGGATCGCAGAGAGTTCACGGCGGCAACATCGTCGCCATGGGTGAGGTCAGGCATGTTGTTTAGGGTAACTCATTACTCTCGCTAAATACCACCCGGACGCCCGCCCTATGCCCGTGACCCCGGACACTGAACCCTGCCGTCACCCATATGAGTGAGCTCGCGCCGAAAAATGACCCCCGCCATGGCCGACGGGCGCAACCCTCGTACACATGGGGACCAGCGTGCTCAGTCTGCGGATGGACAAGGAGCTGCTCGAACGGCTCCGGGACCGTGCGGCGAAACGGGGAATGAGCGTCCAGGACTATGTCGTCCAGATGCTCGTCCGGGATGACTTCGACGCGCGGTTCCAGACCGCGGTCGAGAAGACGGAGAGGTTCTACGGGGTTACGTGACGGCCCTACGGGGTTACGTGACGGCCCTACGGGGTTACGTGACGGCCCTACGGGGTTACGTGACGGTCCTCCGCCGCGGTGGCGGTGGAATCGGCGCCCGCATCGGCAGCGGCATCCGCCTGGGCTCCCGCATCGGCAGCGGCATCCGTCCGGGCATCGGTGTCAGGCTCGGCCTCGGCCTCGGCCGCTGCGCGCTTGATCGCCGCGTCCCGCCTGCGTACGTACCAGATGCCGATGAACCCGAGTCCTCCGCCGGCCAGGCACGTCCACAGCCACCACAGATACCCGCGGTCGTCGAACCAGCCGTAGAAGGGAAGCTGCGCCAGGAAGAGGACGAACCAGAGGACCGTGCCACCCGTGATGGTGGCGACAACGGGCCCCTCAAGGGGTTCCGGTGCCTCGTGCCTGGGTGTCCACTTCGCCATGGGGACAGCTTACGGGGGTTACGGGGCGACCCCCGGGCCCTGGGCGCCCCGTACAACTACGGCACCATTTCCCCGCGTTCCCGTCCTCCCCTGGTCGGATCTTTGCCTCTCTGGGCGTGTGGTGCCCCAAATCCCCCCGTACCGTCGTCTGCATGACGCACATCGACGCGGGCGCCGAACTCGATCCCGTGCACCCTGTGCCGGCTCCCCTCCCCCGGGCAAGAGGCCTGACCGCCGCCGAGGTCGCCGAGCGGGTGGCCCGGGGCGAGGTCAACGACGTCCCCGTGCGCAGCAGCCGCTCCACGGTCGACATCGTCCGCGCGAACGTCTTCACCCGCTTCAACGCGATCATCGGCGTCCTCTGGGTGATCATGCTGTCCGTCGCACCGATCCAGGACAGCCTGTTCGGCTTTGTGATCCTCGCGAACACGGGCATCGGCATCATCCAGGAGTGGCGCGCGAAGAAGACCCTGGACTCGCTCGCGGTGATCGGCGAGGCACGGCCGACCGTACGCAGGGACGGGGCCGCGGCGGAGGTCAGCACCTCCGAGATCGTGCTCGGGGACCTGATCGAGATCGGGCCCGGCGACAAGATCGTCGTGGACGGCGAGTGCGTCGAGACGGACAGCCTGGAGATCGACGAGTCACTGCTCACCGGTGAGGCGGACCCGGTCGTCAAGCAGCCCGGCGACCAGGTCATGTCGGGCAGCTTCGTGGTGGCGGGCGGCGGCGCGTTCACCGCCACGAAGGTGGGGCGCGAGGCGTACGCGGCGCAGCTCGCCGAGGAGGCGAGCCGGTTCACGCTGGTCCACTCCGAGCTGCGTTCCGGTATCTCCACGATCCTCAAGTACGTGACGTGGATGATGGTCCCGACGGCGATCGGCCTCATCATCAGCCAGCTCGTCGTCAAGGACAACGACTTCAAGGACTCGGTCGCGCGGACCGTCGGCGGCATCGTCCCGATGGTCCCCGAGGGTCTTGTGCTGCTGACGTCGGTGGCCTTCGCGATCGGCGTCATCCGGCTCGGCCGCAAGCAGTGCCTCGTTCAGGAACTCCCCGCCATCGAAGGTCTCGCCCGCGTCGACACCGTCTGCCTCGACAAGACGGGCACGCTGACCGAGGGCGGCATGGACGTCCGCGAGCTGCGTGCGCTGGACGGCAACGACGAGACGTACGTACGCACCGTCCTCGGCGCGCTCGGGGACTCCGACCCGCGGCCGAACGCGTCCTTGCAGGCGATCATCGACACCTACCCGAACGGCGCGAACTGGCGATGCCTTCAGGCACTGCCGTTTTCCTCGGCACGCAAATACAGCGGGGCGTCCTTCAGCGAGGGCGACGGCGAGTCGAGTACGTGGCTGCTCGGGGCGCCCGACGTACTGCTGCCCGACGGGGACCCGGCGCTCACCGAGACCGAGCGGCTCAACGAAGAGGGGCTGCGGGTGCTGCTGCTGGCCCGGGCCGGGCGCGAGCTGGACGATCCCTCGGTCGCCGAGGGCGCCGAGCCCACCGCCCTGGTCGTCCTGGAGCAGCGGCTGCGGCCTGACGCCGCGGACACACTGCGGTACTTCGACGAGCAGAACGTACGGGCCAAGGTCATCTCCGGCGACAACGCGGTGTCCGTTGGCGCGGTGGCCGGAAAGCTGGGGCTCACGGGGAACGTCGTGGACGCGCGCCTGCTGCCCGCCCAGCAGGACGAGATGGCCGAGGCGCTGGACTCGGGCACCGTCTTCGGGCGGGTCACCCCGCAGCAGAAGCGGGACATGGTGGGCGCGCTCCAGTCACGCGGGCACACCGTCGCCATGACCGGCGACGGTGTGAACGACGTGCTCGCCCTCAAGGACGCCGACATCGGCGTCTCCATGGGGTCCGGGTCGGAGGCCACGCGGGCCGTGGCGCAGATCGTGCTGCTCAACAACAGTTTCGCGACGCTTCCCTCCGTGGTCGCGGAGGGGCGGCGGGTGATCGGCAACATCACCCGGGTCGCGACGCTGTTCCTCGTCAAGACGGTGTACTCGGTACTGCTGGCGATCATGGTGGTGATCTCGCAGGTCGAGTATCCGTTCCTGCCCCGGCATCTGACGCTGCTGTCGACCCTGACGATCGGGGTGCCGGCGTTCTTTCTTGCGCTCGCGCCCAACAAGGAGCGGGCTCGGCCGCATTTTGTGCGGCGGGTGATGCGGTATGCGATTCCCGGTGGTGCGGTTGCCGCGTTTGCCACCTTCGCCACGTATCTGGTTGCTCGGGGGTACTACAGCGGGCCGGGGTCCTTGGCTGCGGAGACCAGTGCGGCGACGTTGACGCTGTTTCTGATCTCCATGTGGGTGCTGGCGATCATCGCCCGGCCGTATACGTGGTGGCGGGTGGGGCTGGTTGCGACTATGGGGGCCGGCTTTCTGCTGGTGCTAGTTGTGCCGTGGCTCCAGGACTTCTTCGCTTTGAAGCTGGTGGGGGCGCCCATGCCGTGGACTGCCGTCGGGATCGCGGTGGTCGCGGCGGCCACCTTGGAGCTTCTCTGGAAGTGGGTGGACCGCCGCTTTCCCGCGTAGAGCTCCCGCCGGACTATCGCACGTCGACGTAGTCACCCGTGGCGGAGACAGCCGGGGTGGTCGAGGTGCCCTCGAAACGGAAGCGCCAGTAGCCGTCGTAGTTGGCGGTGGTGGTCGCCTTCACGTTGCCGTACGCGTCCGAGTACACCGTCTTGACGGTGGTGTACGTGCTGGTGCCCGCCTTGCGGAACTGCAGCTTGACCGGCTGGTTGGTATAGCCCTTGTAGGTGTTGGTCTCCCAGTTGGCGCGGGTCAGCTTGCCGGTGGCGGTCAGGGTCCTGCCCTTGTAGACCGGCTCGGGGCTCGCGTTGACGGTCAGCCTTGAGTAGCGCTGGACCTTTGTGGAGGCGAGGTCGCCCTGATCCGCGTAACCGACCTGGCTGATGTCGAAGGAGTCGCTGGACGGATCCTGGCCGTTGAAGGCCATGGCCATCGCGCCGCCCTTCCAGCTGCCGGCGTCGGAGTTGATCAGGTCGCCGTAGGCCGGGTAGACGTCGATGGTGCCCTTGCAGGTGGCGGTGGTCGAGGAGGTGGCGGTGCAGGTGGCCGACTCGTCGCCCATGAGGACGTTGTCCGGGGTGTCGAACGAACCCTTGTAGATGTAGGGGTCGGTGAAGAAGTCCCCGGCGGTGATGTCGACGTCGGCGCCGTGGGTCATGGTGTAGGTGACCGGCACGGTGACCTGGTTGGTGGTGCCGACCTTGATCGCCGAAGCGATCTTGAAGTTCGAGAAGGTGACGTCCATCGCGTAAGGCTCGTCCGCCGCCGCGGCGGCGGTGCTGAACGCGGTGTCGCCGGAGGAAGCGGCGTGGGCGGCTTCCCGGATGTCGACGACGTCCGCGCGGGAGGCGGCGGCGTCGTCCGCCTGCGCGGACGGAAGGGCGAGGGCGGAGAGGGCCAGTGCGCCGGAGGCGGCGACCACGGTGGCTCGAATGCGCATGCGTTCCCCTGACGGAGAAAGGGGCCCCACGGTGTCGTCTTCACGTGGGGCCCAAGTGATCGTGGAGTCTGTTGACTCAGTGATCAGATCCCTTACAGGGGTCATTGGTTGTACGGACGATGAAATTCCATGAAATTGCGATCAAGATCGCATCACTCGCCGCCGCCCCACTTTCCTCAGTCGAACCAGCGGTCCCGCGCCAGCTCCTCGGTCCTTGACGGGTCTTCGAGCAGTGCGGCGACCTCGAAGCGGCGTGGCCACTGTCCCGCCGCCCAGGCGAGGCCCGCGGCGATGCCCTCCAGGGTGGCGGCGTGCAGGACGCCGTCGCGGGTGCGGCGCCAGTCGATCTCGATGCCGTCGATGAAGAGTTCCTCGTGTTCGACGTACGTCTCGGGGGTGGACGGTCCGAGCAGGACGCGTACGGAGTCGGGGACCTCGTGCTCGACGCCCTCGCTGGTGACCTCGCCGGTCACCGACTCACTCAGGCGCCGTACCTGGAACAGTTCGGCGAGGTCGGCGGCGCGTGAGGGCCGTACGGGCAGCAGCGGGACCCCAGCCGTGAACGGCAGCAGGTCCGGGGAGTCCACTACCACCGCGTCGGCCGCGTCCACGACCACGATCTCGCCGTCCCGCACCGCCCGGAGGTCGTCCGGGAGCGTTACCTGCTCGGGGTCCAGGTCCGCCAACGCGCCGTAAAGCGCGTGCAGTTGGGGCGACGAAACCTCGCGGTCCGGGTCCGCCAGGCGGTCCAGGAGTTCGGCTGCGCCGCCCGGTTCGCCGAGCAGAGCGGCCACCGATGTGCGGACGCCCAGCGCCCGTAGTACCTGCTCGTCCTCGAAGCCGGTTGCGTCGGCGGCGTCGTACAGGCCATGGAGAAGCGGGTCGCCGCCCGCCGCTCGCAGGCCTGCCGGGCGGCGGCCGTCGAGGACCGGGTGGCCGCGCAGCCACCATGCCGTGTACGGGCGGACGATCTCGTGTGTGCCGTCCGGGAGCAGGACGCGTACCGGCTGGGTGAGGGCGTCGCGCAGGGGTGGGCGGGAGAGCAGGGCGAGAGCCTGCGGCCAGCGGTCGTCGTCCACCAGGTCGAGGTCCCGTACGGCGGTGATCTCCGTGGCGACCGGGGGCACGGGTGTGTCGGGCAGCCGGTCGAGCACGTCCTCGCACCAGACGTCCACGGCGTCCAGCAGGCCGACGTCGTCGGGTTCGGCGTAGTCGCTCTCGCGGGGTTCCAGTTCGTCGGGGTCGAGGACGACATCGGTGGCGCGTACGAGGGTGAAGTTGGCCAGCACGCCGCAGGCGGCCAGCGGCTGCTCGCCCCAGCGGTCGGCCAAGTCACCGTCCACGGAGGCCAGTTCGTCTTCGCGCATCACCTGGGCGAAGGGGCTGCCGGGAAGGACGAGTTCGCCGGCCGGGGCCAGTTCGCCCTCGTCGTCGGGGAGGGCGAGGGCGCCCAGCCAGGGTTCGTCGCCGGGTTCGAGGCCCGCGTCGCGTACGAGGGCGAGGACGGTGTCCGCGAGTTCCTCGGCGTCCGGGGCGTCCTCGTCCCAGCCGGCGTCGTCGTCGAGGGAGGCGGCGACGGCGGCGCGTACCTGCGGGGTGGTGAGGATGGCGCGCGGGGTGGCGGGCAGGGCGCCGAGCTTCTCCAGGAGGGGGTGGGCGGCGTCCTGGTGGGCGACCTTGAGGCCCAGGCGGGCGAGGATCTCGGAGGTGGCTGCCCAGGTGTCGTGGGGGGTGGGGCCGTCGGGGAGGGGCACGAGGATGTGGCGAGGACCGATCGTCGTACGTCCGTCGGCGAGCGGCACGGGCAGTCCCGAGAGCCGGTCCGGGTCGACCCCGGCGAGGCTGTCGTACAGCCGCCGCCACCAGCCCGGTTCCTTCTCCAGGCCTGCGAGCCGGTCGATCGCCTCGGTCAGCGGTACGCGCGCGACGCCCAGCGTCCGCAGCTCCACCCGCCGTTCGAGCCCGGCGGGGAGAAGGCTGGGCAGCACCTCGGCGAGTACGCGTACCGTCTCGGCGCCCGCCGACTCGACGACCTCGGCGTCGCGGGGCCGGAGCGCTTCCGGCAGGTCGGTGTCCTCCGCGGCCGGGGTGACCGCCGGGGGCAGGAAGGCGGTACGGGGCAACCGGTCCAGGATCGCCTGACGCAGCGCACCGTCCAGCTCGCCCTTGCCGAGCGGGCCCGGCACCAGGTCGATGATCCCGGTGCCGACCGGCCGCCAGTCGGCGAGCAGTTCGGCGTACGCGTCCGCCGCCCGCTGCACGAGGAAGTCGGTCAGCGGGCCGGGGGCGGCATGACGGCGGGTCGTGTCGAGGGGGAACGAGGCGATGAGCAGGGCGGGCACACCGAGGGCTTCGTCGCTGGGTGTGGGCGCGTGGACGACGGGGCTGGTGCGGGGGCGGGCCGGGGCGCCGTCCGCGTCGACGGGTACGGCCCAGGTGACCGACCACTGCGGGCGCAGCCGCTCCTCGACGGGTCGGTCGGCGAGCAGGGCCGCTTCGAGAGGGCCGTACGCCGAGACGGTGCGCCAGCGCGTCGTACCGTCCCGCGAGTCCTCGACGGTGACGATGCCGCCTTCGCTGTGCCGCCGCAGCGTCCGTACGCCCTCGTCCCCCTCACCGGTCTCCACGACGACCTCCTCCAGGCCGGGCAGGGCGAGGAGCAGGGCGTCGTCGACCGAGTCGAGGAGGCGTTCGGTGAGGTCCTGGGCCGCCGGGTCGCGCAGCGGGAGGATCACGACGGTGTCGTACGGGTCCGGGGCGGTGCCCTCGGCGGCGAACGGCAGCCTCAGCAGGGGCACATGGCCGTCGCGGCGGCGGATCTCGTCGCCCAGCCCCGGGGTGTGGCGGGCGGTGTCCATGGCGAGTTCGCGGGCCTCGGCGAGGGACCAGCGGGCGCCGCCGTGCCGGCCGACGATGGCGGGCTCGTCGGTCACCGCGAGCACGGAGGCGAAGCCGACACCGTAACGGCCGACCGTGCCTTCGTGGTCCTCGCGCTTGGCGGAGGCACGGAGGGTGGACAGTGACTCGACGCCGGCCGCGTCGAGAGGGGCGCCGGTGTTGGCGGCGACGAGGACGCCGCCGCGGAGGGTGAGGCGGAGGCGGCCCGGAACGCCGGCGCGGGCCGCGGCGTCGGCGGCGTTCTGCGCCAGCTCGACGACGAGTCGGTCGCGGTAGCCGCCGAGGGCCAGGTCCTCCTCGGCGTTCGCGTCCTCCCGGAACCGCGCCGGGCTGGCCGCCCAGGCGTCCAGCACCCCACGCCGCAGCCGCCCCGTCCCGAACGGGTCCGCGCCCTCGGCCGCCGGCCGCACGAACTTGGTCACGGTTCAGTCTCCTTCTTCGGGGGGTGCGGCCGGGGGTGGTGCCTTTCGGTCGCGGCACCGAAGGTACCGGTTGCCTCCGGCGGTTGAGCGGTTTGGGTTCGTTGTCGGGTGCGGGTTCGTTGTGGCTGGTCGCGCCCCGCGGCGGAGCCGCTGATGTCACAGCCCCGCGCCCCTGGGTGGGTGGTGGGTCGGGGCCGTGGGCCGGTGCGTCAGCCCGTCGCAGGGTGGGCATACGGCCCTTTGCCGATACAGGGCGCGGGTGACCTGAGACAGAACCTACGCGACGGGCATACGACGCACCGGCCCACGGCCCCTCCCGCCGGTGGGAGGCTGCGGGCACGTAGTGGCTGATGAGCATGACGACTGACGGCTCCGGGAGCGCCCCCGTCAGGGGCGCGGGGAACTGCGCGACCAGCCACGACGCACCCGCAGCCGCGACACAACTGTCAGCCCCCACCCCCTGGCGGGGGCCTGGGGCGCAGCCCCAGTTTCGGGAAGGGGCGGGGCTGGGGAAAGGAACCCCCCGCCAACAGACCCCGGCGGTCAGGAGTGACCCAGTTCCGCCGACGACTCGTCCGAGGCGACCGGCACGGACCCCGAGTCCGGTGATGGACGAAGGGGGAACGGGTCGACCCGGGTCTCGTCGATCACCGGCGGAGCCGGCCGCGGAGGCGCAGGCATGACCGCCGCCTCCGAGTGCCCCCCACACCCGTACGCCAGAGACACCACACGCCCGTCCGCCGGCGAGAACTCATTGCCGCAGACACCGAACGCCTGCCCAAGCGACCCACCGATGGGATACAGGAAACCGCAGCTCACGCACGAGGCCGGCGCCGCCTGAGCCATCGCGGTCTTGGGACCGTGCGTGTCCTCCCAGCGATCGGCCGCGGTGTGCAGGCCGTACCGGGACAGCACACGCGCCCGCCGAAGCCCCAGCTCCTCCGCGACGGCGGCGATCGAACCACGGGAGGGCACGACGGGCAGCGTCGCCGGTGCCCCGGCCGTCACCTCGAGGTCCTCCGCCTCGACGAGCTCGGCCATCTCCTCGGAGACGGGCGAGTTCGGCGCGGGCTCGTCCTCGCCGGTGAAACCGGGCTCAAGACGGAGATCCTCCGCGTCCGTGGGGAGCAGATCCCCCGGCCCCATGTCCCCGGGCCGCAGCCGCTCACTCCACGGCACCCACTCGGGAGCGAGCAGCGCGTCAGGCCCAGGCAGCAGCACCGTCTCGTCGAGCGTGACGAGCTTGGCCCGCGAGGCCCGCGCGACGGTCACTGCCCAGCGCCACCCGCGATAGCCAGGCTCCTTGCACTCGAAGAAGTGCGTGACGACGCGATCCCCTTCGGAGACGAGCCCGGAGTGCTCCCCGACGACACCGGGCGCGGCGGTCTCCTCGGCGGCGGCCCTGGCGAGGTCGACGGCCTCGGCGCACAGACGGTCGGGGGTGCGGCTTCGCGTTGTCGCGCTCACAGGTATCGCTTCTCTCCTACGCCGTCTCACGAGTGCGCCATCCCTCGCCGGGGGTGCGGACGGAGCGGCTGGGGGCACCTCCCAGGCCCTTCAGACACCGGGGGAGGGCCGCGTCGACGTCCGCGCCCGATCGCACTCGGGCGCACCTACACCATCCATTCTGCGGGATGGCCGTCAGGCGCGCGGCCGAGAACCACCGTCGCGGGGCGCGCTACGCACGCTACCCTCTCGCCGCCGCCGGGCACACACCGAGTCGGCAGCCGTTGCCGGAGCGTGCCGTTGTTCCGCACTCCGCGTCGGCTTCCCGCGCCGGCCCCACCGGGCCACTCGGCCGGTCCACTCGGCCCTCATACGCGCGGTAACGCACTATCACCGCCCAACAAGGGGCACTATGACGGAGTGGCAAGCGCGAAGTCGTCCCAAGGTGCCGCCGGACTTGGTGGAGGCGGTACCGAGGGAAGTGGCGGGATGAGCGGAGCGGGCCCGGTGCGCGGGGCTCTCCGTTCCGTCGGGCGTGCCCTCCACCTGCCGTTCACGGGGACGGCTCGGGGCATCCGGAAAGCGACGCACGCGCACGGAGCGGGCGAATCCGGGCTCGGCAAGCTGATCGAGCTGCACGGGGTGAACGGCGCCGGGGACATGATGATCACCGTGGCGCTCGCCTCGACGGTCTTCTTCTCGGTCCCGACGGACGAGGCCCGTGGCCGAGTGGCCCTGTACCTCGCGATCACGATGGCTCCGTTCACGCTGCTCGCCCCGGTCATCGGCCCTCTCCTGGACCGCCTCCCGCATGGCCGGCGCGCCGCGATGGCGGGCGCGTTCATGGCGCGCGCGTTCATGGCCCTGCTGCTCTCGGGCGCGGTCGTCACAGGCAGCATCGAGCTGTACCCGGCCGCCCTCGGCGTCCTGGTGGCGTCGAAGGCGTACGGCGTCGTCAGAAGCGCGGTCGTGCCACGCCTGCTGCCGCCCAACTTCTCGCTGGTGAAGGCGAACTCCCGGGTCACGCTGGGCGGGCTGCTCGCCACGGGGGTGGCGGCGCCGATCGGGGCGGGGCTTCAGGCGCTGGGGCCGCGCTATCCGCTGTACGGGGCGTTCGTGATCTTCGTGGCGGGTACGTTCCTGTCGTTCTCGCTGCCGTCCAAGGTCGACTCGGCGAAGGGCGAGGACAAGGCGCTGCTGGCGGCGGACGAACAGCATCTGCACGGGCCGCACCTGAAGCCGCCACAGCGCCCCGGGCTGCGTACGGTCGGACCCGCGGTCACCCACGCGCTCGCCGCGAACGCGGCCTTGCGCGGACTCTCCGGATTCCTGATCTTCTTCCTGGCGTTCCTCCTGCGCGAGCATCCGCTCGGGGGCCAGAGCGCGGCCGTCTCGCTGGGCATAGTGGGCGTCGCTGCGGGCGTGGGCAACGCGCTCGGCACGGCCGTCGGGGCGGCCCTGAGATCGCGGGCGCCGGAGGTGATCATCGTGACGGTGATCGCGGTCGTGCTCGGGGTGGCCATCACGGCGGCGGCGTTCTTCGGGGCGGTCGTGGTGGCGGTGCTCGGGGCGTTCGCCGGCTTCGCGCAGGCCCTGTCCAAGCTGTCGCTGGACGCCCTGATCCAACGTGACGTGCCCGAGCTGGTCCGTACATCGGCCTTCGCACGCTCGGAAACGCTGCTGCAGATGTCCTGGGTGGTCGGCGGCGCGATCGGCATCGCGCTGCCCCTCAACGGCACCCTGGGCATGGCGATGGCCACCACCATCGTCGCCGTCGGCTGGCTCACCACGGTCCGCGGACTGCTGAGCGCGGCCCGGCACCGCGGGGACCGCCCGCGCGCCCGGGTGGCCTGACCCAGTTGGCGGGGGCACCCCCCACGCCAGATAGCCTGCCCCCATGACCTCCCTGCCCCGCGGCAGTGCCGCTACTGGACACGGCCATGTTCGCCGTCGTCGCGCCGTCACCGCCGTCGGCGCTGTCTGCGCCGGACTTCTCGTCCTGGCCGCCTGTGAGAAGCCGACGCCGATGGCGACCGTCACGGTCGGCAAGACCTCGAAGAGCGCCGAGGCCGAGTGCTACAAGGACGGCAAGACCATCGCCCGTGCCGAGGCCACCGAGTGCACCCGGGAGAAGGCCGGGGACACGCTCCGGGTGCCGCAGGGCGAGACGCTGCGCATCGGCGTGGACCCGGAGATCGCGGACGAGGGCTGGTCCCTGTGGATCAACGGCCAGCAGGTCATCTCGCCCCTCAAGAAGACGTACTACGCCTTCCAGGGCGTCGACCTCTTCGCCGACCAGCAGGGCACGCAGGCGCCCGACGAGCTGAACATCAGCGTCGTCCAGCAGTCCGGTGACGACATCCAGGGCGTGTGGAACTTCAAGCTCGAGAACGCGGACGCCTGAGGCGCTCGGTCCACTGCCCATGCGCATCCTCGTAGCCACCGCGGTCCCGGTTGAACGGGACGCGGTGGCTTCGGCGTTTGCACAGCCCGCTCCTTACGACCTGCTCGTCGCAGGCGTGGGCTCGGCGACAGCCGCCGCGTCGACCGCGACCGCCCTCACCACCGCCGCGCTGGCCGGGACCCCGTACGACCTCGTCGTCTCCGCAGGCATCGGTGGCGGCTTCCAGCCCGAGGCGCCTCTGGGATCCCTGGTCCTCGCCGACGAGATCACTGTCGCGGACCTCGGCGCCGAGACCGCGGACGGGTTCGTCCCGGTCACCGAGCTCGGCTTCGGGTCCGTCAGCCACCGACCGCCGGAATCACTCGTACGAGAAGTCGCGGCCGTCACGGGAGCCCGTACCGGCACCGTCCTCACCGTCAACACAGTGACCGGGAGCGCCGAGCGGGCCGCCGAGCTGCGGCGCCGTCATCCGGGAGCGCTGGCCGAGGCGATGGAGGGGTTCGGGGTCGCCGAGGCGGCTGCCGCGCACGGTGTGCCCGTGCTGGAGCTGCGCGCCGTGTCCAACCCCGTCGGCCCCCGCGACCGCGCCGCCTGGCGCATCGGCGACGCGCTCGCGGCGCTCACGGAGGCGTTCGGGAAGCTCCCGCCCGTACTGGAGAGTTGGTACCCACATGACCGTTGAGCAGCCTGTGCAGATCGCCTACTCCCCCTGCCCCAACGACACCTTCGTCTTCGACGCCTGGGCCCACGGACGGATCCCCGGAGCGCCCGCGCTCGAGGTGACCTTCGCGGACATCGACATCACCAACGGCATGGCCGAGCGCGGCGAGCTGGATGTGCTGAAGGTGTCGTACGCCGTGCTGCCTTACGTCCTCGACGAGTACGCCCTGCTGCCCTGCGGGGGCGCACTGGGCCGGGGGTGCGGGCCCTTGGTGCTGACGCGGGAGGCGGGAGTCGACCTGACGGGCCGTACGGTCGCGGTGCCCAGCGAGAGGTCGACGGCCTATCTGTTGTTCCGCCTCTGGGCCGCCGACACGCTCCCGGAGGGCGTCGGCGAGATCGTGGTCATGCCCTTCCACGAGATCATGCCCGCCGTACGGGACGGGCGGGTCGACGCGGGGCTCGTCATCCACGAGGCGCGGTTCACGTACCAGAAGTACGGGCTGCACAAGCTCGCGGACATGGGCGAGCACTGGGAGGACACCACCGGGCTGCCGATCCCACTGGGCGCGATCATCGCCAAGCGGTCGCTGGGCGCGGACGCGCTGCGGCTGCTCGTCGACTCGGCCCGTACGTCCGTCCGCGCCGCCTGGGACGACCCCGAGGCCTCCCGCCCGTACGTCATGGAGCACGCCCAGGAGATGGACCCGGCGGTCGCGGACCAGCACATCGGGCTGTACGTCAACGAGTTCACGGCAGACCTCGGCGAGGACGGCTACGCGGCGGTCCGCGGGCTGCTCACGCGGGCGGCGGCCGAAGGACTGGTCCCGCCGCTCGGGCGGGACGCACTGGCGTTTCCCTGACGTGCCGCGCGCGGCGGCGGAGGGGCTGGTGCCGCCGCTCGCCGCCGACGCGCTGAGCTTTCCGTAAAAGGGCCTCGTAGAGGTCTCTACACGTCCAGTTGGTCCGCCACCGCCCGCAGCAGGCCCGCGATCTTCTTGCCGGAGGCCTTGTCCGGGTAGCGGCCCTTTTCGAGCATGGGCGTGATGTTTTCGAGCAGCGTGGTCAGGTCCTGGACGATCGACGCGAGTTCGTCCGGCTTGCGGCGCTGGGCTGCCGCCACCGAGGGGGTCGGGTCCAGGAGGGTCACCGAGAGTGCCTGGTCGCCGCGCTGGCCTGCCACGACACCGAACTCCACGCGCTGGCCCGGCTTGAGAGCATCGACTCCGGCGGGCAGGACCGAGGAATGGACGAAGACGTCGCCGCCGTCGTCGCGGGAGAGAAAGCCGAAGCCCTTCTCGCTGTTGAACCACTTGACCTTGCCGGTAGGCACGTCTGTCCTCGTCCTCGTACTCGTCGGATGGTGCTCTGGCTGAATGATGAACGGCTCGGGAAAACTGCTCTGGATAGCATTACAGCGGGTCGTGCCCGACCCGCCGGTACCAAGGCTAATGGTCCGGCGGCGGCTGACAAGACGTCCCCGGATTGTTCCTTCGCGCAGGGAACTACCCTGGTCGAGTGCGTGACAAAACCCAAGCGAATTCCGCCGAACCCGGTGACCGACTGGTCCGTACCGGTGGCATCGTCTTCTTTGTAGGGGCCGTGGCCACTCTGGTCACCGTGGCCCCGCTGCTGCTCGGCAAGTCGCCCTTCCCGGCGTACATGTTCGGCCTGAGCATGCTGATGGGCGTGGGCTTCCTGATCGCGGGAGCGGGTGTGCTCCGAACGATGGCTGCGCAGCGCCGCCGGGCGCGCTCCGTGCAGTAAGGGGTCGCTCCGTGCAGTAAGGGGTCTAGGAGCGGTACCGGTCCAGCCAGTCGGGGAACGCCGTCAGGTCCGCGAGTACGACATCCGCCCCGGCCGTGCGCAGTTCCTCCGCGTCACACGGCCCGGTGGCCACCGCGACGGACAGCGCGTCGGCGATCCGCGCACCACGTACGTCACCGGTGTGGTCGCCGACGTAGACACCCGCCCCGTGCTCGCGCAGCGCCTCCGCCTTGCGCTCGGCCCACAGGCCGCCGATGACGGCGTCGGCGGCGATGCCGAGGTGCTTCAGGTGCAGCTTGGCGTTGGGTTCGTACTTGGCGGTGACGACGACCGCGCGCCCGCCCGCGTCCTGCACGGCCGCGATCGCCTCGTGGGCGCCGGCCATCGCCGGCGTCGCGGCTATGGCGTGTGTGGGGTACATCTCACGGTAGACGTCGGCCATGGCGGCCACCTGGTCGCCCGGGAACCAGTTGACCAGCTCCTCCTCCAGCGGCGGACCGAGCCGCGTGATGGCCAGATCGGCATCGATGTACGTCCCCGTCCTCTCGGAGAGCGCCAGGTAGCAGGCGTGGATGCCGGGGCGGGAGTCGATGAGGGTCATGTCGAGGTCGAAGCCGACGGTCAGCACCGGAGAAGTCATATGGGCCATTGTGCCCAGGGGGCAGTTGTGCCCAGGGCCGCAGTACGAGCCATGCGCCCGACCGCCGGGCCCTCACAGCCGCCCCATACACTCAGCCAGGCCTTACCAAACTCTTCAACCACCGTTCCCCTCGCGGAGTCACCGGCACATGGCAGTCAGACGCGCACTCGCGATGGCCGCCGCCCTCGTGGCTCTACTGCTCGCGGTGCTGTTCAGCCTGGCCGTGGGCGCCCGTGCGATCGCGCCGACCGCGGTCCTCGACGCGCTGCTGAACGGCGGTCACAGTGACGCCGCCGAGGTCGTACGGGGCCTGAGGGTGCCCCGTACGCTCATCGGCCTGATGGTCGGCGCGGGCCTCGCGCTGGCCGGAGCCGTGCTCCAGGGCATCACCCGCAATCCGATCGCCGACCCCGGCATCCTCGGCATCAGCCAGGGCGCGTCGGTGGGCGTGGTGCTGGCGATCGCGTTCGCGGGCATCCACACGCTCACCGGGTATGTGTGGTTCGCCTTCGCGGGGGCGGGGATCGCGTCGGTGGTGGTGTACGCGATCGCGTCGAGCGGGCGGGGCGGGGCGACGCCGGTCAAGCTGGCGCTCGGCGGCGCGGCCGTCAACGCGCTTCTCGTGTCCGTCACGACCGGCGTGCTCACCACCAAGGCCTCCGCGCTGGACGAGTTCCGCTTCTGGCAGGTGGGCGCGCTGGCCGGGCGGGACGCGGAGATCGTCGGGCAGGTGTGGCCGTTCCTGCTCGTCGGGTTCGTACTGGTGCTTTCCGTGGCCCGCGGCCTGGACGCGCTCGCGCTCGGCGAGGACGTGGCGAAGGGGCTCGGGCAGCGGGTCGCGACCGTACGGGTCGTCGGCGGGCTCGGCGCGACGATCCTCACCGGCGTCGGGGTCGCCGCCGCGGGGCCGCTCGCCTTCATCGGGCTCGCGGTGCCGCACGTCGCCCGCGCGATCGTGGGGCCCGCGCACCGCTGGGTGCTGCCTCTATCCGCTCTCCTCGGGCCGACGATGCTGCTCGTCTCGGACACGGTCGGCCGGATCGTGTTCCCGCCGAGCGAGGTTCCGGCCGGCGTGATGACGGCGCTGATCGGGGTGCCGTTCCTGGTGGGGCTCGTACGCAGGAAGGCGGTGTCGGTGTGACGGCGGCGCCAACGGCGATGACGAAGACGGCAGTTGCGGCAGCCGGATACACGGTGGTCCGCGCCCGGCGGGTCACGGTCCTGCTGCACCGGCGGGCGGTCGCGGTGGCCGCGGGTCTGGCCGTGCTGCTGGCCGCGGCCTGTCTCGCGTACCTCTGCGTAGGCGAAGCCTTTGTGGCGCCCGGCGAGGTCCTGAAGGTTCTGACGGGCCGACCGTCTGCGAACGAACTCGTCGTCGGAACGCTGCGCGCACCCCGGCTCGTCGTCGGGCTGCTCGTCGGCGCCGCCTTCGGGGTGGCGGGCGGACTGATCCAGACCGTTGCCCGCAATCCCCTCGCCAGCCCGGACATCATCGGCATCAGCCAGGGCGCGAGCGCGCTGACGGTGGGCGCGATGACGTTCGGCGTGACGTCGTACGCGGTCCTGCCGTATCTGTCGGTCGTCGGCGGCATCCTCGCGGCGGCACTCGTGTACGCCTTCGCCTGGCGCGGCGGTCTGCACGCCACCCGGTTCGTCCTGATCGGCATCGGGTTCGCGATCGCCCTGCGCTCGCTCACGACGCTCTTCATGACGAAGGGCGACTATCTGGTCGCCCAGCAGGCGCAGATCTGGATGACGGGTTCGCTGAACGGCCGCGGCTGGGCGGAGGCGGCGCCCCTCGGCTGGACGCTGCTGATCCTCCTGCCGGCGGTGGCGTGGGCGGCCTGGGCGCAGCGGATGGTCGGGCTGGGCGACGACACGGCGACCGCGCTCGGCGTACGTCTGAACCGGGTGCGCCTCGGACTCGTCGTGATCAGCGTCGTGCTCGCCTCGGTGGCGACGGGCGCGGCGGGGCCGGTCGACTTCGTGGCGCTGCTGGCCCCGCAGATCGCCCGCCGGATGACGCGTACCGCGCAGATTCCCCTCGTCGGCTCGGCACTGCTCGGCGCCGTCATCGTCGTACTCGCGGATCTGCTGGCGCGGCGGCTGTTCTCGCCGACGGAGGTGCCGGTGGGGGTGCTGACGGCGGCGGTGGGGGCGCCGTATCTGATCTGGCTGCTCGTCCGGAGCCGTGCGGTTCGGTCTGACGTCGGGGCGTGAGTCGGCCGTTTTGACGTACGCCTACGACCGTTGCCGCTGTGCCCTCCACACCAGGTAGATCGCCGAGGCGACGGCCGCGCCCTTGAGGACCCAGGGCCAGGTCTCGGCGATCGCGTCGCTCATCTGGCCCTTGTCGATGGGGTCGCCCCAGCGCCCGGCCGTCCGCCCCCACAGCCAGGTGACGCCCGCGGCGGCGACCAGGCCGGGCACCCCCAGCACCGCGAACTTCGACTCGGCCGGAGTCAGACGCCGCGACAGGTAGGCGACGAGCCAGCCGAGGGCGAGGACGACGAGGTTGCCGATGGCGGCACCGGCGACGAGGAGCGCGGCGGCGAGCAGGAGAAGGGGGCTGGGGAGGCCGGCTCCGGTCTGGGGGCGGGGGCGAGCCGAGGGGAGGAGACGGCGCCGCTTCTTCGCCGTACCGGCCGTCTCTGCGGGCTCGGCCGTCTCGACCGGGACCGGCTCCTTGACCAGCTTCTTGGGCTCGGCGGCATTCTTCGGCGCGGCTTCGTCGGTGTCCGAGGGCGGTGGCTTGAGCAGCTCGGGGATCTCCACGCCACCCGTGAACCCCGGCACGCTGTCCGTCAGCCCGAACGGACTCCGGTCCACCCGCCACCAGTCGGGCTGCCCGGACCCGAGCTCCTCCGTACTCGCGAGGTGCGGCGGAGAAGGGACGTCACCGGAAATCGTCGGTACGTCACCGGCCGCGGCCGACTCCGCGGAACGGGGCCGTGGGACAAGGCGCCGCAGCCCCTTGGAGCGCTCCTCGGCTTCCTCGGCACGCTGGACGGGGACGGCGGCCTTGGGCTCCGGTCCCCCGCCCTCGCCTTCCTCGCTGCCGGTGCCCGCCGCGGCGACGACCTCCTCCGGGGTGCCGAGGCGCGCGAGGATGCGGCGCACGGAAGCCGGGCTGTCGGTCGCCTTGGACCGGCGCCGGTCGATCTCGCCGCGCAACTCGGTCACGAGCCGCATGCGCGTGCCCGAAGGCAGCTGTCGGCTCTGGGCCAGGTCGCCGACCCGGCTCAGGTAGTCGAATACGAGCTTGTCGCTCTCGATCCCCACGAAGTCCCTCCGGGGGCGGCAGTGTTGGCGTGGTCCTCAGCCCCTCTTCCGACCGTATCGTGCGGGGTGCCTACGGGGGGTGGGGCGTTGGGGTGCGTCTGTCGGGTGCGGGTTGAGTGTGGCTGGTCGCGCAGTTCCCCGCGCCCCTGGGTGGTTGGTGGGTGCGGGGCCGCGGGCCGGTGCGTCAGCCCGTCGCAGGGTGGGCATACGGCCCGGTGTCGGTACACAGCGAAGGTGACCTGAGACAGAACCTACGCGACGGGCATACGACGCACCGGCCCACGTCCCCTCCCGCCGGTGGGAGGGTGCGGGTAGTTGGGGGTACGGGCTTTCAGGGCGCGGGGTTGCTCGGGACGCCGGGAGTCGCAGGCTTTTGCTTTTCAGGGGCGCGGGGCTGTGACATTAGCGGCTCCGCCGCGGGGCGCGACCAGCCACGACGGACTGGCAGCCGCGACACGACATGTCACCCCCCCAACCCCCTGGCGGGGGCCTGGGGCGCAGCCCCAGTTTCGGGAAGGGGCGGGGCTGGGGAAAGGAACCCCCCGCCAACAGACCCCGGCGGTCAGGAGTGACGCGACCTCCACGAACCCAACCCGCCCAACCGCCGGAGGCAACCCGCTACCGTGGGCAGGATGAGCGTCAACCACCGGCCCCCCGAGGAACCCGCGCCCCCCGCGGCAGCGGCACAGCCTCGCTCGCTCGCAGAGCAACTGCGGGCCCGCGACGACGCCTCCCTCGCCGCTCTCCTCCAGGCCCGGCCCGACCTCATCACCCCCGTCCCCACCGACCTCACCCAGCTCGCCACCCGCGCCGGGACCCGCGCGTCCGTGGTCCGCGCCCTGGAGCACCTGGACCGGTTCGCGCTGCAGACGGCGGAGGCGTTGGCCGTGGCACCGGACCCGGCCGCGTACGACACGCTCCTGGCGCTCCTGGCCGGCGACGAGGGCGACCCGGAGGTCACCGGTGCCCTCCCGCGCGCCCTGGCGACACTTCGCGAGCAGGCGCTGGTGTGGGGCGCGGACGACCGGCTGCGTCTGGTGCGTACGGCTCGCGAACTGCTCGCGCCGTCGCCGCAGCACCCGTCGCCGACGGGGCTCGGCCCCACGGTCGCGGAGGCGACGGCGGGCATGTCACCGGGCCGTATCCAGGAGATCCTCGCGACGGCCGGGCTGCCCACGACGCACGACGCGGTGTCGGCGGTGGTGTCGCTGACCGAGCTGTTCACCGACCGCCGCCGGATGCGGGCCCTGCTCGACGGAGCCCCGGCCGACTCCCTGGAGGTGCTGTCGCGGCTGGTCTGGGGCCCGCCGTACGGGCAGGTCACAGCCGACCCGGCACCCCGCCTGCGCTGGCTCCTCGACCGCGGACTGCTCCTGCCGACGGCACCCGGCACGGTCGTACTCCCCCGCGAGGTCGCCCTGCATCTGAGGGCCGGCCGCGCACACCAGAAAACGGAGCCGCTCCCTCCGGACGTGGAGCCCGCCGTCACGCACCGTCCACAGGTTGTGGACGCGACGGCGGCAGGCCAGGCGTACACCGCGCTCGCGACCGTCGAGGAACTGCTGAAGGACTGGGACGAGGGCGGCCCGGCCGTCCTGCGCGCGGGCGGCCTGAGCGTACGGGACCTCAAACGCACCGCGGTGGCCCTGGACGTACCGGAGCCGATCGCAGCCTTCTGGGTCGAACTCGCCTACGCGGCGGGCCTGTTGGCCTCGGATGACGAGGCCGACGAGCAGTACGCCGCGACCCCCGCGTACGACGCGTGGCTGGAGCTGCCCGCGGCCGAGCGCTGGACACGGCTGGCCACCGCCTGGCTGACCGCGACCCGCACCCCGGGCCTGGTCGGCGGCCGGGACGCCAAGGACCGTACGCTCTCGGCGCTGGGCCCGGGCCTCGACCGCTCCGCCGCGCCCGAGGTCCGCCACCGCGTCCTGGCCCTGCTCGCCGCCCTCCCCGAGGGCGGCTCGGCCGCCGCCGACTCCCTGATCACCCGCCTCCACTGGGAACGCCCGCTGCGTAACCCCGAGTCCCAGACCCGTACGGACGATCTGCGCGCCCGCCTCGCCCGATGGGCCCTGTCCGAGGCGGAGTTGCTCGGGATCACGGGCCGGGGAGCGCTGTCCACGCACGGCCGGGCCCTGCTCGCGACACCGCCCGAGGCACCCCTCACGGGAGCCGAACTCGCCGCGGCCGCCTCCCGCGCCGGCCGCGTCCTCGCCCCCCTGCTTCCCGCACCCCTCGGCCACGTCCTGCTCCAGGCCGACCTCACCGCGGTCGCGCCGGGCCCGCTGGAGCGCCCACTCGCGGACATGCTCGGGGTGCTCGCGGACGTGGAGTCGAAGGGCGGGGCGACGGTGTACCGGTTCACGCCGGGTTCCGTACGGCGGGCCCTTGACGCGGGCCGTTCCGCCTCCGACCTGCACGCTTTCCTCGCCGCGCACTCGAGTACGCCGGTGCCGCAGCCCCTCACGTACCTGATCGACGACGTCGCCCGCAGGCACGGCCATCTGCGGATCGGCGCCGCGTCGGCGTACGTCCGCTGCGACGACGACGCCCTGCTGAACGAGATCCTCGCCGACAAGCGCTCCGCCGACCTGCGGCTGCGCCGACTCGCCCCCACGGTGCTGGCCGCACAATCCGACCCGGCCACCCTTCTCGAGGGCCTGCGTGCGATGGGCTTCGCGCCCGCCGCCGAGTCGGCGGAGGGCGACGTACTGATCGCGCGCGCCCACGCGCACCGCACCCCGCCGCGCACCGCCCCCGAGCCCGTACCCGAAGGTCCGCCCGTCCCCGACGCCACCCTGCTGACCGCCGCGATCCGCGCCATCCGCGCCGGCGACCTGGCTTCCACGGCTCCCCGCAAAGCCGCCGCCGCCCCGGCCGCGAACGGTTCCCTCCCCCGCACCACCTCCGCCGAGACCCTCGCCACCATGCAGGCCGCCGTCCTCACCGGCGAGCCCCTGTGGATCGGCTACGTCAACGCCGAGGGCTCCGCCAGCCAGCGCGTCATCGCCCCGATCCGCGTCGAGGGCGGCTTCGTGACGGCGTACGACCACACGGCGGACGAGGTCCGCACGTATCCGCTGCACCGCATCACAGGTGTGGCGGAGCTGGCCGACGGCCCGGCGTAAGCGTTCCGCCGGACTTCACCGAGGTGACTTGCCCAGTCATCTCCCGTCACTCGTACGGGCGTACGCGCTGGATCATGCACGCCACGCCGGGAGCTTCGCTCCCTTGAGGGAGATCCGGACACGTCTCGCATCGCGGCGTGAGGCGGCGGGCAGCCACGGGATGTCCTGATCAAGACCGCACCGCCCGGCTGAAGTTCGGGCGACTGCAGCAGAAAGGAAGTCCGTCCATGCGCGTTGCCCGTCGCATCGCCACCGTTCTGACCGCCTCCGCCGTGATGATCGGCGCTTTCGCCACACAAGCTGCCGCCGTCGGCATCGATATCGCCGGGTTGGTCATCGAAACTCCGCCGGTCTGACCCGCCCCCGCACACCCCTCGGGCCGGACTCGGCGCACCGAGTCCGGCCCGTCCCCGCCTGAGTTGCCCGCCTGGGCTTCCGACCGTGTTTCCGAAAGGCCTGAAAGTAGTCATGCGTTCTCGTGCTGTCGCCACCACCACCCTGTTCGCCGCGGTCGCCCTCGTCGGCGTACTCGCCTCTCAGGCCCAGGCCGCGCCCGCGCTGCCGCTGCCCCTGCCGGCCCCTGCGGCGGCCCCCGCGGCCGAGTCCCTCATCACGGAGGGCCTCACCGTAGAGGGGCCTCTGGTCAACAACATCAGTCTGCCCACGACGAAGTAGCCCGCCGCATGCGGTAGCTGTCCCCGTCGATCCCGACGATCTCCGCGTGGTGCGCGAGACGGTCGACCAGGGCGGGGGCGGCGCCGCCGAAGATCTCCTCCCAGCGGCCGAGGGGGCGGTCACTGGTCACGATCAGCGAAGCCCGCTCGTAGCGGTGGGCGACGACTTGGAAGAGCAGATGGGCGGTGGCCGCGTCGAAGGGGGCGTAGCCGACCTCGTCGATGATCAGCAGAGGGTACGCGTCGAGGACGGCCAGTTCCTCTGCGAGCCGCCCGCCGTCCCGTGCCTCGGTCAGCCGGTACGCCCACTCCGCGGCGGTCGCGAACAGCACCCCGTGCCCCGCCTGGCAGGCCCGCACGCCGAGCCCGACGGCGAGATGCGTCTTGCCGGTGCCGGGAGGCCCGACGAACACCACGTTCCCGCGGGCATTGACGAAGTCCAGCTTGCCGAGGCGGGGGACGGTCTCGCGGTCGAAGGACCTCGGGTGACTCTCGTCGAACTCCTCCAGCAGCTTCCGGGAAGGGAACCCGGCGTCCCGGATACGGGTCTCGGTCCCGGGGACGGTCACAGGGCGGTCGTACGGCGCGGAGGGCTCGGCGGAGGAGGGAAACGCCGAGTGGACGGCCGGCCGGGCGGCCGAGCGGTCAGCCGACTGGGCCGGAATCGAGACGGGCGGAGTCGAGATGGGCGGAGTCGAGATGGCGGGAGCCGGGAAGGGCGTGGGCATCGGATCCGGCTCCGGCTTGGGCTTCGGCTCAAGCTCCGAGGAAGCGTGGACCTCGGGCGCATCGTGACCCGCGTGGGCCGCCACCGCCCCGGCCGCTCCCGCCCCGGACATGTACCAGAGGATCGCCGCCGAGACGATGAACGCCATGTGGATCACCGTCCCCCACATCAGCGAGTGGCGGGGTGTGTGGTGCACGTCCACGAACATCTGGAGCAGGTGGACGGAGGAGATGCCCACGATGGCGGTGGCGAGCTTCACCTTCAGCACGTTGGCGTTGACGTGCGAGAGCCACTCGGGCTGGTCGCGGTGGCCCTGGAGTCCGATACGCGAGACGAAGGTCTCGTAGCCGCCGACGATCACCATGATCAGCAGGTTGGCGATCATCACGACATCGACGAGCTTGAGCACGGCGAGCATGACGTACGTCTCGGTCGCCTGCCCGCCCACGATCCGGAGGATTAAATTCCACAGCTCGCTGAAGAACTTGTAGACGTACACGGCCTGGGCGGCCACCAGGCCGAAGTACAACGGCGCTTGAAGCCATCTGGTGGCGAACAGGGCGTAGCCGAGCGTCGTGGTGGGAGGGGATGCGGTGGGCCTCAGAGGCTGCCTGCGAGTTACCTGCACGGTCCGTCATTCTTCGGAACCGAAGCCGCAAATCAGAATTCCCACCACTCATTGGAATGAAAAGACATCCGATAGGACAGGACGTGGGGGATGCAGGGCGGCGGTCTGTTACGTCTCGGACCGGACGCGACCAGGGAGCACCGGACGCGGGCGTCCACCCCGTCCACGACCGCAGACGCCGATGATCAGGCACACTGGACGTTTGGCCGACCGGAAAGGGTGCCTCGTGTGAATGGTCCACTTATTGTCCAGAGCGACAAGACTCTGCTGCTCGAGGTCGATCACGAGCAGGCGGACGACTGTCGTCGGGCCATCGCGCCGTTCGCAGAGCTGGAGCGGGCGCCCGAGCACATCCACACGTATCGGGTGACACCGCTGGGGCTGTGGAACGCGCGGGCCGCCGGGCATGACGCCGAGCAGGTCGTGGACGCTTTGGTGCAGTTCAGCCGGTACCCGGTGCCGCATGCCCTGCTGGTCGACATCGCGGAGACGATGGACCGGTACGGGCGGCTGACCCTGTCCAAGCACCCGGCCCACGGGCTGGTGCTGACGACGACCGACCGGCCCGTACTCGAGGAGATCCTGCGCTCGAAGCGGGTCATGCCGCTCGTGGGCGCCCGGATCGACCCGGACACCGTGGCCGTGCACCCCTCCGAGCGCGGGCAGATCAAGCAGACGCTGCTGAAGCTGGGCTGGCCGGCCGAGGACCTCGCCGGGTACGTCGACGGCGAAGCCCATCCGATCGAGCTGGCCGAGGACGGCTGGGCGCTGCGGCCGTACCAGAAGCAGGCCGTGGAGAACTTCTGGCACGGCGGTTCGGGGGTTGTCGTACTCCCCTGTGGCGCCGGAAAGACGCTGGTCGGCGCCGGTTCGATGGCTCAGGCGAAGGCCACCACCCTCATCCTCGTCACCAATACCGTCTCCGCGCGGCAATGGAAGCACGAGCTGGTGCGGCGTACGTCGCTGACGGAGGAGGAGATCGGGGAGTACAGCGGTACGAGGAAGGAGATCCGGCCGGTCACCATCGCCACGTACCAGGTGCTGACGACGAAGCGGAAGGGCATCTATCCGCATCTGGAGCTGTTCGACTCCCGTGACTGGGGGCTGATCATCTACGACGAGGTGCACCTGCTGCCGGCTCCCGTCTTCAAGTTCACGGCGGATCTGCAGGCGCGCCGTCGGCTCGGCCTGACGGCGACGCTCGTACGGGAGGACGGACGCGAGTCGGACGTGTTCTCGCTCATCGGCCCGAAGCGTTTCGACGCGCCCTGGAAGGAGATCGAGGCGCAGGGCTATATCGCGCCCGCGGACTGCGTCGAGGTCCGGGTGAATCTGACGGACGCCGAGCGGCTGGCGTACGCGACGGCCGAGACCGAGGAGAAGTACCGCTTCTGCGCGACCACCGAGACCAAGCGGAAGGTCACGGAGGCGCTCGTACGTCGCTTCGCGGGGCAGCAGACGCTCGTCATCGGCCAGTACATCGACCAGCTCGACGAGTTGGGCGAGCATCTGGACGCGCCGGTCATCAAGGGCGAGACCAGCAACGCTCAGCGGGAGAAGCTCTTCGAGGCGTTCCGGCAGGGTGAGATCGGCGTGCTGGTCGTGTCGAAGGTCGCGAACTTCTCGATCGACCTGCCTGAGGCGACGGTCGCGATCCAGGTCTCGGGAACGTTCGGCTCCCGACAGGAGGAGGCGCAGCGTCTCGGTCGCGTACTGCGTCCGAAGGCGGACGGACACCAGGCGCACTTCTACTCGGTGGTCGCTCGCGACACGCTTGACCAGGACTTCGCCGCTCATCGGCAGCGGTTTCTGGCGGAGCAGGGGTATGCGTACCGGATCGTGGACGCGGACGAGTTGCTGACGGAGAACTGAGCCGGGAGGAAGAGGGCTCCGGCGGAACCAGGCTCACCGCCTGCGGCGTACGCCCGCTTCCTCGCCGTACTCCCCGAGCACGATCACACCGAAGGCGGCGGTCGCGAAGACCTTGACGGCGTGCAGGGCGTCGCCGAGGAGATGGCGGTGGTGACGGTCGTCGATGGCGGTCGCACCGGGCGGCGGACCGTGCCGGGCGGGCCCGGAAGCTGGGGTGAAGGTCGCTGCGCTCATGTTTCCATGATGCGATTCGGCCATTCAGGTGACATCGGCCTAAGGGCCCAACCTCCGGGACCTCCGCATACGCCTCTGGGCCTACCCGTCCCCCTAGGTACCCACTAGGGGGAGTACCCGCCAGGGAGTACCCCGGGAGGAGGGGCCGTGCAATAAATCATTGGCCCCGTCGTCCGCCCCTGGCCTAAAATCTCCGCTCTTGCCCGCCTCCCCCGTGGATGGCTGCCGCCCGGACGGAAACCGGCCGGTCCCGCCCCGCCGTAAGTCACGTACAGGCACGTACAGGCACGTACGAACTCGTACGGCGACGAGGCACACCCACGCAGCAGATCGCCACGCAGCCGAACCCCTGCATGGCCCTGACCACGCCCGGAGGCACCCGCCGTGTCCACCCCGCCCGCCGACGACCCTCTCGACCCCCACGACCCGCTCTCCCGGGAGCGCGCCCACCTCGCCGGTTCCCGTGCCGCCCTCCGTTCCATGCGCGAGGACGTCGAGTCGCTCGACATCCGGGACGTCACCGCGAACTGGGTCAACGCGGAAGCCCTCACCCACCAGATCGACGAGCGCATCAGGTCCCTCGCGGACCTCGCTCACACCCCGCTGTTCTTCGGCCGCCTCGACTACCTGCACGAGCCGGGCGCTGAACAGGCAGAAGGAGCCGAAGAATCAAAGGGGCGCGAAGCGCCTTCCTTGCAAGGGCGGCGGTGGGAGACGGGCGGGCGCTTCTACATCGGGCGCCGCCACGTCCACGACGCCGACGGCGACCCCATGGTCATCGACTGGCGCGCCCCGGTCTCACAGCCGTTCTACCGGGCCTCCAAGAAGGACCCGATGGACATCGCGCTGCGCCGCCGCTTCGGGTACACGGGCGGCGACCTCACCGCGTACGAGGACGAACACCTCACCGACCCCACAGCAGTGACATTTTCCGGCTCCGCCGGGGGCGCCGTCACCAGCAAGCTGCTCCAGCAGGAGATCGAGCGCCCGCGCGTCGGCCCGATGCGCGACATCGTGGCGACGATCCAGCCCGAGCAGGACGAGATCGTACGCAGCGGACTGGGCGGCACCGTGTGCGTGCAGGGCGGTCCGGGCACCGGAAAGACGGCGGTGGGTCTGCACCGGGTCGCGTATCTCCTCTACGCCCACCGCGAGCGGCTCGCCCGCACCGGCACCCTCGTCATCGGCCCGAACCGCTCCTTCCTCCACTACATCGAGCAAGTGCTCCCCGCGCTGGGCGAGTTGGAGGTCAAGCAGTCGACGGTCGACGACCTCGTCGCGCACGTCGAGGTACGCGGCACGGACGACGCACCGACCGCCCTCGTCAAGGGCGACGCCCGCATGGCCGAGGTCCTGCGCCGCGCCGTGCGCTCGCACGTCACGATGCCGACCGAGCCGGTCGTCGTCGTACGCGGCTCACGACGCTGGCGCGTCCCGGCGTACGAACTCGAAGAGATCGTCCAGGAGTTGCTCGACCGCGACATCCGCTACGGCGCCGCCCGCGAGGCCCTGCCACAGCGCATCGCACACGCCGTGCTCGTCCAGATGGAGCGGTCCGGCGAGGCCCCGGACGACCGCGTGCAGGACGCCGTGGCACGCAACTCCGCCGTGAAGGCGGCGGTGAAGGCGATCTGGCCGCCGGTCGACCCGGCCCGGCTGGTGCTGCGCCTGCTCTCCGACGCCGGCTTCCTCGCCGTACACGCGGACGGTGTCCTCACCGAGGACGAGCAGAAGACCATCCTGTGGGCCAGGCCCGTACGGTCGCCGAAGTCCGCCAAGTGGTCCGCCGCGGACGCCGTGCTGATCGACGAGGCCACCGATCTCGTCCGGCGCACGCATTCGCTCGGGCATGTGGTGCTCGACGAGGCGCAGGACCTCTCCCCCATGCAGTACCGGGCGGTGGGCCGGCGCTGCACGACGGGTTCGGCGACCGTGCTCGGCGATCTGGCGCAGGGCACCACGCCCTGGGCGACGCGCAGTTGGGACGAGGCCCTGGCCCACCTGGGCAAGCAGCAGGCGGTCGTCGAGGAACTGACGGCCGGCTTCCGCGTCCCGACGGACGTCATCACGTACGCGTCCAGGCTCCTCCCGCACATCGCGCCCGGGCTCACTCCGGTGACCTCGGTCCGCGAGAATCCGGGTTTCTTCGAGGTACGTACGACTGCCGCCGACACCGAAGTGGTGGACGCCTGCGAGGAGTTGCTGCATCAGGAGGGCTCGGTCGGCCTGATCGCGGCCGATGCCCGCATTCCGGCGCTGGCCGAGGCGCTGACGGCGGTGGGGATCACGTATCTCGGCCCGGGCGAGGAGACGACGTACGAGACCCGTCTCACCCTGGTCCCGGCCTCGCTCGCCAAGGGCCTGGAGTACGACTACGTGGTCCTGGACGAGCCCCGTGCCATCGTCGACGCCGAGCCGGACGAACGCACCGGCCTGCGCCGCCTGTACGTCACCCTGACCCGAGCCGTCTCGGGCCTGATCGTGACGCATTCGGCACCGCTGCCTCCCCAACTGGCCTGATCCACAGGCCGGTTCACGGGTCAGTCCACCGAGGGCAGCCGCCAGTACTGCCGTTTGTCCTTGTCGCGCACGACGACGCCGAGTTTGGCCAGCTCCTTGCGCAGCTCCCGCGCGTCCTCGGCGTCGCCCTGCTTCTTGAGCGCCTTCTCGCGGGCCTTGAACAGGGCGTTCACCCCCTCGGGCAGGCCCGGGGTGCCGGGGACCCAGCGCCGGAACTCGGCCAGGTGCGGGTCGGCGTCCGCCCAGGTGTAGCCGTGCTCGGTGAAGGCGTCGGCGAGGCGCCGCTTGTCCAGGCCGCAGTCCTCCCGGGCGAGTTCCTCGCTGTGGTGCCCGAGCAGCACGATCTGTTTGCCGTCCGGGAAGACCAGGCGGATCTTGTCCCGCGCGAACTCCTCGGACTCGTCCCGGATGGTGAGCACCACACGGCGGTCGGAGACGCGGACGGACAGTGACTCGTGCAGCAGGACGAAGGCCGCGAAGAGGCCCAGCAGCGCGCCGACGGCCACCGCGCCGATGGTCACCCACGGCTCGGGGACCGAGTCCAACAGCTTCGCCGGGCCCTTGAACGGCGCCCAGCGCAGGGTCACGAGCCACCCGGCGAGCAGCCGGACCAGCTCGCCGACCACGGCTCCGGCCACGACGCAGAGGGCCAGGACGCCCCAGGTCGACTCGCCGAGCACGGTGGACTGGTCGGCCTGGGCGGCCCCGTCGCCCCGGCCCGGCTGGTCGGCCCGGTCCCCCCGGCCTGCCCGTGCGTCCGGCTCCTTCTGCATATCCACGCTCATGCGCCCTCCACCCGTTTTCTGCTGCGCAGCCCTCAGTGTGGTGAGCGACGAAACATCCGTCATCAGCCGATGGTCTACGGCACTGCCACTTTGGTATGCGGCTTCCGGTAAGCGCCTTGAGTCGTCCGCCCGCAACAGCTACTCGTCCATCGCCGCCCGCCACTCGCGTACAGCGGCGGAGGAGACGGGATGAGCCCACCCGCCGGGCCGCGCCGCCCCGCCGATGTGGAAGGCGTCCACTCCGGCGGCCCGCAGCCGGGGTACGTGGTCCAGCCGGAGCCCTCCGCCCACCATGAGCCGCTGCTCATAGCCCGGCTCGCCGCGCCGCGCCGCCTCGGCGAGCAGCGTGGGGAGGCCGTCGTCCACACCGGCCGCCGAGCCCGCCGAGAGGTATGTGTCGAGCCCGGGCAGATCCGCGAGCTGCTTGCGCAGGGCGTCGCGGTCCGCCGCCCGGTCGATCGCGCGGTGGAACGTCCAGCGGCAGCCGTCCAGTTCGGCGACGATCCGCTCCACCGCGGACACGTCCACGCCGCCGCCCTCGTCCAGGAACCCGAGCACGAACTCGTCGGCCCCCGCACCCCGCAACTCCCGCGCGGCGCGCACCAGTTCCTCGATGTCACCGGCGGCGAACCCGTCCCCCAGCCGCAGCATCACGCGCAGCGAGATGTCGACGGCGGCCCGGATCTCCGCGAAGGTCCCGACCGACGGGGTGAGCCCGTCGGCCGCCATGTCGGTGACCAGTTCGAGGCGGTCCGCGCCCCCGGCCCGGGCGGCGACCGCGTCCTCGGCGTCGAGGGCGATCACCTCCAGGACTGCACGCTTGCTCATCAGGACCTCTTTCCTTGGGAGGCTTGGACGACTAGGACAGCTACAGGTCTAGTCCAATTCAAGGGTACGCGGTGAAGAGGAACAATGGCCCCATGGCCGACCCCGAAGCCCTGCGCACCCGCTGGCTCCACACCCTGCAAAGGGCCCGCACGACCAGCACCCCCGACCCCGCCCCGTACGCCGACGACCTCCTGACCCGCTGGTCCGAACCGCAACGCCGCTACCACACGCTCGATCACCTCACGGCGGTGCTGGACCACATCGACGTGCTGAAGCAGTACGCGGACGACCCGGACCTGGTGCGCCTCGCCGCGTGGTTCCACGACGCGGTCTACCTCCCCGACCGCTCCGAGAACGAGGAACGCTCCGCGCGCCTGGCCGAACGCGCCCTGACCGAAGCCGGTCTCCCGCCGGAGAAGACGGCCGAGGTCGCCCGCCTGGTCCGCCTCACGATCACCCACGACCCGTCGGACGACGACGCCAACGGCCAGGTCCTCTGCGACTCCGACCTGGCGATCCTGGCCGCGCCCCCGAAGACGTACGCCGTGTACACGGCCGCCGTCCGCGAGGAGTACGCCTTCGTCCCCTCCGAAGCCTTCCGCGAGGGCCGTGCCGAGGTGCTGCGTCAGCTCCTCGCCCTCCCACGCCTCTTCCGCACGCCGTACGGGGCGGCGGAATGGGAAGCGACGGCGCGCTACAACATCGGCGCCGAACTGGAGCTGCTGGCCGGATAGCCGCCGGCCGGTGGGCTGCCGCTCGGTTATTCGGTGCCGTTCCGCGAGCCGAGCACCTATCGTCGCCCCCATGCGAGACATGGGCGGGGAGCAGATAGAGGAAGCCGTCACAGGTTGCGTGGCGGTGCTGCGGGCGGCGGCCGGGGAGCGGGACTGGGGCGTCAAGGCGGGCCGTCTGGAGTGGAGTTGCCGCAGGACGGCGGAGCACATCGCGTCGGATCTCATCGCGTACGCGGGGCAGTTGGCGGGCCGCCCCACCGACCGGTACGTACCTTTCCGCATCGACTGCGCCGAGTGCGAGAGCCCCGACGACGTCCTGGACGTCATCGAGGCGACCGGCGCCCTGCTCGCCGCAGCCGTCCGCACCGCACCGCGCGAGGCGCGGGCGTTCCACCCGTACCCCTTCCGCAGCGCGAACCGCGAGGGCTTCGCCGCGATGGGTATCGCCGAGGTGCTCCTGCACACGCATGACATCGCCGAGGGACTGGGGATCGCGTACGAGCCCCCGGCCGACCTCTGCGAGGACGTACTCACCCGGATCTTCCCGCATGTCCAGCCAGGGCCCGACCACTGGCGCACCCTCCTGTGGGCGACCGGCCGCGGCGAACTGCCCGGCCGCGCGCCGGTCACCGAGTGGCGCTGGAACAACAACCTCGTCATCCCCGCCGAACGGCTCACCCTTCAAGGGATCACGCCCGCTGCCGCCGCCGATCTGCAGATCGGCGGCACGGGCGGCTTCGAGTGGATCGAGGGCGGCCCTTGCGGGAACACGCGCTTCTCCGCCGGAATAGTCACGAAGGCGTACGAGGCCGGAGCGCACCGCCCGGAGTGGGGTGTGTTCGTCCTCGTGCGCAGGGAGGACGGCCGGGCCATCGGTGGCATGGGCTTCCACGGCGTCCCCGACGACGAGGGCCGCGCCGAGGTCGGCTACGACCTGGAGGAAGCGGCCCGCGGCAACGGCTACGCCACGGAGGCGCTGCGCGCACTGTCCGCGTGGGCGCTGGCACGCGACGACGTGAAGCTGCTGTGCGCGAAGGTCGACCACGCCAACGCCCCTTCCCAAGGGGTCGTTTCCCGCGCGGGTTTCATCCGGGTGGGTGAGGACGCGGAGCAGTACGTGTACGAGCTCCGCAGAAGCTGAGCCGGCCGGCCTCTCAAAAGGATTACGTACGCTGCTTGCGCTTGCGCAGCCCCGCCCCGTACAGCAGCCGCACCACCTCGCGGCTGCTGACCTCGACCGCTCCGGCGCGCACGACGTCCGCGTACCGATGCGACGGGATGTCGTAGTGGTCCCGCTCGAAGGCCCGGCGCGGGACGCCCAACTCCGCGGCGAACAGGTGCAGTTCGTCGTACGAGACATCGCTGATCAGATGCGACCACATATGGCCGTGGCCCGGCCAGGCGGGCGGATCGATGTAGACGGTCACGAGGAGGGCGCCTCGCCGGGACCACCCGGACCACCGGTGGCCGAGCCGAGCGAGCCCACCGCCGAGACCTTCACGCCCGCCTTGTGGCACACCCAGTGCGGATCGGGCCCGAGTTCAGGTTCGACGTCGAGGGCGTGCGGGTCGCCGACGCCGCAGACTGGGCACAGCGGCCACCGCCCGTACCGTTCGAGCAACGAGTCCTGCACGTCCTGGGCAACCAGCCCCGCCACATACTCCACGCCCTCCGGCCACTGCTCCACCCACCATCGCCGCTGCACCACAGACGCCTCGACAAGCGAGACGACTTCGGCGTCGGCGACATCGCCCGCGACGAGATCGGCGATCACGAGCGCACGAGCGGCATGCAGTGCCTGTTCCATCGGGCTGACGGGGTGTGGGGAGGCCGGCTGTTCCATACGCCCATTGTGCGCCTACGGCAGAAGCGGCCACATCGGACCCGCAGACGAAAGCGCCTCCGAGCCACCCCTTGACCCTCCAGTCCACCGAAAATACCTTTCAAAGGTGACCCCAGACGTGAAGGAAATTTTCGCCGGCGAGGCGCCACCGGCACCGGCGGCCCTCGCGGCCAAAGTGCGCACGCTCGCCCCGTCGATGACCCGCTCCATGCAGCGGGTCGCCGAAACCGTGGCCGGCGACCCCGCAGGCTGCGCGGCCCTCACAGTCACCGGCCTGGCGGAGCGAACCGGCACCAGCGAGGCCACAGTCGTCCGCACCGCCCGCCTCCTCGGCTACCCCGGCTACCGCGACCTGCGCCTGGCCCTCGCCGGCCTCGCCGCCCACCAGCAGTCGGGCCGCGCCCCCGCCGTCACGGCCGACATCGCAGTCGACGACCCGATCGCCGACGTCGTGGCGAAACTGGCGTACGACGAGCAGCAGACCCTCGCCGACACCGCGGCAGGCCTGGACACGGTCCAGCTCGGCGCGGCCGTCTCCGCGCTCGCGGCGGCCGGCCGGATCGACATCTACGGAGTCGGCGCCTCGGGCCTGGTCGCCCAGGACCTCCACCAAAAGCTCCTGCGGATAGGCCTCATAGCCCACGCGTTCAGCGACCCGCACCTCGCGGTCACCAACGCCGTGCAGCTGCGCGCCAAGGACGTGGCCATCGCGATCACCCACTCCGGTTCGACCGGCGACGTCATCGAGCCGCTACGGGTCGCCTTCGAGCGGGGCGCCACGACGGTCGCGATCACCGGCCGCCCGGACGGCCCGGTCTCGCAGTACGCCGACCAGGTCCTCACCACGTCGACGGCCCGCGAGAGCGAGTTGCGGCCGGCCGCCATGTCGTCCCGTACGAGCCAACTGCTGGTCGTGGACTGCCTGTTCATAGGGGTGGCCCAGCGGACGTACGAGACGGCGGCGCCCGCGCTGGCCGCTTCCTATGAGGCTCTCGCGCACCGCCACAGCCCGCGCGGCTCCCAGCGCTAGGCCCATGGCTCGCGTACAAGTGCTCGAGTACGAGTAACGAAAGCCAGCACCGGAACGAAACACCGGAAAGAGCCGCCCCACATGACCTCCCCCGCCGACGCCTCCTCCGACCGCCAGTCCCACTCCACCTCCAACTTCCGTGACGTACGGGACGAGTTGGAGACCCTGACCACCGAGGCGTTCCGTCCCGAGCTTGCCCGGATCGATCAGTTGCCCACCCTTGAGATCGCGAAGATCATGAACGGCGAGGACGCGACCGTACCGACCGCCGTCGCCGCGCAGCTCCCGCGTATCGCCGCCGCGACCGACGCCATCGCGGACCGTATGGCACGCGGCGGACGCCTGGTCTACGCGGGCGCGGGCACCGCGGGCCGCCTGGGCATCCTCGACGCGTCCGAGTGCCCGCCCACCTTCAACACGGACCCCTCCGAGGTCGTCGGCCTGATCGCGGGCGGCCCGAGCGCCACGGTCAACTCCATCGAGGGCGCCGAGGACTCCAAGGAGCTGGCGGCCGAGGACCTGGCCGCGTTGGGCATCACCGCCGACGACACGGTGGTCGGTGTCTCGGCCTCCGGCCGGACCCCGTACGCGATCGGCGCGGTGGAACACGCGCGTGCACTCGGCGCCCTGACCATCGGCCTGTCCTGCAACGCGAACAGCGCGCTCGCGGCGGCGGCCGAGCACGGCATCGAGGTGGTCGTGGGCCCCGAGCTGCTGACCGGCTCGACGCGTCTGAAGGCGGGCACGGCCCAGAAGCTGGTCCTCAACATGCTGTCGACGATCACGATGATCCGCCTGGGCAAGACGTACGGGAACCTGATGGTCGACGTACGGGCCTCGAACGACAAGCTCCGGGCTCGTTCGCGCCGTATCGTGGCGCTGGCCACGGGTGCGCCGGACGACCAGATCGAGGCGGCCCTGAGCGCGGTCGACGGCGAGACGAAGAACGCGATCCTCGTCCTCCTCGCCGACGTCGACGCCGCGACCGCCGCCCGCCTGCTCACCGAGGCGAACGGCCACCTCCGGGCGGCTCTTCAGGCGGCCCTCGCAAGCGACTGAGCTCCGCCTGGTCCGCCTGCCCCGGGCTCCTGGGGTGTTTGTCAGTGGCGCATGTGATTCTTGGGGGCGTCGGCAGCACGGCTCCCGGGAGGGGACGACCACCATGAACCACGCACAGCTGAACGCTCTGGGCCGCGCCCTGCGGCTTCTCGGCGAGCACGGCGAGGCACTGGGCTCGGACACGCCCGACGCGAAGCTGCACGAGGTCAAGGCGGACCTGAAGCGCGCGCTGGACCTCCTGGAGGAAACGGTCACCACGGCGGCCCCCACCACGCGCTGCGCCGAGCACCCCACAGGACCGGTCGACGAGGACGCCCCCGACCTGTGCCTGCTCTGCGAGACGCGTCGCCGAGTCGCCCGCCGCTCGAAGGTCAACGACTCGTTCTCCCAGGGCCGTCCGACCACCCCGGACGAGACGCTCGAGCGCACGAAATCCCGCTACGGCGTACGGGGCGACCGCCCCCAGCCCCAGCAGCGCTGGCTCCCGGAGATGTGGACCGGCCAGGTCTGGCAGCTCTGCGGCACACCCCGCCGCGACAAACAGGAAGCCGAGCTGTACCTCGCCGCCCAGCGCCGCAGCCCCCACCCCGGCATGGCCTACCGCCTGGTCCACGAGTTCACCGACTACGAGGTCCTGCGCATCTGGGGCACACCGGTGAAGGTCGACATCGAGCCGATGGGGAACCTGTAGCACTCCGGCCGTACGACCCTGCCGCTGTCGGACACGCCGAGGGCGGCACCCCTGCGAACAGGGATGCCGCCCTCGGTACTGGACTGGAGGTCCCCCCTGCTCGAGCGAAGCCGAGAGCTTGGGGGAGGGTCCGACCCGGCGAAAGAACCGGATCAGAAGTCCATGTCACCGCCCGGCATGCCGCCACCGGCACCGGCGCCGGCACCGGCCTTCTCCGGCTTGTCGGCGATGACGGCCTCGGTGGTGAGGAACAGCGCGGCGATGGACGCGGCGTTCTGCAGCGCAGAGCGCGTGACCTTCGCCGGGTCGATGATGCCCTCGGCGATCATGTCGACGTACTCACCGGTCGCGGCGTTCAGACCGTGGCCGATGGGCAGGTTGCGCACCTTCTCGACGATGACGCCACCCTCGAGACCACCGTTGACGGCGATCTGCTTGAGCGGGGCCTCCAGGGCGAGCCGCACGGCGTTGGCGCCGGTCGCCTCGTCACCCTCGAGCTCCAGCTTCTCGAAGACCGTGGAGGCCTGGAGCAGGGCCACGCCACCACCGGCGACGATGCCCTCCTCGACGGCAGCCTTCGCGTTGCGAACGGCGTCCTCGATGCGGTGCTTGCGCTCCTTGAGCTCGACCTCGGTGGCGGCACCGGCCTTGATGACGGCCACGCCGCCGGCCAGCTTCGCCAGGCGCTCCTGGAGCTTCTCGCGGTCGTAGTCCGAGTCGGAGTTCTCGATCTCGGCGCGGATCTGGTTGACCCGGCCGCCGACCTGCTCGGTGTCGCCGGCACCGTCGACGATCGTGGTCTCGTCCTTGGTGATGACGACCTTGCGGGCGCGGCCCAGGAGGTCCAGGGTCGCGTTCTCCAGCTTGAGGCCGACCTCCTCGGAGATGACCTCGCCGCCCGTGAGGATGGCGATGTCGCCGAGCATGGCCTTACGGCGGTCACCGAAGCCCGGAGCCTTGACGGCGACGGACTTGAACGTGCCGCGGATCTTGTTGACGACCAGGGTCGACAGGGCCTCGCCCTCGACGTCCTCGGCGATGATCAGCAGCGGCTTGCCGGACTGCATGACCTTCTCGAGGAGCGGCAGCAGGTCCTTGACGGCGCTGATCTTCGAGTTGGCGATCAGGATGTACGGGTCGTCGAGGACGGCCTCCATACGCTCCATGTCGGTGGCGAAGTACGCCGAGATGTAGCCCTTGTCGAAGCGCATACCCTCGGTGAGCTCCAGCTCCAGACCGAAGGTCTGGGACTCCTCGACGGTGATGACGCCTTCCTTGCCGACCTTGTCCATGGCCTCGGCGATGAGCTCGCCGATCTGGGTGTCGGCGGCGGAGATGGAGGCGGTCGAAGCGATCTGCTCCTTGGTCTCCACGTCCTTGGCCTGGTCGAGCAGGGCACCGGAGACCGCCTCGACGGCCTTCTCGATACCGCGCTTCAGAGCCATGGGGTTGGCACCGGCGGCGACGTTGCGGAGGCCTTCCTTGACCAGCGCCTGGGCCAGGACGGTCGCGGTCGTCGTGCCGTCACCGGCAACGTCGTCCGTCTTCTTCGCGACTTCCTTGACCAGCTCGGCGCCGATCTTCTCGTACGGGTCCTCGAGTTCGATCTCCTTGGCGATGGAAACACCATCGTTGGTGATCGTGGGGGCGCCCCACTTCTTCTCGAGGACGACGTTGCGGCCCTTGGGGCCGAGGGTGACCTTGACGGCGTCGGCGAGCTGGTTCATCCCGCGCTCGAGGCCGCGCCGCGCCTCCTCGTCGAACGCGATGATCTTGGCCATGTGAAGTGGTCCTCCCGGACTGGGGTGGATTGCTCCGGACCGCGCTGGCGCCCGCGACGGACGGCCTGCCTGCCTCGTGGTTCCTTGCCCCACTTGGCCTGCGGGCCTCACCGACCCGGTCCTCGTTGTCACTCTCACCTTCAGAGTGCTAACGCCAATGATTAGCACTCGGGGTGGTCGAGTGCAAGCGGCTACCACAGTGCGGGCGGGGTGCCGACAGGCATGCCGAAGGGCCCGTACCCCTTGAGGTACGAGCCCTTCGGAAGAAGAACGTGTCGCTGCAGATCAGTCGGCGCGTGCTTCAGCCGGTCGCCAGTCGGACCATGTCCGCCTGCGGCCCCTTCTGGCCCTGCGAGATCTCAAAATCGACCCGCTGACCTTCCTCCAGGGTGCGGTAGCCGTCCATCTGAATCGCGCTGTAGTGGACGAATACATCCGCACCACCGTCGACCGCGATGAAGCCGTACCCCTTCTCCGCGTTGAACCACTTGACGGTGCCCTGAGCCATGCCTAACTCCCCTATTACTGGCCCTTGCACAGATCCACACTTCGCGGATCCGGGTCAGACCTCACCCCCCAACGGTTGGGGGTGTGCGCCGGAACGCGTCGACCGCGGCTGAATGTATCTGCCCAACTGCCGTCTGCAACAGGTCAATCGGACGAGAAATCTGGGCATGGCCGATCCGGAATGTACGGAGAATTCACCCTAGAGGGGGGCAAGTCGGGCTCCACAAAAGGAGCAAAAGACGCAAAAGACCCGCACACTTTGGCTACTTCTCATCGGGTATCCGACAGGAATGCACATGCATTCGGCCCGGAGGAGCACCAAGTTCCCCAACTGTACCGCGCTCAACCATACAGAATTGCCCCCTCCGTTTAACTCACGGAGGGGGCAATTCGATGAACTCTGAGTGACCTGCATTACCGACGGTAACGATCAGCCTCCGGCACTGTACCGGATGGTCAGCCTCCGGCGACGGCCGGAATGATCGAGACGCCGGCCCCGTCGGGCGTCGCCGTCTCCAGCCCCTGCTCGAACCGCACATCGTCGTCGTTCACGTACACGTTGACGAACCGGCGCAGCTTGCCCTGATCGTCCAGGACACGCGCAGCGATACCTGTGTGGTTCTTCTCCAGGTCGGCGATGACCTCGGCGAGGGTCGCCCCTTCAGCGGCGACCTCGGCCTGACCGCCGGTGTAGGTGCGAAGGATGGTGGGGATGCGAACGTTGACGCTCATGGGGTTATGACCTCCGGTCAGGTATGGAGCGCCCCGCCAGGGGCGCGGGGCAGTGACGTTTGCGGCTCCGCCGCGATGGGGGTCCCCCGCTCGAGCGAAGTCGAGAGTGGGGGAGCGACCAGCCCCCACCGGCCTGCAGCTTGAATACAGCCCTTCCCGCGAAGCGCTACGCGAGGCCGGCCTCTCGGAACGAGTCGAGGCTGGGTCGGATCGTGGCGGTGAGCCCGGTCCCGGCCACCGCATCCAACGTCTTGAGACCGTCACCCGTGTTCAGGACGACAGTCGTGAGGCTCGGATCCAGCACACCGTTCTCGATCAGCTTGCGCGCAACCCCCACCGTCACACCACCGGCGGTCTCCGCGAAGATCCCCTCGGTCCGCGCCAGCAACTTGATCGCGTCCACGATCTGCTCATCGTTGACGTCCTCGACCGCGCCACCCGTACGCCGCGCGATGTCCAGCACGTACGGACCATCGGCGGGGTTACCGATCGCGAGGGACTTCGCGATCGTGTTCGGCTTCTGCGGCCGTACGACGTCATGGCCCGCCTTGTAGGCGACGGACACCGGCGAGCACCCCTCGGCCTGGGCGCCGAAGATCTTGTACGGCTTGTCCTCCACGAGCCCGAGCTTGATGAGCTCCTGCAGACCCTTGTCGATCTTCGTGAGCTGCGAGCCGGAGGCGATGGGCACCACCAGCTGGTCGGGGAGCTGCCAGCCGAGCTGCTCGCAGATCTCGTACGCGAGGGTCTTGGAGCCCTCGGCGTAGTACGGGCGCAGGTTGACGTTGACGAAGCCCCAGCCCTCGCCGGCCGGGTCGCCGATCAGCTCGGAGCAGAAGCGGTTCACGTCGTCGTAGTTGCCCTCGATGCCGACGAGCTCGCCGCCGTACACCGCGGCCATGACGACCTTGCCCTGCTCCAGGTCGTGCGGGATGAACACGCAGGAACGGAAGCCGGCGCGGGCGGCGGCGGCGCCGACGGCACCGGCGAGGTTGCCCGTCGAGGAGCAGGAGAGGGTCGTGAAGCCGAAGGCGCGGGCGGCCTCCAGGGCCTGGGCGACGACGCGGTCCTTGAAGGAGTGCGTCGGGTTGCCGGAGTCGTCCTTCACGAAGAGCTTGCCGGGCTCGACGCCCAGCTCGCGCGCGAGGTTGTCGGCCTTGACCAGCTCGGTCCAGCCGGGATTGATGTTCGGCTTGGTGGCCACGTCCGCGGGGACGGGCAGGAGAGGCGCGTACCGCCAGATGTTCGCGGGGCCCGCCTCGATGCGCTTACGGAGTTCCTCGGTGTCGTACGCCGAGAAGTCGTACGCGATCTCCAGCGGGCCGAAACACTCCTCGCAGGCGAAGACGGGGCCGAGCGGGACGCGGTGCCTGCATTCGCGGCAGGAGAGCGCGGCGGCGGGGCCGAGGTCTACGGAGGGGGTGTCCACGGAGTTCGTGGGGGCCGCCGAGTCGGCGGAGGTTTCAGTGTTCGTGGTGCTTGCAACTGTCTGCGCAACCATGTGAGGCGAGGCCCTTTCCTCATCTTCCTCACGACGCATCTCGCCGTGAGACGGATTTGGCACCTTCACTAGCCGGGAGCCTCGCGGAATCGATCATCTTCGATCGGTACGAGAACCGGCTGGAGGGTTGCCGGGGCTTCAACGGGCCGTATCCCTCTGCCCCTCTGGATGAGCGCTATTCGGTTGTGTGTATGTGGTTGTCGGCTCAACGACCCGCGACATGCGATGGTCATCAGCGTTGTTCAAGACTGTAACCGAAGGCCTGGATCGTGGTGAGACCAGTCCGAACCGCGAGATGACAGTCACACGAGCTGCTGCCCCAGCGGGCACTCGCGAACCCGGTCCAATGTCAAGGGAGAGCCGCACGTGCTGGAAGACGTCGAGCGCTGGCTGAACACGCGCTCCTGGTCCGTTGGCGACCGCCCGCTGAAGAAGCTCATCGCCGCGAAGCGCGCGGCCAACTCCACGGTGAGCGTCGTACTGCCCGCGCTCAACGAGGAGGAGACCGTCGGCGAGATCGTCGCCGTGATCCGCCGTGAGCTGATGACCAAGAAGGTCCCCCTCGTCGACGAGATCGTCGTGATCGACTCGGGCTCGACGGACCGTACCTCCGAGGTCGCCGCCGACGCGGGGGCCCGGGTCGTGCACCGGGACGAGATACTCCCTCGCATACCGGCCGTCCCCGGCAAGGGCGAGGTCCTGTGGCGCTCGCTGCTGGTCACGAGCGGGGACATCGTCGCCTTCGTCGACGCGGACCTGAAGGAGTTCTCCGCGGACTTCGTCTCGGGGATCGTCGGTCCGCTGCTCACCGATCCGGGCGTGGACCTCGTCAAGGCGATGTACGACCGCCCGCTGAACCTGCCGGGCGAGCCCACCTCCGGCAGGACCGCCGCAGGTCAGGGCGGCCGCGTCACGGAACTGATGGCCCGCCCGATCCTGAACATGCACTGGCCGCAACTGGCCGGCTTCGTGCAGCCGCTCGGCGGGGAGTACGCGGCCCGCCGCTCCCTCCTCGAACAGCTGCCCTTCCCCGTCGGATACGGCGTCGAGCTGGGCATGCTGGTCGACGCCCTGCACCTGGTGGGCCTGGACGCCCTCGCCCAGGTGGACGTAGGCGTCCGCAAGCACCGCCACCAGGACGGCCAGGCCCTGGGCCGCATGGCCGCCGCGATCTACCGCACGGCCCAGCTCCGCCTGGCCCGCGGGCATCTGGTCCGGCCGCGGATCACACAGTTCGAACGCGTGGAGACCGGCTTCGCGCCACATACGTACTCCGTGGACACAGAGGAACGCCCTCCGATGGCGGAGATCGAGGAGTACGCGGAACGAAAGGCGGCGTAGGCGAACGCGCCCCTGAAAGAGGGCCGCAGGCCCTTCTTTCAGGGGCGCGGGGAACTGCGCGACCAGCCACAACTCACCCGCAGCCGCCACACGACACCCCGTCCCGAGCTCTTAGGCACCCTGCGGAACCCAGCGGCGCGCTCCCGCTGAGGCGTACGTTTGAGCGAAGCCCCACTGGGCTAAGTTGAGCCCTATGGCATCAACGCAAGCCCAGATCCTCGTCGCCTCCAACAGAGGCCCGGTCTCGTACGCCCTGGACGAGACCGGGACGCTCAAAGCCAAGCGCGGCGGCGGCGGCCTGGTCTCCGGTCTCTCCGCGATCGGCCCGGAGGCCGGCGCGTTGTGGGTGTGCTCGGCCCTGGGCGACGGCGACCGCGAGGCCGTACGCCGCGGCGTCGGCGAAGAGGGCGTACGGATGCTGGACATCCCGGCCGACGTGCACGAGGACGCGTACAACGGCATCGCGAACTCGGTGCTGTGGTTCGTGAGCCACATGCTGTACCAGACGCCACTGGAGCCGGCCTTCGACGCGGAGTTCCGCAGGCAGTGGGCGTCCTTCGAGACGTACAACCGGGCCTTCGCGGAGGCCCTGGCCGAGGAGGCGGCACAGGGCGCGGCCGTGCTCGTGCAGGACTACCACCTGACGCTGGCCCCCCGCATGCTGCGCGAACTGCGCCCCGACCTGCGGATCGGGCACTTCTCTCACACACCGTGGGCTCCGCCGGAGTACTTCCGGCTGCTGCCCGACGACATCGCCGCGCAGTTGCTCGGCGGGATCCTGGGCGCCGACCGGGCCGCGTTCCTGACCCAGCGGTGGGCGGACGCGTTCACCGACTGCTGTCATGCCGTGCTGGGGCCCGGCATTCCGTCGGGTACGCGGATCGGTGTGCACGGGCTCGGTGCGGACGCGGACTTCCTGCGGAAGCGGTCGCATGAGGCCGACGTGGACGAGCGCATGGTTTCGCTGCGCGAGCAGATCGGCGAGGGCCGCAAGGCGATCGTGCGGGTGGACCGGACGGAGCTGTCGAAGAACATCGTTCGGGGGCTGCTGGCGTACCGGCAGTTGCTGGAGGACCAGCCGTCGTGGCGCGAGCGCGTCGTGCACGTGGCCCTCGCGTATCCCTCGCGGCAGGACCTGGCCGTGTACCGCGACTACATGACCGAGGTGCAACGGCTCGCGGACGAGATCAACTCCCAGTACGGGACGCCTGGCTGGACCCCGGTCGTGCTCCACCTGAAGGACGACTTCGCCCGCTCGCTCGCCGCGTACCGGCTGGCCGACGTGGCCCTCGTCAACCCGATCCGCGACGGGATGAACCTCGTCGCCAAGGAGGTGCCGGTCGTCTCCGACGCGGGGTGCGCGCTGGTGCTCTCGCGGGAGGCGGGGGCGTACGAGGAGCTGGGCGAGGACGCGATCGTGGTGAACCCGTACGACGTTTCGGGCACCGCCCGCGCCCTGCACGAAGCGTTGTCGATGCCGCTGGACGAGCGGGCGCAGCGCACCAAGCGGCTGGCCGCCGCGGCTACTGCGCTTCCACCGGCCCAGTGGTTCCTGGACCAGCTGGACGCGCTGCGCGCTGCGAGTTAGCTCCGCTGGTTTTGCGGGGTGCCCAGTAGCTCGGGGCTCGATGCCGTGTGGCGGGTGCGGGTTTGTTGTGGCTGGTCGCTCCCCCACTCTCGACTTCGCTCGAGCGGGGGGACCCCCATCGCGGCGGAGCCGCACATCGATACAGCCCCGCGCCCCTGGAAAAGCGGGCCTGCGGCCTGTTTTCAGGGGCGGGGCTGCTTCAGCTGCGTTGCCAGTGATGCCAGGAGGTGTACGACACCTGTCGGGCCGTCCACCACCAGGTCCGCGCGCTTCTGCAGTTCCGTCACCTCGGTGCTGCCGCTGCAGACCAGCAAGCCGGGTACGCCCTCGGAGCGCAGCTTCTCGACCGCGGCGAACGCCGGGAGATCCCCCAGGTCATCGCCCGCGTATGCCACCGCCCCAGCGCCGATCTCTCGTACGTACTCGCTGAGCGCTACGCCCTTGTCCATGCCCGGCGGGCGCAGCTCCAGGACCAGGCGGCCCGGTTCGACGACCAGGCCGTGGCGGGTGGCGAGGTCGGTGAGGGGTTCGCGCAGGGCGTCGAAGGCGGCCTGTGGGTCCGAGGCGCGGCGGGTGTGGACGGCGACGGCGCGGCCCTTCTCCTCGATCCAGGTGCCCTGCCAGGCGCCGGAACGGTCGAGGACGCCGGGCAGTTCGGCGCGGACGGCGGCGACGCCGGGGTGGGGCGGGGGCGCCGTGACGGTGCCGGTGACCGCGTCCCAGCGTTCGGCGCCGTAGTGGCCGAGGACGACCAGGTGTTCAAGGCCGGGTACGTCCGCGAAGCCGCCGTGGCGGACCGCGACATCGGCCGGGCGGCCGGTGACGACGGCGACGGAGGCGACCTTCGGGGCGAGGGCGGCGAGCGCCGGGACCGCGTCGGGGTGGGCGCGGGCCTGCTCGGGGTCGGGGACGATCGGGGCGAGGGTGCCGTCGAAGTCGAAGGCGAGTACGGCCCGTTCGGGTCGCGCGAGGATGGCGTCGAGGCCGTCACGTCCGGCCGGCGTCGCAGGAGTCGGCAATGGCGTCGGGGTCTTTGAGGGGTCCGCTTGGCTGCCCATACGGCGACCCTATCCGTCAGCGATCTGTCAGCGCTCGGCCCGGCGAGCGTCCCGTATTCGACGCAGCCGGTTCACGGTCACCGGGTCATGGGCCAGAGCACGCGGCGCATCAAGCAGGGCATTCAGCAGCTGGTAGTACCGAACCGGCCCCATCCCCAACTCCTCCCGTATGGCCCGCTCCTTGGCCCCGGGCGAAGCCCAGCCACGCCGCTCCAATGCGAGTACGTCACGCTCCAGCGGGGTGAGCTCTTCTGCCATGCCCGCACGGTACCCGTGCCCGGAGGGGGCCGCAGGCCCCGATGGAGGCCGGAGGCCTCCTAGGGGCGCGGGCTGTATCGATTTGCGGCTCCGCCGCGATGGGGGTCCCCCCGCTCGAGCGAAGTCGAGAGTGGGGGAGCGACCAGCCGCAACGCACCCGCAGCCACCACACGACATCGAACCCCGAGCTATTAGGCACCCTGCGCAACCAGCGGAACTACTCCGCGCCCTCGGCCGCCGAAGCCGACCGCTGCAGCGACCCGAGAACCGCAGCAGGCCGCGCATTCGGCCCCACCGCCTTGCCGATCTGCTGCTTGATATCGGCGCTGACCTGCGCCCAGGACGTCTTGGCTACGGGATACAGCTCGGCGTTCTCAAGCTCGGACAGGAACGGGTCGAGATCCTTGTCGTTCTTGTCCTCGGCCATCGCCTCTGAGGCGGAGGTGGTCACGGGCAGCAAGTCGTACTCGTGGGAGAACTCGAGCACGTTCTTCTCGCTGTAGACGAAGTCGAGGAACTCACCGATCTCCTCGCCGTTGCCGTTCTCCTTGAACGCCATCATCCAGTCGGCGACACCCATCGTGGCCTTGGCCCTGCCGTTGATGCCGGGCATCGGCACCATGCCGTAGTCCACGCCCTTCTTCTCGGCGGCCTGCATCAGCGAGGGGTGACCGTTCAGCATGCCGACCTCGCCGCGCGTGAACGCCTCGAAGGCGTCGGCGCGGTTGAGTTCGCCGGGCGGCGTCGGCCCGGTGAGGCCCTTGCCCACCAGGTCGTTCTTGAGCCAGTTGAAGGTGGAGATGTTCTCGTCGGAGTCGAGGCCGTACGAGCCCACGGTGCCGGTGTAGCCGTCGCCGCCGCTCAGCAGCCACATCATGGTCTCGGCCTGGGCCTCCTCGGGTCCGAGGGGCAGCGCGTACGGCGTCTCGACGCCGCGGGACTTCAGAGCCCTGGCGGCGGCGGCCAGTTCACTCCAGCTCTGCGGCGGGGTGAGGCCGGCCTCGTCGAAGAGCTCCTTGTTGTAGAACAGCAGCCGCGTCGAGGAGGCGAACGGCATGCCGTACTGCACCCGGCCCACCTCGCCCGCCTCGGCGAGTCTCGAGACGAAGTCGGCCTGGACGGGTATCGAGAGCAGTTCGTCGACCTCGTACAGCTGCCCCTTCGCGGCGTAGTCGGCGTACGCGCCGATCTGCGCCATATCGGGCGCCTCCCCGTCGGCGACCATCTGTTTGACCTTGGCGTCGACCTCGTTCCAGGAATAGACGCTGACGTCGACTTCTATGCCGGGGTTCTCTTTCTCGTACTCCTTGACCAGCTTGTCCCAGTACTTCTGGGAGCTGTTCGCCTCGGAGTCGCCGTAGTCGGCGGCCACCAGCTTGAGCGTGGTGTTCGGGGTGGCCCCGGTGTCGCCGGAGCAGCCGCCGAGTGCCGCCGTCACGCCCATTGCGGACACCATCGAGATGAAACCTGACACACGTCGCCGCACCGCTGTTTTCCCTATCTGTCGCACTCATCACGAAAGTTGAAGCCCGAACAACCGGAATGCCAAGGTCTACAATACTCGAGTGGACTAGACCTCTTGGGGGGTCAGAGGCGAGACTGTACCCCGTGAGACACGTCATCGCCCTCGATGTGGGCGGCACCGGGATGAAGGCCGCCCTCGTGGGGGCGGACGGCGCACTGCTGTACCAGGCCCGCCGCGCCACGGGCCGGGAGCGCGGCCCCGACGCCGTGGTGGAGTCGATCCTCGGCTTCGCAGCCGAGCTGCGCGCGCACGGCGAGCACCACTTCGGCGAACCCGCGTCCGCCGCCGGCATAGCCGTCCCCGGCATCGTGGACGCCGAGCGGGGCCTCGCGGTGTACGCGGCCAACCTCGGCTGGCGTGACGTACCGCTGCGGGATCTGCTCGGCGAGCGGCTGTACGGCGTCCCGGTCGCCCTCGGGCACGATGTGCGCACCGGCGGCCTCGCCGAGGGTCGGCTCGGGGCGGGGCGGGGAGCCGACCGGTTCCTGTTCGTGCCGCTCGGTACCGGGATCGCGGGCGCGATCGGTATCGACGGCCGGGTGGAGGCGGGCGCCCACGGCTTCGCGGGCGAGATCGGCCACATCGTCGTACGCCCCGGAGGCACCCTGTGTCCGTGCGGGCAGCGCGGATGCCTGGAGCGGTTCGCGTCCGCGTCGGCGGTGAGCGCGGCCTGGGCCGAGACGTCCGGTGATGCTCAGGCGGACGCGGCCGACTGCGCGAAGGCCGTGGAGTCCGGGGACCCCCGGGCGCTCGCGGTCTGGCAGGAGGCGGTGGACGCGCTCGCGGACGGCCTCGTCACCGCGCTCACCCTGCTGGACCCGCGCACACTGATCATCGGTGGCGGCCTGGCCGAGGCGAGGGAAACCTTGTTCACACCGCTACGGGCGGCGGTCGAGCGCCGGGTGACCTTCCAGAAGCTGCCCACGATCGTCCCGGCGGCGCTCGGGGACACGGCCGGCTGCCTGGGCGCCGGGCTGCTGGCCTGGGACCTGCTGGCCACCACACCAACTGCCCCCTCGGAGGTAACCACCTGATGGCCACTAGCAAAGTGCTCGCCGGTGCCCAGGTGGTGCTGCCCACCGGGATCGTGGACGGCGGACGCGTGATCGTCGACGGCACGCGTATCGCCGGGAGCGCTCCCGGCGACGCCGACGTACTGGACCTGACCGGCCACTGGCTGGTCCCCGGATTCGTCGACATCCACAACCACGGCGGTGGAGGCGCCTCCTTCACCTCCGGCACGGTCGACGACATCCTCAAGGGCGTCCACACGCACCGCCTGCACGGCACCACGACCACCGTCGCGACGACCGTCACCGTCGACATGGACGCGCTGGCCCAACGCGCCGGGCTGCTCTCCGAGCTGGCCGAGCAGGGCGACATCGCGGGCATCCACTTCGAGGGACCGTTCATCTCGCCGTGCCGCAAGGGCGCGCACTCCGAGGAACTGCTGCGCGACCCGGACCCGGCGGAGGTGCGCAAGCTGATCGACGCGGCGCGCGGCCAGGCCAAGATGGTGACGCTCGCCACGGAACTGCCGGGCGGCGTCGACTCCGTACGCCTCCTCGCGGAGCACGGGGTGATCGCGGCGATCGGGCACACGGACGCGACGTACGAGCAGACGGTGGAGGCCATCGAGGCGGGCGCCACCGTGGCGACGCACCTCTACAACGCGATGCCCGTCCTCGGTCACCGCACTCCGGGTCCGATCGCCGCGCTCCTGGAGGACGAGCGGATCACGGTCGAGCTGATCAATGACGGTACGCATCTGCATCCGGCGTCCCTCCAGCTGGCGTTCCATCACGCGGGCGCGGACCGGGTGGCGTTCATCACGGACGCGATGGATGCGGCCGGTTTCGGCGACGGCCGTTATCTGCTCGGCCCGCTGGAGGTCGAGGTCAGCGAGGGCGTGGCGCGGCTGGTGGAGGGCGGCTCCATCGCGGGCTCGACCCTGACCCTCGACCGTGCCTTCAAGCGGGCCGTCACCGTGGACCAGTTGCCCGTCGAGGACGTGGTCGCCGCCATCTCCGCCACCCCGGCCAGGCTGCTCGGCCTGTACGACCGGGTGGGCTCGCTGGAACCGGGCAAGGACGCGGACCTGGTGATCCTGGACGCGGACTTCGCCATCAAGGGTGTGATGCGCCGGGGAGAATGGGTGGTTGAGCCCCAACTGGGCTGATTCTGCCGTTTGTTGAGCCGGGCGGCTGGCCTGCGGAACTGGGCCGACCGCCGTCACCCTGGCATGATCGGTCATCCGGACAAGGGAAGCGCGCACGCGGGGGGAGGTCGGCCCAGGTGATCCTCACGGTCACGCTGAACACCGCTCTCGACATCACCTACCACGTACCGTCCCTGCGCCCGCACACCTCGCACCGCGTCACCGAGGTGACCGAACGCCCCGGCGGCAAGGGCCTGAACGTGGCCCGCGTGCTGGCGGCACTCGGCCACGAGGTGACGGCGACGGGTTTCGTGGGCGGGGAGACCGGGCGGGCCCTGAAGGATCAGCTCACGTCCACACCGGGCGTCGTGGACGCGCTGGTCCCGGTGACGGGCCCGACCCGTCGCACGATCGCGGTGGTCGACACGACGACCGGTGACACGACTCAACTCAACGAGCCGGGCCCGCTCGTCTCCCCCGCGGAGTGGCGCGCGTTCCAGGACGTGTACGAGGACCTGCTGCCCGCCGTCTCCGCGGTAGCCCTGTGCGGCAGCCTCCCGCCCGGCGTCCCGGTAGGCGCGTACGCCCAACTGGTTCGCGCGGCTCGGTCCTTGTCGGTCCCGGTCCTCCTCGACACCAGCGGCGAACCCCTGCGCCGAGGCGTCGCCGCCCGCCCCGACCTCGTCAAACCGAACACCGACGAACTGGCCGAACTCACCGGCTCCCACGAGCCCCTCCAGGCCACGCGGGACGCCCGCCGCCGAGGCGCCCACACAGTGGTCGCCTCCCTGGGCCCGGAGGGCCTCCTGGCCCTGAACGCGGAGGGCCGCTGGCGAGCGACTCCGCCTGGCCCGGTCGAGGGCAACCCGACGGGTGCGGGCGACTCGGTGGTCGCGGGCCTGCTGTCGGGGCTGGTGGAGAACTTGCCTTGGCCGGAGAGGCTGGCCCGCGCGGTCGCGTTGTCGACGGCGACGGTGCTGGCGCCTGCGGCGGGCGAGTTCGATGCCCGGGCGTACGAGGAGTTGGTGGGCCGAGTCGCTGTGAGCGAGGACGTCACAGCGGCGTGAGACCGCCTTCGGCCGATAAACACCCCACCCCCCAACCGCTTGGAACATATGATCGCCAGCGACCAAAGATCCACTTCTCGTTGGGGGAAGTTATGTACCGCGTAAGGAAGTTGGCGCAACTCGCAGCCGTCGGCGCCGCCTCGGTGGGCCTCGTCGCCTCCATGAGTTCCACAGCCTCGGCAGCCGATCGAGCCGGCGTCTGGCAGAAAAACGGCCACGATTTCACCATCCGTGCCAGTGCGAGCACCTCGTCCGCCAAGATCGCGACCATCAGGGATGCTGACACTAGGGTGCCTTGCACCACGACCCCGTGCACGAGAAATAACAGCGGCGGCTCGTACACCTGCTGGTCCGGCGGCCCTTCGGACAATGACTGGGTCAAGGTGACCTGGGGCGGCAGGACAGGCTGGGTAGCCATCATGTGCGTCGAGGGCGGACGTATCTGAAGGACCTGACACGATGGCCGTCGGAGCGCGCAAGCGCCTGGGCGGCCATCGGCGCGGATCCCCCTCCGGGCGCTAGTCCTTGACCTGGCCCTTCTTCAGCCACATCTGGTCCAGAAGCACATCGCACTTGTCCCCGGCCTGGCAGGCCAGCGAAATCGTATTGGTGCCCTTGTTGAGCGTGGGCCACGCGTAGGTCTTCTGCCAGCCGTTCTCGAAGCCGTCCTTGGCACCCGCGAAGTTGCTCATGTTCAGCTTGCTGCCGAACGGCTTGCCGTTGACGATGAGCGTCATCTCCTGGCGGTCCTTGTTGGCGACGCTGTATCCCGCGAAGAAGGTGTAGAGACCCTTCTCGGGGATATCGTCAACCGTCCAGGTGACCGTGGAACCGACCGCATTCAGCCCCGCCACGTACGTACCGCCCTCGGCACGGGAACCGTCGACGTCCGAAGCCACCTGCGCGCTGCCCCCGAGCTTCAGCGTCTTCGCGTCGATCTCCGGCAGCTTCACGTCCTCGTCTTTCGCCGGCTTCGAAGCCGACGCGCTCGGCTCGGTGTTCTGCCCCGCCGTCGGGGTCGGACCCGCCGCGTCGTCGCCCGCGTTCTCACCGTCGCCGTCACTGAGCATCGCGACCCCGATGCCGATCACGACGGCCGCGACCACAGCGATCGCGCCGATCAGGAGGCCCTTGGTGTTGGGACCACGGCCACGGCCGCCACCGCCCCCGCTACCGCCGCTGCCCGGCAGGGGCGTACGGGTCGTGGGCGTGCCGCCGGGGAACGTCTCCGGGGCCTGGTAGTGGGACTGACCGTACGTGCCCTGACCCTGCTGCGCCGGAGCCTGCGCGTACTGCGCGGTCGGGGCTGTCTGGGAAGCCTGCTGGGCCTGCTGGCCGTACTTGCGCTCGCCGACCGCCCGCACCCGGTTGACCGAACCGGGGTAGCCATAGCCGCCGCTTCCATCGGGCGGCGTGGCTCCGGCGGCCTGACCGTCGGCGTACAGATAGCCGAACGGGTCGTCGTCCTCGGGCGTGCTCGCGCCGCTGTTGCCGGGCGTCATCCCTAGGTCTCCTAAACGAGTGTGGTGCAGATGCGATGGGTGAGTAGAAGGGCGAGCCTACCCGCTCCACAGGCCCCAAACGGGTGACTCAGCTCGCACAACACCGCTGACCTGCGCCTCAGCCCGCACGCCGATGAGCTTTGGGACGAGACCGTTTCTCTACGTACATCCGCTCGTCAGCGGACTTCAACACTTCGTCCGCAGTCATCCCGCAATGTGCCCATCCGATGCCGAAGCTCGCACCGACCCGCATCGCGCGGCCGTCGACCCGGATCGGCTGGATGATCTCGTTGCGCAGCCGGACCGCGAGGTCCTGCGCGTCGGCCCGGCCGAGCCCGTCGGCGAGGACCACGAACTCGTCGCCGCCGAGCCGCGCGACCGTGTCCCCGTCCCGGACGCCGCTGCCCAGCCGCCGCGCCACCTCGATCAGCACGGCGTCGCCGGCGTTGTGCCCGAAGCGGTCGTTGATCGACTTGAAGCCGTCGAGGTCGCAGAAGAGCACCGCGAGGCCCTTCGTGCCGTCGTCCGTTTCGCCCTGCGGTGCGACGGTGTGCACGTGATGGTCGTACGCGTCGAAGGCCTCGGGACCCGGCCGGAAGTCGAAACCGTGCCCGTCCCCGTCGTACGCGGGCGCCAAGCCGTGTTCCCCGTACTCACCGTGCTGCGCGTAGGCCGCGTCCAGCGTGTCCACCGGGCCGGGGGCCACGGACGTGGGGCGGCTGCACAGCCGGGCGGAGAGCCGGGCGCGCAGTTCGGCGGAGTTCGGCAGTCCGGTGAGCGAGTCGTGCGAGGCGCGGTGGGCGAGCTGGAGCTCGCGGCGCTTGCGCTCCTCTATGTCCTCGACGTGGGTGAGCAGGAAGCGCGGCCCGTCGGTGGCGTCCGCGACCACGCTGTTGCGCAGGGAGACCCAGACGTACGTCCCGTCGCGGCGCCCGAGCCGCAGTTCGGCGCGCCCGCCCTCCGCGGACGTACGCAGCAGGGTGCCGATGTCCTCCGGGTGCACGAGGTCGGAGAAGGAGTAGCGGCGCATCGCGGAGGCGGGGCGGCCGAGGAGGCGGCACAACGCGTCGTTGGTCCGCAGGATGCGCCCGTGCTGGTCGCCGCCCATCTCGGCGATGGCCATGCCGGAGGGGGCGTACTCGAAGGCCTGGCGGAAGCTCTCCTCGCTGGCGCGCAGGGCCTGCTGCTCCCGCTCCAGACGGACGAGGGCCCGCTGCATATTGGCCCTGAGCCGGGCGTTGCTGATCGCGATGGCGGCCTGGAACGCGTACATCTGCAGGGCCTCGCGCCCCCAGGCGCCGGGAAGCCGTCCGTTGCGCGGGCGGTCGACGGAGAGCACGCCGATCAGCTCACCGCAGGCGCCACCGGGCACGCCGGGCGTGTACATGGGCGCGAAGAGGCGGTCGGAGGGGTGCCACTCGTCCTCGAAGCGAGGCGCGGGGCCGTCGGTGTACCACTGCGGAACGTCGTCGTCGTCGAGGACCCAGCCCTCGGTGTGGGGTATGAAACGCAGGTCGCCCCAGGCCTCGCCCATGCTCAGCCGGCGCTCCCAGGAGGCGCGGGAGCCGACGCGGCCGGTGATGAGCGCCTCGGCGGCGGAGTTGCCCGCGAAGGCGGCGACGACGAGGTCCCCGTCGGGGCGTACGAGATTGACGGCGGCGATTTCGTAACCCAGACCCGTCACGACTCCGTCGGCGACGGTCTGCAGCGTGTCGGCCAGGCTGCGTGCCGTGTTCATGTCGGCCATGACCTGATGCAGCTGCCGCAGGGTCGCAAGACGGACGTACGGCTCCGACTCGGTCTCCATGCTCGCTCTCCCCGAGACCTCGACAGCAACTCCAGAGTTGTCCGGGCTTCTCGCCTGTCTTCTCTCTCGTCTGTACTGATCGACTACCGACTATGGACTGGTCGCTTACTGATCGCCTGGCCGATCCCCGGATCGCCTATCGATTGCAGCGTCCCCGCCACTGAATCACAGCGCGCTGCCCACTCGGTACACAGGGTCAACAAAATATGGCCCTTGTGACTCAAGTCACAGCTAAAGATGAGCAGTTGAGTAGAGTTTCTGTGTTTTCACCGTGCGTTTTACTGAACGCGAATATGTCGAGCCTGTGAGGTTACCCCGGACCCGGCACGAACGTCGCCGGACGGCGGGCGGATGTCGGTGTCCGGACGGCGTCGGGCATCGGTCCTAGGTCCCGGCTCGGGCGCTGGTCCGATGCGCGGACCGGAGCGCGGAGACTAGCGTCTTGCGCGTGCTGACGACTCCTCCTGCCCCACGTATGCCCCTGACCCCCACCACCGACGGGCATGCTGATGGGGTGAGTGACGACGAGTTCCGCGCCGCCATGTCCCGGCTGGCCGCGGGCGTGGTGCTGGTGACCGCGCACGAGCCCGCGCTGGATCCCGACGGGCCGGGCGGTGAGGACGTCGGGATGACGGCGACCGCCTTCATGTCCGTGTCCCTGGACCCGCCCCTGGTCCTGGTCAGCCTGCGCGACGGCTCCCGCATGGACGACCTGCTCGCCGAACAGCCCCTGTGGGCGGTCTCGGTCCTCTCCGAGAGTCAGCGCCATATCGCGGGCCGCTTCGCCATGAAGGGCCGTATCTCCGACCGCCTCCTCTTCGAGGACATTCCGTACGTACGCGGAGAGGCCTCCGGGGCGCTGCTCGTGGGCGGCGCCCTGGCGACCCTGGAGTGCAGGACCGAGCAGCGGGTGCCTGCGGGCGATCACACGCTGGTGATCGGGCGGGTGCTGACGGCGTCGGTGCCGAGTGCGGACGGGGGGCCGTTGGCGTACTTCAAGGGGCGGTACCGGCAGTTGGGGTAGGCCGCCCTGTCCAGGTGAGCGGGTGGGTTACGGTCCCCAATCGCGCCCGGAGCGCCCGCGCTTGGTGTCGGACCGCTGCTTCTTCTGCCGCAACCGGCGTTCGTTGATGCCGCGGGGGATGCGGGTGGGCCGGCGGGGCTTGGGCGGCGGGGCGGTGGCTTCCGCGAGCAGGGCGGCGAGGCGGACGGCGGCGGTCTCGCGGTTGCGCCACTGGGAACGGTGCTCGGAGGCTCGTACGCTGACGACTCCGCCGACGAGCTTCGGGGCGAGCCGTTCGAGGGCGCGGGCCTTCCACACCTCGGGCAGGGCCTCCGTCTTCGCGAGGTCGAACCGCAGCTCCACCTGCGAGTCGCTCGTGTTGACATGCTGGCCACCGGGCCCCGAGGAGCGCGAGAAACGCCACGCCAGCTCGGCCTCGGGGAGCGAGACGGAGCCGCGGATGACGTAGGGACCAGACATGGCTCCATGGTCGCGCGTGTGTCCGGTCCACGTCACGCGCTTTTTCCAGGTCCCTGGGCCTCTCGGGTAAAGAAAGTAAAGTGGGCGGAACCCGGGGGACCCCCCGCGACGTTCATAGAAGTGACGGTAGCTTCGTCCCCGTACGAAGCACCGAGTTCAACGCACCGCACTTGTCGTACGTACGTCAACGAGGGAAGGACTCCCAACAATGGCTGTAAGCCTGTCCAAGGGTGGCAACGTCTCGCTCACCAAGGAGGCTCCGGGCCTGACCGCTGTCACCGTGGGCCTCGGCTGGGACGTCCGCACCACCACGGGTACCGACTTCGACCTGGACGCCTCGGCCATCGCGGTCAACCCCGAGGGCAAGGTCTACTCCGACGGTCACTTCGTCTTCTTCAACAACAAGCAGACCCCGGACCAGACCATCGTCCACACCGGCGACAACCGCACCGGTGAGGGCGCGGGCGACGACGAGGCGATCAACGTCAACCTCGCGGGCCTCCCCGCCGATGTCGACAAGATCGTCTTCCCGGTCTCCATCTACGACGCCGAGACCCGCTCCCAGAACTTCGGCCAGGTCCGCAACGCCTACATCCGCATCATCAACCAGGCCGGCGGCACGGAGATCGCCCGCTACGACCTCTCGGAAGACGCCGCCACGGAGACCGCCATGGTCTTCGGCGAGCTCTACCGCAACGGCGCAGAGTGGAAGTTCCGCGCGGTGGGCCAGGGCTACGCCTCGGGCCTCGTGGGGATCGCCCAGGACTTCGGCGTGAGCGTCTGAGGTTCGGCACGCCTGCTTTTGTCGGAGCCCCCGGTCACTTGGTGACTGGGGGCTCCGCCGTCACCGCTGCTGCTCGGCTTTGATGTGGCGTATGAGACATGCCAGACCAAGAGGGGGCATGGCGAGTACATCGGTGGGGGCGTCGCTTTCGCGGAGGAGGAGATGAGGGTCGATGTGGGCGATCTCTATGCAGTTCTCGCCGCCGGCCCCCGAGAAGGAGGATTTCTGCCAGTTCACAGGCATGGTGTGGGCTCTCACAATTCTCGCGCGATGTCGTGGATGAACCGTCGGGAGCGCTCGGCGTCGAGTGCTGCTCGCTCCGCGAGGTCCAACAGGGTGCCGTACTTCTTGAGCTGAGTGGCGATACTGAGGAAGACGCCGCCCACGGCGCTGTCCACCTGGACCGTGTCCAGTTGAGGGACAACTCCCCCGGCGTAGAAGACCGGCTGTGTGGCCTCGATGAAGTCTTCGCTCGTGAAGGGGATGACCTTCAGCGTGACGGTGGGCCACTCGGAGATCTCCAGCAGGTGGCCGAGCTGCGCCTGCGCGACCTTGCGCCCGCCGATCCGCATCCTCAGGGCCGCCTCGTGGATCACGACGGTGAAGGGCGGCGGAGCGTCGCGCTCGAAGACCTGGCGGCGCTTCAGCCTGAACTCCACGCGGACGTCCACCTCCTCGGTAGGCAGGGGAGGGATGTTGCCGCCGTAGATCGCCCGCGCGTAGTCCTCCGTCTGGAAGACGCCGGGGAGCGTCATCGGCTGGAGCGCACGCAAGTACGTTGCGTGGTGCTCCAGTTCAGCCATGTCCAGGAAGCCGGGGGCGAGGATCCCGCGATACGCCTCCCACCAACCCTGGCCACGAGATTCCCGGGCAATTGCGCACAACGCGTTGACGAGTTCGGCGTCATCGCACGCATAGAACACCGCCAGCCGTCGGATCCGCCCCTCGCTGATGCCCAGCCGACCCGCCTCGATGTGGCTGATCTTGGCCTGATCGGTCGACAGCAGGCCTGCGGTTTCGCGGGCCGTCCTGCCTGCGGCCTCCCTCAACTTCCGTAGTTCCGCACCCAGTCGGACCTGGCGAGCGGAGGGGTTGTCTCTCAGTGGCATGGGTTCCGTTCCTCTCGGCGTCCGAGTCTGCCGTGTCAGGACGAGCAGGGTCCACTCACTCGAGTGAACCTTCCGGGGCAACCTTGCCCCACTGCAAGGTTGCCCCTACCTTCGGAACGGTCAGCGCGCGGCATGCCAGTGAATCCGCAGTGCAGGCGCCCGCCTCACGGTGCCCGAGCCACGGTGGCCTTCGCCGCGTAACTCCTCGATACAGACAGAGAGTTGAAAACCATGAACAACAACGCCGATCCGCCGACGTACCAGCTCACCACCCCCAACTCGCCCCTCAGCCCGAAGATCTGCCGTGACACCGTCGCCATGCTCCTCGCCGCGAACGGCCACGCCCCGCACCTCGCCGACACCGCCCGTACCCTCGTGTCCGAAGTCGTCACCAATGCCGTACGGCACACCGGTACGCCAACCATCAGGCTGGAGACGGCAGTTCTGGCTGACGGCGTACGCGTGGCCGTCTACGACGACGGGCCTGCTGGGCTGCTGCTCCCTTCCGAAGCCGCAGAGGACAGCGAAGGCGGGCGCGGCTTACTCCTCGTACAAGCCCTCGCGCACACATGGGGCGTCGGCCCGGCGTACAGCCCCGGCCGGAACGGCAAACACGTCTGGTTCGAGCTTCAAAATCCCAGCGTGCCGCAGGAGGGATGACGTCTCGCGGGCTCACCACCCCTATCGCGCAAAACGTGAACACACAGGGGGAGGATGCCCTTCAGGTGCTCAAACGAGCGACGCTTGAACACCACGGCGAGAAGCGCTCACGCCCTGGGACCAGCACCCATAAGGCCGGTCGGCCGACTGCCGCGTCCGTCTCTGCAACACCCCATCCATGGTCGTGCCCCCGGCAACTCCCTGGCCCCCAGGGCCGCAGCCGGAATCCCCCAGGCGCCACCCTGAAGGTCGCCCTGATCTCATGGCATGGACCGCAGGGGCGGGTGCTGCGTTGTTATCCCTGAGGGCTGGAGCAGTGGCGGAGGTTCGGGGCCGGGATCCTCGGTAACAACGACGCCAGCGGCCGCGTGGTCGAAGCCGGCTGGCCAGCGAGTGTGCTCGCTGGCCAGTGCGCCGGTCAGACGTGCCTGGAGAAGGTCGGCCGTGCTCAGGTCGGAGCCACGCAAGTCGGCCAGGCGCAGGTCGGCATGGCGGAAGACAGCGCCGCCTGCATCGGCCTTGCGCAGGTTCGCCTCGCGGAGGTCGGCTTCGGTGAAGTCCGCGTCGCGCAAGTCGGTTTCGACCAGTCGAGCGCCCCGCAGGTCAGCCAGAACGCAGCGGGCCCGGCGCAGGATCGCCGTCTTGAGGTCGGCGTGCCGCAGGTTGACCGAGACGAGAGACGCCTGCGTCAGGTTGGCGTGGTACAGGCCCGCCGCCTCCATACAGGACCGGTCGAGGTTGACCTCATGCAGCCACAGCCCGTCGCAGTCGGCCCGACGCAGGTCCGTGACGCTGAGGTTGACCCAGGACTGCTCCCGGGGTTGCAGCAACAACACGCCGAGCCCGGTCAGCGCCACCTGGGCGTCGGCGGCACGAACCTCCAGCGGCGCGACGTCATTGATGGGCACGTCCGTCGCTGGAGCTTCCGGTCCGGCGGGCGGCCAGGGCAGGTGTGTACGCAGGTAAGCGGCCTGGATGGAGATGACGGCCTCGCGGTCGCGGGCGGAGTGCTCCGCTATCCGCCACAGCGCGTGGAGCCCGCCGATGCGCGTTTCCAGCTTGTCACTGCCAAGTTGATCGACGGCCGTGCTGAACCTATCGGTGACATAGCCCTCCTGGGTGGCGCGCAAGCCGTCCTGGCTGACGCGCAGTTGCCGCCATGTGGCATACGCGCCGAACAGCACGACCATGCCGCCCACGGCCTGCAGAAGTGTCGTACGGACGTCGTTCACCGCTTTCAGCCGATCCTGCGCGGCGACGCTCGCCCCGGCGAGATCATGGTCGACCACCACACCCGGCAGGACTACGAGCACCGCGCCCAGAACGGCCAGCCCCGCCGTCCCGGCCAGCAGGGCCGCGATCGCACGACGCCTGACCAGCCGGTCGCGCCACAGCCTGCGACCGCGGTCCGGCCCCCCTGTCTCCATGGGCATGGGAGCCTAGGCGCCGCTCAATGAAACGATCAAGGTGCACGACCAGCTCGGGTTCCTGCTCTCGCGGATGAGCGAGTCCCTGACTGACGTACACCGCATCGCGGAGAGTCGGGGCGTGCGGCCCTTGCGTGCCGCTGGAGGGATGACGGCTGGCGGACTCACGCCGCGGACGCGGCGCGCAGCAAGCGGAGTTGGCCGATCTCGGTGACGTTCTTCATCAGCTCTGCGTTCACCCAGGTGACCATGTGGGCGATGGTGTGCTCGGGGTCGTTCTGCCAGGGGAACGGGGCCGTGGCGTCCAGGTCGGTGTCGGTGAGGCGGTCCAGTACCGCCAGCCAGTCACCGCGGAGGCCGCGCAGCCACTCGACTGCCGCCGTCCCGTCACCCGGCCATGTGATCTCGGTCCGCTCCCGAGGCGTACGCCCCTGCGCGTGATCGATGCTCACGCTCCACCACCAGCCGATATGCCAGCTCAGCCAGCCGATCGTGGGGACCGGCACGGGCTCGGGCTCGGTGTCCGCCCAGTCCGGCACCCATGTCCCGTCTTGGTTCGGGCGCACCGTCCAGCAGCGAGGCCCGGGCTCCCACAGGAAGTCCTCGGGCTCCAGCCGCTCCAGGTGGTACTCGAAGAGCGACCAGGTCAGCTCGAACTGCCAGCGCAGCAGGTCATGCTGGGACGCGTTCATCGGTCGCCTCCGGCCAGGCTCGCAGGTGCCCACTCCTCGGCGAGGAGACCGAGGACGACTTCGTCGACGAAAGAGCCGTACACCCAGGCGGAGCGGCGCAGGGTGCCCTCGAGCGTGAAGCCGGTTCTGGTCGCGGCCGCGATCATGGGGGTGTTGTCGGCGAGGGTCTCGACTTGCAGCCGTTGCAGGCCGCGTACCGCGAAGCCGTACTCGCACAGGACACCGAGGACGTCGGCCGCCAGGCCACGTCCTCGGAAGGCGGGGAGCAGGGTGATCCCCAGGTGGGCCGTCCTGTTGTGCAGGTCGATGCCCCACAGCAGGGCCTGACCGGCCAACTCCTGCGACTCCAGCTCCTCCACAGAGAAGTACGCCCTCTCGTCCGACGGCTCGGCGCCCGCGGCGGGCGACTCCGCCGCGTCCGGCGGGAGGGGCCGCCACGGACGGGGGTCGGTGCGCGATCGCGTCACCACGTCCTCGTACAACTCGGCCTGGAAGACCGGGACATCACTGTCTCGCCGAGTGCGTAACCCGACCTTGCCGCCACGTATCACTCGCCCTTGCTATCCCAGATGCCATGGCCGGACAACGTAATTACCCGGCCGCGATCGACCCGGCGCAGGTTCTAACCTGCGGACATGTCCCTCGAACCGCGCACCCCACGTCCGGCCGCCCGTATCGCCGTACTCGACCCGGAGGGAGCGGTCTTCCTCTTCCGGTACGACAACGATGAGGTCGGCATCCACTGGGCCATGCCCGGCGGCGGTCTCGAACCCGGCGAGAGCCCGCGCGAGGGCGCCCTGCGCGAACTCCGCGAGGAGACCGGCTGGACCGACGTCACCCCCGGGCCCCTGCTGTGCATCTGGGAGCACGACTTCACACGCATGAATGTCCCCGTCCGCCAGCACGAGCACATCTACGTGGCGTACGGGCCGCGCCGCGAGCCGGACGGCGGCGACCAGATCCGCGCCTTGCGCAGCGAGGAAGGCATGCTGGGCTGGAAGTGGTGGACCCGGAAGGAGTTGGCCGACGCAGCGGAGTCCGTGTGGCCGCCGGAGCTGCCTCAACTGCTCGCGGAATTGGACGGGCGCGAGGCGTGACGCGCGGAACGCAGAGTGCGAGTCGTGACGCGGATGCGCTCAGGTCTGGTCCGGCTTTCCGTTCCCGTACAGCCAGTCCTCCCAGATCGCGCTGAAGTCCTTGTCCGGTGCCTGCTGTTCCACGTACGCCGTGAAGTCGGACGTGCTCGCGTTGCCGTGGCGGTGGGTGGCCGGCCAGCCCCGGAGGATGTCGTGGAAGGTGGCGTCGCCGACCGTTTCGCGGATCTTGTGGAGGACCATGGCGCCGCGCTGGTAGACGGGGTCGTCGGAAATGTGCGCGGCGCTCGTCGGGCTTGCGGGCGGGAAGGACCACAGGTCCTCATAGGTGTCCTCGCCGTGGTCGTACAGCGCGTCGAAGGTTTCCTGTGCCGTGTCGCCGCCGTGGTCCTCCTGCCAGAGCCACTCCGCGTACGTCGCGAAGCCCTCGTTGAGCCACATGTCGCGCCAGGTCGCGGGGGTGACGGAGTTGCCGTACCACTGGTGAGCCAGTTCGTGGACGAGGAGGGCGGTGTCGGGGGCGCCGGGGAAGACGGGGCGGTTCTGGGTCTCCAGGGCGTAGCCCACGTCGTTCGCGCTGTCGACGATCGCGCCGGTGGAGGAGAAGGGGTAGGGGCCGAAGCTCCCCTCCGCCCACCGCATGATCTCGGGGATACGGGCGAGGACCTTGGCGCTCGCCTTCGACTGGCCGGGGTCGACGGCCACGTACACCGGCAGGCCGTTCGCGGTCTTCGAGCGGCGCACGTCGTACTCGCCGATCGCCAGCGTCGTCACGTACGACGCCATCGGCTCCCCGACGTGCCAGGCGAACACCGAACGGCCCCGCTTCATCTCCTCGCGCCTCAACTCGCCGTTGGACACCGCCTTCAGGCCCTCGGGGACGGTGATCGCGATGTCGTACGTGGCCTTGTCGCTCGGGTGGTGGTTGCCGGGGAACCAGGCCATCGAGCCGGTGGGCTCGCCGAGGGCGAGGGCGCCGTCCGCCGTCCTCAGCCAGCCCTCCCGTGAACCGTCCGGGTCGGTGATCGTGTCGGGGGTGCCGGAGTAGTGGACGGTGGTGCGGAAGGTTTTCTTCCTGTCGAGGTCGTCGGGCGGGTGGATGGTCAGCTCGTGGTCGCCACTTTGGTGGAAGCGGGCGGGTGCGTCGTCCACTTCGGCCGCGGTGACCTTCATGCCCTTGACGTCGAGGTTGAACTCGCTGAGGTTCTGCTTCGCCCGCGCGTCGATCTCCGCGGTTCCCGTCAGGCGGCGCGAGGCGGGGTCGTAGGTCAGGGTCAGGGCGTAGTGGGTTACGTCGTAGCCGCCGTTGCCCGCCTTCGGGAAGTACGGGTCGTTCACGCCGGGGGCGCCGGTCGTGTCCCGCGCGCTGCCGGCGTCGCACGCCGGCAGGGTGAGCGCGAGGGCCAGGGTGGACGCGACGGCCGGTACGAATCGGGCGGGGCGGGGCACGTTCGCGATCCTAGAGGGATCGGGGCTGAGGGGCAGGACTGAGACGGGGGCTGGGATCGGGGCTGGGATCGGGGCACGTCAGGGCCCCACGCGAGCGTGACACCATCACGTACGTGCTCGACATCGGCTACGCCCTCTCCTCCCGCTTCCCGGATCCTCCGCAGACCGACTACCGCCGCGCGGACGTCCGCGCCCTGCGGCACGATCTGTTCTGCGGCGACGTCTATCTCGCCGACACCAAGGCGGACCGGGAACTGTCCACAGCCTGGGGATGGGTGCCGGTGCTCGACTTCGCGTGGGCGCTGTGCGACATCGTGGAGCGGATCGACCGGGATCCGGCGGGCTCGCGGGCCTCGCGCCCGCAGCGGGCCGAGCTGGACTTCACCGAGTCGACCGACCGGATGCTCTTCGAGCGGCGCTTCGGGTGGGTGGACATCGAAGCCGACTGGATGCCGGTGGAGGAGCCTGCGCTGACCTTTTCGCATGCCGAACTCCGGCGCGAGGCGCGGGACTTCTTGCACGATCTGATCGCCGATCTGTGCGACATGCATGACGCTCTCGCGGAGAACCCGGCGATCTGGACCCTCCAAGCCCGTTTCCCGAGGGTGCGCTGAACGGGGTGCGGGTGCGTGGGCGGACGGGCCGTCCATGGCGGGACATGCCGCCCGCAAGGAGCGACGGCGCCTGCGCCGACGCCGCAGGGCCCGACGCCGCAGAGCCCGACGCCGCGGAGCCCGGCTCCGCGCGGCCGGACTGGGGCACTCACGCGGCGGGGTGACCAGCAAGGTGCACCTGTCGCTTGAGGGCGGCCGCTGGGCGGTGCACGCGTGCATTCCGCAGTCTCACCGGCAGGGGCCCGTTAGTGCCGTTCAGTGTTGCGTGCCGGTCCTCGTCGGACGGCAGCTGCCAGCCTCGCGCCTTCGTCCTGGCTGCCGAACTGGCCCTACTCAGGCCTGGGTTGAGTACGTGTGCTCATACCCGGTGCCCGCTGCGCGGCCAGTATTGGTGCAACGGCGCGCAGCCGAGAGCGCCGGTCCGATCCAGCTGAGGCTGTTGGGGGAATTTCTCATGTCGCGACGTATCGTTTTGTCCGTGGCCGCCGGTGTCGTCGTCCTCGCAGGTACCGGAGCGTTCGCCGTTGCCCACGCCGGGGACCAGTCCCCTTCTGTGGCACACAGCGCTGCTCGCTACGCTGCCCCCGACGGCGACCGCGGCGGCTCGTTCACCTTCACCACTGACGTTACGGCGTCCTCCGGCGTCAAGGACGTGAAGGTCCTGGCCTGGCCGGCGAACTCGTCCTTCGCCAAGCAGGGGCTGACCGCCAAGGATATGGCCGCCGTGGAGTCGGCCGTCTGCAAGCCGTCCGGTGAGGACACCGCGCGCTGCACCTATACCGTCACCGTCAGCCGCGGCGAAGCGGACGCGTCCCCGCGCGGTCTGTGGCACGTCGCCGTCCTGGCCACCGCCGAGGACGGCGGCACGACGCTGGACACCAAGGCGGCCGACTTCACCGTGGCGTGATCCAGACGCACATGTGATCGTGGCATGTGTGCAGTTGGGGCCACGTGCGCTCTCATCTCCGGGGCAGAGGAAAGCAGTCGTGATGCCGGCGGACGAACCGTTGCGGGTTCCGCAGCCACCCTCCGGTGCAAGTCGGCAGGGCACCTAGCGGCGCAGGGTGGTCTCCCGCTCCAGATGCGACAGCTTCTCGGGATTGCGCACGGCGTAGAGCCCGGTGATGAGGCCGTCGTCGATGCGCATCGCCATGACGGTGTCGATCTCACCGCCCAGCCGGACGATCAGCGCCGGGTCGCCGTTGACCTGTGTCGGCTGCAGCGACATCGCGGCGGCGATCCTGCCCAGCACGTGGGCCACCTGGTCGGCCCCCACGACGGGCGCCAGTGCGGCCCGTACGACTCCGCCGCCGTCGGTCAGCAGGACGACGTCCGGAGCGAGGATGTCGAGCAGGCGTTGCAGGTCGCCCGTTTCGACCGCCCGCTGGAACGCCTCGACGGTGCGGCGAGTCTCGGCAGCGGAAGCGACCCCTCGCGGTCGGCGCGCGGCGACGTGGGCCCGTGCCCGGTGGGCGATCTGGCGGACCGCGGCCGGGCTCTTGTCGATGGCCTCAGCGATCTCGTCGTACCCGAGGTCGAACACGTCGCGCAGTACGAACACCGCCCGCTCGGTCGGGGTGAGGGTCTCCAGGACCAGCAGCATCGCCATCGAGACGCTGTCGGCCAACTCGACGTCCTCGGCCACGTCGGGCGCGGTCAGCAGCGGCTCGGGCAACCAGGGGCCGACGTAGGACTCCTTGCGCCGGCCGAGCGTGCGCAGATGGCTGAGCGCCTGCCGGGTGGTGATCCGGACCAGGTACGCACGCTGATCCCGCACGGTGTCGAGATCGACGCCCACCCACCGCAACCAGGTCTCCTGCAAGACGTCCTCTGCGTCGGCGGCCGAGCCGAGCATCTCGTAGGCGACGGTGAACAGGAGGTTGCGGTGGGTGACGAACGCCTGGGTGACGCTGTCCATGCGGTCGCCACGAGCGACCGGCTCGGATGTGTCCCTTGTCCGGTCGCTCATGGTTCGGTCGTCCATCGCCGGCTCCTCACCGTTCGCTCTCGACTGCGCCGTACACCAGACGCCGGCCCTCACCGCTTTGTGACGGCCACGATCGGTGACGCACGCCACATCACCGTGCCGTCACAAGGATCGGGCCGTCGGCATCTTGTGTTCGTCCAGTGCAGGAGCACGCAACTCCACGAGTGAGGACGACGTCATGGAACCCCGTTTCAACCTGTTCGACAGCCCGACCGCCGCGAAGGTCGCCAAGCGGTTCTACAACACCTCGTTGGCCCTGGAGGGGTCGACGCTGCCGAAGGCCCTGCGGGAGCTGGTGGAGCTGCGGGTCGGCCAGATCAACGGCTGCGGTTTCTGCGTCGACGTCCACACGAAGGAGGCCGTGGCCGCCGGTGAGACCGCGCTCCGGCTCAACCTGGTCGCCGCCTGGCGGCACAGCACGGTGTTCACCGAGGCCGAGCGGGCCGCGCTGGCGCTCGCCGAGGAAGGCACCCGGCTCAGCGACCACGGCGTGTCCGACGAGGCCTGGGCCGAGGTGCGCAAGCACTTCGACGACGACCAGGTCGGTGCGCTGGTCTGCCTGGTCTCCCTGATCAACGCGGCCACCCGGATGAACGTGATCGTGCGCAACCCGGGGGGCTCGTACGAGCCCGGCATGTTCGCCAGTACGTCGAGTACGTCGAGTACGTCGAGCTGACCGGCAGGCGAAACGCGGCCCGTCCCGGGATCGTTCGATCCGGGCCGGGCCCGCGCATGCCACTGACGACAAGGCTTCGCACGCCCACCCACGAACCCGACCGCTCACCCCTCGGCGACCACCCGGACCCCCATCTCCGCCGCCAACACCGCCGCCAGATCGAGCAGTTGCGCCGGACTGATCACCGCCCCCGCCAAGCGGTCGACCCCCCGCGCGATGTCCACCTCGGCCGCCCCCCGAAGGTCCACGTCCGTCAGCGTGGCCGCGCTGAAGTCCACCCTTTTCAGCGCGCAGTCGACGAACTCCACCCGCTCCAGTCGCGCGCCTCCGAAGTCCGGCTCCACCAGCACGCAGCCCTCGAAGACGACGTCCCGGAGCCGGCCCTTGCGCAGGTTCAGATAGTCGATCTTGCCGCCGCGGATCAGTACCCGTTCCAGTACGGCACCGTGCAGTTGGACGCCGCCCAGTCGCGCGTCCACCAGCTCCACATCGCGGAGGGTGACCTCGGCCAGATCGGTGCCGACGCCCCGTATCCCTGTGAGGACGGAGTCCATCACGCGCGCGTGGCGCAGCCGGGTCTCGTCCAGTGCGCACCCTGTCAGCGCGCAGTCCATGAAGCGGGCGCCCGCTCCGTCCTGCCCGGCGAGGTCCGCCTCCCGGAACTCCAGGCCGTCATAGTCCCCGTCGGGCTCCAGCTCGCCGCCTCCGTACGGCACAAGCGGCGGCAGCCGCACCTCGGGACGCCGTGCCCTCTTGACCGCCGTCTTCTCATCCGTCGCCCGCCTCACCATGCGCCCCATCCTGCACCCCACCACTGACAAGCCCCTTGACCTGCACAAACGCCCGCGATGTCACACATCGGGCCCCTCAACGAGTCATACCTACGAGTCACGCACCCGCGCGCACCCACCCACCCACATACGCACGCACGCACCGGACCAGTAGGGAGACCCCCAGCCATGCACCGCATCACCGTCATCGGCGGCGGCTTCGCCGGCCTGACCGCGGCCATCACCGCCGCCGAGGCGGGCGCCAAGGTCACCGTTCACGAGGCCCACCACACCCTCGGCGGCCGCGCCCGCACCGCGGAGGGGCCGTACAAGACGAACGAAGGCCCGCACGCCCTCTACAAGGGCGGCCCCCACTGGACCTGGCTCAAACAGCGCGGCCTGATCGGCGAACTCGCCCCGCTCCCACCTCTGGAAGCTGCCCGACTGCGTCTCCGCCACAAGGGCACCCTCCGCCGCACCCCACCCTTCGCGATGCTCAAGCTTCTCCGCCGTACGGCCCAACAGGCGCCCGTAGACGTCGACTTCAGGACGTGGGCCACCGACATCGCCGGAGAAGAGGGCGCGAACGCAGCCGCGTACTACTCCGCCGTCGCCCTCTTCCACCACGACCCGGGCGCCCTCTCCGCCGCCTTCGTGCAGGAACGGCTGCGGCGCGCCACGAAGCTGCCCCCGGAGGCGCACTACCCGCGCGGCGGCTGGGCCGGCGTCATCGACCGCATGGCTGCCCGCGCCTGGAACCTGGGCGTGCGCATGGAGACCCTCTCCCGCGTCGACAGCCTCGACGAGCACGGCAGGCACGGGCCCGTCATCGTCGCCACCTCCCTCGACGCCGCCCGCCGCCTCCTCCGCGACGAGTCGCTGACCTGGACAAGCGGTCGTACGGCGCTGATCGATCTGGCCGTACGGACCCGCCGGGGCGACGCGTTCGCCGTGTCCGACCTGGACGCGGCGGGCTGGATCGAGCGGTTCACCGCCCAGGACCGTACGCTCGCCCCGGCCGGCGAACAGCTCATCCAGGGGCAGCTCCCGATCGCGCCCCACGAGCCGCGGGCCGTCGGCATCGCCCGCGCCGAGGAACTTCTCGACCTCGCCTTCCCGGGCTGGCGCGAGCGCGTGACCTGGCGCAGCGAGACCATCGCCAACGGACGTACCGGCGCCGTGGACTTCCCCGGCACCAGCTGGCGCGACCGTCCCGCCGTCGACCGCGGCGACGGCGTCTACCTCGCGGGCGACCAGGTCGCGGCGCCCGGCGTGCTCTCCGAGGTGTCCTTCAACAGCGCCCTGACGGCCGTGTCCCTCGCCTTCGACATCCCGCGCAGGGCAGGGCTTGACCTCAAGCAAGCTTGAGGTCCGAGGGTGGAGGGCACGAGCACGACAGCTCACGAACCCGAGGAGCCCTTCATGCACGCCATCCGCCTGCACGCCTTCGGCCCGGCCGAGAACCTCACGTACGAGCCGGTCGAGGACCCTGTACCGGGCCCCGGCCAGGTTCGTATCGCCGTCGCCGCGGCAGGCGTCCACCTGCTCGACACCGCGATCCGCGAGGGAATCCAGGGGCCGCTGCCTGAGCTGCCCGCGCTGCCCGCCATCCCCGGTCGCGAAGTCGCCGGCACCGTCGAATCCCTCGGCGAGGGCGTGGCGGGGCTCTGGCTCGGCAAGCGGGTCGTGGCGCATCTGGGCTTCGCCCCCGGCGGGTACGCCGAACTGGCGGTCGCCGACGCAGACCGCCTCCACGAGGTCCCGGAGAACCTGGACTTCGCACAGGCCGTCGCCATGATCGGCACGGGGCGTACCACGATGGGGATCCTCCAGTTCGCCGAGCTCGGTCCCGCCTCCGTGGCCGTGATCCCGGCCGCCGCGGGCGGTATCGGCACCCTCCTCGTGCAGTACGCCAAGCACGCCGGCGCCACCGTGATCGGCCTCGCCGGCGGCCCGGAGAAGGTGGCCCGCGTCGAGAAGAACGGCGCCGATCTCGCGGTCGACTACAAGGACCCGGAGTGGCCAGACGAGGTCAAGTACTTCCTCTGGGGCCGCAAAGCCACGGTCGTCCTCGACGGCGTAGGAGGCGAGGTGGCCCGTACGGCCGTCGGCTTCCTCGGCCCCGATGGCAAGCACATCGTCTTCGGCTGGTCCGGCGAGGGCCTGCACGACGGCAGCCCGCTCGTCGTCGGGGGCGTGTCCGAGCAGGTCCTCGGCCCGGTGATGATGCAGAAGGCGGGCGGCCCCAACCCCATACGCACCCTTGAACTCCGCGCCCTCACCGCGGCCGCCGCCGGCCGCCTCACCCCGGCCGTCCAGCGCTTTCCTCTCGCCGAGGCGGCAGCCGCCCACCGCGCGCTGGAGAACCGGGGGACGATCGGCAAGGTGGTCCTGGAGCCGTGAAGCAACCGATCCCACTTCGGACTCCGGAGGAGACACCCACGGCCCTCAGAAGCTAACGTCCCGCGCATGAGCAGCACGGAGAGCGTGGGCGGCATGGAGAGCGTGGGCGGCACGGAGCACACGGGCAGCACGGCCGGACACAGCGCCCGCACCGTCATCAACGGCGGCATATCGTTCTGGTACGCACAACAGGGCCTCCCCGCGCCCCGCGAACCCCTCCCCTCGGACGCCGCCGCGGACGTCGTCATCGTCGGCGGCGGCTTCACCGGCCTGTGGACCGCGTACTACCTGAAGAAGGCCGCCCCCTTCCTCCGTATCACCGTCCTTGAACAGAAGTTCTGCGGCTACGGCGCCTCCGGCCGCAACGGCGGCTGGCTCTACAACGGCATCGCAGGACGCGACCGCCACGCGCGCGTGCACGGCCACGAGGCCGCCGTACGCCTCCAGAAGGCGATGAACGAGACGGTGGCGGAGGTTTTCCGGGTCGCCGAGGTGGAGGGCATCGACGCGGACATCCACCAGGGAGGCGTACTCGAAGTCGCCTGCACCCCGGCCCAGTTGGCCCGCCTCAAGGCCTTCCACGAGGCAGAGCTCTCGTTCGGCGAGAAGGACCGTGAGCTGTACGGCGCCCGCGAGACCGCCGAGCGCATTCGCGTCGCCGACGCCGTCGGCTCCACCTGGACGCCGCACGGCGCCCGGCTGAACCCCGTCAAGCTCGTCCAGGGACTCGCGAAGGCGGTCGAAGCGCTCGGGGTCACCATTCACGAGTCGACCCCGGTCACCGAGATCCGGCCGAAGCACGCGGTCACTCCGTACGGCACCGTCCGCGCGCCCTACGTCCTGCGCTGCACCGAGGGCTTCACCGCCTCGTTGAAGGGCCACAGACGCACCTGGCTCCCCATGAACTCGTCGATGGTCGCCACCGAACCGCTCACCGCCGAGCAGTGGGAGTCGGTGGGCTGGGAGGGCCGCGAAACCCTCGGCGACATGGCGCATGCGTACATGTACGCCCAGCGCACCGCCGACGGCCGTACGCAGCCGGCGACCATCGAGGCGCTACGGGCGCTCCTCCTTCGCCTCTTCCCGCAGCTCACCGGCGTCGAGGTGGCCCACGCCTGGTCCGGCGTCCTCGGCGTGCCCCGCGACTGGTGCGCCACCGTCACCCTCGACCGTTCCACCGGCCTCGGCTGGGCCGGCGGCTATGTCGGCTCCGGGGTCGCCACCACCAACCTCGCGGCCCGTACCCTGTGCGACCTGATCCAGCAGGACTCCGGGCAGTCCGGCGCGACCGAGCTGACCGCCCTGCCCTGGGTCGGTCACAAGGTCCGCAAGTGGGAACCCGAGCCACTGCGCTGGATCGGGGTACACGGCATGTACGCGACGTATCGAGCCGCCGATCGCCGTGAACAGGGCACGCAGGCCGCGCAGTCGTCCCGGCTGGCACGTATCGCCGACCGAGTCGCGGGCCGCTGAGGCAGGGGGCACACATGGACACCACCGTCATCGACACCGTCCGCTACACCGCCGACGGCCAGCTCCTCGACATCCACCACGGCGCCGATCCCGACGCGCCCACCGTCCTTCTCTGGCACGGCCGCGGACCCGCCGAACGCGATGTCCTCGGGGCCCTCGCCGCCACCGTCGCCCGCCTCGGCCCCACCGTGATCGTCCCCGACTGGCGGCCCGACGCCCCCGACGGCGGACGGCCTCAACTGGCGGCCTCTCTTCGCTACACCTGGGATTACGTACCGGACCCGGCCCGTGTCGTGCTCGTCGGCTGGTCCCTCGGCGGCCGGGCCGCCATGGCCACCGCCCTCCAGCCCCACCCCCCGGAGGACTGGCGCCCGGCAGCGGTCGTCGGCATCGCCGCCCGCTACAACCAGCCCGAACCCCTCCTCGGCCTCCCCTCCCCCATGGCCGTCTGCGCCACCGCGCCGCCCCTGCCGATCCACCTGGTCCATGGCAGGGCGGACAGGGTCTGCGACTTCAACAACGCTCTCGAGTTCCAGTCGGTGCTCGCCGACTGCGGCCGTCCGGCTCCGCTCACCGAACTCACCACCGACCATGCGGGCGCGGTCATGGCGGAGTACGCCCCGGAACTGGGCCGCTGCCGCCCCGTCCACGGCGGCACTCCGTACGAGGAAGGCCTCCGCACCGCCCGCGTCATCGCGTCGGCAGCGGGGCTGAAGGTGCCCGAGCTCGACAGCCCCGGCAGAAAGGCCCAGTTCAACGGCTGACGGTGACCTGGGCCAACGGCCCATCGTCTGACGGCGTCGTCTGACGGCGTCACTTCGCGGCGATGCCCTCCATGCCGGCTTCCTCGAAGACCGGCAGGTCCTCGGCGGTCGTTACCTTCGTGAGCGCGCCGTTCTTCTCGACACGGAAGCCGTCGACGGTGCCGGAGACCGCGTTCTGGACGTAGACGAACTTCTCGTCCTCGGTCACGGCGAGGTCGATCACGCCCTGCGCATTGGCGGAGGGCGGAGTGGCGATGCCCACGTCGTTGGTCAGGGCGAGTTCGCCGCTCTTGGCCATGCGGTAGCCGCTGACCGTGGAGTTCCCGGTGTTGCCGCCGTAGAAGTAGTTACCGGCACGCACCAGCCAGCACAGCGTCTCCTGACCGTTGGCCAGCGGCTCCTGCAGCACCTTCAGCCTGCCGCTGCGCTGCACCTGGTACGCGGTCACCGTCGACTTCTCCGCCTCCGCGACCAGCATCCGCTTCCCCGACTTGTCGAAGCTGATCGCGAACGGCACACCGCCCGCGGACTTGTTGACGACCGGCTCGTCGGCGGCGGGCACCCCGTTCCGCTTCAACGGGAACACCTCGACCGTGTTGGCGGCCTTGGTGGTGACCACCAGGTTGCGGCCGTCCGGGGTGAACTCGACCTCACCGGGCGAGGTGTCGAAGCGCGGCACATCCTCGTTCTCCAGCCCCAGCGAACGATGCGACCCCTTCAGCGGCTTGAGCCCCTTCCCGGTGATCGTGAAGCCCTGAACGCTGCCCTGACCGCCCGCATTCATCACGTACGCGACCTTCCCGCGCACCGCGATGCTCGCCGGGAACTCCCCGCCCGAATTTACTTGCTTCGGATCCTTCAACTCCGTCCCCTCGACCCGGAACGAGGTCACCGTGCCGCTGCCCGCGTTGACGGCAAGGAGCATCCCCGACGCGTCGTCGTAGACGAGCGATCCCTGCGAGGCGAGCGAATCGGTGGGCGCGTCGACCTGGTCACCGCCTTTGCCGCCGGTCGCGAACTCCCCCGCCGGCGACAACTTGCCGTCATCACCCCGGGCGAACACATGAATCGTGTTCCCGTCCAGCTCGTTGCCCTGCACGAACACGGCCTGATCGGCTCCGGTGGACGTGGTGCGGGCGTACTGCCCCGCATTGGCGACGGACACCGCCGCCGTCACCGCCCCCACCGAGGCGAGCACCCCGGCCCCGATCATGACCCGCCGCGACCTGGACTTCGCCCTGTGCCCGCTCTTGTGCCCACTGCGACGGCCATTCCTGTCGTACGTGCTCACGCCCGGCTCCTCGGTCTCTCGTCCCCCACGTCCGCGCCCTGCGAACAGCACCAGAGTGGCCAGTGGGGGCGATGAGACGGCCCGGAACGGGACCCGCGTCAGGGTCTCGTAAGCGGTGCGCAAGGGTCTCGTAAGAAGTCCCGTAAGAAACAGAAACCCGGCTCAGAGGGCGTCTGAGCCGGGTTCCGGTGGGGCCCCAGCAGGAGCCCGGAGGGCGTCAGCACTTCCAGGTCGCCCAGTACCACTGCCCCTTCAGCGGCGCCCTGCCGCCACAGTGGCGAGCAGCCCGTTGACCACGATCGCCGCCAGTGATTCCGCCGTGGCCGTGTGGCCGTGTGCTGCTCCGGCGAGGGGCCATGAACCCACGAAGAACTCACTTGACACCTGTCAGAATGAAGATAGTCTGACAGGTGTCAGAAAGAACCTTGTGATGCATGGAAGCGACTTGAGCAGCCGCTTTCCCAGAACGGATCCGCGCGGATCGACACCCGAGCACGTCTCCCCCCTCGCCTGGCGGCCGGACCGCCGCACCTGCTCGAAAGTGAGAACCCCATGGACGCGAAGCACACACCCCGTAAGACCCCCGAGCGCGTGGTCGACCTGGATGCGGCACGCCGTCAGCACGGCGCCAAGGCCGACCATGTGGTGGCCCTGCTCACCGCCGGGGATCCGCTCGCCGATGCCGTCATAGCCGAACTGGACCTCTACGGCCCGCAGGCCCGGCGTGCCCTCGACGCGGGCCTCAAGCACGGCCTGACGAGTCTTGGCCAACAGCCCCCCGCGGCCATCGCCGCGCTGCTGGAGCAACTGGAGGCCACCCCTGACCGGGTGGACCCGCTGATGCTCCACAGGGGCGACGTCGTGAGCCTGTCCGTGCCCCCCATGTGGTTCGGGCTCTGCTCGATCACCGGCGCGCTCGCGCACATCTACGCCTCCCCGGCCACCGCACGGCTGCTGGCCGGAACAGGCAGGCCGGCGGACATGGCCGCACGCCGGCTCGCGGAGACCGGGGTGTGGGCGCGCCAGACCATACGGCCGGGAGGGCTGCTGCCCGGACGACCGGGGTACGTGGCCACGGTGGAGGTCCGGCTGGCCCATGCCCGTATGCGGGCCACGACCCTCACGGACTGGGACATGGGCGCCCGGGGCCTGCCGATCGGCCAGCTCGACATGGCCCGCACCTGGCTCGGCTTCACCCTCATCGCTTCCCAGGCCCTGACGGCCGTCGGCATCGACATCGCTCCCGAGGAGGAGCGCCGCCTGTACCAGTACTGGTCGTACGTCGCCCATCTCCTGGGACTCGACGAAAGCCTTCACAAGGACGTGGTCGACCACGCCGGCGCCCGCCGACTGCAGGACCTGCTGGACGCCACGACGGACACCCCCGACGAGAACTCGACGGCACTGACCGCCGCCATGGTCGAGGCACAGGCCCGCGCGATGGCCGGCGCGCCCGGCGCCGTCCTGTCCGAGGAGCAGCTGGGCCACCTCATCGACAACGTGCTACGGCGGGCCTTCGGGGAGGAGTGGGGAGACCGCCTGGGCATCCCCGGCATCCCCGCCGCCACCGATCTCATGCCGCTGATCAGCCAACTCAATCGCCAGGCCCACTACTGGCAGACCTACTCCCCCGCCTCGGCCCACGAAGCTCGCCGCCGGGCGCTGGAGGGACCCGCGCCCGAACTCAAGGCGGCCGTCCTTCCCTGTGACACCTCTTGCCGTCGTGACGCGCGAGCCGTTCGTCCGGGCGCCTGGGCGGCCTGAATCTCCTTCCTTCCGCGACTTCCTTCCGCGGCTTCCTTCCGCGGCTTCCTTCCGCGACGCGCGACCGACGGTGACCGGCTCCGGCAAGGCATGCCCGCCTCCTCCGCGCCGCCTCACATCGCCGAGCAGTGACTGTCGGCGCCCCGGTCACCGACCGCATCACGTGACGAGCTCCAACGACGCAGCCGTCCAACCCCACACCAGCGAACGTTTCACCCCTGTGTCCCACTTCATCTGGAGTTTTCGTCATGTCCAAAACCCCCGCAGACACAGTCGGCACGGCCACCGTGTCCGCCCTCCCGTCCGCCGACACACCACCACGTCACCGCTGGTGGATCCTCGCCGTCATCGGCATGGCCCAGCTCATGGTCGTCCTGGACGCCACGATCGTGAACATTGCCCTGCCCTCCGCGCAGAAGGACTTGGGCTTCTCGGACGGCGACCGGCAGTGGGTCGTCACCGCCTACGCCCTCGCCTTCGGCAGCCTGCTCCTGCTCGGCGGCCGTATAGGCGACCTGTTCGGCCGCAAGATGACCTTCCTGGTCGGCCTGGTCGGCTTCGCCGGCGCTTCCGCCATCGGTGGCGCCGCGACCAGCTTCGAGATGCTCATCGTCGCGCGGGCGGGGCAGGGCGTGTTCGGCGCGCTGCTCGCCCCGGCTGCCCTGGCCCTGCTGACCACGACGTTCACGGACGCCAAGGAACGGGCCAAGGCCTTCGGCGTCTACGGTGCCATCGCCGGCGCCGGCGGCGCCATCGGCCTGCTCCTCGGCGGCCTGCTCACCGAATACGCCGACTGGCGCTGGACCCTCTACGTCAACCTCGTCTTCGCCGTCGTCGCCTTCATCGGCGGTGCCCTCCTGCTCAAGCGCACCATCCGCGACAAGACCGCCACCCTCGACATCCCCGGCGCCGTCCTCGTCGGCGGCGGCCTGTTCAGTCTGGTCTACGGCTTCTCCAACGCCGAGAGCCACGACTGGAGCTCCCCGCAAACCTGGGGCTGGCTGGTCGCCGGAGCCGTGCTGCTCGCCGCCTTCACCTGGTGGCAGACCCGCTCCACCCACCCCCTGCTCCCCCTGCGGGTCCTGCTCGACCGCAACCGCGGCGCCTCCTTCATCTCCGTACTGATCAGCGGCGCCGGTATGTTCGGCGTCTTCCTCTTCCTCACGTACTACCTGCAGCAGAGCCTGGGCTACACCCCCGTCGAGACCGGGCTCGCCTTCCTGCCCATGACCGCCACGCTCATGATTGGCGCCACCCTCGCCACCAGCGCACTGATCCCCCGCCTCGGCCCCAAGCCGGTGGTACCGCTCGGCATGGGCCTGGCCGCCGCCGGCATGGTCTGGCTGACCGGCCTCGACCTCAGCAGCAGCTACACCACCGGCGTCCTGCCGCCGCTGCTGGTGGCGGGCATCGGCCTCGGCCTCGTGATAGCCCCGGCCATGAGCCTGGCCGTCGCCGGCGTGGACGCCGAGCACTCTGGTGTCGCCTCCGCCACCGTCAATGCCATGCAGCAGGTCGGCGGCTCGATCGGCACGGCCCTGCTCAACACCCTCGCCACCAGCGCCGCCACCGACTACCTCGCCGGCAAGGACCCCAGGGACCCTGCCGTCCAGGCCCAGGCCGGCCTGGAGGCCTACTCCACCGCCTACTGGTGGTCGGCCGTCTTCTTCGCCGTCGGCCTGGTCATCAGCGTGATCCTCTACCGACGCGGTGTACCCGCCACCGACCCCGACGCGGCGCCCGTCGTTCACATGTGACCCGCAACAACTGGCTCGGCCATGCCAGCCGGGTACATGGAGCACTTGGTGCCACCGGCACTGTCGATGCTGCTGTTCAGTAGATGTCGGCGCCACCGGTGAGGACTGGGGCAGCCGAGGCCCCGGCTGTGTGACGCGTCATGCCCCGAGAATGCGAAAGGCCAGGTCGATGAGTGTCTGACCTGGCCCTTTCGGAGCCCCCTGTCGGAGTCGAACCGACGACCTCGAGATTACAAGTCACGCGCTCTAGCCATCTGAGCTAAGGGGGCACCACGCACTACAACGCCGTACGCGAAGGCGGCTCCACTGTACACAGAGCCCGTTTCCCCAAGCCACGAAGTTCCGCGCTCCACGCGCAAAGTCGGCGGCACCAACCAGTACGGGCACGACCGCAGCGACCCCGTGGGCCGGTGCCGCGCCCCGGGGTCAGTCCCCGACCCCGGTCAGGCGGATTCGAGGATCGGGCGGATCTCGATCGTCTCCGGGGTGGGCAGCCCTTTGGCCAGTTCGACGGCTTCCTCGCGGTCGGCGACCTCGAGCACGAACCAGCCGCCGAGGGTCTCCTCGCCCGCCTGCGCGGGCCCTTCGGTCACCTGTGGCGAACCGTCGGACGCCTTGCGCACGGTCACCGGGGCGATGTGCTCGGTCTCGAGGGCTTCGCCGCCGGCCAGCTTGCCGGCCGCCGCGACCTGGCCGATCCAGGTCTCGTACGCCTTGCGGTAGGCGTCCCGGTCGGCCTGGATGCTGCGGCGCGACTCCTCGGTCTCAAAGATCACCAGGGCGTACTTCACGGGTATTCCTCTCCGGTCCGGTCTCCGCGCGGGAGACCGCGGTCCTCGGGTTTCGGGTCAGCGGTTGCTGGCGGCGATGCGTTCGATGTCGGCCGGCGTTCCGGCCATGATGGTGCGGGCGTGTTCGGTGACCAGGTCGGCGGGCCAGTCCCACCACGCGGCGCGCAGCAGTCGCTCGATGTCGGCGTCGTCGAAGCGCTGCCGGATCGGCCTGGCCGGGTTGCCGCCGACGATCGTGTAGGGCGGAACGTCGGCGGTGACCACGGCGCCGGCCGCGATGATCGCGCCGTCGCCGATCCGCACGCCGGGCATGACGGTCACCTGGTAGCCGAACCAGACGTCGTTGCCGACGACCGTGTCGCCGCGGCTGGGCATGGCGGTGACGATGTCCAGGGTCTGCTCGGCCCACCGGCCGCCGAACATGGTGAACGGGTATGTGGACACCCCCATCGCCGCTGCTCGCACCGGCCATCAGGAATGTGGTTCCCGAGGCGATCGCGCAGTACTTGCCGATGATGAGACGCTCTGGCCCGTAGGCGTAGAGGACGTTGCGGTGCTCGAAGTCCGTGGCGCCGTTCGGATCGTCGTAGTAGGTGTACTCACCCACGGCGATGCCCGGTGAGGTGACCAGCGGTTTTGAGGAACACCACGCGGTCGTGGGCGGGCAGCGGGTGAACGGTGGTCGGATCAGGTGACAAGGTCGAGGTCCTTTGCCGGGTTGCGGGATGTCGCACACGGTCCGGGCCGGGCATTGCCGGGGCATGGCCCGAATCAGCCTGACGCGGTGGGCTGTCAGGCGTTCTCGGGGCCGGACGGGGTGACCCACTCGACGAACTGGACGATCACGCCGTTGGGGTCGGTGACCTGGAAGAGGCGTTCGCCCCAGGGCTCCTCGCGCAGCGGCATGGTGATCTCGACGCCCTCGGCGCGCAGCCGCTTCTCCTCGTGCTCGATGCCGGTGGTGGTGAAGGCGAGGATCAGGCCGGAGGCGTGCTGGTCACGCTGGTCTGCCGGCAACACTTCGGTGCCACGTGCGAGCAGGACGATGTCCATCGCGGCGTCGTCGCGCGACAGGGAGGCGAATCCATCGGCGGCGGCCTTCTCGACGTAGCCGAGGTGGGTGGTGAAGAACCGCTGGGACGCCGCGACGTCGTCGACGGTGAGCGAGACGGTGGACGCGGTGATCTGCAAGGTGCTTCTCCTCATTGGTTTCCGGGAGGCGTACGTACGGGCGGGTGGCGGGTGAGTGCTGGTCAGTAGCCGGAGCGGCGCGGCAGATTGCGGGCCTTCGGGGGGACCCGCCGGGCGGGTGCGGGGTGAGCGCGGGCGGGAGGCCGCTTGCCGCGGGGTGGAGCCGGGGCGCGGTTGTCACGCTCGGTCAGCATCGAGCCGATCTTGACGGGCGCGATCCGAAGGGCGACAGGGCGGGGTTCGAGCATGGGCACATCCATTCTTCGCTCCAGGGGAAATTTACGATGGACGTAAACTTATATCGACCCACTGGAAGGTGTCAACATAAAAATGCCACGAGAGTAAGATTGCTCCATGACTACTGACGCCACCTCGTCCGGACCCCCTACCGGCCTGCGGGAATCCAAGAAGCAGGAGACCCGGCAGCTCATCTCCGACGTCGCCACCGGCTTGTTCCTCGCCCAGGGTTTCGAGCAGACCACCATCGCCGAGATCGCCGCCGCCGCACGGGTGGCGAAGAAGACGGTGACCAACTACTTCCCGCGCAAGGAGGACCTGGCCCTGGACCAGCAGGACGCCTTCACCGCCTCCCTGGCCGGCACGGTGACCGGCCGTCAGGCCGGCGAGTCGGCCCTGTCGGCCCTGCGCCGCGCCTTCGCCGACGCGGCCGCGGACGCCGACCCCGTCGCCGGGTTCTCCGGCCCCGACTTCGCCCGCATGATCGCCGACAGCCCCACCCTCTCCGCCCGACTGCGCGACCTGCACGACCTGCGAGAGGCCGCCTTGGCAGACGCCTTGGCCGACGCCACCGGCTCACCCCGCGGCGACATCACCCCCCGCACCGCCGCCGCCCTGCTCGGCGCCGTGCACCGCACCTTGTTCCAGCGCATCCAGGAACTCACCCTCACCGGCCAGGACAACGCCCGGATCTCCGCCACTGTCATCGCGGAGGCGGACAGCGCCTTCGGCCTGTTGGAGCCTTCGCTCGCCGACTACGCCGCAGCGTGAGCCGTCTCCACCCGCTCCGGCGCCCGAAGTTCGGCGAACCACTCACGTACGCGCGGCCGGGCGACACCGTGCACATCTCCGAGATGTTCCGCCTCGTGCGCGGCACCCAGCACATCCTCGACATGCTCGACGTCCTGCATCGCGACCGTCTCGCCCTGCGCATCCACGACGGCGCATTCTCCCCGATGGACCTCACCGCCCGCCGCCCGCGCACCGGCGCCAAAAGGTGGTGGCTCTGGCCTTGATCGAGACATGGTCAAAAGGGGAATGCTCTGCACCTCGAAACCTCCCGCGAAGTTCACAGCTCCCCGACTACTGACAGATCAGGCATACGCCGGGTACCGTCCTGACCCAGTCCGCCTTGCGTGGACTACACCACAACGGAATCACCCGTAGTGGCACCACCTTCCACAACGGATCGTCCGGCACGTTCCTGCCGGTAGAAGGGGGCCCATCACCATGGCCACTGTCTCGTTCAACAAGGCGACCCGCATCTATCCGGGTGGCGACAAGCCCGCCGTCGACCAGCTCGAGCTCGATGTCGCGGACGGCGAGTTCCTCGTCCTCGTCGGTCCGTCCGGCTGCGGCAAGTCCACCTCGCTCCGGATGCTCGCGGGACTCGAGGACGTGAACGCCGGCTCCATCCACATCGGTGACCGCGACGTCACGCACCTGCCGCCCAAGGACCGGGACATCGCCATGGTGTTCCAGAACTACGCGCTGTACCCGCACATGACGGTCGCCGACAACATGGGCTTCGCGCTCAAGATCGCGGGCGTCAACAAGGCCGAGATCCGCCAGAAGGTGGAGGATGCGGCGAAGATCCTGGACCTCACCGACTACCTGGCCCGTAAGCCGAAGGCGCTCTCCGGTGGTCAGCGGCAGCGTGTCGCGATGGGCCGTGCCATCGTGCGTGAGCCGCAGGTGTTCCTCATGGACGAGCCGCTGTCCAACCTCGACGCCAAGCTGCGCGTGTCCACGCGTACGCAGATCGCGTCGCTGCAGCGCCGCCTCGGCATCACCACCGTGTACGTCACCCACGACCAGGTCGAGGCCATGACGATGGGTGACCGGGTGGCCGTGCTGAAGGACGGTCTGCTCCAGCAGGTCGACTCGCCGCGCAACATGTACGACCGGCCGGCGAACCTGTTCGTCGCCGGGTTCATCGGCTCGCCGGCCATGAACCTCGTCGAGGTCCCGATCACGGACGGCGGAGTGAAGTTCGGCAACAGCGTGGTGCCGGTCAGCCGGGAGGCCCTGTCGGCCGCCTCGGACCGCGGCGACCGCACCGTCACGGTCGGCGTCCGCCCGGAGCACTTCGACATCGTCGAGCAGGACGGCGGCGCCGCGAAGGCCCTGACCAAGGAGACCGAGGACGCTCCGGCGGGCCTCGCCGTCTCGGTGAACGTGGTCGAGGAGCTGGGCGCCGACGGTTACGTCTACGGCAGCGCCAAGGTCGGCGACGAGCTCAAGGACCTGGTCGTCCGCGTCAGCGGCCGCGCGGTCCCGGAGAAGGGCGCCACGCTGCACGTCGTGCCGCGGCCGGGCGAGACCCACGTGTTCTCGACGTCCACGGGTGAGCGTCTCTCCGACTGAGGCACGCGCACGGAATTCACCCGTACCGGGTGAATTCGCCCACGTTGACGGAAAGGGCCCCGCAGCTTGCTGCGGGGCCCTTTTTCTTGTCGACAAATACCCCGGCAGACCGGTCATTTCGACCCGCGTACGTCAACCTCGCACCCCAATTTGAGCACCGGCCGTCGCTCGAACTGATTACCAAATGTCGCCAAATCATTACCCCGCGCTACCCTCACTCGCGTGAAGCACTCCACTAACCCCTCGACGCGACACGGCCGTCGCCCCGCCGACCGCCCGACGCGGCACGGCCGCGGTCCGGCCCGCCGGATCGGCCGTACGCTCGCCCTCGTTCTGCCCGTCGTCCTGGTGCTCTCCGGGACTCTCGCGGTCGCCCGGGTCCCCTGGTCGGGGAGCGACTCCTCGGCCTCGGTGCTCGCCGCCTCCGCCGAGAACACGTCCTCGCGCCCCGCCTCCCGCGCCCCGCAGGACGTGCTGCGCGACAAGCTCCTGCTCGAGCTCCAGGAGAAGGACGCGGGGGTGGCGCTCACCCATCTCCAGGAGGCGGTGAACGGCCGCCCGTCGCTCGCCAGGCACTGCGCTTCCATCGCCCGCGCGCTGGGCCGTGCCGCCGTCGTCAAGTACGGCGCGTCCCGCGCCCAGTCGTTCTCCCGCCCCGTCTGCGACACGTCCTTCGCCACGGGCGTCGCCGGCGGGCACGGCTGACGGGCGGCCGGCTGACGGGCCGGCTGACGGGCCGGCTGACGGGCCGGCTGACGGGCCGGGTGACAGGCCGGGTGACGCGGCCCGACGCCGACACAAGCCCCGGGCGGGGCGCGACGTACAGTGCGGTTCATGAAGCATCCGAACGCCGCGTCGCGCCCCGTTCAAGCCGTTGTCCTGGCCGGTGGCCAGGGCTCCCGACTTCGTCCCTACACCGACGACCGGCCCAAGCCGATGGTCGAGATCCCCGGCACCGGGACTCCGATCATCGGCCATCAGCTGGCCTGGCTCGCCGAGGAGGGCGTGACGGACGTGGTCGTCTCGTGCGGCCATCTCGCCGAGGTCCTCCAGCAGTGGCTGGAGTCGGCCGAACTCCCCGTCCGTGTCACCACCGTGGTCGAGAAGGAGCCCTTGGGCCGCGGCGGCGGCCTCAAGTTCGCCGCCCAGCACCTGCCCCACGCCGATCAGCCCTGGTACGCGACGAACGGTGACATCTGGACCCGCTTCTCGCTGCGCGACATGGCGGACTTCCACACCGAGCGCGACGCGGTGGCAACCCTCGCGCTGGCCCGCCCCCGCATCCCGTGGGGCGCCGTCGAGACCGACAACTTCGGTCGCATCACGGACTTCATCGAGTCCCCGCCGACGTCGTACGAGATCAACGCGGGCGTCTACGTCTTCTCTCCCGAGTTCACCGACATGCTGCCCGACCTCGGCGACCACGAGCGCACCACGTTCCCGCGACTGGCCCGCGAGCGCCGCCTGTTCGGCTGCCCGATCCCGCAGGGCGCGTACTGGCGCGCCATCGACACCGCGAAGGACCTCACAGAGGCGGCGAAGGAGCTGGCGGCACTGGGGCGTTGAGCCTCGCGGCTGTACGTACGTCATCGGGGCCCCGCACTGTGAAAGTGCGGGGCCCCGACTGCGTACCGGCGAAAGGCCGTTACACGAACTGCTACCCGAGCAGACCGCCCACGAGGCTGCCCTCGTCCGAGCCGCCGCCTCCACCTCGGGAACCTCCGGAACCGCCGGAGCCGCCACCCGAGCCGCCGCCCGAGTCGCTGCCGCCGCCGGTGCCTCCGGGGGAGCCCGTCCCGCCCGTCGCGGCGCCGCCCGAGGAGGACGGGCCCGCGCTGGTGCTGGGCGCCTCGGCGGGGGGTGCCGTCTGCTGGGCGGGCGGGACCTGGCCCGTGCCCTGGGTTTCGCTGGGCTGGCCGGCGCCCGCGGTGGCCGACTCGCGGGAGGCGCCCGGGGTGTTTGTGGCGTCCTTCTCGGAGGGGCTGGCCGAAGTCGCGCCCTGGGTGGGCGAGTTGGCGGCCGAGGGGCTCTCCGAGCGGCGGTCGTTGCCGGACTCCTCGGGGAGCGGGGAGCCGGGAAGTTCGTTCCGCGGGGCCTCGCCGGGGCCGGGGACGACCACGCGGTCGGCGTCGCGGACGGCGCCGCCGAGCATGGAGCCGACGAGCAGGGTGAGCCCGACGACGAGGGTGCTGATGAGGGCGCCGCGGCGCAGGACGTAGCGGCGCAGGTCCCAGATGTCGGCGCGTGGCCCGAGCCTGCGCCAGGCGCCGCCCGCGAGGCGGCCGTCGACGGAGTAGACGGGGGCGCCCGCGACGATCAGCGGGGTCCAGGCGGCGAGGTAGATGATGTCGGTCGCGTCGTAGGCGGGGACGCTCTTCCAGCTGACGGTGATCAGAAGCGCGGCCGACATCAGCGCGCCGACGGCGGCGGCGGCCCGCTGCCACAGGCCGAGGACGGTGAGGACGCCGACGATGACCTGGAAGAAGGCGATGAGGAGTCCGGAGCCGACGGGGTGTTCGAGGGCGAACTGCCGTAGCGGCTCGGCGGCTTCCCAGGGTTGGAGGGTGCCCAGCCACTTGACCATGGAGCCGCGCTTGCCGCCGTCGAAGTAGTGCGGGTCGCAGAGCTTGCCCATGCCGGCGTAGATGGAGATGAAGCCGAGGATGAGGCGCAGCGGGAGCAGGACGACGCCGAGGTTCATCCGGCGGCCGGGGTAGTACGCGTGCCGTACCGGGTCGGCGTGACGCCCGCGCCGACCGTCCTCGTCGATCTCGTAGTCGTACTCGTCGGCCTCGAACTCGCCCTCCTCGTACGGGTGTTGGCCGTACTCCTCGTCCGCGCTGCCCGAGGTGCGCATCTGGGGAAGGATGGGGGTCTGGCGGGTCTGGGGGATACGGGGGCCGCCGATGGTGGGGGTCGCGACGGTGGCGTCGGGGTCGGTGTCGTATCCGCCATAGCCGCCGTATCCGGAGCCGCTGTAGCCGTTGCCGTCGTAGCCGCTGTAGCCGCTGTCGTCGAGGCGCGGGATGACCTGGGTCGCCCCGGCCTCGCCCGTCGGGTCCTCGGCGCCGTGGTGCACGGTGGTGCTCCGCGCGGCCTGCAACAGGCGGGTGGCGCCGGTGTCGTCGGGTGCGGACCTCCCGCTCCAGACGACAGGGGCGCGGCGACGGGTGCCGGCGACGGGCCTGCGCGAGGGGTCGGCGGAGCTCAAGTGGCGTGCGACGCGCGGGGATTGCGTACGGGAGCCGGTGCCCAGCTGCACGCGGAAGCTCGCATGATTGACGATGACCTGCGCCGGATCGCTCGGCACCTTCACCATGCTCAGCGCGGGAGCGTCGTCGAAGCCCGACGTGCGGTCCCCCGTGGGTGTGCGGGGTGTTCTGGTGTCCACACTCATCTAACCGAGTGACGTGTCGTTAGGACACTGCCTTGACCGTCCCGATCTGTCCGGACTCCGTCAAGATCACCCCGCCCACCGTCAGGCCCGGCGCCGAGCCGCCTCGTACAGCACGACGCCCGCCGCCACACCCGCGTTCAGCGACTCGGCGCCGCCCGGCATCGGGATCCGTACGCGGAAGTCGCAGGTCTCGCCGACCAGCCGTGACAGGCCCTTGCCCTCGCTGCCGACGACGATGACGACGGGTCCTTCGAGCGCCGCCAGCTCCCCGATCTCGCCGTCGCCGTCGGCGGCCAGGCCGACGACGACGATGCCTGCCTTCTTGTACGCCTCCAGGGTGCGCGTCAGGTTGGTGGCGCGGGCGACGGGCGTACGGGCGGCGGTGCCGGCGGAGGTCTTCCAGGCGCCGGCGGTCATGCCGGCGGCGCGGCGCTCGGGGACGACGACGCCGTGGCCGCCGAAGGCGGAGACGGAGCGGACGACGGCGCCGAGGTTGCGCGGGTCGGTCACGCCGTCGAGCGCGACGATCAGCGGGTCCTCGCCCGCGTCGTACGCGGCGGCGGCGAGGTCCTCGGGGTGCGCGTACTCGTACGGCGGGATCTGCAGGACGAGGCCCTGGTGGTTGAGGCCGTTGGTCATGCGGTCGAGTTCGGGGCGGGGGGCCTCCATGAGGTGGATGCCGCCGCGCTCGCCGACGAGCTGGAGCGCCTCGCGCACTCGCTCGTCGTTGTCGATGAACTGCTGGACGTACAGCGTGTTCGCGGGCACGCCCTCGCGCAGCGCCTCGACGACGGGGTTGCGGCCGACGACGAGTTCGGAGGTGGACTTGCCGCCGCGGCCCTTGGGGGCGGGGCGACGGGCGGTCTGCTTCGCCTTGGAGGTGGCGACGCGGTTCTTCTTGTGCCCCTTGCGCATCTCGGCGGGCGGGGTGGGGCCCTTGCCTTCCAGGCCCCGGCGTCGCTGGCCGCCACTGCCGACCTGCGCGCCCTTCTTGCCGGACATGCGGCGGTTGTTTGCGGCCATGACCTACCTGTCTGTGTGAAAGCGTGCGTGTGTACGTCTCTGAATGCGTTGTGCGTCTATGAAGTGTGCCGCCCGGAAGGCCGGGCGGCACAATCGATCAAGGAAGCCGCCGAAGGGATCAGCGCGGGCCGAGTGTCCAGCGGGGCCCCTGGGGACCGTCCTCGATGACGAGGCCGGACTGGTTCAGCTGGTCACGGATGGCATCGGCGGTGGTCCAGTCCTTGCGGGCGCGGGCCGCCTCGCGCTGGTCGAGGACCATGCGTACGAGGCTGTCGACGACCCCGTGCAGATCCTCGCCCTGGTCGCTCTCGCCGGCCCACTGCGCGTCGAGCGGGTCGAGGCCGAGGACGCCGAGCATGGCGCGCACCTCGGCGAGCCGGGCGACGGCCGCGTCCTTGTCGTCAGCGGCGAGTGCGCTGTTGCCCTGCCGGACGGTGGTGTGCACGACGGCGAGGGCCTGTGGCACTCCCAGGTCGTCGTCCATGGCCTCGGCGAAGGCGGGCGGCACGTCGGCCGCGGGCTCGACCGGCTTCCCCGCCAGCTCCATGACCCGCTGGATGAAGCCCTCGATGCGCGCGAACGCCGACTCGGCCTCGCGCAGGGCCTCTTCGCTGTACTCGATGGTGGAGCGGTAGTGCGGGGTGCCCAGGTAGTAGCGCAGCACGATGGGCCGCCAGTGCTTGACCATCTCGCCGACCAGCACGGAGTTGCCGAGCGACTTGGACATCTTCTCGCCGCTCATGGTGACCCAGGCGTTGTGCACCCAGTACTTGGCGAACTCGTCGCCGTAGGCCTTGGCCTGGGCGATCTCGTTCTCGTGGTGCGGGAAGATCAGGTCCAGGCCACCGCCGTGGATGTCGAAGGCCGAGCCCAGGTACCTGTGAGCCATCGCCGAGCACTCCAGGTGCCAGCCGGGGCGGCCGCGGCCCCACGGCGTCTCCCAGTCCGGCTCGCCGGGCTTGGTGGCCTTCCACATGGCGAAGTCGCGCGGATCCCGCTTGCCGGTGATGCCCTCTTCGGCCGGCTGTCGCATCTCGTCCAGGTCCTGCTTGGACAGCTCCAGGTACGAGGGCCAGGAGCGGACGTCGAAGTAGACGCTGCCGTCGGCCTCGTAGGCGTGCCCGCGCTCGATGAGCGTGCGCATCATCTCGACCATCTCGGTCACGTGGCCGGTGGCACGCGGCTCATACGTCGGCGGCAGGCAACCGAGGGCGGTGTAGGCGTCGCCGAACGCCCGCTCGTTCTCGTAGCCGATGGACCACCAGGGGCGGTTCTGATCGGCCGCCTTCCAGATGATCTTGTCGTCGATGTCCGTGACGTTGCGGATGAACGTCACGTCGTAGCCGCGGTACGCGAACCAGCGGCGCATGATGTCGAAGTTCAGGTTCGACCTGACGTGCCCGATGTGCGGGGCGGCCTGCACGGTGGCACCACACAGGTAGATCGAGACACAGCCCGCTGAGAGCGGGACGAAGTCACGGATCTGCCGGGCGCTGGTGTCGTACAGGCGAATAGTCACGGGTCCAAGGGTAGTGGGTGTCCCTGCGGGGGTTTAGCGGGTTGTCTCCGGCGGTTGGGCGGGTGGGTTGGCTTTAGGGGCGCGGGGCTGTGACATATGCGGCTCCGCCGCGTGGGCGCGACCAGCCACCACGGCCCCGCAGCCAAGACGCGACTCGTCACCACCCACCCCCTTGGTGCCTGGGGGCGCAGCCCCCCGCTTTCGGGAAGGGGCGGGGTGGGGAAGAACAACGCCCAGCTCAGCCGGTGCGAACGATCAGCGCCGTAGCGACCGCCAGCAACCCCTCGTCGCGCCCCGGAAACCCGAGCCCGTCCGTCGTGGCGCCCGAGACCGAAACGGGCGCCCCCACCGCATCAGAGAGCAACTTCTGCGCCTCATCGCGGCGTTTGCCGATCTTGGGCCGAGGCCCGACGACCTGAACGGCAACGTTGCCGATGTGGAAGCCGGCGTCGCGGACGATACGCGCCGCCTCGGTGAGCAGCGTGATCCCGGACGCCCCGGACCACTCGGGCCGCCCGGTCCCGAAGTGAGCCCCGAGATCACCGAGTCCTGCGGCAGAGAAGAGCGCATTGCAGGCGGCATGCGCGACGACATCCGCGTCGGAGTGCCCGGCAAGGCCCGGACCTTCGCCCTCCCACTTCAGCCCGGCACACCACAGCTCCCGCCCCTCCTCGAAGGCGTGAACGTCGGTGCCGATCCCGACCTGCGGCAACAAGAAGGGCGGGGGCGCCTCAGAAGCCATCGGTCGCCCTCCGCCGCGCCAGGACCGCCTCGGCCAGCACCAGATCGAGCGGCCGGGTGACCTTGAACGCCTCCTCGTGCCCCGGCACGACGACGACGGGCTCGCCCAGCTGCTCGACCATGCTCGCGTCGTCGGTGACCCCGTCCGTGACGGTCTCGTGGGCATGCAGGAGGATGTCCCGGTCGAAGCCCTGCGGAGTCTGTACGGCCCGTAGCCGCCCTCGCTCGGGAGTGGCGACGACCGGCTCGGGCAAGCCGCCGGTACGCGGCTCGACTTCCTTGACGGTGTCCGCAAGAGGCAGCGCCGGTACGACGGCGGGGGCCCCGTCCCGTACCGCCTCGATGACCGCGTCGACGGTGTCGACGGGCACCAGCGGCCGGGCGGCGTCGTGCACGAGCACGATGTCGATGCCGGGCGGCAGCACATCGAGGCCGAGCTTCACGGACTCCTGCCGGGTGTCACCACCGGGCACGACGAGGAAGTCGGTGCGCTCGGGCAGAGAATGCGTGTCCAGGAGCGACTTGACCTCGGCGGCACCGTCGGGCGGCGCCACGACGACGACCAGCGAGACGGCGCGCGACGCGGCCATCGCGCGTACTGCGTGAATGAGCATGGGAGTGCCGTTCAGCGCGCGCAGCGCTTTGGGGGCGCCCGGCCCGAGGCGCACGCCTCGGCCCGCGGCCGGAATCACGGCCGCGGTACCGGCCCCGGAACGGCGTGAATCGTCAGACATCGGTTCCTGTCGGGTGTGTGTGCGTGCGGGTGTGTACGGGTTGTGTACGACCAGGCCCTGTCGTCGATCCGGCGTCCACCGGACGTCAATCCATTGCGCACCGGACGCCGTTCGGCGCGTCCGGTTTGACCCGCCGGTTGACGCCGGTTTGACGACCGGGCCCGTGTGGGTATGGCCTCAGCGTGCCGGGCGCGACGCCTTGACCGGGGACCCTTCCGTGACATCTGGTCGAGCCAGCTGCCCGGGCCCGGCACGCCAAGTATCGGTGGCCGGAAATTCATTACCCAGCCGCTGACGCATGGTCGTACGGTGTTCTGGGTACGAGCATGCCGCAGCGCCCGGCGACAGAACTTACGTCATCGGGCACCGCGGCATTTCAATTGCGTACGCCGGACCGCTCGTTTCGCCTCTGGTCTGGAAGCGATCAGAGAGTGACGTGCGTCAGGACGCGAGGACCTCGTCGAGCAGGGCCTCGGCCTTGTCCTCGTTCGTGTTCTCCGCGAGGGCGAGCTCGCTCACCAGAATCTGCCGAGCCTTGGCGAGCATGCGCTTCTCGCCGGCGGAGAGTCCACGCTCGCGCTCACGACGCCACAGGTCACGGACGACTTCCGCAACCTTGATGACATCACCGGAGGCGAGCTTCTCGAGATTTGCCTTGTATCGACGCGACCAGTTCGTGGGCTCCTCGGCATACGGCGCGCGCAGCACTTCGAAGACCCGGTCCAGCCCATCCTGACCGACCACATCACGTACGCCGACGAACTCCGCATTGTCCGCTGGCACACGCACCGTCAGGTCGCCCTGGGCGACCTTCAGCACCAAGTAGGTCTTGTCCACGCCTTTGATCTGGCGAGTTTCGATGGCCTCGATCAGCGCGGCCCCGTGATGGGGATAGACCACGGTGTCGCCAACCTTGAACGTCATGTGACAGGTACCCCTTCCGTGGCTATCCAGAGTAACACGAGAACCGCATCTTCTGAATGGCGTTTTCGCAGGTCAGGGCACATCTCGGGGCTTGACAACAACGACAGGAACGTGCTGCGAGGGGGCGAGACCAGGGGGTATTCGCAGGTCGGAGCGGTTCCTCGGGGGAGGTGAAACCCGCCCGTTACAAGCCTTCGAAGGCCTACTCGCGTGGCCGAACGTCCAGATTTGTCGGGTTCCGGTGACGGGGCTTGCGCTACTCCGTTCGGTGACCGGGGGCGGGTACGAGACGAATCCGGAATTGATCACGCCAGGTCGAAGATCAATTCTCTTGCGCACCCCCGGATCGCATTCCTTATAGGAAATGTTGTCAATGTGGCTTGGGTTACCAGGGCGTACTCACGTGCTCTTTGTGGGGCAGCGTGATGTCGCGTGACTTGAGGGGCGCGCCCCTCGGCGCGGTGGTCGCAGCGACGCCAGGAGAACGGTGGGTGGGGTCCCCCCGGTTCGAGCGAAGTCGAGAACTGGGGGAGGGTCGGGTGCGGGGGCTCGGTGGCGGATCGGTAACCTGAGCCGCTGACAGACCTTAGGACGGCTTTACACGTACGCCGCCCTGCTCCGCCCACGTTCAAGGAGTTGCCGCAGCCGTGAGCAGCAGCCTTCGACGCGGCGCCCTCGCCGCCGCCGCCATCGCGTTCTCGATCGCCTCGCTCGCCGCGTGCGGCGCCGGAAGCAACGCCCAGTCGCTGGAGATCAAGCCGGACAACGCGGCGACCAGCGTCGGCGACATCCAGATCCAGAACGCCGTGGTGATCACCCAGCCCGACCCCGAGTCGACGGGTCCGTCCGCGATCTCCGCGACCCTGTTCAACAACGGCAACAGCGACGAGACGCTGGAGTCGATCCGCGTGGCGGGCATCGAGGACCCCGTCACGCTCAGGCCCGCCGAGGGTTCCGGCCCGATCACGGTCCCGGCCGACGGGTCGGTGATCCTCGGTGGCAAGAACAACGCCTCTGCCGTACTGAACGGCAGCCGCGAGGCCCTGGAGGACGGTGACGCGCAGCAGGTCACCTTCACCTTCAGCGAGACGGGCCAGGTGAAGCTGCGGGCGTTCGTCGTCCCGGCCGAGGGCTACTACGCCGAGTGGGGCCCGTCCGAGACTCCCCAGGCGCCTGGTTCCGAGGGCTCCGGGAGCCCGAGTCCCACCCGGGCTCCGGCCTCTCCGTCGCAGTCGTCCTCGAGCACGACCGAGCCGGGTTCCGGTGAGGCCGGGGCCGACGGGGCCGGGCAGAGCCCCACGGACGCGGCCTCGCAGAGCGCGCCGCCCACGGCTCCCGAGGCCGGCGAGGGCGCGGTCGCGGAGGACTGAGCGGCGTACGGCCGCGGAATTCTCGTACGGACGAAGGGCGGGACCCCTCCTGGGGCCCCGCCCTTCGTCATGAGTGCGCGAGAGGTTCGGTTTACGGCTCGAACTTGTATCCGAGGCCTCTGACCGTCACGAGGTACCGGGGCGCGCCAGGGTCCGGTTCGATCTTGGCGCGGAGTCGCTTGACGTGGACGTCGAGGGTCTTGGTGTCGCCCACGTAGTCGGCGCCCCAGACTCGGTCGATGAGCTGCATACGGGTCAGGACTCGGCCCGCGTTGCGCAGCAGCATCTCCAGGAGGTCGAACTCCTTGAGGGGGAGGTCGACCTTGGAGCCGGAGACGGTGACCACGTGGCGGTCGACGTCCATGCGGACCGGGCCGGCCTCCAGTGCGGCGGGGGTGACCTCCTCGGGCTCCCCGCGGCGGCGCAGTACGGCGCGGATGCGGGCGACCAGCTCGCGCGAGGAGAAGGGCTTGGTCACATAGTCGTCGGCTCCTATTTCCAGGCCGACGACCTTGTCGATCTCGCTGTCCTTGGCGGTGACCATGATCACCGGGACGTTCGAGCGGCTGCGCAGCTGGCGGCACACCTCGGTGCCGGGCAGTCCGGGCAGCATCAGATCGAGCAGGACGAGATCGGCGCCGTTGCGCTCGAACTCGTCGAGGCCATCGGGCCCGGTGGCCGCGATGGCGACCTCGAAGCCCTCCTTGCGGAGCATGTAGGACAGGGCGTCGCTGAAGGACTCCTCGTCCTCGACGACGAGCACTCGGGTCACGGAAGGACCTCCGGGGCAGAAAGCGATTCGTACGGGGATGTTGTGGGGGATGTGACGGTGGTCTTTCCGTCGGGCGGCCCGGCGTCGACGTCGTCGGCGAGTCCGGACGTGTGGTCGGTCGCGCGGTCGCGGGCCACGCCCGCCTCCGGCAGCCGGAGGGTGAAGGTGGAGCCCTGACCCTCGGAGCTCCACACCGTGACCTCCCCGCCGTGCGAGGCGGCCACGTGCTTGACGATCGCCAGGCCCAGCCCCGTACCCCCGGTGTGGCGGGAGCGGGCCGGGTCGACGCGGTAGAAGCGCTCGAAGACGCGCTCGCGGTCCTTCTCGGAGATGCCGATGCCCTGGTCGGTGACGGCGACCTCGATGAGGTCTCCGCCGGGCGCGGGGACCCGGCGCGCGGCGATTCCCACGCGCGTACGGGCGGGCGAGTAGTTCACGGCGTTCTCGACGAGGTTGCCGAGGGCGGCGGCCAGCTGGCCGCGGTTGCCCCAGATCTGCAGGTCGGCGGTTCCGTCCGCCCGTCGCCCACCACCATCCTCGTCCGAGGTCCCCACGGGCCCGCCCCCCACATTGGCGGCCATGGTGATCTGCTTGGTGCCGGCCTGGTGGCGGCAGCGGTCGATGGCCTCGGCGACGAGTTCGTCCACGCGTACGGGCTCGGCGTCCTCGAGGGGGTCGTCGTTCTGGACCCGGGAGAGGTCGATGAGTTCCTGGACGAGGTTGGTGAGGCGGGTGGCCTCGATCTGCATGCGTCCGGCGAAGCGTTCCACGGCCTCCGGGTCGTCGGAGGCGCCCATGACCGCCTCGGAGAGGAGGCTGAGCGCGCCGACTGGGGTCTTGAGTTCGTGGCTGACGTTGGCGACGAAGTCGCGTCGTACGGCCTCGATGCGGCGGGCCTCGGTGAGGTCCTCGACGAGGAGGAGTACGAGGCGGGAGCCGAGCGGGGCGACGCGGGCGGACACGGCGAGGGCTTCTCCGCGGCCGGTGCCGCGGCGTGGCAGGTCCAGCTCGACCTGCCGTATCTCGCCGTCGCGCCGGGTGTCGCGGGCCATCTGCAGCATGGGCTCGACGGCGAGTTTGCCGCCGCGTACGAGACCGAGGGCGTATGCGGCGGAGCTTGCCTTGACCACGGCGTCGGCCTCGTCGAGCACGACGGCGGAGGAGCGGAGCACGGACAGGACCGTGTCGACTCCCGGCGGAAGCACCGGGTCCGTGTGCAACGAGGTGCGCGTCGGCCGCTTCTGCTCCCGCTCGCTCCAGCGGAACGCCAGCATGGCGATGACGCCGGTGAGCACACCGGCGATCGCTGCCGCTGCGGCGACCGCCGCGTTCACGTCCATGGCTCCAGGTTAGGCATGACGTACGCCCCCCTTACAGCGCCCAGAGTGTCAGCTCGAACACTCGTCGCCCAGAGTTCACCGTGGGGACCGTGCTGGTTCATTTGTTCCGAGCGACTTCGGAGGAAGGCATACCGGCAGGGAGGGGCCATGTCGCCCACAGTTCACCTGGGTGATAGGGATGGTTCATTTGAGGTGGCGGAAACGGACGCGTTCAGGCCGGACCGTGGGAGCGTGGGGTACGCGAGCCCCTCGGAATCCCGACGGGGAATCGTGCATGGGGAACCGTGTACGGGGATCCGTGTACGGGAGCCGGAAGCAGACGTAAGAGAGGGACATCCTGATGCGCGACGCGTACCACGAGGAACTTGACTCGATCGGCGAGGGCCTGGTCGAGATGGCCCGGCTCGTCGGGTCGGCGATCGGGCGCGCCACGACGGCGATGCTCGACTCCGATCTGAAGCTGGCGGAGACCGTGATCGCGGGCGACCAGAAGGTCGACGATCTCCAGCACGAGCTCGAGGCGCGGGCGATAGCCCTGCTGGCACGGCAGCAGCCGGTGGCGACGGACCTGCGGATCGTGGTCACGTCGCTGAGGATGAGCGCGGACCTCGAACGCTCCGGTGACCTCGCCCAGCATGTCGCGAAGCTCGCCCGCCTCCGCTTCCCGGAGCGCACGGTCCCGCACGACCTGCACGCCACGATCCTGGAGATGGGCCAGCTCGCGCAGCGCCTGATGGCGAAGGCGGCGGAGGTCATCGTCACGAAGGACGTCGACCTCGCGCTCCAGTTGGAGCAGGACGACGACGCGATGGACACGTTGCACCGCGCCCTTTTCCAGCACCTCATGGACGACCGCTGGAAGCACGGCATCGAGACGGCCGTCGACGTCACGCTGCTGGGCCGCTACTACGAGCGCTTCGCGGACCATGCGGTGTCGGTGGCGAACCGGGTGGTGTACCTGGTGACGGGGGAGCACGCGGACGAGATTCAGTCTGCGACGGGGGTCGAGGGGGCGTAAGCGCTCCGCTGCGGGGCGTACGGGTCGGGTTGCGAGGGCGTGCAGATCCGTTGCGAGGGCGTGCGGGTCTGTTGCGAGGGCGTGCGGGCTTCGTGGTCGGTGCCTGGGAGCCTCCGTGCGCCGTTGCCGCGCCGGACGGTGGGGGCCTGCAATGGGCGCAGGCACCAAGCCTTCGAGGAGGGACCATGGCCGAATCCCCCACCACCCCCGACCCCACCCGGGATCGCGAGACCGAGCAGCCCGCCGAGATCATCAGCCTCCCGATCGTCGCCGCCTGTGGCTGCGGGGCGGGCTGCAAGTGCGGCTGCCAGTCGGGCAGTCCTTGCCAGTGCGGTTGAGTTCGTAGGGCTTTAGGGATTGTTGGACTTGTACGACGGCTCGGGGCCCGAGTCGTCGTACAGCCGCGCCATACGGCTCGCTGTGAGCGGTCGCCCGCGCGGCCATACGGGCGCAGCATGGAGGAAAGGGGGTCGGCGAACTCGTAAGCGCAAGGAGGTGCGAGGCCATGGCTCACTTCATGGACGTCCACCGCGGAATGAAGGGCATCACGGCCGAACAACTGAGGCAGGCTCACCAGGCGGACCTCGCCATAGAGCAGGAAGAGAACGTGCACTTCGAGAAGGCGTGGGCAGACCCCGAGTCCGGCACGGTCTACTGCCTCTCCGAGGCTCCCACTGCCGAAGCCGTCCAACGCATCCACGAACGCACCGGCCACAAGGCCGACGAGGTCCATCCGGTGCCGCTGGAGGTGTGAGGGGGGAGAACGGCCCTCTCGGGGTGCAGCTACCTGCACCCTCGATCCGGCAGAGCACTCCATGGTTCCGGCAAGCGGGCGACGGCATGGTTGAACCCAGCGAATACCAGAGGTTCACAGCTCTCGGCCGGAAGGAACTCCCATGAACTCGCTGCTGACCACAAAGCCGGGCACCACTCAGGACGACCTGATCACGACCCCCTGCGAGAGCGACCTCGGCCCGCTGCTCGCCGCCTGGGAACTGGCGCACCCCGCCGCCGCAGACCCCGAGTGGCGGCACCTCCTGGACGAGATGGCCCACCCCCACACCACCCAGGCGTTCCACCGCCTGGCCACCACCGCAGCTTGAGCCCGTACGTCCGGCGGGGCACCGCCCAGACCGACATCAAGTGTTGCTGTGGCTCGAACGCAAGAGGCCCCGGAGCGATCCGGGGCCTCTCAGCTGCTGAGGTTCCATGCCACCACCTCCCCTGGACGCTCCAGCAAGTTACTAACATTGATGTTGGTAACTTCGTTGTTAGTATCTCCGTATCTCCTTGAGTGTGGCGACGTGTGGAGGAACACCGCCGTGGGCGACTTCATGGGCAGGACGCGCGAACTCGAGACACTGGACCGTGAGTTGGGCAAGGTGGCAGCGGGTCTCGACGGGGAACGGCCCGGACGGTGCGTGATGCTCCGGGGGCGCCGCCGCGTGGGGAAGTCACGGCTGGTCGAGCGGTTTGCCGAGCGGTCAGGCGCGCCTTTTCTCTTCTACGCCGCCACCGGAGCGTCACCGAGGGCTGATCTCGAGCGTCTCAGTCAGGACGCGCAGTCATCGAACCTTCCGCTGGCCGGCCTGTTGGCCTCGGCCCGCCCGGAAAGCTGGGATGCAGCCTTCGACGTGCTGGCGGCGGCTCTGCCGCATGACCGGGCAAGCGTGGTGGTCATGGACGAAGTGCCCTACTTGATGGATGCGGAGGGTGCGTTCGAGGGCACGTTGCAGCGGGCCTGGGACAGGGCGCTGGAGACCAAGCCGGTTCTGCTGATCCTCATCGGCTCGGACCTGTCGATGATGGAGGCGCTGAACAGCTATGGCCGTCCGTTCCACCAGCGCGGACGGGAGATGGTGCTCGGTCCTCTCAATCCGGCCGAGGTGGGCGGAATGCTGGGCCTCGATGCAGCCTCGGCATTCGACGCGGCACTGATCACCGGCGGGCTGCCCTTGATCTGCGCGGAGTGGCCGCACGGCGCCGGGATGGGGGATTTCCTGTCCGCGGCCCTCAGCGATCCGGTATCAGCCCTGCTGGTCTCGGCGGAGCGGTCACTTGCCGCGGAGTTCCCGCAGCAGGTGCAGGCGCGCGCGGTGCTGTCGGCGATCGGCAGCGGGGAGCGGACCTTCACCAACATCGCCCGAGCAGCCGGCGGCCTCGGAGCGACCCCCCTCCAACGCTCGCTGGGGGTACTCACGGACAAGAGGGTGATCGCGGCCGAACTCCCGGTGTCCACACGCCCCTCGAAGGACCGCCGCTACCGGGTCGCGGATCCCTACCTCCGCTTCTGGCTGCGGTTCCTCGGCCCGGCAATGGAGGAGGTCGAACGAGGCCGGGGAGACCTGACGCTGGGCCGCATCCGCGAGAACTGGACCAGTTGGCGCGGCCGGGCCGTCGAACCCCTCGTACGTGAGGCCCTGGCGCGCCTGCTGCCGGATGCGAAGCTGCCCGCAGCACCCGCAATCGGCGCCTACTGGACCCGCACCAACGACGTGGAGATCGACATCGTGGGAGCCGACCGCGGGCCCGTTGCCAAGGAGTTGCTGTTCGTCGGCTCGGTGAAGTGGCTGGAGAATTCCCCCTTCGACCGCCACGATCTCGCCGCGCTGCACCACCACCGCGCGGCACTCACGCCCGACCCGGTGCCCGTGGTCGCGGTATCGCGCAGCGGAACCGACTGCAAGGGGCTCGATGCCGCATACGGGCCGACGGATCTTCTCGCCGCGTGGCCTTCCTGACCAGGCAGAACGGCAGGATGGTAGACGAAGGCCCCGATCTGCACCGTAAGCGCAGGTCAGGGGCCTGATCGTCATACCTACTTCTTCTTGCCCTGGGTCTGGCGGGCCCGTTTTTCCGCCCTGGTCAGCGGGGTGCAAACCCCAACTGACCTGCGGTCGGGCCGCACGTTCCTCGGGCCCGCGTTGCCGCGAGAGGCCTACCTTCTCCGCAGCTTGGAGTAGCTCAACGTATGCCTGACGCCTCCTGTCCTCGGCTTGGGAACGCCTTTGCTCATCAAGCGTGGCCTGGACGGTGTGAAGCAACGCCTCGGCCTGACGGTTGCCAGCGTGCCTTGCAGCAGCAGCCTGTCTGTGGCCAGCGCTCCGCTGATGGGGCTCCTTGAAAATCCCCAACCCCTGCTCGGGGTGCCATCAGACCTGCTCGACGGATCTCCCCACCCATTCCGGGCCTGTCCTGGGACGGGACACCAATGGCGAGGGACCGCCCGATAGCCCTTCAGGGTCCGGGTGGTGTGTAGTTGCACATGCCGTAGCGGCATGTGGTGTCGTCGAGGGCACCACAGCACGAAAGGCCCTGTCTGCGATGTACCCCTTCGTCACGCCTCCCCGCGAGGTCAAGATCGGCGATGCCGCCGCCTTCGCCGGAACCACCCCGCGCGCCATTCGTCACTACCACCAGATCGGTCTGCTGCCGGAGCCCGAGCGAGGCGGAGACGGACGCCGCCGCTACGGCTACGACGACATGATCCGCCTGCTGTGGATCCGCAAGATGTCCGAGGCCGGCATCAGCCTGGACGACATGCGGGCCGCCTTCGACGAAGCCCGGGACGTTGAGGACGTCCTGGGCCGGCTGGAGGAGACCCTGGCCGCCCAGGAGGCCGACATCAAGCGTCAGCGCGCGGCAGTCCAGCGCCTGCGGGGCGTGGGCAGCCCACTGGGCCTGCTCTCCCCGTTGGTCACGGACCGGCTCAGCCACCTGCCCTCTGGCGCACTGCGCCCCTCCGACCTGGACGCCCTGCTGGTCACGGAACGGATCTTCGGGCCGCTGGGCGCCGCAATTCAGGCCAGCGTGTTCATCACCCTGGCGACCCATCCCGACCTACGGGCCGAGGCAGACCGCCTCGACGCGGCCGACGCCGCCCTCGATGACACCGTCGACCCCCACGACCCGCAGGTCGAGGAACTCGCCGCGCAGCACTGCGCCCACCACAAGGCCCTGGAACAGGCCATGGAAGCGGCCGGAATGGACGAGGCCGACGAGAAGCTCTTCGAGATCTACGACGCCGAGGCGAGCGACGAGGAGGACACCCAGATGAGTGCCTTCGAAGCGATAACCAAGATGCCCTACGGCTTCTCCGCGGCACATACACGGTGCATGGAACTCACGGCACGGCTCCTTTACGGGGACCTCTCCGCAGGCAGCTGATCGCTGGTGTGACCGTGCGTGAGGATCTCGGATTGGCCACCGACACGAAGCCAGCGTCTCGACGTCTCGACACGGCCGGCACACTCCACGAGCGGGAAACCCAAGCCGACGACCCGGGCCACGCTCCTTGAAACTCCCCACTTCGTTGAACACCAGAGCGAGTGATGCGAGGAGCATCCCTGGCCGTTTTCAAGAATCCCCATCACCGCGTGAACCAACCGGTGACGATGCTGCCTGCAAGTGCCGACCCCGCTGCGATAAGTGCGATCTCCAAGTCACTCATGACGAGTCACTGACGCCCGTACAGACTGTGCTCCGCCGATCACGCACCCAGTGCCTATGCTCGGCTACCGACTGCTGCCGCACCTGTGTTTGCGCTGCCTCCAGCGTCTTCGCAGCTCCTACGCGGGCGCCGTAGGCGGTAGCAAGCCCGCCGACTCCCGCCCCGACCAGTCCGGCTATCCCCGCAAGAAGTCCTGCGATTCCCTGATCCATGTATGGGATTGTTGCGGCTGCTCGGTTTCGCGTGGCTTATGGGCGCCCGTGCTGCGAGCCCTATCGGCCTGGCCCGACGCGTCTCTCGACCGCTCAGGCGTCACTCTGGGTGGCTATGACGCCCACGAACGGCCCCACGAAGGCGACTCGACCTGGCCCCACTCTGTGAAGATCGATAACGGGGGCCACCGCTTCACGGGCCCAGGCCGTATCGGGCCGTCCCGGCGGGGCTACTGAACGCCGTTGCAGCCAGAGCTGTGTGTCGGTGCGCGCGGGGAACCTGCTCGGTTCTGCCGTAGGTATCGGCTACTCTGCCGCTTTCGGGCTTCGAGCGCTGTTGGGGGTGGCTGTGCGTTCGTGGATCACCGAGCTGGTCGGCGGGCTGAGGCCATGGCAGCGTGGGGTGCTCGTCGTGTCCCTGTGCACCCTCGCGCTTTCACTATGGTTCGCCGCGGGGAACACGGACCGGTATCTCAATGGGCAGACAGCCGTGACGGAAGGGTACGTCTACTGCGAGTCGGACTGGTCATGCCGAGGCGAGTGGACGCTAGCAGACGGAAGCTGGGGCCAGGGCAGCATCGACGGCCTGAACTGGTACCACGACGAGGAGGCCATAGACAACATCCCGCTGTTCGGTGGTCGCGACTGGGCGGTCACCGATCGCGAGACTCTGCTCCGCCACGCGCTGGCCGAATACACGGTGGCGCTGGCCGGCGCGGCGCTCATCACATTGATCGCCTGGCGGCGCTCGAAGCGCAACCAGGACCCGCACGCGTCCATCTGGGCGTGACACAACGGCTCCCGTTGGTCGTCCGCCAACCCTGCTGCTCGGGGCATCTGGCACCGCCGTGCCCCCTTCCGCAAGACCATCCGAAGGACCGTCCGACTTGGCCGGCCCGCAGCCCGAATCTGGTCGTGTGTCGATGCTGGCCAAGCGCGTCCGAAGGGGCCACTGCAGGCCGTCACCGATCTTCACAAAGTGGGGCCAGGCCGAGCCGCCTTGGTGGGGCCGTTCGTGGGCGTCATAGCCACTCTGGGTTGCCCGATATGCCTCGTACTGAGTCCAGGCGCGTTCGAGCGTCTCGATAGCCGCATCAATGGCGCCGCACTCTTCGAGGTAATCAAGCTGGCCCTGCCTCCCCTTGCGTGAGGGCCAGTCAGGGTCAGCGGAGACGTCCCGCGCGAGATCCCCAGCCGTCGTTTCACCAGCTCGTAGCGTGGCTGGTTGCGGCCTGGATTCCAGACATCCCGCACCCCGCCGTGGTGTGCAAGGGCGAGCAGGGCACCGGCAAGTCCAAGGCCGCGCAGATGTTCATCAACCTCATCGACCCGTCCCCGGCCGCCAAGCGCAGCCAGCCGCGCGACGAAAAGGCGTGGTCGCGGCAGGCGTTCAGCTCGTGGGCGCTGTGCCTGGACAACGTCTCCACCATCCCGCCGTGGCTGTCGGACACCCTGTGCAAGGCGGTGACCGGTGACGGCGTGGTCGACCGCGCCCTGTACACCGATGACGACGTGGTCGTGCTCACCTTCAAGCGGGTGCTGGCGCTGACCACGATCGACGCGGGAGCTCTCGCCGGGGACCTGGCCGAACGCGTGTTGATGCTGGACTTGCAGCTCATCGACTCCGAACGGCGCCGCTCGGAAGAGGAGTTGGACGCCACCTTCGAGGCGGTACGGCCCGCCGTGCTCGGCGCCCTGTTCGACGTGCTGGCGTGCGTGCTCGCGGTGCTGCCCACGGTGCGGCTCGACTCCATGCCGCGCATGGCGGACTTCGCCCGCGTGCTGGCGGCCGTCGACCAGACGCAGGGCTGGCACACCCTGGATGACTACCTGGCCACCTCGGCGAACGTGGCCACGGACGCGATGGAGGGCGACCCGTTCGCCATGGCCATTGCCCACCTGGTCGAACAGGCGGGCACCTGGCAGGGCACCGCGGCCCAGTTGCTCGAAGCGCTGCCCGCGCCGCTGGTCCGGCCGCCGAACTGGCCCAAGGACGCCACCCGCGCGAGCGGACGCGTCAAGCGGCTCGCCCCGTTGCTGCGGTCCATCGGGATCACCGTGGACGACACGCAGCGTAGCCGTGACCGGCACCGACACCGACTCCTCGCGCTGTCCCGCGCACCCGACGAAGACGAGTCAGCGTCCGCACCCGACCAAGCCTCTCTTTGGCCGGAGGTGGCCCCCACGGGGCATGGCCAGAACCGATCCTGACCAGCACTGACGTAGCCGGAACACCCGCCGGGCCGGGCCGCACACCAGCGGCCCGGACACGTCGAAGCTGCGGACGCTACAGCCCTCCAACTCCCGCAGCGTCCACACCAGCGTCCGCACACCTCACCCCAACTGGCCTGCACAGATACGACCGTGCGGACGCTAGGGCGCTGCGGACGCTGAGATACGGCAAGGGGAGATCCTCGGGCTGTCCGTCGATGACATCGACTTCGACAGCGGCACTCTGCACGTGGTGCAGCAACTCAAGCTGAGCCTGAGCAAGGCCGTGTTCGCGCCCCCGAAGGGCGGCAAGCTCCGTGACGTACCTCTGCCCGATCCCGTGGCAGAGGCGCTACAGGAGCACATGAAGCGGTTCCCGCCTGTGGAGATCAAGCTCCCGTGGATGCGAGCGAACGGCCAGCCGGTGACCCGGCGGCTCATCTTCACGGGCCCGAACGGTGGGCACGTCTGGCGTACGTCGCTGAACGAAGACCACTGGAAGCCCGCGCTCGCCAAGGCCGGTGTCATCCCCAAGGCCAAGAGCCGCGAGCACGCCGCCGCCCGGGAGCACGGCATGCACGCGCTCCGGCACTTCTACGCGTCCGTGCTTCTGGACGCCGGAGAAAGCATCAAGGCCCTCGCGGAGTACCTCGGGCACTCCGATCCGGCGCTGACGCTGAAGGTGTACGCGCACCTCATGCCGAGCAGCCGGGACCGGGCTCGGAAAGCTCTCGGCAGGGCACTCAGGCCACAAGATCCCATGGGCTGAGGTTCCAGAGAGGTTCCAGGGCACGAAAATGCCTCCCATCTACGCCGTTCGCGCAGGTGGGAGGCATGATCGCCATTCCTACTTCTTCTTGCCCTGATTCTTGACCGCCTCGATCGCCGCCGCCGCGGCCTCCGGGTCGAGATACGTGCCGCCCGGGTTCACCGGCTTGAAGTCGGCGTCGAGTTCGTACGAGAGCGGGATGCCCGTCGGGATGTTCAGGCCCGCGATGTCCGCGTCCGAGATTCCGTCGAGGTGCTTGACGAGGGCGCGCAGCGAGTTGCCGTGGGCCGCCACCAGGACCGTGCGGCCGGTGAGGAGGTCGGGGACGATGCCGTCGAACCAGTACGGGAGCATGCGGACGACGACGTCCTTGAGGCACTCCGTCTGCGGGCGCAGCTCCGGCGGGAGGGTCGCGTATCGCGGGTCCTCGAACTGCGAGTACTCGGCGTCGCGGTCCAGCGGCGGCGGGGGCGTGTCGTACGAGCGGCGCCACAGCATGAACTGCTCCTCGCCGAACTCGGCGAGCGTCTGTGCCTTGTCCTTGCCCTGGAGCGCGCCGTAGTGGCGCTCGTTCAGGCGCCAGGTGCGGTGGACCGGGATCCACAGGCGGTCGGCGGCCTCCAGCGCGAGCTGCGCGGTGCGGATGGCGCGCTTCTGGAGGGAGGTGTGTACGACGTCGGGCAGCAGGCCGACGTCCTTGAGCAGCTCACCGCCGCGGACTGCCTCCTTCTCGCCCTTCTCGTTGAGGTTGACGTCCACCCAGCCGGTGAACAGGTTCTTCGCGTTCCATTCGCTCTCGCCGTGGCGGAGGAGGATCAGTTTGTACGGTGCGTCGGCCATGCTCCGAGCGTAATAGACGCCCTGAGGCCGTCGTGTGGCTGCCCGGCAGCCGGACAGTTGACGGCGTTCGCCAATTGGGTGGCCGGGCGGAGCGGCGCACTTGTAAGGTACACAAAGAGCCTAAGCCGCTTACATCCGGGGGATTCCGATGTCACGCGCCGCCATGAAACGCGCCGTCCGCGAATCCGTCTCCGGATTACCCCGCGCGTTCTGGTGGCTGTGGCTCAGCACGCTCGTCAATCGGCTCGGGGCCTTCGTCGCCACCTTCATGGCTCTGTATCTCACCCTCGACCGCGGCTACTCCGCCTCGTACGCCGGTCTCGTCGTCGCTCTCCACGGACTCGGCGGGGTCGTCTCCTCCATCGGCGCGGGGGTGATGACCGACCGGCTCGGGCGGCGGCCCACCCTTCTCGCCGCCCAGTCGTCGACGGCCGCGAGCGTCGCGCTGCTCGGCTTTGTGCATCACCCGGTCGCGATCGCCGCCGTCGCCTTCCTGGTCGGCGCGACCAGTAGCGCCTCCCGGCCCGCCGTGCAGGCGATGGTGGCCGACATCGTCCGGCCCGAGGACCGGGTGCGGGCCCTGTCCCTGAACTACTGGGCGATCAACCTCGGGTTCGCGATCTCGTCTATGGCTGCCGGGTTCATCGCCGAGTACAGCTATCTCGCCGGGTTCCTGATCGAGGCCGGGATGACGCTCGTCTGCGCGATCGTCGTCTTCGCCAAGTTGCCCGAGTCCAGACCCGTACGCACGGAGAAGGAGGCTGGGGAGGTGAGCCTCGGCACGGTTCTGCGCGACGGCCGGTTCATGGCCATGGTCGGGCTGTTCTTCCTCGTCGCGCTGATCTTCCAGCAGGGCATGGTGGGACTGCCGGTGGCGATGGGCCAGGCGGGGTTCGCGCCCGCCGACTACGGCATGGCGATCGCCATCAACGGTGTACTGATCGTCGTTCTCCAGGTCCCCGTCACCCGCTTCATCGAGCACCGGGATGCGGGGTGGCTGCTCGTCATCTCGTCCCTCGTCGCGGGGTACGGCTTCGGCCTCACCGCCTTCGCCGGGTCCGTCGGAGTCATCGCACTCACCGTGTGCGTCTGGTCCCTCGCCGAGATCGTCATCGCCCCCACCCAGATCGGCCTCGTCGTCCGCCTCTCCCCGCTGCACGGCCGGGGCCGCTACCAGGGCGTCTACGCATCGGCCTGGCCGGTGGCCAGCCTCGTGGCGCCGCTGATGGCGGGCGGAATCATCGACGGGTTCGGGACGGAGTGGCTGTGGGGGACGTGTGCGGTGGTGGGGACGGTGGCGGGTCTCGGGTACTGGGTGCTGATGCGCCGGTTGCCGGAGGAGGAGCCGGCGACGGGTCCCGCCGCGTCGCCGGCGAAGCCGGGGGTCAGTGCGGCGTGAGGCACTCAGGGCTTACGACCATGGGGCGCCCGTACACCGGCAGGGGCACCCCGCGGGTCAGACCACGGTCAGGCGTGCGGTGACGTGGGGCAGCCACGTGAAGGCCCTGCCAAGACGTACGGCGTCACGCCTTGCGAATGACAGCAGCTCGCACACCCACCCTCGGGCTGCTCTCCCGACCCCTGCTGAGCTCTGGACGCAGCCCTGGACGCCCGGCGCCCGGGACCCCTCCCCGCCCCAACCCTCCATAGTCCAGGGGCTGCTGGATGGCGGGTTGCGCCGGGTCGTCGGCGCTTACGAGAAGACGGGAAGGACCAGGGCTCATGGTCACTGAAGCGCCGGCGCGTATGCCGTTGAAGGTCAAGATCGCCGTGGTGACGGTGTGGATTCAGGCTGTCCTCAATGGCCTCGGCGGGTTCTTCATCCTGGTCGAGGTGAACGACCGGCTCGACCACAACCAGGAAGTCGACGGTCTGATGCGGCCGCTGGCATACGCCTCGATCATCCTGGCGCTCGTTCTGGTCACCTGCGCCGTGCTGGCGCGGAAGCGGTACGGCTGGGTGCGTAACACCGTGCTCGTCATCGAGGCGTTCGCGGTGCTCAGCGGACTGATCGGGCTGGCCGCCTCGGGCGGCGCCCCCTCCTTCGCCGCCGGCATCGCCTTCGCCATCGCGATCGCGTCCGGGTTCACCGGCGAGGGAGGGAAGTGGTTCGACCGCTGAGGGCCGGGATCGTCGCCAGGACCTCAGGGATGCATCCGGGCCCCCTTCACCACCTTGTCCACCCCGTTGCGCGGCCCGTACACCGCGAGGCCCACCAGGTCCAACTCCCCCGCGGCGACGGCCCGTACGGCCGCGCGGTTGTCACGGTCATTGCCTGTGGTGAACAGGTCGGACGTGAAGACCGAGCGGGGCAGGGCGCGGGTGAGGGCGCGACTGTGGGCTGCGGTGAGCGTCTCCTTGGAAGCCTCGAAGATCATCACGGGCTGGCGGATCATCGGGAGGTACGGGGTTCCGTCGGCGTCCTCGTACGGCTCCCCGATCACCTCGGGCAGTTTTGTCCCCAGGCCGCTGACCAGGAAGGCGGTCACATTCAGTCGCTGCCAGGACTCCAGGTCGTCCCGCAGCAGTACGGCGATCTTGGTCTCAAAGCGGTTGTCCATGAGACGAGACTGACGGCTGTCGTACGCCACGGTCTTGTACGTTTCTTGCATGGTGCCCCGACAGGAAGTGTCCGCCTGGCGCCCGCAGGTCCCGGGTGTCGTGGAGGTCTTCCACGCCCACTTCACCGAGTACGCGTACCCCATGCACGTACACGACGCGTGGACCCTGCTGATCGTCGACGACGGCGCCGTACGCTACGACCTCGACCGGCACGAGCACGGCACCCCGCACGACACCGTCACCCTGCTCCCGCCGCATGTGCCGCACAACGGCTCCCCCGCGACCCCGCACGGCTTCCGCAAGCGCGTCATCTACCTGGACGCGACCCAGCTCGACGAGAGCTTCATCGGCCCGGCGGTGGACGGCCCGGACCTGGCGGACCCCGTACTGCGCACCCGAGTCGGCCAACTGCACTCGGCCCTGCGGCATCCCGGTGACGAACTGGAGGCCGCGAGCCGGCTCGCACTCATCGGCGAGCGGCTGCGCGGGCACTTGCGGCCCAGGCTGACCGGGGAACGGCCGCCGCCGGACCACGGCGTCGCGCACACCTTGCGCGAACTCCTCGACGCCCGCCTCGTTCCGGGCATAGCCCTGGACGAGGCCGCGCGGCTCGTGCATGCCCATCCGGCCCATCTGATACGGGCGTTCAGCGCGGCCTTCGGTATCGCCCCGCACCAGTACCTGATGTCCCGCCGGGTCGACCGCGCCCGCCGGCTGCTTCTCGACGGTCACCCTCCGAGCGAGGTGGCGACGGCGACCGGCTTCTACGACCAGTCCCATCTGACGCGGCATTTCAAGCGGTTGGTGGGTGCGACTCCGGGCCGGTACGCGCGTACTGCCTGATGCGGACCAGGCGTCAGTCGCCGCGCGGCTTCGTGAGATGCGCGAACGCGTCCAGGTTGCGTGTCGATTCGCCGCGCGACACCCGCCAGGCGTACTCCTTGCGGATCGCGGACGCGAAACCGAGCTCCAGGAGTGTGTTGAAACTGCCGTCGGCGGCCTCCAGGACCGAGCCGAGCAGCCGGTCGATCTCCTCGGGTGTGGCGGCGGCCAGCGGGAGTTTGCCGGTCACGTAGACGTCGCCGAGCGGGTCGACGGCGTAACTGACGCCATAGAGCTTGAGGTTGCGCTCCAGGAGCCAGCGGTGGACACCGGACTCGTTCTCGTCGGGGTGCCGGATGACGAAGGCGTTGAGGGAGAGGGAGTGTCTGCCGACGATCAGTGACACCGTCGTGGACAGCTTCCGGGTGCCGGGGAGCTTCACCACGTAATTGCCGGGTTCGGGGCTCTCCCACTCAAGCTCGGCGTCCTTGAGGACGCCCTCGACGACCTGTGCGGCCTGCCGTACGTCAGCCATGGTGGGAGCGTACGCGACGGCGGTGGTCGTGGACCGCCGCCGTGTAGACGTCCGCCGTGGCCGAGGCCGCGGTGTTCCAGCCGAAGGACTTGGCGTGCCGGGCGGCGGCCGCGCCCATCCGCTCCGGGAGCGCGGGGTTGTCGGCGAAATCGCGCAGCACGCGCGCGTAGTCGACGGGATCGTGGCCGGGGACCAAAAAGCCGGTCTCCTTGTTGCGTACGGCGACGGGGAGTCCGCCCACCGCGGCCGCGAGCACCGGAGTGCCGGTCGCCTGCGCCTCTATGGCGACGAGCCCGAACGACTCACTGTAGGAGGGCATCACCAGAACGGACGCGGCCCGGAACCAGTCCGCGAGCTTGTCCTGGCCGACGGGCGGGCGGAACCAGACGACGTCGGCTATGCCCAGGCGGGCGGCGAGTTTCTGCAGGCCCTCGGGCTTGGCGAGGCCGCTGCCGCTCGGTCCGCCCACTACAGGGACGACGATTTTCGAGCGGAGCTCGGGGCGCTCCTCAAGGAGTACGGCTACCGCGCGCAGCAGTACGTCAGGGGCCTTCAGGGGCTGGATGCGGCCCGCGAACAGGGGGATCAGGGCGTCCTGCGGGAGGCCGAGGCGGGCGCGGGCGGCGGCGCGGCCGTCGGCGGGGCGGAAGCGGTCGAGGTTCACGCCGGGGTGGACGACCGCGACCTTGCCAGGGTCGGCGTCGTAGTGGCGTACGAGCTCGTCGGCCTCTTCGGAGGTGTTGGCGATGAGGCGGTCGGCTGCGCGGACGATCTGGGTCTCGCCGATGACGCGGGCGGTCGGCTCGGGGGTGTCGCCATCGGCCAGGGCGGCGTTCTTGACCTTCGCCATGGTGTGCATCGCGTGCACCAGGGGGGCGCCCCAGCGTTCGGCGGCCAGCCAGCCGACGTGACCGGAGAGCCAGTAGTGCGAGTGCACCAGGTCGTAGTAGCCGGGGCGGTGGCCGGCCCAGGCCTGCATCACGCCATGCGTGAAGGCGCACAGCTGGGCAGGCAGGTCCTCTTTGGCGAGGCCTTCGTAGGGGCCGGCGTCGACGTGGCGTACGAGGACGCCGGGCGCGAGTTCCACGGTGGGCGGCAGGCCTCCGGTGGTCGCGCGCGTGAAGATCTCGACCTCGATGTTGATCGCGGCGAGGCGCTGGGCCAGCTCCACGATGTAGACGTTCATGCCGCCGGCGTCGCCCGTGCCGGGCTGGTGCAGTGGCGAGGTGTGCACGGAGAGCATCGCGACGCGGCGTGGCCTGCGGTGCAGCCTGAGCCTCGAGGGTGCCGCCGGGGAGCGGCGCCCGAGCCTGCTCACGTACTGGCTCACGTGGCGTTCCTCCTTGCTGCGGGCATGCCGGACCGGAGGGCCTGGAGTGCCCTCCAATGCCGGAACACCGGAGCGCCCTGCTCCATTTCCTCTTTACCGAATCATTGCCGAATCTCGCTCAACCGTTCGAGACCGCCGTGCGTAGAGGGGTTGGCAGAGGGATAGCAGCTGCACCAGGGGCTTGCTGTCAGAGCCGCCCCCTACCCTCGTACGCATGACATCCCGCGCAGCGGCCCTCCCCCCGTCTCGGCTTCGGTCGAGCAGGGGGACCCCCATCCTGGGAACGGTGACGCGCGGAACCACCAACCCCAACCGCCTGCGGCGCATGGACCGCTGGATCGCCGCGGTGCACGGCGCCGAACTGCGCCGGGCCGGCGACGCGGTGGTGGTCGACCTCGGTTACGGAGCCGCACCATGGACCCCGGTGGAGCTCCTCCAGCGGCTGCGCACCGTTGCTCCACGCGCGCGCGTGGTCGGGGTCGAGATCGATCCGGCCCGGGTCGCGGCGGCACGGCCGTACGAGCGCGACGGGCTCACCTTCCGGCACGGCGGCTTCGAGATCCCGCTCCCGGAGCGGCCCTCGCTGATCCGCGCGGCGAACGTGTTGCGCCAGTACGAGGAGGCGGAGGTGGCCGAGGTCTGGGCGCGGCTGTGCGCCCGCCTCGCGCCGGCGTGCACCAACTCGCGCGGCGGGCTTCTCGTCGAGGGCACCTGCGACGAGATCGGCCGACGGCACGTCTGGGTCGCGCTCGGCGCAGAGGGCCCGCGCACCGTCACGTTCGCCACCCGCCTCGGCTCCCTGGACCGCCCCTCCGACCTCGCCGAACGCCTCCCCAAGGCACTCATCCACCGCAACGTCCCCGGCGAACCGGTGCACGCTTTCCTGCGCGACTTCGACCGCGCCTGGGCGGCAGCAGCGCCCTACGCCTCGTACGGCGCCCGGCAGCGCTGGATACGCGCCGTACGCGACCTGACGGCCGACTGGCCGGTCACGGACGGTGTGACGCGCTGGCGGCAAGGCGAAGTGACCGTGCGGTGGGGAGCGTTGGCGCCACGCGGGTAGCCCCGGCTGCCATCCCGCGCCCCGCGCCCGCGCCGCGATCGGCATGCGGCGATCGGCACGCGGCGATGCGGCGATGCGGCGATGCGGCGATGCGGCGATGCGGCGATGCGGCGATGGAACGATCTCCGTGAGTCGTTCGTCACATGGGCGGGGAGATCATCGTCGAGTGGGCAGTGACCCGAGGGGAGTTGCCGAGTGCGCAGCGCCCTGACGGGAGTTGGGGGAGTTCGCGTCTGCCTCTGTCGAATTGCGGGACGCCGTGGCACCATCCCCCGAGGCATCCATAGGTTACTGACGGTTAATCAGTTTGGGGAGCGGAGTATGGGAGCGGGCAAGCGGAGCCTGACCACGGTGACCATGGCCCTGGCCTGCGCAGCGGCCATCCTGGCCGCGCCCGGGGTGGCGTACGCGAATCCGACACCGAGCCCGACGCCAACACCGACGCCGTCCTCAAAGCCCGCGAGCACCAAGGACCTCGAGGCGATCCGCAAGAAGCTGGACAAGCTCTACCACGACGCGGCGGTCGCCACGGACGCGTACAACGCGGCGGAGGAGAAGACCGAGAAGCAGTCCGCCCAGATCGTGGAGCTGGCCCGCGCGATCGTCGAGGGGCAGGAGAAGCTGGACAGGCTGAAGGACCGGGCGGGCGCGGCGGCCCGCGCCCAGTACCGCAGCGGCGGACTGCCGCCCGAGGCGCAGCTGATGCTCAGTGACGACCCGCAGGACTATCTGAACGGCGCGGGCCGGGCACGCCAGGGCGAGCAGGCGACCAAGGGCATGCTCGCCGAAATGGCCCGTACGCAGAAGGACTTGAAGCAGTACGCGAAGGACGCCTCCGCCCAGTGGAAGAAGCTGGAGGCCAACCGCAAGGCCAAGGCCGAGGCCAAGAAGAAGGTCACCCAGCAGATCGCCGCCGCCGAGAAACTCGAGTCAGAACTGGAGAAGGAAGAGAAGGAGAAGCTGGCCGAGCTGGAGCGGGAGGCTGCAGCCAAGGCGCAGACGGCCTGGCTGGATTCCGGCGTACTCGAGGACGTCAAGGGCGAGGCGACGGCCGCGGGCAAGAAGGCCGTGGAGTACGCGACGGAGCAGCTGGGCAAACCGTACGAATGGGGCGCCGAAGGCCCGATGACGTACGACTGCTCCGGGCTGACCTCGCAAGCGTGGGCGTCGGCCGGCCAGACCATCCCGCGCACATCGCAGGAGCAGTGGAAGCAGCTCGACCGCGTCGACATCAAGGACATGCGCCCGGGCGACCTCATCATCTACAACCCCGACGCCAGTCATGTGGCGATGTACATAGGCGACGGCGCGATCATCCACGCCCCCCGGCCGGGGCGGACAGTGACGATCGCGGGCGCGGGTTCGATGCCGATCCTGGGGGTCGTACGTCCGACTGCGTGAGGGACATACGGGATATGACGGATATGAAGGTGCGAACGGCGCCTGCCGCACCCACTCCCGTAACGCCTGACACGTGACGCACCCCAAGTGACGTGCAGCACGTTCGGCGGCCCCAATCAACCCCGGCAACGTGACGTTCGTCATTACCGGGAGAGCCGACCGATGTCCAATTCCGTTAGGGGATGCGGCATATGACAGGGGCTGTTTTACGTACCGATCGCTTTACGCCATTCCTTTGTGGCCGCAGCTGACGCTATGGTCCCCGTCGGTGGGCGAGACCCCTTGTCCCACCGTGCCCTCGGGGGGAGGGAAGGAACCAAGACGATGCCCGTACCCGTACCGCGGCAGAGAGCGATCCCGGCCGTGGAAGGTGGTCAGGCTCGCGCCGCCTCCAAAGTCGGCGCCACGGCTGACACCGCGTCCGCACCAGGCGCCCCGGCCGGCCAGGCTCCACCCTCGACCATGCGAGGTGCCGGCGACTTGGCCGGCAGCACCTCGCTGATGCTGCTCGTGATCGAGGACGACCCGGCCGGTTCGCTGAGCGTGCCCGAACTGCTCGACTCGGCAGGCAAGCCGATCCGGGTCCGTACCGCCCGCAATCTCACCGAGGCCGGGCGGCTGCTCACCGACGACGTCCACTGCATACTGCTCGACCTCGCGCTGCCGGCGCCCGGCCGGGCCGCCGAGGGCGACGACGAGCTGGCCACGCTCAAGCACGTACTGCGGCTCGCGCCCCGGCACGCCGTCCTCGCGCTCACCGCGTCCGGGGACGCCGAGCGCGGCGCGGAGGCGGTGCGCGTCGGCGCCCAGGACTACCTCTTCCGCGACGAGCTGGACGGCCGGCTGCTCAGCCGCGCGATCCGGTACGCGGTGGAACGCAAACGGTCGGACACAGCCGAGCGGAAGCTCGCCGAGGGCCGGGTTCGCGCCCAGGAGAACCGCCGCCTGCACCGCGGCCTGCTGCCCACGCCCCTCCTGGAGGGCTCCTCGCTGCGGTTCGCCGCGCGCTACCGGCCCGGCCGCTCGCGGGCACTGCTCGGCGGCGACTTCTACGACACCGTGCGCACCCCGGACGGCACCGTGCACGCCATGATCGGCGACGTCTGCGGGCACGGCCCCGACGAGGCGGCGCTCGGCGTGGAGCTGCGCATCGCCTGGCGCGCGCTCACGCTGGCCGGCCTATGCGGCGACGAACTGCTCGGCACGCTCCAGCAGGTCCTGGAGCACGAGCGCGACAGCGACGAGATCTTCGCGACGCTCTGCACGGTGGACATCGCACCGGACGGCCGCCGCGCCGGCCTGTGCCTGGCCGGACACCCCACCCCGCTGATCGCCCGCGCCGGCCACGTCGCCGAACTGCTCCCGTACGAGAGCGGCGGCCCGGCGCTCGGCCTGCTGCCGAACGCCCGCTGGCCGCGCCGGCAGGTGGAGCTGGGCGGTGCGTGGAGCCTGATGCTCTACACGGACGGCCTGATAGAGGGACGGATCGGCGCGGGCAAGGAGCGGCTGGGACAGGAGGGGATGGTCGACATGGTCCGCCGCCAGCTGGCACAGGGCCTGAGCGGCGAGGAACTCCTGAGAGCGGCCGTGAACGAGGTCCGGGACCTCAACGGCGGAGAGCTGACGGACGACGTGGCGGTACTGCTGCTGGAGCGCCTGCCGTAAACCCCGTACGCGTGTGTCAGCGTCCGCCGTTATAAGGCCCGTACGGACCGTCGCTGCTGCTGCCACCGCGACGGCCGCCGCCGCCGCCCGAGACCTGCTTGAGCGCGGGACGTACGTCCACGAAGAAGACGATCGTGGCGATGAGCCCGGCGATCTGCAGGAACAGGATCGGCACCAGCAGGTTCACGGCCACCGTGACGCCGAGCATGATCATCCAGAACATCTTGTTCTGCTTGTCCGCGGCGCGGTACGCGTCGTCGCGGGCCATCGCCGCCATCACCAGCGCCACCACGGCGAGCACCAGCATGCCGAGGAAGAGCAGCGACATGAAGCCGCCGAATGCCGTCATCAACACTGTGCCCACCACCCGAGTCGAGTCGTCTCTACGCCGTCACCGTACCCGGAGAACGGGTCGGGGACTCCGATAGTGCCCGGAGTCCCCGACGGTTCTTGCTCTGGTGAATCTCTGTTTACGCCTTCCACGCCTGCTTACTTGGTGGGCGGCGTGGGCTTCTTGGCCGGGGCCTTGCGGGCGGCCGGGGCCTTCTTGGCCGGGGCCGGCTTCTTCGCCGCGGCGGGCTCGGACTTGGCCTCGGCGGGCTTCGCGTCCTTGACCTCGGAAACCGCAGCCGGCTCCGGCTTCGGCTCGACGGCGACCGCCAGGTCCTCGATCTCCTCGGCGGCCTCGCCGCGCCAGGTCTTCACGGTCTGCTCGCCGTGCTCGGCGACCTTCTCGTAGGTCTCGCGCGCCTTCACGGCGTACTCGGCGGCCACGCCGACGCTGCGCAGGGCGAAGTCCTGAGCGGTCTCACCGATCTTCTTCAGGTCGGTGTCGAGCGTGCTGATGAACTCCGTGACCTTGCCCTGAAGGGTCTCCTGCGCCTCCTTGGCGCGGGTGGTGGCCTTCTCCTGGACGGCGTTCGGGTCGATGTGCCGGACGGACTCGATACGGGACGGGGCCTCGGTGCGGATCTGCTCCACGATGCTGGGAACCTTCTTGGCCTGCTGGAAGGCCAGGTCGGCGGTGCCGGCGGCGAAGTAGAGCGGGGTCGGGTCGCTGAAGGTCTTGCGCAGGTCGTCGGTGATGGCCATGGCTATGGTCCTCCGGAAAGCTGTGTGAGTGAGGGTTTTAGGTAGGTCTACGGGTCTGAGGGTCTACGTGTCGTTCTGCTCGGCCCCGCTGCCGTCGGCCGTGCGGGCCCTGTCAACGGCTGTGACCCGACCATCCGTTACGCCCTGAGGGTCCAGATCATCCTGAACGTCCTGGATTTCCTCGACATCCTTGATCTCGAAGCCGTTCTCCTTGCGGAACGACTCGTAGATCTGGAGCAGCACCTGCTTCTGCCGCTCGCTGAGCGTCGGGTCGGCGATGATGACGGCTCGCGTCTCCACCTCGTCCCGGTCCCGCTCGGCGTCGAGGATCCCGGCCCGCACGTACAGCGTCTCGGCGGAGATCCGCAGGGCCTTGGCGACCTGCTGCAACACCTCCGCGCTCGGCTTGCGCAGCCCGCGCTCGATCTGGCTCAGATACGGATTGGACACCCCGGCGGCCTCGGCAAGCTGCCGCAGGCTCAACTGCGCATTGCGCCGCTGCTCCCGCAGATACTCACCAAGATTGCCGACGTTGAGGGTTGCCATGCCCCCACTTTGCCTCAGTCGTGCTAACTATTGCAAGCGCCTGCTTGCAATAGTGCGCTACGCCACTGTGAGCCGCTGAGCCTGAGCACGATAGGTGTCGTATTTGCAGGACATCTGTCGTCATCCCCGTCCGGTCCCCTGGTGCGGGTGCTTGTCCTTTGACAGCGAAGTTAGTCGGGCCGAAGTCGCTGACCTGCGCGGACTAACTTCGCTGTCAACGCAGTCGCGTGACGCTTCCTTCGGCCCGAACCCCCTGGCCTGCGCCGACTGGGTTGGATGGCAAGGAACGTCATGTGGAAGACCAACCTCTTGCAGTGAACCCGCGCCGGCCGCCCGTGGCCCGGTGCGGGCCTTCCCCCTCTGCCGCAGCGACGTACCTCCCGGCAGCGGTAGTTCCGCGCGATAGCAGGCTCACGCGGCACGACGAGGTTTACGGCGCCGGTACGGCACCGATCTGCTGCATCACCCCGAGGAGGTCGGGCTGGCCGCGTTCGCCGACAATCCGGCCGTCGGCCAGGTAGTAGAAGTTCATGGCCTGCACCGAGATCTTGTTGCCGCTCGCCGGGATTCCGAAGAATTCACCGTCGTGGGTTCCCCGCATGGTGAACCGCGCGGCGACCGTGTCGCCTTCGGTGACCGTCTCCTCCAGCGTCCACTGGACATCCGGGAAGGCGCTGCGCATCATCCCAAGGACTTCCATGTACCCATCGGGCCCCCGCAGTGGTTCCGGGTGACTCGGTGCGTGGAACACCGCGTCCGGAGCAATGACCTCGCGAGCGAGACCCTCGTCGCCCGTGTTGATGAACTCCACGAAGCGGTTCATCACTGACTCGCTGGACAGCGGCGGCATCTTGCTGTGCCTCTTCCCAAGACGGTGGGTGGATACCTGGCAGCTTACATCGAAGCGATGTCCACATCGATTCGATGTAAGAGTGCGAAGATGGACTCATGCTGGAACTCGCGATACTCGGCTTCCTGGCCGAGGGACCCCTGCCTGGACACGAGCTGCGCCGCCGCGTCTCACAGCTGACCGGCTATACGCGGCCGGTCAGTGACGGCAGCCTGTATCCGGCGATCAATCGCCTGACCAGGGCGGGCTTGATCGAGCGGCGCGCCGACCCGGCCGCGGGGGCGGCCCGATACGTGCTCAGCCTGACCGCGGCCGGACGGGCCGACATGCTTCAGCGCCTGCGCAAGCCCGCCGACCACGAGATCACCGACTTCACCCGGTTCTACGTCATCCTGGCGTTCCTCTCCCACCTGCCCGACGTGGCCGAACAGCACGCGGTGCTGCGCAGACGGCTGGAGTTCCTGGAAGAACCGGCGAGCTTCTTCTACGACAACGAGCGGCCCGTGCGTGCCGAGGAGATCGCCGACCCCTACCGGCGGGGCATGCTGCTCACCGCCCGCGCCACCAGCCGCGCCGAACGGACTTGGCTGCGCGAGACCCTCGGAGAGAAGCCGCCCGCATTCGACACCGCATGCACCGACAGCGATCCACATGCGCCCGCCGCTCCCGCGAGCTGACGGCCCACGGAGGTACCCCCATGCTTGCTTCCTGGTACGACGACCAGGGCCCCGCCGCCGATGTCCTGCACGTCGGCGAACTCCCTGATCCCGTCCCCGGCCCCGGCGAGGTCCGCGTCCGCGTCACCGTCTCGGGCGTCAACCCCGGCGACACCAAGAAACGGCGCGGCTGGCTCGGCTCGTCCATGCCCTACCCGCGAGTGATCCCGCACAGCGACGCCGCCGGAGTCATCGACGCGGTGGGCGCCGGAGTCGACTCCCACCGCGCCGGACAACGGGTCTGGGTATACGGCGCCCAGTCCTACCGCCCCTTCGGCACCGCCGCCCAGTACACCGTCGTACCCGACCACCAGGCCGCACCCCTGCCCGACCACCTCAGTGACGAGTTGGGCGCGAGCCTCGGAATCCCCGGCATCACCGCCCACCGCACCGTCTTCGCCGACGGCCCGGTCGACGGCCAACTGGTCCTGGTCCACGGCGTCCTCGGCGGCGTCGGCTCCCTGGCCGCCCAGCTCGCCCACTGGGCCGGCGCCACCGTGATCGCCACCGTCCGCCGCACCCCGGACCTCGACCACATCGACCCGGCCGTCGTCTCCCACGCCATCGCTCTGGACACCGGCGACCCCGCCACAGCCATCCGCTCGTACGCGCCGCGGGGCGTCGACCGGATCATCGAGGTCGCGCTGTCCGACAACGCCGACCTCGACAACGCCGTCGCCGCCAACAACGCCGTCATCGCCGCCTACGCCACCCGCACGGACCGCACCGAGATCCCCTTCTGGCCACTGCTGTTCAACAACGTCACCCTGCGGCTACTCGGCAGCGACGACTTCCCCGCCGAGGCCAAGCGCCAGGCCGCCCGCGACCTCACCTCCGCCGCCGCCGTCGGCGCCCTCACCGTCGACGTCCGCGACCGCTACCCGCTGGACGACATCGCCAAGGCCCACGACCACGTCGACACCCGCGGTGTCCACGGCCGCATCCTGGTCACCCTCCCCCAATAGCGCAGACTCGGAACACCGGCCCGTCACCAGCAACCCCCGTCTCATTGACGGCTACTGGATCGCTCACCCCACACGACTAGGTTCACTGTCAAAGAAGCCGAAACGACGTGACCCGTCCCGCTGAAGGTGAGCCCGTCTCGGTCCGTCTGAGCCATCCGGTCGCGGGCCTCAGCCCACCTCGGCCATTCGCTGATCCGTCTCGCCCTTCCTGAGCCACCGCCGCGCCCGCCCGCCTGCCTACGGTCGCCGTACCAGGTCAGCGCCGAGTGGGGGTGGCTGGGGATGCGCCGGAACCCGCAGTAGCCACTTTTTTGTGGGTACTTGGCGGCGGGCGATGGCCGGGCGACCCTGGTGAGGACGGCCGGAGGTCCGCGGGATCCTGGTGAGACTTGGGGGGCGATGTGGGTCGGGGGGCTGACTGGGTCTCGGCGAGCTTCTCCAAGCGGCGGTGGCCCCAATCAGAGAGGGGAGCCAACGCCTCGGAGAGTTCCCGACCGAACGCGGTCAAGGAGTACACGGTCTTCAGTGGAAGTTCGTCGTGCACCTCCCGGTGCACCAGTCCGTCGGTCTCCATCTCGCGGAGCGCCTGAGTCAGCACCTTCTCACTGAGGCCCGGCAGTAGCCGACGGAGCTCGCCCGGACGGTGCGGACCGGATTCCAGCAGCCAGAGCAGAGCCGTCTTCCACTTCCCGTCGATCACAGCGATCGCGGCCGTTACCCCGCAGACATTCGGGTCCTGGGCACGACTGCGCGTCATCTTCACCCCATTCGTCAACGATTGCCGATATTTCAACGGAGTTGAATCATGTCCTTACACACCGAACAGTCTGCCGTCACCGTCCTCGGCTTGGGGCCGATGGGCCGATCCCTGGCGGGCGCATTCCTGGATGCCGGCCTGCGAACCACGGTCTGGAACCGGACACCGGGCCGGGACCGGGAGCTGGTCACGCGGGGCGCGGTCAGCTCCCGGTCGGCCGAGGAAGCCGCTGCCGCAAGCAGGCTGACCGTGGTCTGCGTGGTGAACTACGACGCCGCGGACGCCATTCTGCGGCGCGAGGCGGTCACCGACGCGCTCAAGGGCCGCACGGTGGTCAACCTGACTGCCGACACACCGGACCGAGCCCGAGATGCCGCAGCGTGGGCGGCTGAGCACGGCGTTCGCTACCTGGACGGTGCGATCATGACGCCGATCACGACCATCGGCACTCCGGCCGCAGTGTTCATCCACAGCGGCCCGGCGGATCTCTACCGCGAGCACCAGCCCGTCCTGGAGGCACTGGGCGGCACCCATACCCACCTCGGCGAGGAGATCGGCCGGGCGGCGGCATACGACATCGCACTGCTCGACATCTTCTGGACCGCCATGGCGGGCTATGCCCACGCCTTGGCGGTGGCGCGAGCGGAAGGCGTCACCGCGCGGCAGTTGGCGCCGTTCGCCAAGGGTATCGGCGCCATCCTCCCGCCGATCTTCGAAGAGCTCGCGGAGGACGTGGACAACGGAAGGTTCTCCGGCGAGGGCAACCCTCTCACCTCAGCGGTGTCGTCCATGGCCCATATCGTCCACACCTCCGAGGCACACGGCATCGACGCGGGCGTGATGCGCGCGGCAGAAGGTATGGCCCGCCGAGCCATCGGACAGGGCCACGGCACTGACGGGTTCATACGGATCGCCGAGCTCCTGGGCCGTCGCTGAGGAAGACCCGCGGTTCGGGTGGCGGGGCGGACCTCAACTCTCGACGGCGTCCGCGATCTGCAGGGCGGCCCGGGCGGGCGTGAGGTGCGTGGTGTCGACGACCTCGGCCTCGTCGTGCAGCCACGTGCGAGCCGCCTCGGCGTAGGGCCCAAGGTATTTGAGGCGGAACGAGGAGGGGCCGAGAACGGTGTCCCCTCGATGCGCCCGCGAGGGTGCCTTGGTCAGCGTGGAGGACGAAGTGCCGTACCGGAATGGCATGTTGGGCGAGGCCCGTGCTGATCTCGCGCCAGTACTGCTCGGCCAGGACAGTCATTGGGCATCACCAGAGTGCCGCCGGTGTAGTCGAGTACGCGGCGGGCGGTCTCGACGACGAGCGGCCGCCACGGCGGCCAGTGCTGGAAGTTGTCCGTCCCGGGCAGCCCCGGCTTGATGTCCATGAGTGTCTCGCCCACCTTCTCGGCGGGAACACCCGTGAATCCGGGATCAGTCGCTGCACGAGTGGACTGGTCGTCGTCTTGCCTGCGCCGTGGGTGCCGTTGAGCCATACGATCATGGGCCCCGACGCCGGCGCTGCGGCCCTCCGTGAGCCAGAGGTGGATGGCTTGGGCGAGGACGACGGGGCGTAGGGGATGAAGCGTCCGTTTTCCCCTTGACCAGCCGGCTGATTGCGTGTCTGGGCGTTCGGCGGTTCTAAGCGCGCTGAGCCCATTTCGGTGTCCAGAACCCGCTGTCGGGGCGGCCGGCGTACGCAGAGGTGAGGTGGTCACGGAGTGCGGTGAGGGCGGGGTGCGGGTTGTCGGTGCGCCAGATCAGTGAGTGCGGGTAGACCGGGGTCGGGTCACGCAGGGGGATGCGCCGCAGGTCGTGGCCGGCAGGCCAGACCAACGGAGTCTGCTCACTGACAAAGGTGGCCAGCGTCGAGGAGCCCGCGATCGTGTCAAGGAGCGGCTCGATACCGAAGTTGGGGCCGACCGAGTCGATGGTGAGACCGAACGTGGCGGCGAGTTCGTCATAGTAGGCAGCCCACTCGGTGCCAGGCAGGTTGCCGGGCATCCAGATGCGGCGCCCGGCGAGCTGAGCGGGAGTGATCGCGGGCGCGGCGGCGAACTCGTGAGCCGGTCCGGTGAACAGGTGTAGCGGTTCGTCGAAGACCGGAGTCGCCTCGATGCCGTCAGGGAGCCGCCGGCCCGGCATGGTCACGGCGCGGAAGGTCGCGTCGATCGTCCCGGACCGGACGGCGGCGATGGCCGTGTCGGAATCGAACAGGGTCACGACATCAAGTTCGGTCTCGGGATACGCACGGTGGAAGTCCCGCAGTAGCCCCGCCACCGAGACCCTGCGGCCGATCACGTCGACACGCAACGCCCGGCGTCCTGGCCGCACGGAAGCGGCTGCCCGTTCCTCGGCCTGGAGGAGGGCCCGGGCGTAAGGCAGGAACGCCTGCCCGTCGATGGTGAGCCGGGCTCCGCGGGCCGTACGGCTGAACAGCTGCACACCGAGGTCCTTCTCCAGTGCGGCGATGCGCTTGGAGACGGCCTGTGGGGTGATCGACAAGTTGGTGGCGGCTTCTTGGAACTGTCCCGCGTCCACGGCGGCGACGAAGGTGCGCACAGAGGTGAGGTCCACCCGACCATCCTAGGCAGACAACCAATCGTTGAGTCTGATCGGCGAAATGGTTGTTTGGTGCCAGTACTCCAGGCTCGTTTTGATGTCTCTGGTCAACATGTGGTTTGGCAAGGGGCACGGCAGGAGGCGTGCTGCCGGCAGCCGGGTGGCTGCCGGGCTCGTCCTTCAAGGGCTCGAACTGATCACGTTCACGGGCGGTGCGACCCACGGCCGGCCCGTCGGCGTGACCGCGTCGCGACGGGTCGAGCCGTCCCGCCATCTGGCGATGCCGGCAGTGTCCGCAGCGCACGTAAGACGACCGTCTACGCCCTTCAAGCCAAGGTGGAGCCATCACCCTCGCCTCAGACGTGAAGGGCGCATTCGGAGCTGACGCGTGGGCGGGCCCGGCATGACGCTGAGGACCGGTGAGACTGCCGCTGTCGAACTGCGGACCTCTGAGACGGCCCCTCAGCTTGCGTGGGGATGACGGCCGGGACTCGCACCGCACCTGCTCTGATCTATCTGGCCGCGGCGGGCGTACTCGTTCCGGGCCTGGCCCGTGCCGGAACTCGGGCCGAGCCATGAGCCGGGGCGTACGAGGAGTGTTGTGGCTGCCACCAGGGCCGTGACCAGGAATGCGGCACGCAGTCCGTGGCTGTCCGCGAGGGCGCCGAGTGTGGCGGGACCGGTGATGGTGCCCAGGCCCACGAAGAGGATGGTCGCGGTGAAGCCGGTGGAGGGCTTCTCCGGGAAGGTGTAGTAACTCCAGACCGCGAGCAGCGCCGAACCTGCCATGAAGCACGGCCCGTACAGCACCGCGGAGGCGGCCACGGCGGGCAGCGAGCCCGGGGCGATGCCGAGCAGGGCGACAGCCACGGCGAGACCGGTGAACAGCCAGATGTGCGTACGGCGCAGGCCGTGGCGGGTGATGGCATGGCCGGTCAGCGCGCCCGCCGTACCGGCCAGCCCCATCAGGGTCCAGAACAGCGGCGCGGTGGCCGAGCCGGAGCCGGTCTCGTCGGTGATCGCCTCGATCGCGTACGCCCAGTACACGGCGCCCACCAGCCCGTACGAGACCGCCGTGAGATAGAGCGGCACGGCGCGGCGGCACAGGAACCAGCCCCGCCCTGCCCCGGATCGGGCTCGGCCGCCCTCGCTCCCCTTCCGTGTGCCATGCGGCGCCGCTCGGTGTGAACCGCCGGGCAGCACCAGCGCGTTGTAGACCGTGACGACCAGCGCGGCCACGGCGAAGACCGACCAGGCGTGCCGCCAGTGGGAGTGACGCAGCAGCAGGGCGAGCGGTCCCGCGACGACGACGCCGAAGGCGGTGCCGGTGGCGATCACCGCAATGACGCGCTCGCGACGGTTCTGCGGGACCACACGGTCCACCACGTCGGAGTACGGAGCCCAGACCCAGCCGGAACTCATGCCTGCCAGCACCAGACCCGTGGTGAGCGTGGCCGGTTCGCGGGCGACGGCCACCAGGCCCATGCCGGCGGTCGCGCACCCTCCGCCCGTGATCACCATGGAGCGCGGACCGAAACGGGCGACCAGCGTGCCGACCAGGAGCAGGGCCACCACGAAGCCGATGTAACTCGCGCTGCCGATCAGACCAACCGTCGCGACGGACAGACCGAACTCGCGGCGGAACTCGGGGAGATAGAGGCCGTAGCCGTAGCGGGCGAAGCCGAAGGTCACGCCGATGGCGCTGAGTCCGGCGAGACCGACGTGCCACTCGGGGCGACCGATGATGCGTGTCATTTCCATGTCTCAAGCCTGTGAGCTGGGGTGACACCAAACCAGTGGCGGAAACGTCAGGAAACACTAGGTTTACGTCATGGCCAAGGACAAGCCCGCAGGACCGATACACGTTGTGGTCACGCTCCTGGAGGAGACCTCGCTGTTCGAACTCTCGGTGCCCTGCGCCGTGTTCGGCGAGGGGTACGAGCTGACGCTCTGCAGCACCACTCCGGGTGGCATCCAACGAGCGCCCGGCGGGCTGAGCCTGACCGCCGAGCGAGGCGTGGACGCGTTGCGGGACGCCGACCTCGTCGTCGTCCCGGCGTGCGTGATGGACGGCGTGTACGAGCCGCCCGAGGCGCTGCTCGACGAGCTGCGTGCCGCGCACGCCCGGGGGGCGCGGGTGGCATCCCTTTGTTCCGGGGCGTTCGTGCTGGCAGCGGCCGGACTGCTGAACGGGCGCGAGGCCGCCACGCACTGGATGTACGCGGACGAACTGCGCAGCCGCCACCCCCGCGTGCGCGTCAACGAGCGGGCCCTGTACATCGACGACGGCTCCATCCTCACCAGTGCCGGTACGGCGGCCGCCATCGACCTCTGCCTGCATATCGTGCGCCACGACTACGGCTCGGCGGCGGCAGCCGAGGTGGGCCGCCGTATGGTCGTCGCCCCGCACCGGGAGGGCGACCAGTCGCAGTACGCGCCGGCCCGCGCGCCCCGCGTACAGACGTCGGAGCAGGGACTCGCCCCGGTCCTGGACTGGGCTCTGGACCGACTCCAAGCGCCACTGGCTGTAGGAGAGTTGGCGGCTCGGGCCGGAATGAGCACCCGTACCTTCGAGCGGTACTTCGCGCGCGAGGTCGGCACCACTCCGCTGCGCTGGCTCAACCAGCAGCGGCTGGCGCGCGCTCGGGAACTGCTGGAGACCACCGACCTTCCGGTGGACACCGTCGCCCAACGCAGCGGACTGGGCAGCGGCGACGGACTCCGCCAGCACTTCCATCGCGCACTCGGCACCACTCCGGCCGCCTACCGCCGCGCTTTCCGCATGCCGCGCGGGGCTCCGCCCCGGACCCCGTTTCGGGGGCCGGCCCCCGAACCCCCGGTCCTCAAACGCCGGGCGGGCTGATTTTCCGCCGGACGAGCTGATTTCAGCCCGTCGTGGGGCCCCCGCTCGAGCGAAGCCGAGAGTGGGGGAGTTTGAGGACGAGGCCGTTCAGGCCGATGGGGTCTGGGGCGCAGCCCCAGCGGGGCACAGGGGCGGAGCCCCTGGTGGGGGTTCGGGGCAACGCCTCGAGGATGGGACGGGTAGGGGCGGCGGGGGCGAAATCAACTCACTGGATCGTGGAGTCGGGCGGCGGCAGTTGGACCGTGCGGTCCCGGTCGACGGAGTCGACGCCGTCGACCGCCTCCAGGGCCGGGATCCGGTCCTCCGCGACGGTGCCGGAGAGCGTGCCGAGGACCGGCTGCTCTCCGGTGACCGTCAGCCCGGCCTGCCGCAGAGCCTCGACCACCTCCGCGAACCGGTCGGGGTCGACCGCGAGGATGACCCCGACCGGCGCGGACCGGGACGGCTCGCTCACGGAGCCTGGAGCAGGCCCGAGCCGACGTCCCTGACGGGCTGCGCCAGCGGGAACGCGCCTGCCTTCAGACGGGCCACGAGATCGGCCGCGGACCCGTTGGGGTTCGCCTCGGCGAGCAGGGCGAGGACACCGGCGACGTGCGGTGTGGCCATGCTCGTGCCGTTCAGGTTCTGGTATCTGCCGCCAGGGGCGGCCGAGCGCACATCTGTGCCGGGCGCGGCGATGTTGATCTCGCCGCCTTGGCCGTTGATGCCGCCGTTGGAGAAGAACGACGGAGTGAGTGCCCTGTCGAGGGCGGCCACCGCGAGGATGGAGGGACAGTTGGCGGGTCGGCTGACAGGGTGAATGACCGGGGGCCGCTCGCTGTCGTTGCCGGCCGCGGCGACGATCACCGTCCCGCGCTCGAGCGCGCGCCTGGCCAGGATCTCGTACGTCTGCGGGAAGAGCTCACCCGGTCGGACCCGCGCGCCGAGCGACATGGAGATCACCCGCGCGCCGCGGGCGACGGCCCAGGCCATGCCCGCCAGGATCTGGCCGTCCGCGCCGCTGCCCCTGTTGTTGAGGACCTTTCCGGCGAGGATCCGGGCGTCGCAGGCAACGCCGTACCGGGGTCCCTGCTGGGGTTTGGCCGGGCCGGCGACGGTGCCGATGCAGTGGGTGCCGTGTCCGTTGCCGTCCTCGACCGCTTCGCCGACCACGAAGGACATGGTGTCCTCGATGCACCCGACCAGGTCCGGGTGGGTGATGTCCACGCCGGTGTCGAGGACGGCGATCTTCACACCGCGTCCGGTCAGATGGGACAGGTTGGCCCGGATTGCCTGCAGGCCCCAGGTGAAGCTCTGTTCGTCCGAGGCCGGGCCCTGGGCGGCGGCGATTTCGGCCCTGGTGTGGCGGTCGACAACCTCCTCGTCACTGCGGTAGGCCGGGTAGAACTCTGTCGGCGCCTGCGTCGGGGCGGTGATCGGCATGGCGTACACCATGCGCTCCGGCTCCGCCGCGAGGATCGTCGGTTCGGCCTCGGCCGTGGTCACCAGGGCGTGGCGCTGGTCAGGCCGCACCTCGACGACGGCGGCGGCGAGTTCCTCGAAGTGCACCGAGACGTCGGGGCGCTCCAGCAGTTCGGAGACGTTCCCCACCTCGGCTCCGCGGACGCGTTCGACGGACGCGATGTCGGCGGATGAACGCAGTGCGTTCAGTCCGCTTTCCTGGTTGCTCGGGTCGAGCAGGACCACGTACCGACCGGTGTACTCCGCATCCTGGCCGGTGGCGGATGCGTTGGGTCGATTGGGCTGCCCGTCGAAGGCGCGCCTGTCCATGGGTCCGTTCGCCATGTGGTCTTCCCGCTTTCTGTGCGCTCCCCCTGTTTCGTGGACGCGCGCCGAGGCACGGGCTGTCAGACGCCACGGATCGCGGGACGTGGTTCAGTCGTGTATCGACGCGTACGCCGCTGACCTGCAAGGTTGTCCATTGCCGGGCCGTCGGCGTTGCCCCCGTTCACGGTGGCACCGGACACGGAGACCGGCAACTCAGGACCGCCGACGGGTTGTGGGGCTGGTTCACAAGGTTTCGAGCGGCCTCAGTCGAACGGCAGCGCCCGACCGTGCACCACATCGAGCCGGGACACGGCCCGGGTCAGCACGACATACAACCGACGCAGCCCTCGCGCACTCGCCCCGGTGGCTCCCTCCGCCTCGCCCTCTGCCTGTGCATCCCCCTCCGCGATCGCCGCCGGCTCCACGGCGACGACATGGTCGTACTCGAGCCCCTTGGCGACTCCGGCCCCCAACACCGCGATCCGCGCGCCCAGTTCGTCGGGACCCGCCGACTCGATCCCCGCGGCCGCGAGCGCCTCCCGCACCCGTACGACGTCGGAGTCGGCCGTGATGACCCCGATGGACCCAACGCGGGCGAGCGCGTCCCGCACGGCCGCGACGGTCTCTCCGGCGACGTCCGCGGCCTGCCGAATCCTCAACTCGCCGTCGCTTCTCAGTGATCGAGCCGCTGGCACCCGCACATCCAGCCGCGCCAGCAGCCGGTTCGTCAGCTCGACCACCGCCCCCGGCACCCGGAACCCGGTCGTCAACGGCACCACCGCCGCCTCCGGCTTCCCCAACTGCCCGAGCAGTCCGGCCCAGTCGCGTGCGGCCCACGGCGTGGTCCCCTGCGCGAGATCACCGAGTACCGTCAGCGAGCCGAAGGCCGCCCGCCGCCCGATCGCCCGGCACTCCATCGGCGACAGATCCTGCGCCTCGTCGATCACCAAGTGCCCGTAACCCTCCGGGTGTTCGACCAGTCCCGCCACCTCGTCGAGCAGCACGAGATCGGCCGCCGACCACCGCGCCGATTTGTACGACCGAGGCAGCCGGGCCCACAGAATCGCCTTCTGCTCGTCCGCGTCCAGCACCCCGTCGGCCGCCGCGGCCAGCGCGTCCGGATCGGCGAGCAGCTCCGCGACGACCTCCTCCGGCCGCACCGCGGGCCAGGCGCCGTCGACGTACGCGCTGACGGCCCGCGCCCGCTCGATCTTCCGCACCCATGCGTTGGTCACCGGCCCCGCCCGCCGCTCGGCCTGCCGCTGAATGTGCCGCACGACCCGCGTCCGTACACGCTCACGCCCGACGGCGTACGGCGGCTCCTCGTCCCGTACGCCCGCCACGATCCGCGCCAACTCCCCACCGGGCACCCGCCATCGGTAGGAACCGTCCGGCACCGCGAGGTCGCCCGGACCTCCGGCCCGCACACGGGCATACAGCGCCCGGCGCAGCACTTCGGCCATCCGCACGTCGTGCTTCACGACGGCCGCCGCTTCCGTGTCCGTGGCCGTCACGGGGTGGCGGGCGATCTCGTCAGCGAGGGTCGACTGCCGTACGCCCGTCTCGCCGAGCGCGGGCAGCACCTGGGAGATGTAAGAGAGGAAGGTGCGGTTGGGTCCGAGAATCAGCAGGCCGGAGCGCTGGATGCGCTGCGGATAGGTATAGAGGAGGTACGCGGCGCGGTGCAGTCCGACCGCAGTCTTGCCGGTGCCCGGGGCGCCCTGCACACAGACGGAGGTCGCCAGGTCGCCGCGTACGAGATCGTCCTGTTCGGGCTGGATGGTCGCGGCGATGTCGCGCATGGGGCCGACGCGGGGGCGCTCGATCTCGCCCGCGAGGATACGGCTCTGCTGCCGCGACTCCCCCGCACCGGGCCCCGCCCCGAGTTGCTCGTCCTCCAGACCGGTGAGGCCGACGGACTCGCCCCGGCTGCCCGGCGCCCAGCCGAACCGCCGGCGCACGCGGACGCCCTGCGGGTCGCGGGCGGTCGCCTGGTAGAAGGCGCGCGAGACGGGGGCGCGCCAGTCGACGACGAGGGGCGGGGCGGCGGGGTGTTCGCTGATCCTCAGCCGCCCGACGTGGTAGCTCTGCCCGGCGTGTTCACCGCCGTCGAAGTCCAACCGCCCGAAGAACAAGGGCCCTTCGGGCAGCTCGCGCAACTCCTTTGCCTTGCTGCGCAGTTGATACCCGAGCACTTCGGCGTCGGCCCCGGAGGCGGAGACGTCCTCGCCGGTGACGACGTGCTCCTGGGCGCCGTCGATCATCGCCGCGAGGGCGGCTCGGCAGGTTTCGTGATGGGCGCGTTCTTGGGTGAGGGCATGCTGGAGGGAGGGCTCAGGGGACGTCATTCCAGCAAGGATAACGACAAAACGTTACTCGGTTAAATTTCTTATCGAGTCTCAGTGGTGGTGCCGGCAAGCCACGACCCCACTGCGCCTCATGCGTACCGCTTCAACCCCGCCTCCAACTGCCGAAAGGCCAGCCCCGCCGCGGCGACGGCATCCGCCCGGACCTCCTCCGCGCGCTCCCCCGCCGCCATCCGCCGTACGTTCTCCATCGCGAGGATCCGCCGCACGGCGACAATCTGCCCGGCGGCGAGCCGGGCCTCCAGGTCCCCGCCGAGGGCGCGGGCGAGAGCCTCCTCGGACCGCTCCAGAAACCCGTACAGCCGGGCAACGAGCGAGGGCGTCCCATAGAGCAGCCGGTGAAAGGCAAGCACGGGCTCCGCGTCATTGAGCCCGGTGACGGGATCACACCGCTCCAGCCCCTCGAGGAAGTGCACCCGCAGCGCATCGAGCGGCGACTGCCCCTCACTCCGGTCGTCAACGACCCGCGCGGCCTCCTGCTCATGATCGGCGAACCGGTGCAGGACCAGGTCCTCCTTGGCCGGGAAGTACCGGAAAAGGGTCGGCTTGGAGATCTCGGCGGCGGCGGCGATCTCGGCGACCGACACCTTCTCGAACCCCTTCTCAAGAAACAGCGCGATGGCCACGTCGGAGACCGCCTGATACATCCGCTGCTTCTTGCGCTCGCGCAGACCTGTGTCGCGCAGTCCTGGGTCGCTCATGCGGACGAGCGTACGCAGGAACGGCTCGCCGTCCTTACCGCGCGTGCTTCATGCCGGGCTCGCGCTCCCGGTACCACTGTGCGAGCGCACCTTTGATCCTCCGCAGGGTCGGCACCCTCTCCAGGCCGAGCGGATCGGCGGCGGCGGTGAGGACGTTGCGGACTTTCCTGCCCGCCTGGGAGAGGCGGATCGGGTTGGGCTCCTGGCCGGTCTCAACAGGCTCAAGTCGCTCAGGGGGAGCAGGAGGAGGGGACAGCGACAGGGACACCCGGATGACATCGGTGAAGACCGACTGGGCCCTCTTGTAGTCGAGCAGCTTCGGCAGATCCTCTCTCCAGCCGGCCGAACTGCCGGGCCTGACTCCCTCGACGACCTCGCACCACAGCTCGGCCATCCGGCGCTCCTGATGCTTCGGGTAGCGCATCAGGTAGAGATGCGTGGCCAGGTCGTAGAGCGGATCACCGAGCATCGCCAGCTCCCAGTCGATGGTCCAGAGCCGGCCCTCACGATCGATGATGAAGTTCTCACGGTGCAGATCGGCGTACAGGAAGCAGAAGGGCCGCTCGCTCAGACCGGACACGTGTTTACGGAGGCGTTTGAAGGAGTCGCCGTCCACGCCGAGCGCGCTGAACAGGTCTTCGAAGTGCTCGAGGTTCGCCCCGTACACGCGCTGCTCGGTGAAGTGGATGAGCCGTTCAAGGAAACCCGAGGTGTCGCCGTCCATAGCCCGGTCCTCGGGCGCACATGTCCGCCGCACAGGAAGCGTGCCGGGCGTGATCTGGACCAATTGCCGGAAGAGTTCGACGATTTGACCAAGGGCGGACGGGGAAATCACCCGGCCCGCCCTGCAGTGCCATCCCAGCGTCTCTCCCTCGATGAACCGCTGCAGAAGGACGGTCCCCGCCTGGATGATGTCGGGGATGCCCCCGATGCGCCCCTGCAGGACGGTCAGCAACTCCTCCTCCGAGGCGAAGCAGCGCCGGTCGAACCAGAGCAGATTGCTGCGCGGCTCACGGCACTTCCAGCGGACCTGCGACGCTTCCCCGGCCTCGCCGGGCAGCGGAAACACATACGTCTCGTGGTGGTGGCCCTGGAGAGGTCCTTCGACCACGCTCGCGCTGCCACTCACCTCAACGGCCCGGAGATATGTCATACGCCCGCAGAGAGCCCGGCCCGACTGGTGCTGCCCTGGTCCCCGTACGGCAACGCGCGGGCAAGATAGGGGTTCGCGGTAGCGCGAATGGGCAGCCCGAGTGACCCCTTGGCCACCGCGAGCGTCACTGCGTACGAGTCCACCGCCCTGCGGACGTTCGGGGCGTCGAGGCTGACACCGGTGACCAGGCGGTCGAGATCCACGTAGGCGGAGCGGACGCTCTCGATCCACTGGTACACGCGCCAGTCCTGCCGCCAGTCCTTCGTGTGCGTGCTAGGAAGCTTCTGCGCCCAGCGGCGGAACATGCGCTCGCGGATCTCGGGCTGGGTCGGGGTGAGATGCATGTGCCGGACCAGGTCGTACAGCGGGTCGCCGACCATCGCCATCTCCCAGTCGATGATGGTGAGGGCGAATGCGTCGTCGCGGCGCACGAGGTTCCAGGGGTTCAGATCACCGTGCAGCAGGGCCGGCGAGCGCGGTGTCACGCGATGCCCGGACAGGATCTCACTGAGCCGGGGCGCATCGGGCAGGCCGAGGTGGCGGGCCACCTGCTTCGATTCCCTGGGCAATTCCTGGACCAGCGCCACCAGTTGCTTGCTCAGCCAGTCGTAGAACTTCCACCCGTCCCAGACCTCACCGATCGGGTCCAGAGGGGCGTAATCGACCTCGGTCAACGCGCAGAGCTGGTCCACGAGCCCGTCCGCCTCATGAGGCAGCAGTCCGTGCACCGGATGGCTGGGGGGCTGATCACCGTCGGACGGACCGACATAGGTGTGAATGGCGAATGGGTCGTTCTGATAGCTCGTGCCCAGGGCGAGCACCCGTGGCGCCGTCACCGCGACCCGGGACCGTTCGATGGCCCGAAGCACGGCGTGCTCGCTGAGAAAGCTGGGCTCTCGGCGGCTGATCGATGCCACCTTGCGGCGAACTACGACTGGAAAGTCGACACCCGGAACCCGGACCACCGAGTTGAGGTGTGCGGTGCCCTTGAACACCCGGCTCGCGGGTGCCGCCCCCTCCGCGATCAACGCGTCGAATACCGCGGGCTTCGGAAAGTCGGGATGCTCCGGCAGCCGCTTGTCCGGATCCCAGCTGATGACGTTGACCGACCGGGGACCCGGGAGCCGATCACGCCGGGACGCCTGCCATCGGAAGAGAACCCTCTCGATCTCCGTCTCGCTCGCCACACTGGCGAGTCGTAGCGGTTTCGCGGCGGCTTCCAGAGCACGGCGCACGGATGCCGTCGCCTCGTCCAGGCTCTTCTGGTCGAACGATTCCTCCAGGGACTTCGCCGCACGCATCACATCGGGGTAGACGGACTGGGCCCGCTCGAAGTCGATGTAGTGGCGCAGGTCCTTGGCGAGGCCGTTCACGGCGACAGGACGCGTTGCCTGTACGGCCTCGGCCCATGCGTCGATGACCTCATCCCACTGAAAGTCGGGGTACCTCATGCGGACGAGATGCGTGGCGAGGTCATGCAGAGGGTCACCGTAGGACGCGAGTTCCCAGTCGACGCAGATCAGGGGCGGAGCACCGCTGTAGGTCACGATCACGTTGTCCCGGTGGAGATCCGCGTGGAGCAGGCTGTACGGGCGGCGCGCCATCGCGGGCACCCGGTCGGCCAGACGCGTCAGGGCATCCTCGGGGATGCCCAAGGCCGCGAACAGCCCGCCGAAAGCAGGCCAATTGGGCTGACGGATCTGCCGGTCCGCGAGACGCGCCAGCGTACGCAGGAACCCCTGGCTGTCCTTGTCGTTACGCGGCCAGGCATCGGGCAATCGCGGCAACGCCTCTCTGCGCACCTGGGACATCTGTGCCAGCAGCTCGGCCAGCGCCTTGATCAGCAGCCTGTCGACCGGCTTGCCGTTCGGGCACACGTTGGAGAGGGGGACACCCTCCACATAGCTGTGGACAGCGGAGCCGCCGCGCTCGGCCAGGCACTCCGGTACGTGGCGCAGGACACCCTTGATGGCGTTCAGAATCTCCGATTCGTGCTGCCAGGTCCTGATCACGACCGGCACAGCCTCGGGCTTACGGATCCGCACCGTCACGGTTGTGCCGGCATCTCGCCGCACATGGCGGGCCATGTCCTCTGTCAGAGGCAGCACATAGTTGCGGTTGTGATGACCACCGCTCATCACCCCGTGCTTTTTCGCCTGGTCCACAAACTCGTCGTAGGCCCGATCGGCGGGCAGCTCCCAGGAGACGCGGCTGGGATCAGGCAATGTGCGCACTGGCCGCTCCTGGCTGACGTTCGAAGGTGAGCACACCCTAGCGTCGGCGGAGATCACTCACGAGCGGAGTCCGTTAACTGTTGGTCTCAATGAGGTATACGAGCCCCCAGGGATGGGCATGATGGTGAGATTCAGCCCGCTTACGCTCACTCCACTGCGGTCACTCCGCGAGCAGGTTCCAGACGGAGTCGAACCAGGACTGCATGCTAGCTACGGAGACTGACCCCTGCGAATTCGCGTCGTCGTCCTTGACGTAGTGCGTGAGGGTGGCCCCGAAGCCGAGCACGTCGAGGGCTTCTATCTCCTCGCCGTTTTCCAGCTCGATGCGGCGCTCGAGCACCTCGTACGGTCCGTGCAGCACTTCGGCACCATTGAACAGGTAAAGCTTGAACGTAGGGGTCAGCGGTGCATGCCGGACCTCGATGTCAACCGTGGGAACCAGGCCCTCGGTCCGCAGTTCCCGTAGGGCACCTCGCAGCGACGCCGTGTGCAGGCGGGTGATGTCCAGCAGGCGTTGCCGCATGACCTCGCTGTAAGCGGGGTCCTTGGCTCGTGGGTAGGGAAGTTCGAGCGTCTCGGACGGGAGCAGCATGCGCAGGGCGATGCGCTGCGGCGCTATCTCCCTTGCGCGGATCCGTTCGGCCTGCAGCTTTACGTGGGCGTTGAGGGACTCGGACGTCAGCGTGTAGACGTCCAGGGTGACTTCGCGTTGCTCGAAAGCCTGATTGATGAGACGGCCCAACGTCACGGCGCGGCCCACACGTGCGGCGTCCGCCGTCGGGGATTGTATCCGCTGGGTCTTGATCACCCGTGTGCCGCTGCCCTGGCGGGACTCAATCCATCCCTCGCCAGCCAACGCCTTCAGAACTCGCTGCACAGTGTCCCGGGAAACGCTGAAGTGTTCGGCGAGCTCTCGCTGCGGCGGCAGACGGTTGCCGACCTCATACGTGCCGTCGGTCAAGCGAGTCCGCAGCGCGTCCAGCACACGCTCGAACTCCCTGCCGCCCCCATCGCCGACCCAGCCCTCAGTCACACACCGACCGTACCTCTTCCAGTCGACAAGCAAACCAGTTCCAGTCAACTTAACAGTCCAACAAGCCTGCCTGTTAAGGGATCAGAGAAACCGGGCACATCCAATCTTAGTCAACCAGCCCAATTGGCCGACTAGTTGATCGCTTCACTGGAAGTGTCAGAGACAAAGGGGTGGGGCCATGGTCTTCTTCCAACTGCTGTCCGTCGTAATGGGCCTCGGGATAGAGCAGTTGATCCAGTGGCGATACGGGGCTATGGGCCTCGTCTGTCTGGTGCTGATCACCTGGGGGATCCGGGCCCGCAACTCGACGTGCCTGACCGTCGCCGCCGTGCTGTTCGTGCTGTTGATGGCTCAGGCCTGAGAACTGGTCCACGTGGCAAGCCGGTTCCACACCGAGTTGGACCAGTCCTGCATGCTGTTCACGAAGAAGGTTCCACTGATCATCGGTCCCAGCCGCATAGGACCCGACTTCGCGCTCCGCCCCGTCGTGGTCTGTATCCGCTGGTCAAGCAAGTCCGCAGCGCGTCTAGCACACGCTCGAACTCCCTGCCACCTCCATCGCCGACCCAGCACTCAGCCACACACCGACCGTACCTTCGCCAATCATCAAGCAACCAGCCCAATTGGGTGCGCGATCGTTCCTCTCACCGCCTCCGGTCGCGGAGCAACTTCAGGAGGGGCTCGAACGACCCCACGACCACTTCGGCACCGGCCTTCCGCAGCACCTTCTCCTTGGTCTCGTTACGCGCGTAGCCCATGAAACGGACTCCGGCGCTCTGGGCCGCCTGGAAATCTGTTGCCGTGTCACCGATCATGAGCGTTTCGGAGGGCTCGGCGCCCAGGGCGCTCAGGGCGCGGTTCAGGCAGTGGGGATGCGGCTTCAGGAGCGAGAGGTCCTGCGTACGGCCGTAGATGTGCGGGGCGAAGCACTCGGACAGGCCTCGGGTGGCCAGGTAACGGGTGGCTGCCAGCGGGGAGTTGTTGGTCGCGACGGCCAGCCGCGCCCCCAGCGCGTACCAGGTCTGGATCAGCACATCCACGTGGGCGGTGGGGTATGCCGACTCCACGGCTCTCAGCTCCTGCAGGGTAAGACGTTTCTCCAGCTCGAAAACCAGATCACTGTCAGGATGCCGACGATCGACCATCCGCAGCACGACGTGCGGATCGGGTTCTCTCTGCTCCTCCTCCGTGAGGAGCCCACGCAGCCCTCTCTCCTCGAGCCACCGCACCTGGTTCTTGGCCACCTGCTCCGCCGTGTGCCCCGCGAACAACTTGCATATCGGGCCGTCGAAGTCGAAGAGCACGAAGCGCGCTCCGGCGATCAATCCCCTCAGTTTCTCTGTCACTTGCCCTGTCTCTGCTGTCACCAGCTCAGTCTGCTGCCTCGTATCAGGAGTCACTAGGAGAGTGTCAGGTCAGTGGTGATGGTTGCCCAGAGGGCGTCGAACCACTTCTGGGATTCGGCGACGAAGGCCGCATCCCGTTCGCCGGCGGATTTCTCGAAGGAGAAGAGAAGGGACTTGGAGCCCAGTGTGTCGTACATGTCCAGGGTTCCGCTGTCCCACTCCTCCTCGCGCCGCGTCAGCATGTAGTACGCGATCAGGGCCTCGACCCCGTTGAGCAGGTAGAGCTTCACCGGCGGTGTGAACGGCAGCGCGCGGAACGTCACGTGGACGTCGATGCCATGGGAGGCGCGCAGGGACTGGAGGTTGTGGCGCAGGACATGGCCTTGGGCATTGCGCTGGGCCAGCCAGCGCTTGTGGACCTGGTCGTCATCGCTGCGGCCCCCCACGGCGACGGGGAAGGCCAGGTTGATCTCCCGGGACGGCAGCAGGATGCGTACGTCGATGGATTCCGGGCGGATGCTGCCTTCGTGGATGTGGCGCACCGGTTCGGCCAGGGCAGTTAGCAGGGTCTCGGCAGTGAGGCAGGCCGCGTCGATGCGTACGTGCTTGGCCGCGAAGGCCTCCATCAGCTGCGGGGCCAGGCCCACCATCGTCGGCTGGGGCTCGTCGGTGGGCGGTGACACCTCGGCGATACGCGGCGGGCTGCCCTTGCTGACGTTGCTGAGCAGGCCGTCTTCCTGGAGGGCGCGGAGGGCCTGGCGGACCGTGCCGCGTTCCACGCCGAACTCCTCGGCGAGTTCGGCCTGCGTGGGCAGCCGGTCACCCGCCTTCAGTTCGCCGCCGCGGATGCGGTCCCTCAGGATGTCGGCGATCTCCTGGGGCGAGAGCCTTCTGCTGCCGTTCACTGCGACGTTCTCCTGGGTCACGACCAAACGCTACAACTTTGCTCCATCTTAGGCGAGTTGTTCGGGAGTTGTTGATTAGCTCCAACCAACTCCGGGTAAGTTATTCAATGTTGGCAACCAACTAAGCCAAGATGGCGGAATGCCCCCCTCCTTTCGCAACCACTTGGCAGATACGCAGTACGCGCCCGAAGTGCCCGCTCTGCCCGCCTTGCCCCTGGAAGCCCGCCACTCCCCGAAGGAGGATCCACCATGCCCGCCATCGCCTTCATCTCCGCAGTCTTCGTCGTCGGTTTCGAGGAGCTCGTCGAGTGGCAGTACGGTCCCGTCGGCATCCTGGGCCTGCTTCTGCTCAGCATCGGGATCAAGGCCAAAAGCCCCGCCTGCAGCTCGATCGGAGCGGTGCTGCTCGCCATACTCGTGTCGGGCCCGGCCCTGTGAGCTGGGAAGACCCCGCCCCGAAAGAGCCACTGCCCGAAGATCCTCAGCTCGAAGACCCACCCGTGGGAGACCTCAGCTCGTGAGCTCCAGCTCCAAGCTGATGGTCTCCCACAGTGCGTTGAACCACAGATGCGACTGCTCTACGAAGGTGGTGTCCCGCAGTGCGGGCCCCTGCTCGAAGGGGAACAGCATGGACTGCGTACCTTCGGCGTCGTACATCTCCAGGTACTCGTGGTCGATCTCCTCGCCGCGCCGCGTGAGCGTGTAGTACGCGAACAGCGCCTCCGCCCCGTTGAGCAGGTACAGCTTCACCGGCGGCGTGAACGGCAGCGCGCGGAACGTCACATGGACGTCGATACCGTGTGTGGCCCGTAAGGCCAGCAGGTTGTGGCGGAGCACCTGGCCCTGGGCGTTGCGCTGGGCCAGCCAGCGCTCGTGCACCAGGTCGTCATCACTGCCGCCGTCCACCGGGACGGGGAAGGCGAGGTCGATGTCGCGGCTCGGCAGCAGGACCCGGACGTCGACCTTGGCCGGTTTCAGACGGCCCTCGTGAATGAGGCGGAGGGGTTCGCCCATGGCGAGCGTGAGGGAGACCGCCGTCAGGCACAGGGCGTCGATCTCCACGTGCTGGGCCGCGAAGGCGTCCGCTATCCGCGGTGCCAGCGCGACCATGGTGGGCTGCGGCGTCTCCGGCCCTGGCAGGGTCTTGTCCACGTCCTGGGCGACAGTCGCCGGGCTCCCTTTGGACACGTTGGACAGCAGGTGCTCCGACTGCAGGATGCGCAGCGCCTGGCGTACGGCACCGCGTTCGACGCCGAACTCGTCGGCCAGCTTGGCCTGCGTGGGCATGCGCTGGCCCGGCTGCAGCTCTCCGGACCTGATCCGGCTGCGCAGCGCGTCAGCGACCTCTCGGTGCGATCGCTGTGGTCGCTGGGGCCGTTGAGACCGATTCCGCCCATTGACGGCGGCGTGTTTCGCGTCCACAACCAAACAGTACAACTTTGCGCCATCTTTGGGCAGTTCCATGGAAGGTGGTTATGAGACGTTCCCAAGCGGAGATAAGTCCAGTGGAGTTGGTCGCCAACTTCAGCAACATGGCCAGACTTTCGCAGAAGTTGGTCACCACCGGTGACTGGATCGACCAGTTGGTCACCCCCGGTTACCGCGTCCCCATCCCGAAGGAGGGACCGAAATGCCGCTCATCGCCACCCTCGCCATCGCCGCCCTCATCATCGGCTTCGAGCAGTTCGTCCAGCTGAAGTTCGGGGCGATGGGCCTCATCGCATTCGTTGCCCTCTCCATCGGCATCAAGGCCAAGAACACCTTCATCGGCGGTATCGGAGCAGTGATCCTCGTGATGCTGCTCACCCAGGCCGGCTGACCGGACGCCACCGTCCGCCAGTCCGGCTGGCCGGGCTCCCTTCCGGAGGGGAGCCGGGAGCTCGGTCAGTCCGTTCCCATCACGCTACGGAGGAGAGGAGGTGACGGGACCTCAGAAGACGTCCGGGCACCACGGTCGCCTGGACGTACGCAACAGGGCGTCGGCGGTGGTTGCGGCGCCCGCCCGCGACTCGGCCACCCGGCCGAGCGCGGCGAGCCGCACCGCCGACTCGTCCCCGAGCCAGAGCGCCGCCAACTCACCTGCGCCCAACGTGAGTTCGGCGGCGTCCGTCGTTCGTACGCAGCTCGCCCCTTCCGGTGACGCGTCCAGCCGGTACCGCCCGGCCGACAGGCCGTCCCCGTCGCTGACCTCCAGCACCAACGTCCCGGTACCCGCGTACGTACGCGCCTCAAGAGCCCGTACGACATCCAGGATCCGCACCCACAGCCAGTCGGCCTGCGTGGTGAGCCGGGCGGCCCGCGGGTCCGGCAGCAGGTGCGGCACCAGGTCGTCCGGAGCGCGATAGCCCGTCTTCACTGCCGTGACCCAGTCCACCGAGCAGACGTGGCGCCACAACGCGCGCTCGGCGGCCGGCGACACCGCGATCATGTCCTTCACCTTCGCCGTGTTCAGCGGCTGCTTGGCGTCGACCCACTCGCCGTCCGAGGTGTAGGTGAGCAGGCCCTCGGCCTCGCCGTGCCCATTGCGGTACACGGCATAGAAGGGCTCGGTCCATGGGGACCGGTCCAGCGTCAGCACACCGGTGTTGACCTGCCACCACCGCTCGTCCCGGTCGACCACCCCCGGCTGCACCCGCCTGAGCCGCTCGTGCAGCTCCGGCCCGATCTTGCGTACGTCCTCGCCGTCGACGAGGTCGATCCGCCCGCCGTCGTCCGGGCCCGCCCACCGGGGATCCAGCCCCGCCCGCGGCACCTCGATCGTCCACTCGGTGGCGGTGGTGGCCGGCCCGAACCCGTACCGGCCGTAGATCGGATACTCAGCGGCGATCAACGTCGCCACCACGTCGCCCCGTTCCTTCGCGGCGGCCAGGTCGCGCGCCATCATCCGTGTGAGCAGCCCACGCCGCCGATGGGTCGAGGTGACGCTCACATTCGTGATGGCATCGGCGGATACGACGCTCCCGCCCACCACCGTGAGCTCCTGCGCGAACGACCGGAACGTCGCCACGCACCGCCCGCCGTCGAAGCCCCCCAGCGTGCGCTCCGGCACGATGTACGAACTGCGGTCCGCGATCTCCGCCTCCGAGACGGCGGGCGGTCGCAGAAACCCGGTGTTCAACGCGCGGATCCAGTCGGGGATCTCGGTCTCGGTGATCGGGCGTACGTCGATGTCCCGTACGCCTGGGCCCTGTAGGTCCTGGTGGCGGCTCATGGTTCTCACCCTAGGCACGTGGGCAGTGGCTGCCCCAGGGGTTTTCCAGCGGCAGGCTCACGGCGGACGGCTGATGGCTGATGGCTGGACAGCCCGGCGCCCCCAACTCCCGAGCGGCAAGCCGGAGATACAGCACAGATACGTCAAGGTCCGTGGTGGAACCACCCGTGCTGGTGAGGCACTCTGTGCAGTTGTGGGGAGCCTTCCGTATCAGAGCGGGTCCAGGGACGATTCCGCGCACATGGTGGTGTGCGGGGACGACGCGCTGGCGCACCGGCTGGCAGCCGAGTTGCGCGGGGTGTACGGGGAGCAGGTGACGCTGGTCGTACCGTCCGCCGTGCGGACCGTACGGCCGCCGGTCGTCGGCCGGGCGTCCGCGCTGCTCGACCGGGTGTCGGCGGCAGTGAACCGAGCGGCCGTGACCCGGGCCGCGGGCAGCGGCGCCAATGGCGGTGGCGGAGCTTCCTCGGGCCGGGCCGCCGGTGCAGGGTCGTCGCACACCGAGCCCTTGGAAGCCTCCGAGCTGACCGAGGCCGTGCTCGCCGAAGCCGGCGTCGAGCGGGCGGACGCGCTGGCGCTCGTGTACGACGACGACGAGACGAACATCCGCGCCGCACTCACCGCCCGCCGTCTCAACCCCCGGCTGCGCCTGGTCATCCGGCTCTACAACCGCCGCCTCGGCCAGCACCTCGAGGCCCTGCTGGACCAGGCCTCGGCCCTGGCCATGGCGGGAGCAACGACCGGGGACGAAGGTGGGGAGGGGAACGGTGCCGGTGACGGCGATTCCCGGGAGCCCGGTCTCGTCGATGCCTCCACCACTGTCCTCTCCGATGCCGACACGGCCGCTCCCGCCCTGGCGGCGACCGCGGTGGCCGGGACCACCAAGGTCGTGCAGACGGAGGGGCTGTTGCTGCGGGCCATGGAACGACCGCCGCCCGGCCCGGGCCAGATCGCCGACCCCGGTCTGTGCACCTTGGCACTGCTCTCGGCGACGACCAACGACCCGGCCGGCGCGGATGGTTCCGACAGCAGCGGTGAGCACGGCCCTCAACTTCTGCCCGACGAACGCGCCGTAGCCGCCGCGACCGGCCGCGGCACCGTCGTCCTGGAAACGGTGTCGTACTCCGGCCCAACCGCCCCCACGGGCCGTGGCGTCGTGCCCGCCCTGCCCTTCGCCGCCCTGTTCTCCCGGCGACTGCGCTGGTCGCTGGCCGGACTCGTGGGCTGCGTGTTCGCGCTCGTGATCGCGTCGATGGTGACGACGGGCGACCATCCGCTGCACGCCACGTATCTGACGTTGCTCGATCTCTTCGCCATCAACGAGCCCGCGCTCAACCAGTCGCAAGGCCGCCAAATCCTCCAACTCCTCACCAGTCTCGTCGGGTTGCTGCTTCTTCCCGTACTGCTCGCAGCGGTCCTCGAAGCCCTCGGCACCTTCCGCAGCGGATCCGCGCTGCGCCGGCCGCCCCGCGGGCTCTCCGGCCATGTCGTCCTGCTCGGACTCGGCAAGATCGGTACGCGCGTCCTCACCCGGCTTCGCGAACTCGGCACCCCGGTCGTGTGCGTGGAGTCCGACCCCGAGGCCCGCGGGATCGCGACCGCGCGCCGTCTGCGAGTACCCGTCGTCCTCGGTGACGTCACCCAGGAAGGCGTCCTGGAAGCCGCCAAGATCCACCGGGCCCACACACTGCTGGCCCTGACCAGCGCGGACACCACCAACCTCGAAGCCGCCCTGTACGCCAGGACGGTGCGCCCCGATCTGCGCGTCGTCCTGCGGCTGTACGACGACGACTTCGCCACCGCGGTGTACCGCACCCTGCGCTCGGCCCACCCCTACGCGCTCACCCGTAGCCGCAGCGTCACCTACCTCGCCGCGCCCGCCTTCGCCGGAGCGATGATGGGCCGCCAGATCCTGGGCGCCATCCCCGTCGAACGCCGCGTGCTGCTCTTCGCGGCCCTGGACGTCGCCCGGCACCCGCAACTGGAGGGCCGGACGGTCGCCGAGGCGTTCCGCCCCGGGGCGTGGCGGGTCGTCGCCCTGGACACGGCGGCCCGGGACGAACGCAGCCCCGACCTGGCCACCGACCCCGCCCCGGACGCCCCCGCACGGACACCGGGCCTGGTGTGGGACCTGCCGCCCGGCTACGTCATGGGCGCCGGCGACCGTGTGGTCCTGGCCGCCACCCGCCGCGGCCTCGCGGAACTACTGGGCCGCCGACGCCGGGAACGTACGAACCCTTGAGCGGCCGACCGCGCCTCAGTAGCGCTCCACCAAGTGCTCGCGCCCCGCCGGAGGTTCGTACGGCTCAGGCCAGAAGTCCGTCATCGATATGACGCGGCCCTGGTCGTCCCCCGTGAAGAACGAGATGCCGTACATCTCCTCCAGGCCCACCGTGAAGTGGATCCAGGTGACGACCTGGCCCGGCTCGGCGATTATGCGCTCGATCCGCAGGTGCCAGTCGCCGGGATACTCCCGGTTGAACTGGACGAACTTCTCCCGCCCGCGGATGCGCTCGCGCGTCTGGGGCAGGGTGTAGACGACGTCCTCCGCGAGGGTCTCCGCGAAGGCCGCCCAGTCGCGGGCCTCGGCCGTGGCCCAGAAGGTCTCAACTGTCTTGCGCAGATCGGTCAGTTCGCTTGGATCGGTCGATGAGGTCATACCGCGATAGTGCACCGCGCCACTGACAATCGCCCTGACCTGCGAAAGTCCTAAAGGCACGAGTTATCCACAGGCTGAGGACCTCGGCAGCGGATTGTCGGTGGGAGCGGGCAGTATGGGGTCATGACTGAGAGCAACGGGGCCAACCCGGACGAGGGGACCATCTCGCACCACGCGGCGATGCCGCACGACGAGGCCATGCCGGACTGGGAGAAGCGCTTCCGGGCGCCGCGGGTGTCCTTGCCCGACTGGGCGCAGGACGCACCGCACCGGTCCCTGTTCGTGTCCAACGCGACAGGGACGTACGAGTTGTACGCATGGGATCGCGCGACGGGCGCCCAGCACCAGGTCACGGACCGGCCCAACGGCACGACGGACGGGGTGCTGTCGCCCGACGGCGAGTGGATCTGGTGGTTCGACGACAAGGACGGGGACGAGTTCGGGATCTGGCGGCGCCAGCCGTTCGCCAGAGACAAGGGCGCCCCGTCCGGCCCCGACGAGGCCGCGGCCCCCGGCCTCGACCCGTCGTATCCCGCCGGACTCGCGCTCGCGCGCGACGGACGTACCGCGGTCGTCGGCAGGTCGACCGATGAGGACGGTTCGACGGTCTACGTCACCCGGGCCGGTGAAGACCCCGTGGAGATCTACCGTCACCGGGAGTCGGCGGGCGTCGGCGACCTCTCGTACGACGGATCGCTGATCGCGATCGAGCACACCGAGCACGGCGACGCGATGCACTCGGCGCTGCGGGTGCTGCGGCTGGACGGTTCGGCGGTCGCGGAGCTGGACGACACCAAGGGCGGCACGGTGGAGCTGGGCCTGGAGGTGCTGGGCTTCGCCCCGGTCGACGGGGACACCCGGCTGCTCGTCGGGCATCAGCGGAGCGGGCGCTGGGAGCCGATGGTGTGGGACGTGGCGTCCGGCGAGGAGACCGACCTGGCGCTGACCGGGCGACTGGACGGCGACCTGAGCGCCGAGTGGTATCCGGACGGTTCCGCGCTGCTGGTCGTGCACAGCTACGAGGCACGCAGCGAGCTGTGGCGGTACGACCTGGCGTCCCGCCGGCTCGAGCGGATCCCCACGCCGAAGGGCACGGTGTCGGGGGCGACGGCCCGCCCGGACGGCAGCGTGGAGTATCTGTGGTCGTCGGCTGCCGAGCCCCCGGTGGTCCGCTCGACGTCCGGCGAGGTCGTTCTCGACCCGCCCGGGATGAAGTCACCGGGATCAGTGCCCGTGGAGGACGTATGGGTGGACGGTCCGGGCGGCCGCATCCACGCCCTCGTCCAGCGACCCGCGGGAGTGACGGGTCCCCTGCCCACCGTGTTCGACATCCACGGCGGTCCTACCTGGCACGACAGCGACTCCTTCGCGGCGGGCCCGGCGGCGTGGGTCGACCACGGGTACATGGTGGTCAGGATCAACTACCGCGGCTCGACCGGATACGGGCGGGAGTGGACGGACGCGCTCAAGCACCGGGTCGGCCTGATCGAGCTGGAGGATGTCGCGGCCGTCCGCGAATGGGCGGTGACCTCCTCACTCGCCGACCCCGAACGGCTGATCCTCACCGGCGGCTCCTGGGGCGGGTATCTCACGCTCCTGGGCCTCGGCACAGAGCCGGACGCATGGGCCCTGGGGATCGCGGCGGTACCGGTCGCGGACTACGTCACGGCGTACCACGACGAGATGGAGGCGCTGAAGGCGATGGACCGCACCCTTCTCGGCGGCACACCGGAGGAGGTCCCCGAGCGCTTCGAGGCCTCGTCCCCGCTGACGTACGTCGACGCGGTCAAGGCCCCCGTCTACATCTCCGCCGGTGTCAACGACCCCCGCTGCCCCATCCGCCAGGTGGAGAACTACGTCACCCGCCTCGCCGCCCGCGACGCCGTCCACGAGGTGTACCGCTACGACGCGGGCCACGGCTCCCTGGTCGTGGACGAACGCATCAAGCAGGTCCGCCTGGAACTGGACTTCGCGGAGCGGCACCTGGGGAGGTGAGAGCAGCGGGCTCGTTGTCCGGGGGACCCGGCGACAGGCGACCCCTCGCCCGGGCCGCGGGCAAGGGCCCCGTAACGTGGAGGGCGTGTACCGGTTCCTGCTGACCACCCCCCGCTGGTGGGCGATCAACGTCTTCGTACTGCTGGCCATCCCCTTCTGCGTCTTCATGGGGTCATGGCAGTTGGGGCGGTTCGAGGACCGCGTCGAGAGCCACCGCACGGCCGAGGAGAAGGCGTCCGAGGACCAGCGGGAAGCGGCCCGGCCTCTGGCCGAGCTGCTGCCCGTGGACAAGGAGACGTCGGGCGAGCAGGCCACGGCGACCGGCCGGTACGGGAAGCAGTTGCTCGTGCCGGACCGGGAGCTGGACGGCAAGCGCGGCTACTACGTCCTGACGATGCTGCGCGCGGACAACGGCAAGGCCCTGCCCGTGGTCCGGGGCTGGCTGCCCGGTGACGCCGACACCGCGAAGGCCCCGGCCGCACCGTCCGGCGAGGTCACCGTGACCGGCGCGCTCCAGGCCTCCGAGAGCCCTGGCTCGGACGGCGTGAGCGCGGCGGGTGGTCTGCCCGCCGGCCAGACGGGCGCGATCAGCGCGGCGTCACTCGTGAACCTCGTGCCGTATGACGTGTACGACGCCTGGGTCACGCTCGCCGAGGCCGATGCGGGGATGACGGCGGTGCCCGCTAAGGCGCCGCAGGACACGGGCCTGGACCTGAAGGCGTTCCAGAACCTCGGCTATACCGGCGAGTGGTTCGTCTTCGCGGGCTTCGTGGTCTTCATGTGGTTCCGGCTGCTGCGCAGGGAGGTGGAGTTCGCACAGGACGCGGAACTGGGCCTCGCCGAGGAGCCGCCGAGCGAGCCCGCCGACGAGACGCGCGACGAGCCGAAGGCGTCGGCCTCGCCCACGGCCTGACGCAAGGCGTCAGCCCCGCCGCGGGCCGACGTCAGGACGCGGCCAGCATTCCGGTCCGATACACCGTTCCCGCGCAGGCGTCGGGCACGGTCGCCGAGGTTGTCGGGGCGCCGTCCTCCGCCGTGTTCGACACCACGACGCTGCCGTCCTGGACGCCTTCCTCCGGGACGAGCTGCGTGGTCGTGCCGTCGCCGGTGCCGCCCTCCGAGCCCGTGGTCGTACCGCCGCTGTCGCCACCGGTGGTGGTGCCGTCCGTGGGCGTCGGCTGGTCAGGCGGCGTGGTGTTGTCGTCGGGAACGGTCGGGCAGGTCTCCGAGGGCACCCAGGCGAACTTCACCTCGTACGCCGCCCCCGGTTGCAGTACCAGCGTGCTGACCTCGGTCGACGGGTCGGGCAAGCCGGTCGCCTCGTCGCCCGAGGCGTGGGAGACAACCTGGATCTTGGTCCCGTCCGCCGCGCCCTGCGGGAGAGCGGAGACGGCGCCGGAGCCGGTGACCGTACAGCTGGCGGCGGAGACGTTGGCGATCTGGAAGGTGCCGTAGACAGCGCCCCCCGCGTCTGGGGCGCCGACGTTCGAGGTGGCGTTGCCGAGCTGCGTGGACGTACAGACGGGTGCGTCGGCGGCCGAGAGCGTCGGCTCTGCTCCGCCGGTGGATCCGGTGCTGCTGCTCGCTTCCTTGTCCTCGCCCGGCGTCTCCTTCTTGTCTTCCTTGTCCTTCTCTTTGTCCTTGCCCGGAGAGCTGCCGGGGCCGCTTTCCTGGCTGTCCTGGGCCGAGCCGCCCTGGCTGGCTCCGCCTTGGGTCTGCGAGGTCTGGTGGCCGGCCATGGACGGGTCGGCGTCGGGACCGGTGGAGTTCGAGACGTGCACGAGAGCCGGGATCGCCGTGCCGACGAAGAGCGCGGCGGCGGCCATACCGACGACGGCCTGGCGCTTGCGGGCCCGCCGGGCCGGTACCGCCCGCCGCAGACGCTCCAGCGTGCCGTCGTCATCGGCGGGCTCGAGCTCCTGTACGGCCTGGTGCAGCATCCTGCGCAGTGCCAGCTCGTCGGAGGCGAGGCCCTCCGGACCGGGGCCCTTCGCTCCTCCCGAACCGGAGTCCGGCGCACTCGCTCCATCCGGCGATGCCCCAGGCCCGCTCGACTCCCCCGCCCCGCTCGACTCCCGCGGACCCGGATTCTCCGAGTGGCCGTGATTCACAGTTCCGTTCCCAGCGTGCCGCTCATGATCGTGCTCGTACCCATGTTCGTACTTGTTGTCGCCGTTGTTGTCGGCGCGATCGTGGTCGCTCATGCCGACGCCTCCATGGCGATGCGCAGGGCCGCGATGCCGCGCGACCCGTACGCCTTCACCGAGCCCAGCGAGATGCTCAGCGTCTCGGCGACCTGTGCCTCGGTCATATCCGCGAAGTAGCGCAGGACGAGGACCTCGCGCTGGCGGCGCTGGAGTCCCTTCATGGCCTTGATCAGGGCGTCGCGCTCAAGCTGGTCGTACGCGCCCTCTTCCGCGCTCGCCATGTCGGGCATCGGCTTGCTCAGCAGCTTCAGGCCGAGGATGCGGCGGCGCAGCGCGGAGCGCGACAGGTTCACGACTGTCTGGCGCAGATACGCCAGGGTCTTCTCCGGGTCGCGCACGCGTTTGCGCGCCGAGTGCACGCGGATGAAGGCCTCCTGGACGACGTCCTCGCAGGAGGCGGTGTCGTCGAGGAGGAGCGCCGCGAGGCCCAGAAGCGAGCGGTAGTGGGCGCGGTAGGTCTCGGTGAGATGGTCGACGGTGGTGCCCGCGGCCGTGGCGTCGTCAGCGCCCTCGCGCTGATCCGGGATGCGGGTGGGCCGAGCTGCGGGCATGGGCGCGATCACCGGCATGCCGCCGGGCGCGCCGGCCAAGCGGGCTCGGCGGGGCGGGCGCAGGGCTGTGCCGCGCGCAGCTGGGAATTCGAGTACCTCTGCCACGCATGTTGGACACGTTTACCCCTGTCGGGGTTGTACGCGACAGGCATCACATTTGCGTCAGGCCGCGCGCCCCCCGGCGCGACCGGCAGCGCGCCCGACGACGCGTCGTATGCCTTCATGCGTACCAGCTCTTCCTCTATGCCCATGTGAGAGGGGCGTCCGGACGCCCCTCAAGGGCGACCGCAAAGACGCTCCCCGCCCTCCGCACGGTTGCGGAGAGCGGGGAGGAAAATCTTCGGACGCCGAAGGCTCCGATTCAAGGTCCGGACCAACGGGCGAACCATCAAACTGTCACAGATTCTACAAACGTTTCAGCCCAGGACCGGACGAATACCGCCACAGGCCCGAACTCAGGCCCCGGCCCTCTTCAGTTCCGCCGCCACCAGCTCCGCGATCTGCGCCGTGTTCAGGGCCGACCCCTTCCGCAGGTTGTCCCCGCACACAAAGAGTTCGAGCGCCGTCGGATCGTCAAGGGCCCGCCGTACGCGCCCCACCCACGTGGGATCCGTGCCCACCACGTCGGCCGGTGTCGGGAACTCCCCCGCGGCCGGATCGTCGAAGAGCACGACCCCGGGCGCTGTGGCGATGATCTCGCGGGCCTGGTTGACGGTGACCTCACGCTCGAAGCAGGCGTGGACGGTCAGCGAGTGCGTGGTGACGACGGGCACGCGTACGCAGGTGACGGCGACGCGCAGATCCGGCAGTCCGAGGATCTTGCGGGACTCGTCCCGTACCTTCATCTCCTCCGAGGACCACCCGTCCTCCCGGGCGGTCCCGGCCCACGGCACCACATTGAGCGCCACCGGCTCCGGGAACGGCCCCGTGTTGTCCCCCACGGCGCGGCGTACGTCACCGGGGGTCGTCCCCAGCTCCGTACCCGCGACGAGCGACAGCTGCTGCCGCAGGGTGTCGATGCCCCGGCGCCCGGCGCCGCTCACCGCCTGGTACGAGGAAACCACCAGCTCACGCAGCCCGAACTCGGCGTGCAGTGCGCCGAGGGCGACGATCATGGACAGCGTCGTGCAGTTGGGGTTGGAGATGATGCCGCGCGGCCTCAGGCGGGCGGCGTGCGGATTGACCTCCGGGACCACCAGCGGCACATCCGGGTCCATCCGGAAGGCGCCGGAGTTGTCGACCACGACCACGCCCTTGGACGCGGCGATGGGTGCCCACCGCTCGGCCACTTCGTCGGGTACGTCGAACATGGCGACGTCCACGCCGTCGAAGGCGGCCTCGGCCAGCGCCACGACCTCGACCTCCTCGCCGCGCAGGGCCAGCTTGCGGCCGGCCGAGCGCGGTGAGGCGATCAGACGGATCTCACCCCAGATGTCCGCGCGCTGGGACAGGATCTGGAGCATGACCGTGCCGACGGCTCCGGTCGCTCCCACGACCGCGAGCGTCGGCTTACGGGTCTGCCGCGCATCCGCGGTCATCGGTGGCCGGTGCCTCCGCGCGAGAGGCCTCCGTGTGCGAGGACGGTCATCGCCCGGTGCCTCCGTAGACGACGGCTTCGTCGCTGTCGGAGTCGAGCCCGAAGGCGGTGTGCACGGCGCGGACGGCTTCGTTGACGTCGTCGGCGCGGGTGACCACCGAGATGCGGATCTCGGAGGTCGAGATCAGCTCGATGTTCACGCCCGCGTCGGACAGCGCCTCGAAGAAGCCCGCCGTGACGCCCGGGTTGGTCTTCATACCGGCCCCGACCAGGGAGATCTTGCCGATCTGGTCGTCGTAGCGCAGCGACTCGAAGCCGATCGCCGTCTTCGCCCGCTCCAGCGCGTCGATGGCCTTGCGGCCCTCGGTCTTGGGGAGCGTGAAGGAGATGTCCGTCAGGCCGGTGGAGGCGGCGGACACGTTCTGCACGACCATGTCGATGTTGATCTCGGCATCGGCGATGGCGCGAAAGATGACGGCGGCCTCACCCGGCTTGTCCGGTACGCCGACGACCGTGATCTTGGCCTCGGAGGTGTCGTGTGCGACACCGGAGATGATGGCCTGCTCCACCTTCTGGTCCCCTTGCTGAATCGGCTCGTTGCTGACCCAGGTGCCCTTGAGTCCGCTGAAGGACGAGCGCACATGGATCGGGATGTTGTAGCGGCGCGCGTATTCCACACAGCGGTGGAGCAGCACCTTGGAGCCGGAGCTGGCGAGCTCCAGCATGTCCTCGAAGGAGATCCAGTCGATCTTCCGGGCCTTCTTCACCACCCGCGGGTCGGCGGTGAACACGCCGTCGACGTCGGTGTAGATCTCGCAGACGTCGGCGTCGAGGGCCGCAGCCAGCGCGACCGCCGTGGTGTCGGATCCGCCACGACCGAGGGTCGTGATGTCCTTCTTGTCCTGGCTGACGCCCTGGAACCCGGCGACGATGGCGATGTTGCCCTCGTCGACCGACGTCTGGATCCGGCCCGGCGTGACATCGATGATCCGCGCTTTGTTGTGGACCGAGTCGGTGATCACACCTGCCTGGCTGCCGGTGAAGCTCTGGGCCTCGTGGCCCAGGTTTTTGATCGCCATCGCCAGCAGGGCCATGGAGATCCGCTCTCCGGCGGTCAGCAGCATGTCGAACTCCCGCCCGGCAGGGATCGGGGATACCTGCTCGGCGAGATCGATCAACTCATCCGTCGTGTCACCCATCGCCGACACCACGACGACCACCTGGTGGCCGTTCTTCTTGGCGTCGACGATCCGCTTGGCGACTCGCTTGATGCCTTCGGCATCCGCTACGGAGGAGCCTCCGTACTTCTGCACGACAAGGCCCACGTGCGCTCCTCGCTCATTCCGTCTCGTACCGCACACTGCGGTCGGCTCAGTCTAACGAGCGGCCGAACGCCACCCGGGTGTTATCGCATCGTGAGATGTCCCGCCCACGACGTGATCACTCGGCCCTGTCGCCGAGTGGTGCCAACGGCCCCGGTGGTCCGGCCGCTCCAGGACCGCACATGCCCCCTCATGGAGGGCCCACTCGGAAAAGTGCGCCGAAAGTGCGCCGAGTCACACCCGCCGATGAGCCTGAGAATTCAAGCACTAGGGTTCCGGCTGTGCGCGTACTTCTGGTGGAAGACGACGAGCCCATCGCCCAGTCGCTCAGGCGCGGCCTGACGCGATACGGCTTCGAAGTGGAATGGGTCACCACGGGCGGGGACGCCCTGGCCCACCAAGGGGCATACGACGTCGTCCTCCTCGATCTCGGACTGCCCGACACCGACGGCCTCGACGTCTGCAAGGCCCTGCGGGAGCGCGGCGACGTGCCGATCATCGTGATCAGCGCGCGAAGCGACGAGACGGACCGGGTGGTGGGCCTGGAGCTCGGCGCCGACGACTACGTCTCCAAGCCCTTCGGCGTACGGGAGGTCATCGCACGCATACGAGCGGTGATGCGCCGCATGCAGCCGCGCGCCACCGAGGCGCCGGCGGAGGCCGGCCCCGACGGGTACGGGCCGCGCCTGACCATCGATCGCAAGGCCGCGCGCGTACGGCTGGACGACGAGGAACTGGCCCTCGCGCCCAAGGAGTACGACCTGCTCGCGTTCCTCACCCTGGAGCCCGGCGCACTGATGTCTCGTGAACAGATCATGGAAGCGGTCTGGGACGCGAACTGGTTCGGGCCGACCAAGACGCTGGACGTCCATGTGGCGGCGCTGCGGCGGAAGCTCGGGGACGCGGTCACGATCGAGGCTGTTCGGGGTGTCGGCTTCCGGCTGATCGTCCACGAGGACGGCGAGCCGGGCGAGAGCACGGGTAACGGCAGTAACGGCGGCGGCAAGGGCGGCGGCGGCACCTCATGATCCGCCAGCTCATCCGCAGTTACGTCCTGCTCGTCGCCGTCGCGATCGCCCTGTTCACCGTGCCGGTGGCCTTCACGCTCACCGACCAGTTGCGGGACGACACCAAGCTGTCCGTCGAGCGCGAGGCCAGGACCATGGCGCTCCTCCTCGGCAACGGCAGCCAGGCCTCGTGCCAGGCCCTGGAGGAGATGGGCACGGCGTACAGCCGTCAGACGCCCGACGATGTCCAGGTCGTCTCCGAGGAGGAGCCCTGCGCGGGGAAGCTGCCCCAGCCGGACCAGGACGCGGCCCTGGCAAAGGCCCTGAACGAAGGCGAACCCACGTCCGACTGGGGCTCCTCCTTCATCTGGGGCCCGCACCTGGTGGTCACCGTTCCCGCCCACGCGGATCCTGTGGACCGGGACGTAGAGGGGGCCGATGACGAGCGCCCGGTCGTCGGCGCCGTACGGATCGAGTACTCGACCCAGACGCTCACCAACCGGCTGTGGAACATCTGGGGCTTCCGGGCGATCCTCGCCGTACTCGTGCTGGCCGTGGCCGCCGTGATCGGCGCCGTGGTGGCCCGTCGGCTGACCCGCCCGCTGCGCGAACTCAACGACATGGCAAGCAAGTTCAGCGACGGCGACCTGACGGCCCGTTCCCCCGTGACGGGCCCCCAGGAGACACAGACCCTGGCTCGTACGCTCAACCAGGGCGCCGAACGACTCGACACGCTGATGTCCGCGCAACGCATCTTCGTGGCGGACGCCTCCCACCAGCTCCGTACGCCGCTGACGGCGCTGCGTCTGTCCCTGGACAACATCGCCGACGGTGTGGACGACGAATTCGTCAAGGAGGACGTCGAACAGGCGACGGCGGAGGTGGTCCGGATGAGCCGCCTGGTCAACGACCTGCTGGTGCTGGCGCGGGCCGAGGCCAAGGTGACCGCCGCGGAACCGCTGCCGCTGGGTGACGTGCTGGAGGAGCGGCTGGCGGTGTGGCGGCCGGCCGCCGACGAGCGCGGAGTGTCCATCGCGCTCAGGGGGAGTGCCGACGGCCGGCTTCTTGTGTTGGCCAGTCCCGGTCATCTGGACCAGGTCCTGGACAACGTGCTTTCCAATGCCCTGGAGGTCTCACCGGACGGCGCGGCGATCACCGTCAAGGTGGAGTCCAAGGGCGACCAGGTGGTGCTGAAGGTGCTGGACCAGGGCCCCGGTATGTCCGAGGCCGAGAAGTCCCGCGCCTTCGACCGCTTCTGGCGCGGTCAGGGCCTCACCGGGCGGTCCGGCTCCGGCCTCGGCCTCGCCGTCGTCAGACAACTGGTGACGGACGACGGCGGGACCGTTGAGCTGGAGGACGCGCCCGGGCGTGGGCTGTGCGTGGCGATCAGCCTTCGGGCATCGCAGAGGAGTGGTGGTTGACGATCTTCCACTTGCCGTCGCGCTTCTCGTACTCGTACGTGTAGCGGGCCTCGACGACACGCTTCTCGCCGGTCTCGTGGTCGGTGAGCGTGAACTCGTACACGCCGGTGTCGATGGCGGAGTTCGAGTCCAGGACGTTGACGATCGTCTGGACCTTCTTGCCGGCCGGCTTGTTTTGCAGGAAGTGCTCGAAGTAGTCGACGATTCCGGCGCGGTCGGTTCTGACCTTGTTCGAGACCGTGGGCAGGAGGACCGCGTCCTTCGCATACTGGTCCGCCACCTTCTCGGCATCGCCGGTCTGCAGGGTCGCGTTCCATACGTCGAAGAGGGCGGCGACCTCCTTCTTCGAAGGCTTGGCGGCCTTCTCGGGCGTGGCCGCGCTGATCCCCACGGTCACCGTGGCGACGGAGACGAGGGCGGTGGCGGTGACGAGGGCGGCGCGTATGCGGGTCTTGCGGGTCATCGCAACTCCAGTGCGGTCTAGGTGAGTTGCTCCCTTTCCGCTACCTCTGCGGCGGGAGTGACTCCAGACTCGCGTGGCGCTGGTTAGGGCTGATCCAGCAGACGTGCAGGGGCCGGACAGGGATCATCCAATTCCCGCCGCGTGACACTTTGATCACGCATAGACACCGCCCGTTTCATGTCACCGGGCGTCCGCCGTCTCGCCCCGCCCCCGCACCAGACTGACGCCCGCACCGAGCGATACGACACCCATGCCGACGCTGGTCATGAGGCCCTGCGTGCCCTCGACGACGAACGGGGCGACCGCGGCGACGGCGAGGTTGAACAGGAAGAGGAACCAGAGGGCGGGCTTGGAGGAGAGCAGCGACTTCATGTTTCCTTCTCGGATCGGGAGAGCCGGGTCTTCCCGGGCGGGAAGCCGTTGACCTTGCACTTGCGCTTGGCTTGCGAGGTCAACGGTCCCGTTCTCCGCCGACCACCACGAGGGAGTGCCCTCCCGGACCTGTGGTGCAGCGGGCTACACCACAGGGAGAATGCGGCCCTGTGACGGGTGGGTGGGCGGGCGGCTGGGCGGGCGAGTTGATGCTGGGCTGCATCATCCTGCTCGGGTCCTCCGTTCAGTGGCTCACGGGAATGGGCTTCGCGCTGGTCGCCGTACCCGCCCTCGTGCTCGTACTCGGCCCGACCGAAGGCGTCGTGCTGGCCAACTGTGCCGGTGGGGTCATCTGTCTCGCCGGTCTCGCGGGTGGGTGGCGGCAGGTGCGGCTGCGGGCGATGGTGCCGCTGTGCGCCGCGGCGGCGTGCACCGTGCCGGCCGGGACCTGGGTGGCCCGGCGACTGCCCGAGCCTGTCCTGCTCGCCTTCATGGGGACGCTGGTGACAGTGGCCGTGCTGCTGGTCATGCGCGGCGCCCGAGTGGCCGCCCTGCGCGGGAGCGGGGGCGCGGTGACCGCGGGGGCACTGGGCGGGTTCATGAACTCGGCGGCGGGCGTCGGTGGGCCGCCGGTCTCCCTGTACGCGGTCAACGCGGGCTGGCCCGTACGGGAGTTCGTGCCGAACGCGTTCTTTTACGGAGTGCTGGTGAACGCGTTCTCCGTCGCCGCCAACGGGATGCCCCAACTCAGCCCGCCCCTTTGGCTGTTGGCCGCGACCGGAATGGTCACCGGAGCCGCCATCGGGAGAGCGCTCGCCCCTCGGGTTCCGGAGAAACGGGCCCGGGGGTTGGTGCTGCTGCTGGCGCTGGGCGGCGGGCTCACGACTTTGGGGAAGGGACTCTGGGGGCTGTAACGGTCTTGCACGCCGGCTCGCTCAGTCCACGAACTCCTTGAGAGGCTCGGTGTCCAGGGTGATGTCCACAGGCGCCGGGAAGTCGACGGCCGCGCCGAAGGGCAACTTCTCCTCTCGTCGGTAGCGGCCGTCCTCGGGCTGCGAGAACACGACGACCGAGCAGTCGTCGCGGTCGATGAGGAGATAGACGGGGATGCCTGCGGCCGCGTAGCCATCGGGCTTCTCGATGCGGTCACGCCGGTTGGTGTCGGAGTCGTACGACGTGACCTCCACGGCCATCAGCACCGTCTCCGCGCTCGACCACTCGCCATGCCCCTTGAGACTGCCCTTGGGGACCAAGATCCCGTCGGCGCGGGCACGCCCCTTACGGTAGGCCTCGGTCTTGAGGCCACGCTCAGGGTAGAGCCGGAGGTCGGGGCGCAGCTGCATGCACCGTTCCAGGAGCCACATGTAGATCTCACTGTGGTTGCCGTCGGGCACCGGCTTGACCTGGACCTTTCCATTGATGAACTCCAGCCGCACAGTCTCGGGGGCATGGCGTTCCAACTGCTCGAACTCCTCGACAGACATCTGCGGCCGGTCTTGGTCGGTCCTGGGGGTCATGGCGTCGCCTCCTCGACTCCATGGTGCCCTGACCGGCACGTCCTGCACGCTCATACGTCCCTCCCATCCGGCGGACCTCCCTCGAGAGCTTCGCCGCCGTGTTCGTCGTCGCCTCCGGGCCTCGTGGGCCGATCGATCCGGACATCTGCGGCCGCGAGCTCCTCTTCGGTGGAGGGCCGGTACTCCGCCTCGTACTCCCGCATGGCCGCGAGCCCGGCGGCGCGTAGTTGCTCGTGGTTCGGATGGGCACCGAGGTACTCCTCGACTGCATCCGCCGCCACGGCGTCGACGGGGCGCCGATCCGCCCGTGCGTAGTCCGGCAGACGGGCGATCAGGCCGGCGTCGAGCGCAGAGCCAAGTGCCCGTTCTCGACCGTCACGGCTTCCACCGCCTCGGCGGGAGGCCGTTCGCGATGCGGTCGCGGTTGTCGCGGTAGTGGTAGTGGACGCGGTCCTCGATGGGCACGGGGCGGAAGGTGTCGGGCACGGGTCCGCCCGTACGCCGTTCCAGCTTCAGCTTGAGGAGACGAGCGGTCGCGGTGCCCATGTGGGCGATCTCCTCGAAGCCCTTCTTGACGTCCTCCGGCGTCATCCCCAGCTCCGCCTCCTCCGCGCGACAGTCCTCGCACACGCCACGGATGATCTTCGCCGTCCGCTCGTCCGCGTCGCAGGTGGCGCACGCCATGATCACGCGGGTCACACGGGCACGGAGGGGGCGGCCGGGGCCGGACTCGGCGGTCTCGTTCTTCTTCGGAGGCATCTTGTTCTCCAATCGGGTACGGGCGAGTCCGCCCGGGTTCGTGACGGTGGGCGGCAGCCCACCGGTCAGTGCGCGGGCGATGTCGGCCGGGGTTGCGCCTCGTGCCAGCCACTCGGCGGCGCGGGGTTCGAGCGCCCGGCACTCGGCTTCGGAGAGGGCCATACGAGGGTCCGTGACGCGGAGTTGAGCGAGTGCGAGGTATGCGGCACTGGGCTCGGGGGCCGGTTCTGCCTCCGGAGTCGGCTCGGCATCCGCTGTCGGAGGCGCGTCCGAAGCGGGGGTTGGATCCGGCGCGGGCGACTCTGTTCGGGCCAGGCCCGGCTGGTAGTTCTGCGTTACGTCCCTGCCGTGGCGCTCTCGCGCGAACTCGGCCCACCACTCCAGTGACCTGGGCGTACGCGACCAGTACGTCCGCGTCACCCATCGCATCGAATTGTCCTCGACGGTGATGTGTTCCTTGATCCAGCGGAGGTGGCCGAACTCGGTGAGGCTCCTGAGGGACGTACGGGATGCCTGCTGGCCATAGCGGGGGTGCTCCGCCGCGATCACCTTGTGGCCCATGGCGTGGCCGTCGTCGAGGTGGTCGATGAAGATGGCGAACTCGGCGTCTCGGGGGCACAGATGCGCGAAGTCCGCGTCCGCGTGCGGGGATTCGTCACCCACGGCGCGCTTTCCGTAGCCCGTTTTGGCCATGGGGTGGGTGGGGCGCGGCAGGGCAGGGCTAGGGTGGGCGTAAGCCACGATCGAGTCCTCTTCGATCCGTAGGGCCAGGCCCCGGAGCCGGTGTTGGCGCACCGACCGGGGCCGATCTTTTGCCGCGAACCTAGAGTGACTTTACGTTCAGGTGCAAGCCGATCACGGAACGTCACTCTTACGAGTTACGCGCCCTCAACTCACGTACAGACTTGGTTGGTTGGGTTGACTTTCACCAAACCCAGAACCCAGGGGAAGGGCTCGGGTCTCGGAGCTCAAGCTCCGGGCTGAACTGCGGAAACGAAGGCCTTCCAGGCGGGGGCGGGGACGGTGAGTTCCGGGCTGTCGCTCAGCTTGGAGTCGCGTATGTGGACGATGGTGGGACTGGTGGCCACCTCGACGCAGGCCCCGCCTTCGGAGTTGCTGTAGCTCGACTTGAACCACTTCAGCTGCTCGCTCATAGCTCTTCTGCCATCCGCTCGATGGATCTGACCGACTCAGCCGGGCTGAGGGCCACTGCGCGGATCATGCTAAGCCGCTCGGCCTGCGAGCTGACCACAGCTGGATCAAAGGACAGATTGCTCGCGAACTGCCCTTCGTCGAAGGCGAATCGTTCATGGTCACGGGTCTCAAGCAACACCATGGGCCCCAGCAGTGCCGCAGGTACAGCGCGATCGAAGGGCAGCACCTGAATCGAGACGGTGGACATCTGCCCTACCTCAAGCAAGTCGAGCAACTGCTCCTTGTCCACGTGCGGGCCGCGCAGGGCCGCCTCGTACAAGACGAAGTTGCACACCACCAGCGGCTTGCGGCTGAGCAACTCGCGGCGCTCCGTCCGCGCCTCCACCCGCTCGTTCACGGTCTCCTCGTCAAGCGGCGGGTAGTGATCGCCGATCAGCCGTCGTGCGTACGCATTCATCTGCAACAGGCCTGGGATGAGCACGAGTTCGTACCACCCGATGATGGCCGCCTCTCGCTCCAGCCCCATGTAGTCCTGGGAACGCGCCGGGAACTTCTCCTTCTGCAAGTAGTCCTTCGCCGCACTCAGTAAGCCCTCCGCCCGGCACAGCTCGTCCGCCGCGTCGAGCACACGCGGCGTCGGCATCCGTACGCCCTGCTCCATGGACTTGATCGTGTCCGGCGAGTAGTTGGCGGCGGCGCCCAACTCCTCTCGGCTGACGTTCGCCTTGATACGCCACCGCTTCAACTGGTTGCCGCTGTAACGCCAGTTGATCGGCGACGGCGTAACGGAGTGGTACTGGACTGACACTGCGGCACCTCCGACTGATACACCCCGGCGTGTATCCCCTCAGTCACTACCGAGCGTATCCGGGTGCTCGCCATCGTGTGACCATGACGAACGCAATCCCTCACTACCAACCCGAGTGGGTCCCCCTCGCCGGCCACCAACTCCGCGTATCCGGCGTCCACTTCGACGCGATCCGCATCCAGGGCGTACGAGGAGAACAGGTCGCCGCCGAACTCATCGAGGCGGCCGACGGCGACGCGGGGCCCGTTGTCTGCGAGGCGGTCGGGTTCCGGTGGATGTACTTCCTGCTGGCACCGGGGGCCGCGCGGACGTGTGAGTGGCCGCTGGGCGTGCAGCGGTTCGGCAGCGGGGCCGGGAGCCGTACGGTCACATACATCGGGGTCCCGGCGCTGGACGGGAACACCTGGCCGTTGCAGTGGTACAGCGAGCCGACGGTCACGGCGCCTTACGTGGAGGCGGTGCGGCTGCGGGCGGTGCTCGGCCCTCGCGGAACATGACGGCGGAGCGCCTGCGGCAACTGCTCATTGCTATGTGAGGGCAGCCTCGAAGACCTCGCGATTGGCTGTGGTGTACGCGTGCTCGCGCCGAGACCAGGCGATGCGGTCGGCGATCTGTCGGCAAGTGGCCTCAACGGCCCCCGGATTGACCTGTGCCTCCGCCCAGAAGCGAGCATTGCGGGCCTGGCGTTCCAGCACCGCATCGACGAGTACACCCCGCTCCGGGCCGACCAGGCCATAGGCGTCAGCCAGCACACGCACCTGCGCGGCCTGGACAGCGACCGGTGGCGCCTGAGCTTTGGACGAAACGCACCACAGCCAGGCCGCATAGCCGAGATCCTCCAGCGGGCTGCCTGGCGCGGCCGTGTCGAAGTCGATGAAGGCGACCGGTGTCTCGTTCTGGAAGACGGTGTTGTTGGGTCCCAGATCGTGGTGGCACACGACCTGGTGCGGCCCTGCGAGGCCGCTGCGACGGGTTGCGTCGTGCATGGCACGCACCAGGGCGCCGACTGCGGCGACCTGCCCGTCGGTCCACTGCTGGAGCTTGGGCGGAACCCAGCCCGGAAGATAGCTGAACGTGTCCCGCCCCGCTTCGTCCCGGCCCAGATAGCGCGGCGCTCCCGCGAACCCTCGGTTCTCCAACAAGCCGAGCAACGCGGCAACGAACGGCGAAGCCGCCGAAGCCGGTCTGCGGACAGTGTCGGCGACGCGGACGACACCCTTGGTGAGACGGCCTCCGGCCAGCGGAACGACGTCATCAGAGGCGTCGGCCATACCGCGAGTTCCTCCTGGGCAGGGTCAGCCCTGCTCTGTTACTCCCGCATCCGGCGCTTGACCTCAGCCAGCTGCTGCACTGGCTCACCGCGCTACTTGACCTCCCGCAACCCCAGCGGCCCCGCCAGTTCCTCCGCCATGACCTTGCCGGCCTCCTCCTCCAGGGCGTCCTCGCTGAGGTCCTGGTCGGTGTCGAGGCCGTCGAGTTCTTCCAGGGGCTGGTTCAGGCGAACGTGGGCCACCAGGGACTGGAGGGCTCGGAGGGTGGCGGAGGCTGTGGAGCCCCAGTTGGAGAAGTAGGAGAACTGCCACCACCACAGGGCTTCCGTGGTGCGGCCCGCGCGGTAGTGGGCCATGCCGTGGCGGAGGTCGGTGATGACGTCGGCCAGGTCGTCGGAGATACGGGCGGGGACCCGGCCCTTGCGGTGCTCGTACGGGTCGAAGACCTCGGAGTAGACGTCGATCGGGTCGAGAAGCGCCGCCAGGCGCTCGCGGAGTTCGTCCACGTCCGGCTCGGGGCCGAGGTCGGGCTCGTAACGCTCCTCGGGAAGGATGTCCTCGTGGGCGCCCAGGCGGCCGCCCGCCAGCATCAGCTGGGAGACCTCGAGGAGAAGGAAGGGCACGGCCGAGTCCGGCTCGTCGCCCTTGGCCACCTCGGTGACCGCGACGAGAAAACTCTCGATCTGGTCCGCGATCTGGACCGCGAAGTCACCCGGGTCCTGAGCGGTCTCGTGCAGCGTGGCGTCAGACATCTAGAAGCCGACCTTCCTCATGAGCAAAAAACGTTCAGACATCCAGGAGCCGCCTTCCCTCGAAGGCGCGGCCCAGGGTGACCTCATCGGCATACTCGAGGTCACCGCCGACCGGCAGACCGCTGGCCAGGCGGGTGACCTTGAGGCCCATGGGCTTGATCATGCGGGCGAGATATGTGGCCGTCGCCTCGCCCTCCAGGTTCGGGTCCGTGGCCAGGATCAGCTCCGTGACCGTGCCGTCCGCCAGGCGGGCCAGGAGTTCTCTTATCCGCAGGTCGTCCGGGCCGATGCCCTCGATCGGGCTGATCGCGCCGCCGAGCACGTGGTACTTGCCCCGGAACTCTCGCGTCCGCTCGATCGCCACGACATCCTTCGGCTCCTCCACCACGCAGATGACGGTGAGGTCGCGGCGCGTATCGCGGCAGATGTTGCACAGCTCCTCCTGCGCGACGTTCCCACAGGTGGCGCAGAAGCGGACCTTGGCCTTCACTTCGAGGAGGGCCTGCGCGAGACGCCGCACGTCCGTCGGCTCCGCCTGCAGGATGTGGAAGGCGATCCGCTGCGCGCTCTTGGGACCGACGCCGGGGAGCCGCCCCAGTTCGTCGATGAGGTCCTGAACCACGCCTTCGTACAACGGATTGCCTTCCTGTTTACGCTCTCTCGGTACGTACCGTAGTCGCGCTTGCTTTCTTGGTACGTACGGTAGTTGGCGTCCGGCCTTCTTAGAAGAGACGGCCGGATTGACTTAGAACGGCAGGCCGGGGATGCCGCTGCCGCCACCCAGTCCCTGGGCCAGCGGGCCGAGCTTCTCCTGCTGGAGCGCCTGCGCGTTCTCGTTGGCCGCCTGGACCGCCGCGACGATCAGGTCGGCGAGGGTCTCGGTGTCCTCCGGGTCCACGGCCTTCGGGTCGATCTTGAGGGCGCGCAGCTCGCCGGAGCCCGTCACGGTGGCCTTCACCAGGCCGCCGCCCGCCTGACCGTCGACCTCGGTGCGCGCCAGCTCCTCCTGCGCGTTCGCGAGGTCCTGTTGCATCTTCTGGGCCTGCTGGAGCAGCTGCTGCATATTGGGCTGGCCACCACCGGGAATCACGATCAGCTCCTGGTTTCGTACGGCTGTCCGGGCAGGGGTCTTCCGCCCGCGCGGGCGTTTCCCCGTCTGGGCATGAGCCTACGTGGTCTACAGCGGCATCGCTCCAGCACTCTTTCGAGTGACGCAAGGCGATTGCCTATACCTGATCAAGGACCACGTCCGAGCGTAAAACCCCCGATACCGGGGCCATCGCCACCCATTGGGAGGTAGTAAGGGTTGGGCGCTTCAGCAGCTTGCGGCACCCTTGCGCCACGGTACCGTCACGCAACGTAATGATGAGGGAGCGTCGGTGAGCCAGCCGGAGATGCAGCCCGAGGGGTCGGCCCAGGACGGTCGGGGTGACGGGCGGGGGGACGGTGTTGCTGACGGATATGGGAGAGGTGTTCTGCCCGGTGCGCCGACGCCCGGTGATCTGATGGGGCGGCCGTTTCCGGTCGGTGACTGGGCGGAGCCGGCTGAACGGCTCCATGAGCTGTACCGGTGGGTGGAGGCGGGGGCACTCGCCACGGCCTCCTGGTATCTCGCCGGGCGGGGGTGGAAGCGACGGGGCGCCCGGGTGCTTCGGGCCGGTACGGCTGTGGGCGCGGTGGCCGGAGCGGCGTTGCCGGTGCTCGACCTCACGGGGGTGGCGGGCGGTGTGGCTCCCTGGGGTTATCTGGCGCTCCTGGGCGGGGTCGCGTGTGTGGCAGTGGACCGTTTCTTCGGGGTCACGTCCGGGTGGATAAGGGATGTGGCCACGGCGCAGGCCGTGCAGCGGCGGCTTCAGGCGCTGCAGTTCGACTGGACGTCGGAGTGTGTGCGGGAGGTTCTCGGGCCTACGGAGGGGACGGCTGCGGATGCCGCCGAGCGGTGCCTCGGGGTGTTGCGGCGGTTCTCCGAGGATGTTACGGAGCTGGTGCGGGCGGAGACTGCGGACTGGATGGTGGAGTTCCGTACCGGGTCCGCTCCGCTGGGCTTGCAGTCCTCTGTGTCCGGGGCTTCGCGGCCGGACTCGGGTTCGGGCGGGCGGGCGCCGCTCACTCCGGGGGCGCGGCCGAACATGCCTCGGCAGCGGCCGCCGGAGGCTCGGTGACGGCTACGCCTGCGGATCCGGGAACGCCACCGGGCTCCGATACCCCGCCCTGCTCACCGCCCGAACCCCGAAGAACACGTTGTCCTTCGACAGGTCGACCTTGTGTTTCGTCACGTCGCCGACCCGTATCACGTGCGTCCAGTCGGACTCCGTGGTCTCGCGCCACACCACCTCGTAGCCCGCGAGGTCGGGCTCGGGGCCGCGCGTCCAGGTCAGCTCGGTGGAGTTCGTGAGCGCGGCGGTGAGGATCTTGACACCCCGCGGTGTGCCGGGAGCCTGGGCCAGGCTCCACAGGGCGGCCGCGTTGACGCGCGCCACGCGGGCGATAAAGGCGAAGTCGCAGAACTCCGGCAGGTCCCCGTACTGCTTGCCGTTCTCGACCCGTACATCCTGGTGCTGGTGCGCGTAGTCCTCCGCCGGCTCGGTGAAACGGGCGGCGGGATAGGCGCGTTCGAGGAACGGGATGTGGTCGCCGCCGCGGCGGTAGCGGTCGCGACGGTAGATGACGCGTACGTTCATGCCGGTCGCGGAGTTGTCCGCCGTGTCCCTCACGAAGCGGGCCAGCTGACGGGTGGCGGAGTCGTTCTCGCCGCCCACGGAGCGGCGGGTGTCGGCCTGTTCGGGCGTTTCCGAGGTGGGGACGCCCTCGGCGAAGAGGCGGATCGTGTACGGATCCTTCGTGCCGTCGTCTGCCGTCGAGCTGCCCACGATGTCGTTGGTGAACATGCCCTGGACGTCCGCGTCGGCCGACCGGAACCGCTGCGCCATGTGCGCCGCCCCGTACAGTCCCTGCTCCTCCCCCGCCACCGCCGCGAACACGATCGTCGCGGCCGGCGAGCGCAGCGAGATGGGGGTCCCCCCGGCCGAAGGCTGGGGGAGCCCCGCCATCACTCGGGCCAGTTCCATGGCGACCGCCACCCCCGAGGCGTCGTCGTCCGCGCCCGGGGCGTCCGACGTGGCGTCCATGGGGTCGCTGCATCGGGAGTCGTAATGGCCCGAGACCACGTAGATACGGTCCGGTGTGACCGAACCGCGCAGGGTCGCGACCACGTTCGTGATGCGGGTGGCCACGGGGATACGGTTCGCCGGCTGCTGGACGTACGACTGGAGTTCGGCCGTCATCCGGCCGCCGGAGGCCTTCGCGTACGACTTCATCTCCGCGAGGATCCAGTCGCGGGCCGCGCCTATGCCGCGCTTGGGGTCGTCCTGGGAGGAGAGCGTGTGCCGCGTGCCGAAGGAGGCGAGTTTGCGGACGGTCGCCTCGATGCGGTCGGGGTCGATCTCCTGTAACAGGGCGCGGAGTTCGCGGGAAGGTGGCTGGGCGGTGGCGGGAGGACGCGCACCGGTGGGCTCAATGCCCTTGGCCTGCGCGGTGACCGCGTCGGCGGACACCGCCACGGCTGCCGACGCCGCGGCCAGGACGTTTCTTCTGCTGGGGCGCATGGGTCCTCCCGGAACACGGATGTACGGGGGTGCACGGGTGAGGGAACACGTGACTTGCCATCGTTCTGCACGCGCCCAGCAGGGGCAAGGGTGCCCGGAGTTCAGCCGGCCTCGTCGCTCCTGGCCTTCTCGTCGCAGAGCTTGGCCCCGGTCACCGTCTCGCACGGCACGTGCCCATGGCCGCGGATCACGCTCTGGGCGGTGCCCCGCCGCACATAGGCGAGGAAGCTGTCGGTGAGGGAGCTCGCGGAGGGGCGGCCGTAGGTGTAGGCGTACTCGAGGCCGTAGTACGGGTAGGCGTTCTCGCCCTTCTCCAGGTTCTCGACGGAGGACTGGTGGCCGTCGATGGCGAGCCGGCGCAGGCCTCGCCGCTCGGTGGCCTGGCTGAGCTCGCTGTAGCCGATGGCCCCGGGGGTCTCGGCGACCGTGTCCAGCACCTGCTGCGTGGAGTCGAGTTCGCAGCGCGTGACGGGGGAGGACGCGTCGTCCTTGCTGCGGCAGTCCAGCGAGGTGCTGGGCACCCGCTCCCAGCTGTCCAGCACCTCCCGCTGGAACATCTGCCGGGTACCGGAGTCGGCGTCGCGGCTGACGAGGACGACGGGAAGGTCGGGGAGCCGTGCGTCGAGCTGCCGCCAGCGTGTGACCTCGCCGCGGTAGATACGGCGTACGTCGTCCAGGGTCAGGCCCCCGCTCGGCCTGATGCCGTCGTTGACGACCAGGGTGAAGAGGGACAACGCGATCCGGTTTCCGGTCAGTTCGGGATCGTCGATGGTCTTGGGGCCGTCGGAGAAGGCGATGACGGCGGGCGAACCCTTCGACTGGGCGCCCAGAGCGGCGAGTTCGTTGACCCCGGCCGTACTGCCGCGCGCGTCCACGGTGATGTCGGCGCCCTCGCAGTCCTTCTCGTACTCGTCCTCCAGGTCCTCCAGCACGGGCTTGAACGCCGTCGACCCGGTGAGCGTCAGCTTGCCCGTCTCGCATTCGATCGGCGGCGGGGTGTCGTCCCGGGCGACGATGATCGTGGCCAGGGCGATCACGCAGAGCGTGAGCAGCACGGTGATCAGCCGGGCCGCACGGCTGAACAGCGGCGGCTGCTCGTCCGGTGTCGCACTGCGGTTGGGGTGCACCTCGCCGTCGCGGATGCCGCCGATGAGCCGTATGCCGCAGCCGACGTCCCCGCCCGACAGCAGCACGAGCATCTTGAAGTGCTCGCCGCGGTTGAGCGGGACGCGAGGGATGCGCAGGACGCCGTCCTGGTAGCCGAAACCCGCGGCCGGGGTGAAGTGGTCCATGAGGTGGTCGGTGCCGGCCGGCTGCGTGACCGACACACCTCGGATCACCCGGTCGCTGAACACCGCGGTGAGACCGTGCCGTTCGCGCCCGGTGTAGTCGCTGTCGGCGATGCTCTGCGAGCCGTCGTTCTCGACACGCAGCAGCACCAGCGTCGCATCCGACATGTCCGGGGCCTCGTCGAACAGCCCGAGCCGTACGTTCGCGCGGCCCGAACGCACATCGTGGCCGATGGGGTTGTCCATCTGCACGCGGTAGCCGATCCGCTTGCGGCGCGGTACCCGGCGTTCGTACCAGACCATCACGGCGGACGCCACGACACCGACCACTGCCGTCGTCAGCGCGATGACGTTCTCCGCGCTCAGCCAATCCTGCACGTGAGCCACTCCCCCGAGCACTACGCGGCGGGCGCCTGCTGCGGGATCAAGGTACGACCCTCGATGGGGACATTACGGACACGACAGCGGAAGTTCAGCGGCAGTTCAGCCACTTCACGCAGTTGTGTACGTCAACTCGCCGCTCAGTCCGCCTTGTTGTACGTCAGCTCGCCGCTGCCCGCCGTGTTCACACGGCGCAGGCTGCCGTCCGGGAGGATGGTCAGCTCCGTGGCCTCGCCCGGGGTGCAGGAGGTGGGCGGTTCGCCGACGGTGACCGTGGAGGGGCCGATACGGAGCGGGCCGCCGGCGGTCGGGGGCTCGGCCAGTTCCGCCTGGAACACGCAGTGGTACGTACCCTCGCCGTTCGCCCCTTCCGGGCCGTCCGCCGTGAGCGAGAGCACGATGTCGCCCACCCCGCCCTGCTGGATGGTGAGCCGACGGGTGTTGCTCCCGTCGCCGGTGTCGAATACCGCCGTCCAGCTGCCGAGGTACTCGGTGGGGATCGAGCCGCCTGCCGGGGTTTCCTCCGCGGTCTTCGACGGCTGGGCGGTCGGATCCGGGGCCGGGCCCTGGTTGGTCGGGTCCGCCGTCGTGGGTGCGCTCGTCGTCGGTGATGCTGTGGGGTCGCCGCCCGCGCGATGGTTGTCCCCGCCGCCGCTCATCAGCGCGTAGACCGAGCCTCCCGCGGCGAGCGCGACAACCAGGGCCACCACGATCAGGAAGGCGGTGGAACGACCGCTTCGCTGGGGTGGTTGCTGCGGGGCGTCGGCTCCCGGCCCGTACGCAGGCCCGTACGGGGGAGTCGAGCCCGGCGCGGGCGCGTACGCCGGCGTCGCACCCCAGGTGCCGGGCTGCTGCGGGTAGCCGTACCCGGCGGGCTGCGGGTGCTGGTGCGGATAGCCGTAGGCCGGGCCCGGCGGATGGGGCGGCGCAGTCGTCGGGCCCGAGCCGCCCAGCGCCGTGGGCAGGTGATCCAGCGGGGCGCGGCCCGGCGCGCCCGGCGGGGGCGGGGCGGAGTCGTCGGAGGCGGGGGCGTGTTCGCGGGAGGCTTCGGGCATGGGGGCGTGCTCGGGGGTGCGGGCGTGGGGCTTGGCGACGTTCACGGCGGCCGGACCCGCGGCACCTCCCGCGGAACCCGCCGGACCGGCCGGCCCCGCCTCCCCGGCACCCGCGGCGGCCTCGGCCGCCTCCCGCGGAAGCCCCGGAATCTCCGGATTCTCCGTGTCCTCCGGGCCCTCCGGGTTCTCGGTGTCCAGCAACTGCACGGCATGACGCCCCAGTTGGGCCACCAGCATGCTCGGCAGCCAGGGGTCGCGGCTGCGGCCTTCGGCGACGGTGTCCTCCGCGCCGGTGCGTTCCAGGATGTCGTCGAGGCTCGGGCGGGCGGCCGGGTCCTTGCGCAGACAGAGCCGTACGAGATCGGCGAGGCCCTCCGGCAGCCGCTCCAGGTCCGGTTCCTCCTGCGCGATGCGGAACATCAGGGCGTGCACCCCGCTGTTGGCCGCGCCGAAGGGAAGGTCGCCGGTAGCCGCGTACGCGAGGATGGAACCCAGGCAGAAGACGTCGCAGGCCGGTGTGATCCGGTCGCCGCGCACCTGTTCGGGGGCCATGAACCCGGGCGAGCCGACGAGCGCGCCGGTACGCGTCAGTCCCCCGTCGGTCACCGTCTCCAGGGCGCGCGCGATGCCGAAGTCGATGACGCGGGGGCCGTCGATCGTGACGAGCACGTTCGAGGGCTTGAGGTCGCGATGGATGATCCCGGCGGCGTGAATGTCCTTGAGCGCGTGGGCGAGTCCGGCCGCGAGGATGCGTACGGAACGCTCGGGCAGCGCGCCATGGTCGTGCCCGACGACGGTCTGGAGGGAGGGCCCGGCGACATAGCCGGTCGCGACCCACGGAATCGCGGCCTCCGTGTCGGCGTCGAGGACGGGTGCGGTCCAGTACCCCCCGACCCGCCGCGCGTTCCGCACCTCCTGCCGGAACCGCGCCCGGAACTCCTCCTGCTGGGCGAGCTCCTGTCGCACCAGCTTCACGGCGACGGTCCGGCCGCGGTCGGAACGCGCCAGATACACGTTCCCCATCCCGCCTGACCCCAGCCGCGCCAGCAGCCGGTAAGCGCCGATCCGTCCCCCGCCTCCGGCCTGGGGGATGCCCATCGGCTCCCCCTGTCCCAGCTTCTCCATGGCCGGCGCCCCTCCCCTGCGTGTGCGACAGAGGTGAGGATAGTGCGGACATACGGGTAAGAACGTCGGGCGGTCTCTACAGGTCCGTAACAGCCGACGCAGGCGACGAGACCTGGTCGAGCGCCTGTGACAGGCGTTCCAACACACGTACGGTCTCGGCGAAGCCTTCGTCCGTGAGGACGTCCGCGAGGCGGTCGGCGAGGGCCGCGTGGCCGGGGTGGATCTTCGCTATGGCGGCGCGGCCGTCCTCGGTCGGAGTGAGCAGCTTGGCGCGGCGGTGGGCGGGGTTGGGTGCGTACTCGGCGAGGCCTCGCTCCACGAGGAGGTCGGCGATCCGTTGCACGCTCTGCCGGGTGATACCCATCGCGCGGGCGATCCCGGAGACGGGGAGAGGTTCGGTCAGTACGGCTCCGAGGACCTGCCACCAGGCGGCGGTCAGTCCGGCGGGCCGGGCCAACTCCTCTGCCACGGACAGGAATTGACCGTTGAGCCGGAAGACGCCGAGGGCGCTGCGGCTGAGCAGATCCTGACGCTCGCGGCTCACTGACCGGCCGCCTCGAGGACGGCGTACGCCTCCGGGTCCGAGTCGTGGAACAGCCGGTACCAGGCGTCCAGCACGTCACCCTCGTACACGCCGAGCAGCCGGAACACCTCGCGGGCGAAGGCGACGGGTTCGGTGGGCCCGGCGGTGATCAGCTTCCCGTCGGTCACGGCGTCGGCGTCGACGTACCGCTCGCCGCCCTTGTATCCGGTGGCGGCCAGATAGAAGGACACGGCGCTGGTGTGCTTGCGGTCGTCGAGCAGGCCCTCTCGGGCCAGCCCGGCCGTCGCCCCGCAGATCGCGGCGACGGGGACGCCAGCGTCGAGGAAGGCGCGCGCCATGCGCGCGAAGGGCACGAGCTCGTCGCCCGTCTCCCAGAGACCGGCGCCGGTGAGGATCAGCAGGGAGCTGTCCTCGGGGCGAAGGTCGGAGAGGACGAGATCCGGCTGGATGCGTACGCCGCCGATGGTCTTCACGAGCTCACGGTCGGGGCCCACCGTACGGACCTCGTACCCGGCACGCGCGAGATACGCGGTCGCATGACCGGTCTCCCAGTCGGCGAAGGTGTCGTAGACGGCGAGGTGGACGGGCTTGCGGGGTGTCGAGCTGGTCATGGTCTTGCCTCCTGGCATGCGCCGTAAGCCGAAACTGCCGGTGTTGTTTGGTTGGGGCTCGTTCCGTCGATGTCAGTATGCTGTCAAATAAGCAGCATGCTGTCAAGTGCAGGTGCTCCTTAACCTTCGTCGGCGGTCCGCTTAACCGCTCGCTCCCTAGCGTCGTCGGCATGGACAGCACAGAGAATCTCGGACTGATCGCCACCCACCTCGGCCTCGATCTCCTGGCCGTCACGCTGCTGACATTCGGCGTCTTCCATCCACGGCACCGCCGACGGGAGCTGGTGCCGGCGTACGTCGCGCTGAACGTGGCGCTGTTCGCGGTCGTCGCCGCGCTCGGCAGCGTGGGCAACGACGGCGGACTTGCGCTCGGCTTCGGGCTGTTCGGGGTGTTGTCGATCGTCCGGCTCCGGTCGGACGCGGTGCAGCACCAGGAGGTCGCGTACTACTTCACGACCCTGGTCCTCGGCTTGCTGTGCGGGCTGCCCGGGCTGGGCCTCGGCGTGGCCGCGGGCCTCGCGGGCATCCTGCTGCTCGTCATGTACGTCGCCGACCATCCCCGGCTGTACGCGCGGGAGCGCCGCGCCGTCGTCACGCTCGACGTGGTGCATCGCGACACGGGCGCGCTCCGCGCCGACCTCGCACGGCGGCTCGGGGAGCCGCTTCGATGGACGGTCCAGGAGGTGGACTACGTGCGTGACCTGATGGTCGTGGACGTGAGGTACCGGGAGCCGCAGGCGCGGCCGGGGCGGCCGGGGTCCGATGGGGCGGCGGACATCGCGTGGGAGCCGGCCGCTGCCGGGAACTGCGCGCGGGTAGCCGTCACCGCGACGGCGGTCAATGGGCCGGCGCGATGAGCGCCGGCGCGACAGGCGGTCGTACGACAGGCGCCGGTGCGGCAGGCGCCCGTGCGGCAGGCCTCGGTAGGACTGGCGCTGACGCTTTGAGCGCCGCCGAGTTGGCCCTCGGTCGGGCCGCGCTCGCCGCGCACACTGTGTCGCTGGCCGAGCTGAACGCCCGCGCCGAGCTGCTGGCCCGGCACGACAACAGCTACGTCGTACCCGTCGCCGCCTTCGAGGACTTCGCGGCGCGGCTGACCGATCCGCGGCGTGCGGGAGGCCCTTTCCGGGTGCTGGCCATCGACGGACTGCGCCGCTTCCTGTACCGCTCCACGTATTACGACACCCCTGGACTGCGTACGTTCCACGACCACCGGCAGGAGCGGCGGCTGCGTTTCCGGGTGCGGGAGCGGGTCTATCAGGACAGCGGGGAGCGGCAGTTCGAGATCAAACTCAAGAGCGGGCGTGGCGAGACGGTGAAGCACCGGCAGCGGATGGCCGACGGTGACCTGCCGCTGGATGGCACGCGGGGCCGGTTCCTGGCCGACGTTCTCAGGCGCTCGTACGGCATCGAGGCCCCGTCCGGTCTCGTGCCCTCCCTGGTGACGGACTACCGGCGCGTGACGTTCACCGCCGGCGGGGAGCGGGTGACGTGCGACGCCGGGCTGCTGGTCCGCGACCCGGCGACCGGCCGCACGGCCGCCGCCTCGGAGGGGGTCGTCCTCGTCGAGACGAAGACCCGGGGGCACCTGACGGAGGCGGACCGTCTTCTCCACGGGTACGGCCTGCGGCCGGCCGGGTTCACGAAGTACAGCGCGGGATTGGCGGTTCTGCGGCCGGAGTTGGGGATGAACGCCTGGGGGAGGGCGGTGCGATCGGTGTTTCCGCGGGATCGGGAGGCGGTTCCGCGGGGGTGACCGAGGCGGACGACGAGGCGGACGAGGCGGACGACCGCTCAGCGGTCGTCGTCCCCAGACCCCTTACGGCCCACACCCGTTACGGTCCCCAGGCCCGTTCCGGTCCACGCTCCCGGACGACTCCGTCTCCCCGACCGTCGGGAACGTCAGCGTCACCTGTGCTCCAGGGACGTTCTCCGTACGGAAGCGGCCACCCGACTCCTCCGCGGTGCGGCGGGCGATGTCCAGGCCCAGACCGGTGGAGCCCGCGCCGCTGCTGCCGCGCTCGGTTGCGTGGGCGCCGGGGAAGCCCGGACCCTCGTCCGCGACGAGGAGTTCCGGTCCCTCGGGAGTGGCGCGCGCCGTGACGCGGAAGGGGGTGCCCTGGGGCGTGTGGTCGAGGACGTTGCCGATCAATGCGTCGAGGGCGGCGGCGAGTTCGTCGGCTGAGACGGCGACCGGCAGCGGCCCGGAGGGAGTGCCGATCTCCACCGTACGGTCCTGGTCCTCCGCCAACGGCAGCCAGAACGCGGCACGTTCCCGTGCGACGGTGGCCAGGTCGGCACGGGGCGCGGCCTCCCGGAGGGGACGCCGGGCCGTACGAATGACGTCGTCGACGCCGCGTTGCAGCGCGGCCACGCTCGAGGCGATGCGCTCGGCCTCGGCCGGATCGCGCAGGGTCTCGGCGTCCAGGCGGAGGGCGGCAACAGGGGTACGGAGGCGGTGTGCGAGGTCGGCGGCGTTCTCGCGTTCCGCGGTGAGGAGGTCGTCGATGCGGGCGGCGAGCCGGTTCAGCTGCCCGGCGACCAGCCGGAGTTCGGGCGGGCCCTCGGGTTCGGCGCGCGCCGACAGATCACCGGCGGCCAACCGGTCCGCGGTGCGGGCCAGTGAGCGGGTCGCGCCGACGAGCCGCGCGCCCAGCCGGTCGGCGAGCAGCAACCCCAGCAGGACGAGCCCGACGCCGATACCCGCCAGCACGAGCCAGGACGTGAGGACGCCGTCGTACAACTGCCCCCTGGCGAGCGTCGCTTGAACCACAGCCGTACCGTCGGCGGCCCCCTGTACCGGCACGAGGACGACCCGCCCGCCGTCCGGCGGCTCGTATGTGAACGCCCGCCCGGTCCGCGCGAGCCGCACCGCGTCCGTCACCCGGGCCCGCCCGCCGATGACGGTGCCGTCCGCCAGCACGAGCGAAATGCCCGGCAGCCCCGGCCCGTTCACACTCTGCACGGCCTGCTCGGCGCTCTCCCGGCCGCCCGCGCCCGCGGCGAGCGCGGGCCCGGCGGCGGCCGCCACCCACTGTGCCCGCGCGGTCGCCTCCGCGGTCGCCCGGTCCGCGGCGTGGCTGCGGGTGAGCAGGGTGAGCGGCACCAGCAGTGCGGCCAGCACGAGCGCGGTGGTGGCTCCGGTGAGCAGCAGCAACCGCCGTCTCACTGGCCGGCCTCCGGTGCCGTCAGCTTGACGCCGACCGTTCGCACCGTGTGCAGGTAGCGCGGCGTCTGAGCCGTCTCCCCCAACTTTCTTCTCAGCCATGACAGATGGACGTCGACCGTCTTGTCGGCGCCGCCCAAGGGCTGCTGCCAGACCTCGGCGAGGAGTTCGCGGCGGGACACCACCTGGCCCGGCCGGCGGGCCAGGTGGGTGAGGAGGTCGAACTCGCGGGGCGTGAGGTCCAGGGGCCGGCCGTCGAGGGTGACCTCGCGGGACACCGGGTCCACGACGAGGCCGCCCACCCGCAGCGGTTCCTCCGCCTCGGGCGGTCCCAGGCGGCGCAGTACCGCCTTGATCCGGGCGTCCAGTTGCGCCGCGCCGAACGGCTTCACGATGTAGTCGTCCGCGCCGCTCTCCAGGAGCGTGACCATCTCCGGCTCCTCGTCGCGTGCCGTCGCCACGATCACTGGCACGTCACTGACGGCCCGCAGCATCCGCAGTACCTGGCCGCCGTCCACGTCCGGCAGCCCCAGGTCCAGCACGACCAGGTCGGGCGGGCTGGTCACCGCCGCGTCGAGCCCTGCCATGCCGTCCGGCGCCGTCGCGACGGCATGGCCCCTGTCCCGCAGTGCGCGCACCAGGGCGCCGCGCAGCGCCGGATCGTCCTCCACAACGAGCAGATGGGCCATGCGGCCACCGTAGCCAGGGAGTTGCTCCGGGATGCCCGCGGGCGGGGTGCGGGGCTTTTCCTTGTCCGCGCCTTAACCGCGTCTTAGGAATGGATGCGCGAAGCTCGTTCCATGGGACGGTTCTCATGAGGTGGCGGAGCGCGGTCGTGACCGCGGTGTGGGTCGCCGTCGGCACGGGCGCGGCCGGGCTCGGTGCCTGGCAGCTGGCGAGCGCGGACGGGGACGGCGGCGCGCACGGACGGGCCCTGGACGACGCGGCGGTGCGGCGCGCGCTCGCGGAGGGCGCGCGGGGCCCGGGGCCGGGTGCGTCCGGTTCCGGAACATCTCACGGTTCCGGAACGGCCGACGGTTCCAAGACCGCCCCGAGTTCCGCCGCGCCCCCTGATTCCCCCAGCGCCGCCCCGACCGCCACCGCCACCCCGCGGGCGACCACGTCCCCCTACGCGCCCCGGACGGACACGGTGCGCTTCGCCGGCGGCAGCGCCACTGCCGAGTGCCGTGCCGACGGGAGCGTGTTCCTCGTCTCCTGGAGCCCGGCCGACGGTTACCAGTTCGACGAGGATGTCGCGCGTGGGCCTGCCCCGGTGGCCCGCCTGGAGGCGGAGCCGACCTCCGAGGACGCGGACGACCTCACGTACGAGATCACGTGCATGGCCGACGGGCCGAGGGCCCAGCGCGTGCCCGACACGGACACCGACACCGACGACTGACACCGACGACCGACGTGAGGCACCCGCGGGACGCCCCCCCTGGACGAGGCGCTGTTGGTCGCGGTCGAGCACTCCGTGCAGCACGATGGAGGCGTACGGCCCTGGGGGCGCCGTATGCCTCAATGCGCCCCCGGGGACCGCGAACCCGAACGCGTATGGTGACGTGCTCGTAGATATGAGCGAGTACTGACCCGATCGGGGAGGACCTGGACCATGCCCGGCACCGGCGGCAACGGCGCCGTGACGCGCAGCACGCTGCGGCAGCAGATCGCGGACGCGCTGCGTGACGAGGTGCTGGCCGGGCGTCTCCAGCCGGGCCAGGAGTTCACGGTGAAGGAGATCGCCGAGCAGTACGGCGTCTCCGCGACCCCCGTCCGCGAGGCACTGGTCGATCTGTCGGCGCAGGGTCTGCTGGAGGCGGACCAGCACCGTGGTTTCCATGTGCACGAGTACTCGCTCGCCGACTACCGGGGCATGATCGAGGCCCGCGGTCTGGTCACGGACGGCCTGTTCCACCGGTACCTGGACGAGAAGTCCGACATCAGCCGGGCCGCCCGCGCCGCCCTGGAAGCGCGCGCCGACGATCCGCGCACCGCCACCGTCCTCGCCGGAGTGCGCCGCCGGGGGGAGGAGGCCGAGCGGGCCGCCGCGGCCGGTGACCTGAACATCCTGATCGGCTACGACCTGCGCTTCTGGCGTGAGCTCAGCAATCTCTTCGGCAACCCCTACCTCGCCGACTTCCTGCACCGGCTGCGCGTCCAGTCCTGGGTGTGCGCCGTCCAGTACCTGCGTACGGTGGATCTGCGCGGCCGGCTCTGGGCCGAGCACACCGCGCTCGTGGACGCCCTCGCACGCCGCGACGCCGATGCGGCGCACGAGATCGTCACCGCGTACAACGCGCACTCACTCGCGCTCATCGAACGGCTGGCGGCGGGATGAGCGGGTTTCGCGCGACAGGGGCTGACCGCGCTTGCCACCCATTACGCTGCTTTGACCATCGCGCTATCCGAGGAGTCATCTGTTGGCCTGTGACCTGTGGCTGGTCCCACTCGTCGACGTGTTGTGCCACACCCCCGACAATCCCTTCGCCGAGGAACTCGCGCTCTACGACAAGGTGCTGGGCGAGGCCGGACTCCCGCCGGTGCCGGTTTACCAGTACATGCCGGGGCTGTCCGGCGACGTGGCCCCCGTCGCCGGCTTCGACTACGACGCGCTGCACTTCCTGCGGCGCGCGTACCTGCTTCAGGTCTGCCAGCTCGCCGTGACACCGGTGGACGAACTGGGCGGCGATTACGAACAGTTGCTGGAGATGTTCGAGGGGACCGCCCAGCAGTCGCACCTGGTCTGGCACTACGACCACGCGGGCGCGTACGTCCCCGTCGACTTCCCGCACCCGCTCTCGAACGACGAACTCCTCGCGGGCGGCGGCCCTTTGGGCTCCTCCCAGACCCTGCTGCGCGAGCTGGAGTTCGTGGCCCCGTCGATCGGCATCGACCCCGCGAACCCGCCTCTGCCCCCGGAACCCCCCATGGCCCCCACGTCATTGGAGGAACCGGCGGCCCCCGCCCCCTTCGACTCGAGCCCCTTCGCCCGCGAGCGCCATGTGTGGCTCGGCCTGCACGCTGCGGCGACACGCAGCCTGGCCCAGGGCTCGATGATCGTCTTCAGCTGACGGGGACTTACTGCCGCCCGAGAGCCGACAACCCCGCCTGCAGGTCGTCGAGGTTCATGACCGGGAGTACCTCGACCTTGGCGCCGAGTTCCATGAAGAAGGGCTCGGCGAGCGGCGGCAAGTCCGAGCTGTCCTGCATGTCGAAGACGAACACGCAGGAGCGCTGCCCTTCGTCGGGCAGGAAGTAGGCAGCCTCCGGCTTGATCCTGTCCATGGTCCCCTTGATCAGCTCCGGCAGCTTGCCCTGCCGGATGGCCTCGCTCGACTTCTCGGTGTCCAGGGTCGCCTTGAGCATGACGCGCATCGCACGCACCTCTCCTCGGGGATTCGAGCTGGTCAACTTCTCAGCTTTTGTCCAGTATGTTCCGTGGACGAAGATGAGGCATGTGGACCATGCGGCGCAGCCGGACTCGCAGAGCCGCAGCCTGTCCGGACACAAGTGAGGGGCGCCCAGCCGGGCGCCCCTCACCACGTGCATGAAATGCCGTACTACACGTGCATGAACTGCCGTACTAGATGAACGAGTTGATCTCGATCGTCTCGTCCCGCCCCGGGCCCACGCCGATCGCCGAGATCGGTGCCCCCGACATCTCCTCCAGCGCCTTGACGTAGTCCTGCGCGTTCTTCGGAAGGTCCGCGAACGTCTTGGCCTTGCTGATGTCCTCCGACCAGCCGGGGAGCATCTCGTAGACCGGCTTCGCGTGGTGGAAGTCGGTCTGGGAGTACGGGAGTTCCTCGACTCGCTTGCCGTCGATCTCGTACGCCACGCAGACCGGGATCTGCTCCCAGCCGGTCAGGACGTCGAGCTTGGTGAGGAAGAAGTCGGTGAGGCCGTTGACGCGGGTCGCGTAGCGGGCGATGACCGCGTCGAACCAGCCGCAGCGGCGGTCGCGGCCGGTGGTGACACCGCGCTCGTGGCCGATGCGGCGCAGCGCCTCGCCGTCCTCGTCGAAGAGCTCCGTGGGGAACGGGCCCGCGCCGACGCGGGTCGTGTAGGCCTTCAGGATGCCGATGACCCGGCTGATCTTCGTCGGGCCGACGCCCGCACCCGTGCAGGCGCCGCCCGCGGTCGGGTTCGACGAGGTCACGAACGGGTACGTGCCGTGGTCGATGTCCAGGAGCGTGCCCTGGCCGCCCTCGAAGAGGACCACCTTGTCGGCCTCCAGGGCCTGGTTGAGGACCAGGACCGTGTCGGCGACGTACTGCTCGATCTGCGCGGCGTAACCCAGCAGTTCCTCGACGACCTGGCTGACGGCGATCGCGCGGCGGTTGTACAGCTTGGTCAGGATCTGGTTCTTGATGTCGAGGGCCGCCTCGACCTTCTGGGTCAGGATCGACTCGTCGTACAGGTCCTGGACGCGGATGCCGACACGGTTGATCTTGTCCGAGTACGTCGGTCCGATGCCACGGCCGGTCGTGCCGATCTTCCGCTTCCCGAGGAAGCGTTCCGTCACCTTGTCGACGGTGACGTTGTACGGCGTGATGATGTGAGCGTTTCCGCTGATCAGCAGCTTGGACGTGTCGACGCCTCGCTCGTTCAGACCGCTCAGCTCGGAGAGCAGGACCGACGGGTCGACGACGACACCGTTACCAATGACCGGCGTGCATCCGGGCGAGAGGATTCCGGAAGGGAGGAGATGCAGGGCGTACTTCTGATCGCCCACGACCACCGTGTGGCCGGCGTTGTTGCCGCCCTGGTAGCGCACCACGTAGTCCACGGATCCACCGAGCAGGTCGGTGGCCTTTCCCTTGCCTTCGTCACCCCACTGAGCACCGAGCAGCACAAGTGCGGGCACAGGCGTACACCCCTTCCGGGTGGGGCATGTCCAAGGTCAGGGACGTACGCTGCACGGCTTGTGCGGCGTACACCGGCGACCTTCGTTGGCCGCGACCCGTCGGACCGGATGCCCCGGAATAGACGAAGCCCCTGGCGCAATAGCGCAAGGGGCTCTTGCACAAAGATGCTACCCGAGGAAGCGAGGCATGACCGAGGTGGCGGCTTCCGACCAGCTCCTGGTGGTCATCGACCCAGTCGCCCGTCGCCATGACGGTGAGGCGGTACGGATCGCGAAAGACGTGCTCAGCGCGGGTGCGAGCACGAAAGTATGCCTCCCCGACGGGCCCGAGGAATTCGCCAGGGCACTGCGCCGGCGAGGGTCCCGGCGGCCCGTTGTGGTGGGGGACGACCGTGCCCTACTGCGGGCGGTGTCCGTTTTGCACCGGCATCGGGAGCTGGCTGGATGTGCGCTGTCGGTCGTACCGGTGGGCGGCGCGCTGTCGCTCGTACGGTCGCTGGGGGTGCCCACGGGTGCGGTGGCGGGGGCTCGGGCGGTGCTGGACGGGGTCGAGCGGCGGCTGGACCTGCTCGTCGACGACAGCGACGGGGTGGTACTGGGCTCACTGCGGATACCGCCGCTCGCCATGCCGAGTGGGGCGGGGACGGACGAGTGGAACGAGGAGGACGCGGCGCCGGAATCCGAAACGGAGCCGGCGGCGTCCCCCCATCCCTGGCTGCGTACGTGCCAGTCCCTCGTCCGCACGCTGGTGCCCGTACGCCCGCCCCGGACCACTTCCGCGAACGGCAGCTCCGGGCCGTCCCGGCTGCGGGTCGAGGTCGACGGGGTGACGGTGGTGGATCTGGACCAGCCGGTGGAGGGCGTGTCGGTGGCGCCGGGAGACGCGGGCGTGGCCGAGGTCCAGGTACGTCCGGTGTCGGTGGGCGCGGAGGCCTCACCGCTCATGGCCCGGGGCAGCACGGTCACCGTGTCGGGCGCTCACTTCCGGTACCGAGCGGACGCGCTGGTGTCGGGGCCGGTTCGGACACGGACGTGGACGGTGCGGGAGGGGGCGTGGGGGCTGACGTTGCCGGTGCCGTGAGCGGCACGCTTGCCGCGGTCAGCCGGCGCCGAAGCGCTCTTCCCGGTGGATCCGCCAGCGGTCCATCAACATGACGAGCTCGCCCTCGAGGAACTCGAAGAAGGCCAGGGTCTCGGCGAGCCGGCGGCCGGCGGGGGTCTCGGGGCCAAGGCCGTCGACGCCCTCCCGCAAGGTGTACTCCCAGCGCTTGAGCACCGCGTCCCGGTTGGTGATCGCCTCGTACCACTGGTTGCTGTGTACGCGGTACCGCTCGCGCCGGGAGCCGGGTTCACGCTCGCGCGAGACCATGTGCTGCTGCGCGAGATAGCGCACCGCTCCGGAGACGGCGGCCGGGCTGATCTGCAGTTGCTCGCCGAGTTCGACGGAGGTCATCGCCCCGGAGTCGGAGGCGAGCAGCGCCGCGAACACCCGGGCCGCCATGCGCTGCATCCCGGCCTCGACCAACTGCGCGGCGAAGCTCTCGACGAACTTCGACACCGCCTCCGGGTCCCGCCCCGCCGCACCCGGTTCGCTCATCTCTCGATCCTCTTCCCTGCTCAGCGCGGCTCAGCGCTGTCTGTGCGCCGTTGTCGATTCTAGACGCCGGTTTTAACGCTTCCTTAACTTCATAAATTTGTGAAACTAGCGTAAGTTCAAAATCATGACGAGGGCAAACTGTGCCATTGAGGTATCCGGCCTGCACAAGTCGTTCGGCAAGACTCATGCGCTGGACGGCCTCGACCTGGACGTCGAGACCGGCGAAGTCCACGGCTTCCTCGGCCCCAACGGCGCCGGGAAGTCCACCACCATCCGCGTCCTGCTGGGCCTGCTGCGCGCCGACGCCGGCGCCGCGCAGGTACTCGGGCGGGACCCCTGGACCGACGCGGTGGAACTGCACCGCCAGGTCGCGTACGTCCCCGGCGACGTGACGCTCTGGCGCAACCTGTCCGGGGGCGAGGTCATCGACCTGTACGGGCGGCTGCGTGGAGGACTCGACAAGGCGCGGCGGGCCGACCTGATCGAGCGGTTCGAGCTCGACCCGACGAAGAAGGGACGCACGTACTCCAAGGGCAACCGCCAGAAGGTCGCCCTCGTCGCCGCCTTCGCCTCGGACGTCGACCTGCTGATCCTGGACGAGCCGACCTCCGGCCTCGACCCGCTGATGGAGGAGGTCTTCCAGCGGTGCGTGGAGGAGGAGCGGGAGCGGGGCCGCACGATCCTGCTGTCCTCGCACATCCTCAGCGAGGTCGAGGAACTCTGCGACCGCGTCAGCATCATCCGCAAGGGCGTCACGGTGGAGAGCGGATCACTCGCCGAGCTGCGCCATCTGACCCGTACGAGCGTCACCGCCGAACTCGCGGGCGCACCCAACGGGCTCTCCCGCCTTCCGGGCGTGCACGATCTCGACATTCAGGGAAAGCGCGTAAAGCTCCAGGTCGAGAGCGACAAGCTGGACGCGGTGCTGCGTTCGCTCACCGACTCGGGCGTACGGTCGCTGACCTCGACGCCGCCGACGCTGGAGGAACTGTTCCTGAGGCACTACCAGGAGGACGTACGCGGCGATAGCAGGGGAAGCAACGGCAGCAGCGAAGACGAGGCGATGGCGCGATGACTGCCGTCACGGCTGGAAGGTTCGCACCCCGGGTCGGCGAGGGACGTCAACTGGCGGGTACGGGCACGCTGTTGAGGTTCGCGCTGCGGCGCGACCGGGTCATGATCCCCGTGTGGATCGCCGTGAACGCCCTGATGGTGCTGTCCATGCCGAACAGCCTCGAGGGCTTGTACGGTACGGCGGCCGAACGGGCCGATCTGGTCCGGCAGATGGAGACGAACACCTCGCTGCGCGCCATGGTCGGACCGATCTTCGACGACTCGATCGGCGGGCTCACCGCCTGGCGCGTCGGCGTCTTCGCCGGGCTGCTCGCGGCAGTCATGAGCCTGCTCGTCGTCGTACGGCACACCCGCGACGAGGAGGAGAGCGGGCGCCAGGAACTCATCTCGTCGGCGATGGTGGGGCGGCGCGCCCCGCTGACCGCGGCCCTGCTGGCGGCCGCGGTCGCCAATGGCGTACTCGCCCTGATCGTCGCGGGCGGGCTCGCGGGCCAAGGGGGCGTCGGGGCGCTGGCGTTCGGGCTCGGGATCGCCGGGGTCGGGATGGTGTTCGCCACGATGGCCGCGATCGTCGTCCAGCTCACGGAGAGCGCACGGCTGGCACGGGGGCTGACCTCGGCAGTGCTCGGCGCGGCGTTCGTGCTGCGCGCGGCGGGCGACTCGGCGGCGGACGACGGTTCCTCGGTGCTCACTTGGCTCTCGCCGAGCGGCTGGCTGGAGAACCTGCGCCCGTACGGGCAGGAGCGGTGGTGGGTGCTGCTGCTTTTCGCGGGGGCCGCCGTGATCCAGGGCGCGATCGCGTACGAGCTGGCCGGGCGGCGTGACGTCGGGATGAGCTTCCTGCCGACCCGGCCGGGACCGGCGGAAGGCAGGCTCGCGACGGCCGGCGCGCTGGCGTGGCGACTTCAGCGGGGCAGTGTGCTCGGCTGGAGCATCGGCTTCTTCCTCGCCGGAGTCGTCTATGGCGCGATGACGGAAGGAGCGGCGGACCTGGTCGGCGACAACGACAACGCCCGCGAGATCTTCCAGCGGATGGGCGGGCAGTCCGGTCTGACCGACGCGTTCCTCGCCTCGATGATCGGCATCATGGGCCTGATCGCCGCCCTCTACATCGTCGCGTCGGTGCTGCGGCTGCACGGCGAGGAGACCTCGCAGCGGGCCGAACCGATCCTGGCGAACGCGGTCGGCCGGCTGCGCTGGGCCTCGGGCCACCTGCTGATCGCCTTCGGCGGAGCCGCCCTGATCATGCTCCTCAGCGGCCTCGGCTTCGCCGTCGGCTACGGCCACGAGCTCGGTCCCATCCTCGTCGCCTGCCTCGTCCAACTCCCCGCGATCTGGACCATCGGCGGCCTCGCGGTCCTGCTGCACGGCGTCTCGGCGCGCGTGGCCGTGGCGGCCTGGGCGGTCGCGGGAGCGGTCCTCCTCATCGGCTGGATCGGCCCGGCGCTCGATCTTCCTCCGGCTGTGCTGGACGTGTCCCCCTTCGGGCACCTTCCGAAGCTGCCGGGAGGCGAGATGGCCTGGACACCGGTACTGGTCCTGACGGCGATCGCGGTCGCGCTGGTCGCGGGAGGGCTGGCGGCGCTGCGGCGACGGGACATGAGTACGTGACGGTGGTCGGCAGGGACGTACGGATCCCCTGGGCTCGTGACTTAGCCCAGGGCCTGTACGGGATCCCCTGGCACCGGGGTCCCCTTGCACCGGGAACCCGTGGTGCGCGAGGCGCGTCCCATGTGGGCATGGAGCGAGGGGAAAGCGCGGCGTCCTGTGGGGGATGTGTGCTTGCGGCGGCCGGGGCGTCGGTGGCGGCGCTCGTCTGGGCCTCATCGGAACGTACACAACGGCATATGGGCGACGGGTTCGAGGGTGAGGGCACGGACTACAGCGTGCTGCTCACCGAGCTGCCGCTCGTCGTGGCAGCCGGAGCCGCCCTCCCCGCGCTCGCCTGTGCTTTGCTGATACGCCTGGTGCGCAGACGCCGCCGGGCCACGGCCACGGCCACGGAGTCAGAGTTCCACGAGTAGCTCCTCCAGGCCGCGGATGACGAAGTTCGGCTTGCGCTCGGGCTCGGCGGACAGGCGGAGCGTCGGTGCCTGATCGAGCAACGCGCCCAGGGACGCGGCCAGTTCGATACGGGCCAGGGGTGCGCCGATGCAGTAGTGGATCCCCGCGCTGAACGAGATGTGCGGGTTCTCCTGCCGGGCGAGATCGAGTTCCTCGGGCCGGGTGAACACCGCCGGGTCGTGGTTGGCGGAGCCGAAGAGCAGCGCCACCTCGCTCCCCCGCGGGATCACCGTGCCGTCGATCTCGATCTCGTCCAGCACCCAGCGCTCGAAGAGCTGGAGCGGGGTGTCGTAGCGCATCAGCTCTTCCACAGCCGTGGACAACAGTCCGCGGTCGGAGCGCAGAGAGGCCAGCTGGTCGGGGTTGCGGAACAGCGCCCACCAGCCGTTGACCGTGGCGTTCACCGTCGCCTCGTGCCCCGCGTTGAGGAGCAGGACGCAGGTCGAGATCATCTCCTGCTCGGTCAGCCGGTCGCCCTCTTCGTACGCCACGATCAGGCCCGAGATCAGATCGTCCCCCGGCTCCTTGCGCCGAACCGCGATCAACTCCCGCAGATACTCGGTGAACTCGACCGACGCCCGAACCGCCTTCGCCGCCGTCTCCTGCGAGGGGTTCAGCTCGTACATCCCGCAGATGTCCGCCGACCAGGGCCGCAGCGGTGCCCGGTCGGACTCCGGGATACCCAGCATTTCGGCGATCACAGCGACCGGCAGCGGCTCGGCGACCGCCGTCAGCAGATCGCCCCCGCCGTCCGCGACAAGGCCCGCGACCAGCTCGTTCGCCAGCTTGTGGACATACGGGCGCAGCCCCTCGACCGTGCGCGGCGTGAACGCCTTCGACACCAGGCGCCGGATCCGCGTGTGGTCCGGCGGCTCCAGATCGAGCATGCCGTGATCGTTGAGCACATGAAACGGCTCATGCTCGGCCGGCGGCGCCGTCCGCCCGAAGTCCTCATGCGTGAACCGGTGCTGATACGTCCGCCCCAGCCGCCGGTCCCTGAGCAAGGCCGACACATCCGCATGACGCGGCACGAGCCACTGGTTCGTGGGCTCGAAATAGTGCACCCGCCCCCGGGCACGCAGCTCGGCATACGCGGGGTAGGGATCGGCGACGAACCCGGGATCCCAGGGGTCGAACGCGTCGAGGGCACGGTCGGAGTCGGAAAGGTCTGCCATGTCGGGACGCTAACCTGCCGCCTCTCGGCCCGCCAGAGCCGCCCCCACCCTGGAACGGCACGCCCGCCTCTGAACGGCACACACCCTCATCCCTGGGCCGCCTCCTCCTCACCCCGGCGTGACCAGTCTCGCCTCGTACGCGAACACCGCCGCCTGGGTCCGGTCCCGCAGGCCCAGCTTCACCAGGATCCGGCTCACATGGGTCTTGATCGTCGACTCGGCGACCACGAGACGCTCGGCCATCTCACCGTTGGACAGCCCCTGGGCGATGAGCACCAGCACCTCCGTCTCCCGCTCGGTCAGATCGCCGTACGCCGCCCGCGCAGTGGCCGACAGCCGCGGGGCCTCCGACAGCTTCGAGAACTCCGTGATCAACCGCCTGGTGACGGAGGGCGCTAGCAGGGCCTCCCCGGCCGCCACCACCCTTACGCCGTCCGCGAGTTGGCGGGCCGAGGCGTCCTTCAGGAGGAAGCCCGACGCTCCGGCGCGCAGCGCCTGATACACGTACTCGTCGAGATCGAACGTGGTCAGCACCAGCACCTTGGCCCCGCCGTCCGCGGCGACTATCTCCCGGGTCGCGTCGATACCGTTGAGTTCGGGCATACGGATGTCCATCAGGACCACGTCGGGAGCCAGCTCCCGCACCCGGTCCACCGCATCCCGCCCGTTGACCGCCTCACCGACGACCTCGATGTCCGGCATCGCGCCGAGCAGCACCGAGAACCCTTCGCGGACCATCATCTGGTCATCGGCGATCAGCACCCGAATGGTCATACGGAGTCCCCCGTGTCCTCCGCGTCCAAGACGGGCACCGGCAGGAAGACCGTCACCTCGTACCCCCCGTCGTCCGTCGCGGCCGCCGTCATTTCGCCATTCAGCATCGTCACCCGCTCCCGCATCCCCGTGATCCCGTGCCCCGCGCCGGGCGAGGGCTTCACCAGCCCGGTGGCCGGTCCGTTGACGATCCTGAGCCCGAGGCCGCCCAGCACATAGCCGATCTCGACGCGGGCCGAGGCGCCCGGCGCATGCCGCAGGCTGTTGCTGAGCGCCTCCTGGACTATTCGGTACGCGGACAGCTCGATGCCCTGCGGGAGTTCGCGCACCGCGCCGGTGACCACCTTCTCGACGGTCAGGCCCGCGTCGCGCACATTGGCCAGCAGCCCGTCCAGGTCGGCGAGGGTCGGCTGCGGGGCATCGGGAGCCTCGTAGTCCTCCGCACGTACGACGCCGAGAACCCGGCGCAGTTCGGAGAGCGCGATCACCGCGTTCTCCCGTATCACCGCGAACGCGTGCTCCAGTTCCGGCGGCGGGTTCTCCACCCGGTACGGCGCGGCCTCCGCCTGGATCGCGACCACCGACATGTGATGGGCGACCACGTCGTGCAACTCGCGGGCGATGGTGGTGCGCTCTTCGAGGAGAGTGCGCTTGGAACGTTCGTGCGCTGTGACGGTCTGCTGGGCGGTGACCTCCCGCTCGGCCGCGTTGCGTATCTGGCGGACGGCCACGACCAGGAGGACCATGCCTGAGGTCACCAGCATCGCCGGAGTGTTGCTGCCGCCGTAGCCACCCCCGAAGAGACCCACGGCGAAGATCCCGTAGACCGCCGTCAGAGCCCACATCCACAAGGCGGTGCGGGGCCGCGTGCGGATCGCCACGACCGTGAGGACCACCAGGTGAGTGGCGAAAGCGCCGGGCAGCCACGGCCACTCGCCCCAGGTGCTGCCGAGCGCCGCGGAGATCGGTGTCACCGCGCAGGAGACCCAGAAGGCGCCGGCCGGCCTGACGAGGGTCAGCAGGACCGCGGTCAGCGAGAGGAGGCCGGTGAGCAGTCCCCCGAAATCCCCTGCGTCGTTCTTGGTGTCCGCGATGAGCCACGCCAGGACGCCGGCGAACGCCACCGCGGCGTGCGGGGCCCACCCCGCGTACTCCCGAAGGCGCCCGGGCAGCCGCCGGGCGATCGGGCCGTCCACGCTCATGCGCGGCAGCGGGCGGTAGGCGAACGCGTCCTGGAACAGGTCCTGCCGCAGCCCGCGCAGGGCGTCCACGGCCAGCCGGTACTCAGGACTGTGCGGCTTGTCTCCGCCCTGCGAGGGCGTCGAGTGCGTCTGGGTCGTCTCGGTCACGTACAAAACGGTAAGTGGGCACCAGGGTCGCGGTCGTCACCAGTGAGAAGGGTTCTTCGACATCCGCCTCAGGTACTACGGGTAGCCCCCTGACCTCCACGATCAGTACCCGGAGGGCCGTACCAGACCCGACTCGTACGCGAACACCGCCGCCTGCGTCCGGTCCCGCAGCCCCAACTTCACCAGGATCCGGCCCACATGGGTCTTCACCGTCTGCTCGGCGACCACCAGCCGCTCGGCGATCTCGGCGTTCGACAGACCCTGCGCGATCAGGGCAAGGACCTCCGTCTCACGCTCCGTCAGCTCACCGACGCGCTCCTTGAGCGGGGCGCGGGGAGCCCCGTCGAGCTGGGAGAACCGGGCGATCAGGCGTCTCGTGATCCCGGGCGCGAGCAGCGCGTCCCCCGCCGCGACCACCCTGACCGCCTCCGCCAGCTTGTCCGCGGACGCGTCCTTCAGCAGAAACCCGGAGGCACCCGCGCGCAGCGCGTCATACACGTACTCGTCGAGATCGAACGTGGTCAGCACCAGAACCTTGATCTGCGGTGTCTTGCCGACGATGCGGCGGGTGGCCTCGATGCCGCCGAGTTCGGGCATGCGGATGTCCATCAGGACGACATCCGGGGCGAGTTCGGCGACCTGGGCGACCGCGTCCAGGCCGTCGACCGCCTGGCCGATCACATCGATGTCGGGCTGGGTGTTGAGCAGCACCGAGAAGCCCTGCCGGACCATCTGCTGGTCGTCGGCGATGAGTACGCGGATGGTGCCGCTCGTCATGGTCGTTCTCCTGGGGAGTCTGTGGAGTTGTCGGAGGTGAGGTGGTCGGGCGTGAAGTCGTCGTGAGCGGAGGCGTCGAGGGTGGCGGTTCCGGCGCGGGGCAGGAAGGCCGCCACCGTGAAGCCGCCGCAGGACGTCTCCGTCGCCATGAGGGTGCCACCCAGCATCGCCGCACGCTCCCGCATACCGAGAAGACCGTGTCCCGCGCCCGGGGACGGCGGAGCAGGGCGCCGGGGCGCGGAGTTGGCGACCCGGATCTGCAGACCGCGCGGGAAGTGCGTGAGCTCCACGAGCACCTCCGAACCGGGCGCATGCCGCAGCGCGTTGCTCAGCGCCTCCTGGATGATCCGGTACGCGGACAGCTCCACACCCGGCGGCAGCGGAAGCGCCTCGCCGCTGATCTCGGTGTTCACCTTCAGACCGGCGGCACGCGTGTTCTCGACGAGCACGTCGAGGCGGTCGAGGGTGGGCTGCGGGGCGTCAGGGGCCGCTCCGGTACCGGGAGCGCCGAGGCCGTACGGGTCCTCGGGGTTCTCCGAGCGCAGTACGCCCAGGACGCGGCGCAGTTCGGTGAGCGCCTCCAGTGCGTTCTGCCGGATGCCGTCGAGGTTCTCCCTGAGCTCGTCGGAAGGGTTCTCGACCAGGTGAGGGGCGACTTGCGCCTGGATGGAGATGACCGACATGTGGTGGGCGACCACGTCGTGCAGCTCGCGGGCTATGCGATTGCGCTCCTCCAGGACCGTACGGCGGGCGCGCTCCTCGGCGGTGATACCGGCCTGCTCGACGAGCTGGGTGCGGGCTTCACGGCGACCGCGCTGGGCGCTGCCGAGGAGGACGACTCCGCCGAACACGGCCACGGCCAGCGTGCCCGTCGACGAGTAGTTCGCGGCACCGATGAGACCCTGCACCACCCACGTCACCAGCGCGGTCAGGATCAGGGCCTCGGCGGCGACGCGGGTGGGTACCCGCAGCGCGAGCAGGAACAGCACCATGGCGTGCGCGACCAGACCGGGCGGGCCCCACGGCCAGGGGCTGTTGAACGCGGTGTGATCGGCGAGCAGTTGAGTGCGGGCCCCCATGGCCACCACGACCGTGACCACCATCGACAGCTGCCACGCCGGGACCGGCCACCGCAGCGCCATCGCCACCGCGGCCCCCTGGGCCAGCGCGCACACCAGGGCGTACTCCGTACCCAGGTTGTAGCCGTCACCGAACTGGTCCCCGTTGGCGACGGTGGTGCCGAACGCGACCAGAACCACCAGCCCATGCGGCAGCCAGCGCAACCACACCGAGGGCGGCAACGGATCCGCTTTCCCGGTCCACAGATCCTCGCGCAGCACGCGCAGTCCCCGCACCAGCCGCTTCTCCACCGCGCTCATCCGCACAACTCTATGCACGACGAACTCCCTTCGACGCCGCCCTGCCACGGTGTACGTGGACCACGCGCGACAGGCGCCCACCGCGACGGCGGTGCCCCTGTTCGTAGGAGCGAAAGGCGGCCCAGCACACCATGAGGGCGAGGGCGAAGACCGGGAGCCAGGCGAGGCGGGCCAGGACCCACGCGAAATTGTCGGGGGTGGTGTGCAGTCCCGGGAGACGGCCCGCGAACAGGCCCGAGGCGGTGACCGACATCAGCGCCGTCTGGTGCCACAGGAAGATCGTCATCGCGGAGAGGTTTACGAACGCCACCGCCGCCCACGCCACGGGCCGCCGCATCGCCCGGCGCAACGACTCCCGGAGCAGCAACGCCAGACCGCACTGGGCCACACCGAAGGTGACGGCCGCCAGGGTCGGCGGGTTGAGGTTGGAGACCGCGGAGCCGGGGACGCCGACCATCGACGCCGGGTAACCGGCCCACGCGATGAGCAGCGCGGTCATCGCCGCACCGCCGATCAGCAGCACCCACCCGGAACGCCGGGTCAGCTCACCCCGCATCCAGGCCGCGCCCAGCGTGTACGGGACGAGCCAGCCCGCCGCCACATTGATCCAGCCGAGCCAGGCCGGACCGCCGAAACCGAAGCGTATGAGGTCCACATGGAGGACGACGGCCAGCGGCCACAGCGGGTTGACCCGCGCCACCAGCGGCGTCAGCGCCGTCAGCCCCGCGAAGACCAGCAGGAACCACAGGGGCGACAGGACGAGCTTCAGCAACGCATGCACCGTCGACATGCCCGTCCCCGTCAGGAGCAGACAGACCGCGGCCACCGTCCACAGGCCCAGCACGGCGGCAACCGGCCCGAAGAGGCGCGACAGCCGCGTACGCAGCCACTTCCCGTACGTCGTGCCACGGGCCCGCGCCGACTCGTAACTCCTGCTCGCCACATGCCCGCCCACCAGGAAGAACACCGCGAGTGTCTGGAAGACCCAGGAGACCGGCGCCAGCCATGGCATATACGCCAGCGGGCTCGACGTACGCAGTGCGCCGCCGTCCGCGACCAGCGCCGTGACCAGCCAGTGGCCGAGCACTATGCCGAGTATCGCGAAGGCGCGCAGGGCGTCGAGGGAGCGGTCGCGGTGGGGCGGGGTCGCGGCGTCGATCTGGTGGGTGGCTCGGCGGAGGCGGTGGAGGGCTTCCTGGAGGAGGGGGCGGGGGCGGGGGCTTGTGGTGCTCTGCGAAAGGCCTGGCTGGGCAGCATTCCTTGTGGAGCCCTTTGGGGGGCCCTCCCCCTCCCCCACCCTCCCCCTCAACTTCAGCTCACGCACGGGTCACCTCCGAAGTCTCGCCGAGCACGATCCGAGCCAGGTTGTCCAGGGACACCGAGCCCGGCTTGAGGTAGTCGCTGTGGCCGCCGTCGCCCGCCGCGAAGACGCGCGCGCCGAAGTCCGGCGACACGGGGTCGGTGCCGAAACCGACGGTGGTGCCGAAGAGGTCGGCCTTGGCGTGCGGGACGTCCGCGATCCAGTCGCCGGCGCCTCGGCCCGCCCAGACTCGGGCGTCCGTGTGCAGCCCGGCGACGGAGTCGGCACCGGTTCCGGGGCTGCCGAAGAGTGCGATGTCAGAGACGTCGAGGTCGCCCTCGCCGCTTGCGGCACGCGAGGCACCGGATAAACCGGTGGGCCCAGCGGACCCTGCGGACCCTGCGGACCCGACGGATCCGGCGGACCGTACGGAACCGGCGGCCCGGAACGCGCTCTCGGCCGCCTCTGCACATGCGACGGTTCCGTACGAGTGGCACAGGAGGGAGACCCGGGCCCGCGGATTCAAGGCCTCCAACTCCCGTATGAAACCTCGCAGTTCAGGCGCCGCATCCTTCGCACGCCCCATGGTGAGGACCTCGGGGCTTATGGTTCCGGGCGTCTCATAGCCGAGCCAGGCGACGACCGCGCCACGTATGCCGAGCCGTTTGTGCAAGGCGTCGGCACCTGCGCGGAAGCGCTCGTACGTGTCCAGGTTCGTGTCGGAGCCGGGCACGAGTACGGCCACACGCTCGGCTCTCGCCAGGTCGCCGAAGATCTCGACCGCGCGGCCGGAGCCGCGGGCGTCGAAGGAGAGGAAGTGCCGACCGGGGTCCGCCATCGAGCGAACCGCTGCCGCGCGGCCGTGGTCGCCGTGGTCGGCAGCCATGCGGGCGGCCTCGGCGGCGTTCGCTCGGTTCGCGGCGTACGCCTCATCCAGGTTGGCCGGGGTCACCGCCGTGAGGCGGGCCGGTGCGGGGGCCGGGATCTCCGGGTGTGCGGCAGCGGCCGATATGGGAACGACGACGGCGGCGGTGACCAGCGCGGCGAGCAGACCGCGCGACAGCCGGGCGCGCCGCCCGAGCCGCCCCGACCGACGCGCCCGAGCAGAACCAGCATCCGGACCAGCCGAACGAGCCGACCCAGTCGCCTCCTCCTCCGCCCCCGCCGCCGAATCCGGCCTCGCTCCAGGCTCCGGCAGCCTCAGCCTCCCCCGCACCCCCATGACGCCCGTGCCCCCACTCCCAGCTCGCCGACCCGCTCATCGGGCCTCACTGGAAAGGAAGTTACGGACGCGGCCTCGTGGTCGGCGTCCCGCCAGGGAGCTCACCTGGGACGTAGCTCTCAGGTACTACGGGTAGCACCGGGCGGCTGAACCGGAGCAAGGCGAAGGACCGGGAAGGACGCAGCCCCCGGGCCACCGATCCGTCCGGCCCGCCCGCGGCCTTCATCGACGTCGGCGTCGCCGAGGTCCTCCGCGACGAGGACGTCGCCCGCGCCTCCCGCTTGGGGGCCTGCGGCGTCCAGGCCGGGCTGCGCGTCTGGGCCGGCGGCTTCCACATGTTCGACGGCACCGCCCCTACAGCGGTCCTGTCCACCGCCGCGCCCTCACGGCCCGCACCGCCTGGATGCGCCGCCCTCTCGGCGCCTGAGTGCAAGGCGTGCTCCGGCAGGCACTTCCCGCATCGACCACCACCTCGAGTAGACCGACGCGACCGGGGCCGATCTCGCGCAGGCCGAGCGGCAGCAAATACTTGGCTAGCCACATGTTTGTGTTACGTTGGTTATGTGTCCAGCCACCTAAGTGGGTGGCGACACGAGAGGAGTCGTCATGAAAGCCATCCTGTTCGACCGTTTCGGTGGCACGGAAGTGCTGCGCGAGGCGGACATCGAGGTCCCGCAGCCCGGCCCCGGCCAGGTCCGCGTCCGCGTCAAGGCGGCCGGGCTGAACGCGCTGGACGGCAAGATCCGCTCCGGGGCGCTGGAGGCGCTGTTCCCGACGCCGCTCCCCGCCGTCCCCGGTCGCGAGCTCGCCGGCGTGGTGGACGCCCTGGGTGAGGGTGTGCGGGACGTGCAGGTGGGTGACGAGGTGCTGGGCTGGTCGGACACCGGCTCGTACGCCGAGTACGCGCTGGCCACCATCGTGGCCCCCAAGCCCGCCGACCTCGACTGGCAGCACGCGGTCGCGCTGCCGGTGGCGGGCGAGACGGCCGAGCGGGTCCTGAACCTGCTGGGCGTCACCGCCGGGGAGACCGTGCTGATGCACGGCGCGGCCGGAGGGGTCGGAACCCTGGCGGTCCAGCTCGCCGCGGCCCGCGGAGCCCGTGTCATCGGCACCGCCGGCCCCGCCAACCAGGAATACCTCGCCTCGCTCGGCGCCACCGCGACCGTTTACGGCGAGGGCCTGGTCGAGCGGGTCCGGGCGCTCGCCCCCGACGGCGTGGACGCGGTGTTCGACCTGGCCGGGAAGGGAGCCCTCGAGGACTCCATAACCCTGCGGGGCGGCACCGAGCGCATCGTCACCATCGCCGACTTCCGCGCGCAGCAGCTCGGCATCACCTTCGCCAGCGGCCCCGCGGAGGCATCGGCCGCCCGCCTGGCCGCCCTGGCGCAGGATGCCGCGGCCGGCAAGGTCGTCACCACCGTCACCGCCTACCCGCTCGCCCGGGCCGCCACGGCCCAGCAGGTCAGCGACGCCGGGCATGTCCGGGGCAAGCTCGTCCTCACCCTCGACTGATCACGCCCGCCTCTCCTTCCGCCACGCCCCCGCTTTCCCGATCAGCACCTGCTCGTCACCGCACCGAAGGACCATTCATGCTGAACTCCCTGTGGACATCGACCACCGTCGGTGACATCTCCCTCCCGCACCGCCTGGTCATGGCTCCTATGACCCGTGACCGCTCCACACCTGAAGGCGTACCGACCGAGCTGAACGCCGAGTACTACGCCCAGCGGGCCTCGCACGCGCTCATCATCACCGAGGGAACCCAGCCCTCCACCGACGGCCAGGGTTACCTCCTCACCCCCGGCATCCACAATGAGGAGCAGATCGCCGGGTGGCGCAAGGTCACCGACGCCGTGCACGCGGCCGACGGCCGGATCGTCATCCAGCTGATGCACACCGGACGCATCGCCCACCCCGACAACACCCCCCACGGGCGCCGGCCGGTCGCCCCTTCGGCGATCCGGCCGGAGGGCGTGATGTTCACCGCGTCCGGGCCCCAGGAGATGCCGGCACCCCGTGCTCTGTCGACGCAGGAGGTCGCGGCGACCGTCGACGACTTCCGCCGCGCCGCAGCGGCTGCCGTCGCGGCAGGCGCCGACGGCGTGGAGATCCACGGCGCCAACGGCTACCTGGTGCACCAGTTCCTGTCCGACAACACCAACCAGCGCACCGACCGCTACGGCGGTTCCCTCGACAACCGCATCCGCTTCGCCGTCGAGGTGGCCGCTGCCGTGGCCGACGAAATCGGCGCCGACCGCACCGGCCTGCGCATCTCCCCCGGCAACCCCTACAACGACATCGCCGAGTCCGACACCGCCGAGCTGTATCCGGCTCTCCTGCGGGCCCTCAGCCCGCTCGGCCTCGCCTACCTCCACGTGATGCACGTGGGCGATGAGGAGCTGCTGGGCGCCCTGCGCGCGCTGTGGCCGACCACGCTGATCCTCAACCGCGCCGGCACCGATCTGCCCACCCGCGCCAAGGACGTCGACCACGGCACGGCCGACCTTGTCTCCGTCGGCGCCCTCGCACTGGCCAACCCGGACCTGGTCGAGCGGCTACGCTCTGACGCGCCGCTGAACACCCCCGACCCGGCGACCTTCTACGGCGGCGGAGTGGCCGGCTACACCGACTACCCCACCCATACCGTCTGAGGAACCCAACCATGCCCGCCCCGACACCCCGCGTCCCCACCACGGCCAGCGAGGGGCCGATGAGCTACGCGATCTTCCAGCTCGCCCGCGCTCACCGCGCCCGCGCCGCCGCCATGCTCCGCGAGATGGACCTGCATCCCGGACAGGAACTGCTGCTGATGCAACTCCTCGACCGGGACGGCCAGACCCAGTCCGAGCTGCTCGAAAGCGTCGGCCTGGACCACTCCACCGTCTCCAAGTCCCTACGCCGTATGCAGGACGCCGGCCTGCTCATCCGCGAGCCGGCCCCACACGACCGGCGTGTCATGGTCGTCCACCTCACCGACAAGGGCCGTGCCATGCGCGAGCCCCTGGCAGCCATGTGGCGGGCCCTGGAGGAGACCTCCGCGCGGAACCTGTCGGCGCAGCAGGCAGAGTCCTTCGTCCGCACCGCCTACGTCATCGCCGACGCGATCAACAGCCGCGCTCTTCCGCAAGAAGAGTCCACCTGACTCCTTCTGTTTGCACCCGATGTCCGCATGCCCCACCCGACACATGGAGAGGTACGCGGACATGGGTGCAAATCGCGCGCGTGATCCACTACGCAGTGGCTGCTGTGCTCGTACATGGACTGACCGGTCACCGTTCGCTGCCGCCCGTAACAGCGTGACAGCCCCGTGTCGGCCCACGTCACGGGGCTGGTACCGTCCCGGCCAACGGTCGAACAGCGCTGAGAGGTTGGAGCATGCCGGAGGACGACGCAGCACGCCCAGCCGCGGAACCGGACGCCGTCGCTGCCCGTGCCGCGGCCGAGGAGCAGTCGGCTTTCTCGCATCCGCCCGTCGATCCCGACATCACCGCCGCATACGGCGACCACCCCGACCAGGTGATCGACTTCTATGCGCCGCGCGGGGGCGAGGAGTCGGCCCCGTTCGTCGTCGTTCTGCACGGGGGTGCCTGGCGGGCCGCGTACGACCGTCGGCACATCACCCCGTTCGCGGACTTCCTGGCCCGGCGGGGTTTCGCCGTGGCCAACGTCGAGTACCGGCGTGGCGGAGGCGGTTCGGGGGAGGGCGATGACGGTTCCGTCGCGGGGCGTTGGCCGGACACCTTCGACGACGTCGCCGCCGCGCTCGACGCGCTCCCCGGTCTCGTACGGGAGGCCCTGCCGCAGGCCGATGCGCGCCGTACGGTGATCACCGGGCACTCGGCGGGCGGGCATCTCGCCCTGTGGGCCGCCGCCCGGCATCTGCTGCCGACGGACGCACCATGGCGTACGGAGCGGCCGGCGCCACTGAGGGGCGTCGTCGCGCTGGCTCCGATCGCGGACTTCGCCGTCGCCGAGAAACTGGACGTATGCGCCGGCGCGGCTCTTCAACTCCTGGGTGGAGAGGGGCAGTTCGGTGAGCGGCAGCCGTACGCCGATCCCGCTCTTCTGCTGCCGACCGGAATTGCCACGACCCTCGTGCAGGGCCGGACCGATGTCGTCGTGCCTCAGGCTGTCGCCGAGGCGTACGCGGACGCGGCGGCGAAGGCCGGGGAGGTGGTGGGGCTTACGCTCCTCGAGGACGTGGGGCACTTCCCGCTGATCGATCCGGCTGCGGACGCGTGTGCGGTGGTGGCGGAGGAGATCGCGCAGCTGGGTTGGTGAGCCGGGTGGGCGATGGCGGACGTCCGCGGCATCGGCCCGGGTCGCCGGGCCGCGTCCGCAAGTGGGCCGGGCATCTCGTCGGCGTCGACCTGGACGACGTACACGCCCAGGTGCACGACGCGGTCGACTCCATCGCCGAGCGGCTCGACCGGGACGCCGGTAACGGACGCGAGTGGCGACGACCACACGAAACAAGTCCGATCGCGGAGACAACGTAAGTACGGCTACTCAGGTGGCAGCGGCTCCCCGACGACATGGTTGACCTCAACAAGCCGAGCAACACCGTGTCGTCTCGAAGGAGTTCGGAAATGGCTGCCTCTTCGCGTTCCCTGGCCCAGAGCCTTCGCCACCACCTGGCGAACCCTGCCGCCCTCGGCTATCTGGCCCTCGTGGCCGCCGTCGGTGTCTGGGTCGGGGTGGACGCACTGTTCGTCGAGCACGCGGACGCCAGTCTTGCGGGATTCTGGCTGTTCGTCGTCACCGCTCCGACCTCGTTCCTGTTCTTGGCCCTTCCTGGCGCGCTGCCCTTCATCGGGGTAGCTGTCGGAGCTGTCGCCCAGGCGTCCGCGCTCGGCGCCGCGTACCGCTGGTTCCGTAACCGGCCCGCGCAGCGTGCGGGCATCAGCAACGCCTGACGCACCATCAACTTCGAACATGGCCATGCGCGCAGCCACCGACCGGCGGCGGAGCCACACACGGATGCGGCCCCGCCGTCCCAGCAGGCGCAGGCAGTACGACTCAGCCCACCAGCCCCGCCAACACCCGCGCCGCCCTCTCCACATCCCCGAACCCCACGTACAACGGCGTGAAGCCGAAGCGCAGGATGTCCGGTTCGCGGAAGTCGCCGACCACGCCCTGTGCGATCAGGCGGCGCATCACCTCGCGCGCGTCATCGCAGCGCAACGCGACCTGGCTCCCCCGGTCCGCATGGGCCGACGGAGTCACGGACTCCACCCGGCCCTCGGGGACGTACGCCGCGACGCAGTCCAGGAAGAAATCCGTGAGCGCGAGGGACTTGGTGCGGACCGTCTCGATCGACATCTCTTCCCACACCTCCAGCGCCGCCTCCAGGGCCAGCATGGAGAGGATGTCCGGGGTGCCGACGCGGCCGCGCGGTGCGCCTCCCGCCGGTTCGTACTCCGACCGCATGCCGAAGGGGTCCACGTGGGAGTTCCAGCCGGGGAGTGGGGAGTCGAAGCGGTCCTGGAGATCGCGGCGTACGTACAAGAAGGCCGGTGAACCGGGGCCGCCGTTCAGGTACTTGTACGTGCAGCCGACCGCCAGATCCACCCCGTGCTCGTCGAGCCCCACCGGCAGGGCGCCCGCGCTGTGGCACAGGTCCCAGACGGCGACTGCTCCCGCCTCGTGGATCGCCGATGTCAGGGACGGGAGGTCGTGCAGGCGACCCGTGCGGTAGTCGACGTGGTTCAGCAGCACCGCCGCGGTACGCGGGCCGAGGGCCGAAGGTACGTCGCGAGGGGTCACCGCACGCACCGTACAGCCGGTCATACGCGCCGCCGACTGGGCGATGTAACCGTCCGTGGGGAAGGTCGTGGCATCCACCAGAATCTCGTCCCGGCCTTCACCGGCCAGCCGCACCGCCCCGACAACCGCCTTGAACACGTTGACACTCGTCGAGTCGCCCACCACGATCTGCCCGGCCGCCGCGCCCACCAGCGGAGCGATCCGGTCGCCGATCCGTTCGGGTGCCGTCCACCAGCCGCTCTCGTCCCAGGAGCGGATCCGCAGCTCACCCCACTGCCGCCGTACGACGTCCTCGACCCGGCCGGGCACGGCCGCCGGCAGCGCGCCGAGCGAGTTCCCGTCCAGGTACACAACGTCGTCCAGCACGAACTGCGAACGCAGCTTGGCCAGTTCGTCCGCCGCGTCCAACTCCGCGGCCCTGACGCTCAGTTCAGACCGTTCAGGCCGTTCAGTCAGTTCAGACATAGGACCGCGCCGTCCACAGCTCGGGGAACACGTTCTTCCGCGCCCGCTTCTCCAGCCAGGCCACACCCGCCGAACCCCCGGTCCCGGCCTTCGCGCCCATCGCACGCCGCGTCGCGACCAGGTGATCGTTGCGCCATCGCCACACCAGCTCGGCGACATCGGTCAGCGCCTCACCGAGGCGGGCCAGTTCGGAGGTGTCGTCGCCCGCGTACAGGGACGCCCACACTTGCTCGACCTCGGGCGACGGCTCGTACCTGAGCGAGACGTCGCGCTCGAGCACGGCGGCGGGAATCGCGTAGCCGCGCCGGGCCAGGAGCCTCAGCACCTCGTCGTACAGGCTCGGTTCATGCAGCGCCTTCTCCAGCTCGGCGTGCACGCGAGGCGCGCCCCGGTGCGGTACGAGCATGGACGAGGACTTCTCGCCGAGCAGGAACTCCATCCGCCGGTACATCGCGGACTGGAAGCCGGAGCCTTCCCCGAGGGCATTGCGATACGAGTTGAACTGGGCCGGGGTCAGCTGGCCCAGGGGCCTCCAGGAGGCGTTCAGCGCCTCCAGCTCCCGTACGGACCGCTTCAGCGCCGCCACCGCGACCGGCACGTCGTCCTCGCGCAGCGCCTTTGTCGCGGTCTCCCACTCGTGGACGATGACCGTGAACCACAGCTCCATCACCTGGGTCGTGACCAGGAAGACCATCTCTCCGGGATCGTCGGAGAGGGTGTGCTGGAGGTGGGTGAGCACATCCGCCTGTACGTAGTCCTCGTACGGGGTCGTGCCCTGGAAGTCGAGATGCGGGGTCTCGGGCTCTTCAGCCTCGTGGGACATCGCTGTCTCCTGTTGTGTACTCCGGGTAGCGGTCCGCCCCTGCCGTTTTCGACACGGGGGCCCCGGTCCCCACCTGCATCTTCCGGGTCGCCTAGCGGGTCCGCAAGGGCGACCTGGTCACACCGGTCAGGTGCGCAGGCTCCACCGGGAACATCGCACATACAGCAACCACACAGCTTGTGAGGAGTGTGTGACGACTCGCATCTCCCCTGCGGGCGTCCATTTCGGCTTCTACGTTGGGCAGTTGGAGTTGAACGTTCGACATGGGGGGAACCGTGACGAACTCTGTCTCGGGCGTATGTGAAGGCGCCGGGAACGAGAGCACGACCGAGACCGCGGCCGAGAACGGCGACATAGCCGGGACCCCGGCCGAGGCCACGGCCGAGGACAGCAGCACGACCGGGACCGCCGCCGAGAGCGGCAGCACGACCAGGTCTGTATCCGCATCCGAAGCCGCAGCCACCTCCGCCTCCGAGAGCGACCCGGTATTCGTCGACTCCAGCGGGCGTCGCCCCCGCTGGGTCCGCCGTGTCGGGTGGGGTATGGGGGGCATCTGCATCACTTACTGCCTGACCCTCGGGCTGAGCCTCGCCGGGGCGGCACCCTTCGCTCCCGAGACGCTGATGCCGATACGCGACCGGGACCGAGAACCGTCCATCGGCGCCGCCGACGGGCGGGACCAGGACGCGTCGGAGTCCAGCAGGAGTGGGCGTAACGATTCAGCACGGGCCGGGGCGGCGGACCCGTCGACCGGCCGCCCGAGCGAGACGCCGACCTCCGGGGAGGCCGAGGGAGGCGAGGGAGAGGCCGCGGGCGGCAGGAACACCGCCCCCGAGGCATCCGCTCCCGATCGCCCGACGACCACGTCACCCCCCGCGCCCGCTCCTCCCGCCGACAACGAGAACCCGGACGCCCCGGACGAGAACGCCCCGGGCGAAGACACGACAGACCCCACCGATCCCAGCCCGAACGACCCCACCCCCAGTGACCCGACCACCGAACCGCCCTCCCCCTCCGACCCCGGCGGCCCAGGTGGAGGCGGCACCGGCGACGGCGGCACCCTCGGCGACGTGGTCGACGACGTCGTGGACCCGGTCACCGGCACGGTGGACGGGCTCCTGGGCGGGGTCCTTGGGTGACCCGTCTGCTCGCCGACCGCCGGTCGACGTCGACAGCACCACGTTCGACAGCACCAAGGACCTCCCCCGGCCCGACGTCCCGGCGGCCGCGTCCGCACATCGTCGTCCCCTCGCTCGTCCTGCTGGCGCTGGTCTGCGTCCTCATGCTCGGTGGTTACGTACGAGGGGACTACGCCGCCGACCACCGCACCCACCCGCTGGTCGCGGACGGTGACGTACCCCGCAGCGTCCTCAACGGCGGCCCGATCGTCGACACCACCGGAGAACAGCCGCACGCCCACACCACACCCGACCGCACCATCGTGCTGACCTTCGACGACGGCCCGGACCCGACCTGGACCCCGAAGGTCCTCGACGTGCTGCGCGAACACCGGGTGCCGGGCACGTTCTTCGTCACCGGCACCCAGACGTCACGGCATCCGGGCCTCGTCGAGGAGATGGTGGAGGGCGGGCACGAGATCGGGCTGCACACCTTCGGTCACCCCGACCTGGCGTACAAGGACGCGGCGGGCATCGACCGCGAGATGGCGCAGGGGCAGCTCGCGCTCGCGGGTGCGGCCGGGATCCACAGTTCGCTGTTCAGGCCGCCGTACTCCTCGAAGAACGAGGCCCTCGACAACGCCTCCTGGCCGGTGGTCGAGCGGCTCGGTGAGCAGGGCTATCTCGTCGCGTTCATCGACCGGGACACCGAGGACTGGAAGCGGCCGGGGGCCGAGAAGATCGTCGACGCGGCCGTGCCCGAGGGTGACGACGGGGCGATCGTCCTGCTGCACGACTCGGGCGGCGACCGCTCCCAGACCGTCCAGGCCCTGGACCGGCTGATCCCCAAGCTCCAGGCGCGCGGCTACCGGTTCACGACCGTCGCCGACGCCGCCGGGTCCGGCCCGCTGAACCAGCCCGTGTCCGGCACCGAGCTGTGGCAGGGCCGCGCCTTCGTGGCCGCGGTGGTCCTCTCCGAGTGGGCGCTGCCCGTGCTCGCCGGTCTGCTCGCCGTCGTCGGTGCCTTGGTGCTGGGCCGTTTCCTGGCGATGCTCGTCCTCGCCCGGCGCCATGCCCGGACCCGCCGCAGAGCGGACTTCACCTGGGGAGACGGCGATCCGGTCATCGAACCGGTGAGCGTGATCATCCCCGCGTACAACGAGAGCGAGTGCATCGCCGACACCGTGCGCTCGCTCGCCGAGAGCGACCATCCCATCGAGATCATCGTGGTCGACGACGGTTCGACGGACGGCACCGCCGAGATCGCCGCCGCGCTCGACCTGCCGAACGTCACGGTCCTCACCCAGCGCAACAGCGGCAAGGCCACCGCCCTGAACACCGGGATCGCGCACGCCGGTCACGACCTGATCGTGATGATGGACGGCGACACGGTCTTCGAGCCGGACACCGTACGCAGGCTCGTGCAGCCCTTCGCCGACCCCGCCGTCGGCGCGGTCGCGGGCAACGCCAAGGTCGGCAACCGCACCACCATGATCGGCCGCTGGCAGCACATCGAGTACGTGATGGGCTTCAACCTCGACCGCCGCATGTACGACCTGCTGCGCTGCATGCCCACCATCCCGGGCGCCATCGGCGGGTTCCGCCGCGTCGCGATCGAGGCGGCCGGGCGGATGAGCGACGACACGCTCGCCGAGGACACCGACATCACCATGGCCCTGCACCGGGCGGGCTGGCAGGTGGTGTACGAGGAGAAGGCCATCGCGCACACCGAGGCCCCTGGTTCCCTCGGCGAGCTGTGGCGCCAGCGCTACCGCTGGTCGTACGGCACCATGCAGGCGATGTGGAAGCACCGCGGCGCACTGCGCGACCGCGGGCACTCCGGGCGTTTCGGCCGGGTCGGGCTGCCGCTGGTCACCGTCTTCATGGTGCTGACTCCCCTGCTCGCCCCGCTCATCGACCTCTTCGCGATCTACGGCCTCGTCTTCCTGGACCCGGGGCGTACGGCCCTGGCCTGGTGCGCGGTGCTCGGCATCCAGGCCGCCTGCGCCGCGTACGCCTTCCGGCTGGACGGCGAACGGCTTCGGGAGCTGTGGGCGCTTCCCTTCCAGCAGCTGGTCTACCGGCAGTTGATGTACCTGGTGCTCATCCAGGCCTGCCTCACCGCGATCAGCGGCGGCCGGCTGCGCTGGCAGAAACTGCGCAGGACGGGGGAGGTCGGCGCACGCGTCATGGCGAAGGGCGACGGTCCCGCGTCGGCGACCTCGCTCGGCGGCGTCACGGGGCCGAGGACGGCAGACGCGGCACCGGCACCGTCCGCGCCCCAGGCCCGCCCCGCCGGACGCGACCGCTACCTCGACCTGCTCCGCTCCCTCGCCCTGGTCCGCGTCGTCACCTACCACACCTTCGGCTGGGCCTGGCTGACGCTCGCCTTCCCCTCGCTCGGGTTGATGTTCGCGCTGGCCGGCTCGCTGATGGCGCGCTCGCTGAGCAGGCCCGCACCGTCCGTGATCCGCGGCAGGATGCGGCGCCTGCTCATCCCGTTCTGGGTGTTCGCCGCCGTCGCCCTCTGCTGGATGCTGGCGCGCGGCTGGAGTCCCGTACAACTGCCGCGGCTGCTGCTGTGGGTGCTGCCGCTGGGCGATCCGCCGGGCAGCGAGTGGGGCGAGCAGCTGACCGGGACGCTCTGGTACGTACGCGCCTACCTCTGGTTTGTTCTTCTCTCCCCGGCCCTGCTGTGGGCCTGGCGTCGCGCCCCGCTCCCCCTCCTCGGGGGCTTTCTGGCACTGGCCGCGATCAGCCAGTACGAGCTGTGGGACCTGCCGGTCCTGGTCGGCTCGGCCCTCACCGACTTCGGCGTCTTCGGCGCCTGCTGGCTGCTCGGCTTCGCCCACCAGGACGGTTCGCTGGACAGGCTGCGCGCCCGCGGCGTCTGCGCGGCCTCGGCCCTGCTGCTGGCGGCCGGCGGCTGGTTCACGTTCACGCATCCCACGGACGAGGGCTACGACCTGGGCTCGATCCCGCTCGGCCAGGCCCTGTGGTCGCTGGGCTTCGTCCTCCTCCTGATGCGGTTCCGGCCGCGCTCGCTGCCCCGATGGCCATGGCTCGACGGACTGGTCCGGCTCTTCAACGCCCGTGCCGTCACGATCTACCTGTGGCACGAGGTCGCGCTGATCGTCGCCGTGGCGCTGACCGACCGCATGTGGCAGGTGCCGTTCCTGGAGCAGTATCTGCCGCTGGGCTCGGACTGGTTCCTGTTCCTGCTGGTCTGGCCGCTGATCGCGGCGGCGATCCTGACGGTCGGCTGGACCGAGGATCTCGCCTCCCGGAAACGGCCCCATCCGTGGCCCGCAAAACCACCGAAGAAGGCCCCGATCGCCGCCCCCGTGCGATCGTCGGCCGGCGCAGAGAAGGCTGCCCGAACGCCTGCCCGCAAAGTGGCAGACTGCATGCATGACGACTCACAAGAACCTGCTCGGCGGCCCTGAACCGACGCACCTGCCGGAGAACGAAGACGCGTACCGCATGCTGGGCGAGGAGTCCCTGGCGCCCGCCGAAGTAGCGGCGAAGCACCCCACGTTCTCGCTGGCCTGGGCCATGCTCGCCGATGACGCCTTCGAGGCGGGACGCGTGGTCGAGTCGTACGCGTACGCACGCACCGGCTACCACCGCGGCCTCGACCAACTCCGCCGCTCCGGCTGGAAGGGCCACGGCCCCATCCCCTGGGACCACCGCGCCAATCGCGGTTTCCTGCGGTGCCTGGCCGCGCTGGCCCGCGCGGCCGACGAGATCAACGAGAAGGACGAGGCGGAGAGGTGCTGGCAGTTCCTCCAGGACAGCAGCACTGAGGCGTACGCCGCGCTCAGGCGGTAACAGTGGCTTGAGGGTGCCCTTTGCTTGCCTGTTCACCCGGCGTCGGTGTGGACGTCGCTGGGGGCTGCGCCCCCGGACCCCCCTTGGGGGGTCGTACCTCGGCCGCGGGTCGTTCGTGGCTGGTCGCTCCCCCACTCTCGGCTCCGCTCGAGCGGGGGGACCCCATCGCTGCGGAGCCGCAAATTCACTCAGCCCCGCGCCCCTCAAGGGGCGCGGTTGGCGCCGTCCTCATGCGGCGGAGCCGAACTTGCCTGAACCCCGCTCCCCCTCCAGCGGCGGAGCCGTCACGCTCCCGTGGGTCTTGCACTCGGGGCGGCGGCAGTCCGAAGGCGGGCGCCGCACGGTCGTGAACGCGACGACGGCGCCCACCACGAGGATCCCGGCGCACAGTGGCATCGCCCGCGAGAAGGCGTCGTCGAAGGCGCTCGCCGAGCGGTAAGCCTCCGAACCCATCCCCGCGAGCAGCGGTAGCGCGGCGACCGCGACGAGGCCGGCCGCGCGTGCCGCCGCGTTGTTGATGCCGCTGGCCAGGCCCGCCCGCGAGTTGTCCACGGAGGCGAGCACGGTGGCGGTCAGCGGTGCGACCAGGGCGACCATGCCCAGGCCCAGCACGAGGAGTGCGGGCAGGACGTCCAGAACGTACGACGCGTCCGTGCCCACCCGCAGCATCAGCAGCATTCCGGCCGCGCACAGCAGCGGGCCGACGGTGAGGGGGATGCGGGGGCCGATGCGCCGGGCCAGGTCGCCGGAGCGGGCCGAGAGCAGCAGCATGAGGGCGGTGGTGGGGAGCAGGGCCGTACCAGCCCCCAACGCCGAGTAGCCGGAGACGACCTGGAGCTGGAGCGCGGCGAGGAAGAAGAAGCCGCTGAAGGCCGCGTACACGCACAGGGTCACCACATTGACCGCCGTGAACTGGCGGGACTCGAAGATGTCGAGCGGCATCATCGGATCGGCCCGTCGCCGCTCGACGTACACGAAGGCGATGCCCGCCACCACACCCACGCCCGCCGTCACGGTGACGACCAGCGTGCCGCTCCGGGCCTCGATCAGGGCGTACGTCACCAGGGCGAGGGAGAGCGCGCCGAGGGCAGCGCCGAGTACGTCGAAGCCGCGGCCGTGTTCCCGCCCGTCCTTCGACTCCGGCACGTGGCGCAGGGCGATCGGCGCGCACAGCAGGGCGAGCGGGACGTTGAGCAGGAACACCCAGCGCCAGCCGGGGCCGTCCACCAGCCAGCCGCCGAGGAAGGGGCCGATCGCGGCGCCGACACCGCCGAACCCCGACCACAGGCCGACGGCCTTTCCCCGGTCGTCGGGATGGAAGGAGGCCTGGATGAGGGAGAGCGAGCCGGGGGTGAGCAGCGCACCACCGATGCCCTGGAGGGCGCGGGCCGCGATGAGCACAGGGGCGTTCGGTGCGATGCCGCACAGCAGGGACGCCGCCGCGAACCAGATCACGCCGACGACGAAGACCTTCCGCCGCCCGAAGCGGTCGCCCAGGGCGCCGCCCAGGAGGATCAGACCCGCGAGGGTCACCATGTACGCGTTGACGGTCCACTGGAGGGCGGCGAGATCGGCGTCCAGGTCACGGCCGATGCGCGGCAGCGCGACGTTCACCACCGTCGAGTCCAGCAACGCCATGCTCGAACCGAGCACCGTGGTCAGCAGGATCCATCGCCCCGTGGGGGTGCCGATCCTGACGCCCGAACCCTGCTGGTTCTCCTGGTTCTCCTGCTCAAGGGCAGCCATACCCGGAGCATACGGAACGGCCCGGCGCCCCACAGGGTGCCGGACCGTCCGAAAAGGGCGCCTACGCCGCCGACGCGCGCCCTACTTGATCTCCGTGCGCCTTACTTGATCTTCGTGCCGGTCGACCGGAGGTTGTTGCAGGCCTCCAGCACACGCGCCGCCATCGACGCCTCGGCGGCCTTGCCCCACGTCCGCGGGTCGTACAGCTTCTTGGAGCCGACCTCGCCGTCGACCTTCAGGACGCCGTCGTAGTTCTTGAACATGTGGTCGGCGACGGGGCGCGTGAAGGCGTACTGCGTGTCCGTGTCGATGTTCATCTTGACCACGCCGTTCTCCAGCGCGGTCGCGATCTCCTGCTCCGTGGAGCCGGAGCCTCCGTGGAAGACGAAGTCGAACGGGGAGGCCTTGCCGTACTTGGCGCCGACGCCCTCGTTCAGCTCCTTCAGGAGCTCGGGACGCAGGACGACGTTGCCCGGCTTGTACACACCGTGCACGTTGCCGAACGACGCGGCCAGCAGGTAACGGCCCTTCTCGCCCAGACCCAGGGCCTCGGCCGTACGGATCGCGTCGTCGACCGTCGTGTACAGGGAGTCGTTGATCTCGTGCGAGACGCCGTCCTCCTCGCCGCCCGTCGGGGTGATCTCCACCTCGAGGATGATCTTCGCGGCGCGGGCGCGCTCCAGGAGCTCCTGGCCGATCGTGAGGTTGTCGGCGAGAGTCTCCGCCGAGCCGTCCCACATGTGGGACTGGAACAGCGGGTTCTCGCCGCGCGCCACGCGCTCCTCGGAGACGGCCAGCAGCGGGCGTACGTACCCGTCGAGCTTGTCCTTGGGGCAGTGGTCCGTGTGCAGGGCGACCGTGATGTCGTACTTCTTGGCGACGATGTGCGCGAACTCGGCCAGCGCGACCGCGCCGGTGACCATGTCCTTGCTGTGCTGGCCGCCCAGGAACTCCGCACCACCGGTGGACATCTGGATGATGCCGTCGCTCTCGGCCTCCGCGAAGCCGCGCAGCGCAGCGTGCAGGGTCTGCGACGAGGTCACGTTGATGGCCGGGTAGGCGAACTTGCCTGCCTTCGCCCGGTCGAGCATCTCGTTGTAGACCTCGGGGGTTGCGATGGGCATTATCCGCTCCTTGTATGTGCGGGTGGAGTTCTGCTTTACGGCCCTGACCTAGGGGGCGACGTCATCGTCGTCCCCATCTTTCCAGACTTGTGCGGACGATCCAGCCACGCCGCCCCAGCCTGTGGACAACTCCTGTCACGGGCCTCGGGAACCTGTGGACAACTCCCCGTGGGCGCCTCTCAGTTCAGTCCAGGCCCAGTTCGTCCTTCGAGTACGCGAAGAGATACGGCACCCCGGCACCCTCCTGGATCTTCTCGGCGGCGCCGGTGGCCCGGTCGACGATCGTCGCGACGGCGACCACCTCGGCCCCGGCCTCCCGCACCGCCTCGACGGCGGTCAGCGGGGAGCCGCCGGTGGTGGAGGTGTCCTCGACGACCAGCACCCGGCGGCCCTTGATGTCCGGCCCCTCCACCCGCCGCTGAAGACCGTGCGCCTTGGCCGCCTTCCGTACGACGAAGGCGTCCAGCCGCCTGCCGCGCGCGGCGGCGGCGTGCAGCATCGCGGCCGCGACCGGGTCGGCACCCATGGTCAGCCCGCCCACGGCGTCGAACTCGAGGCCGTCGGTGAGGTCGAGCAGCACCTGACCCACCAGCGGGGCGGCCTCCCCGTCGAGGGTGACGCGTCGCAGGTCGACGTAGTAGTCGGCCTCCAGACCCGAGGAGAGGGTCACCCTGCCGTGCACCACGGCCTTGTCCTTGATCTGCTGCAGCAGCGCGCCGCGTACGTCCGTCATGCCCGCCAGCTTAGAGCCGCCCGCCACCGGGTCCAGATGCCCTGGCTCAGAGCCGCCGCCAGGACCACGTGGTCGTGGCTTCCAGGGGCTCGATCGGCGTGACCAGGCGGGGCAGGGTGTTGAGCCCGTTGGGCGGACCCGTCTGCGGCTCCACGCACACGGCCGCCTCCTGCTCGTCGTACACGACGACCCACTCCTCGCGGCTGGCCACCTTCAGCTCCAGCTGCCCCGGCCAGGTCAGGGTGACGTCGACGCCACCCGGCATCCCGAAGCAGTCGTCCCACGGCCCCGGCTTCGGGTCGAGCCGCCGCCCCGTGGGCAGATGGTCGTCGCCACGCTCCTCCTGCCAGGCGGCCGAGAAGTCGATACGTACGTCGTCACCGCCCAGCTTCCGGTTGAACCACGGGTGCCACCCGATCTGCGCCGGAAAGGAGTCGTCGTACGTCTCCACGGCCATGGTCAGCGTCAGCGCGTCCTCGCCCAGCGAGAAGACCTGCGTGACGCGTCCCGCGTAAGGCCAGGGTTCGACGAGGTCGTACGTGATGACGGCCTCGTTCGCGCTCGTACGAGCCGACCGCCAGGCCGCGTCGCGGGTAGTCCCGTGGATGGCGTGCGGCGGGGAGTTGAGAGGCAGTTGATGCACAGTGGCCCCGTTGAGGAACCGCCCGTCCCTCAGGCGCCCACACCAGGGCACCATCGGAAAGCTGCCGAACTTCGCGCCCTGGCGCAGCAGTTCAAGCCCGCCGACCCGCAGCCCACCGACCCGCCCGCCGTTCCCCGGCCGCACGGTCACCTCCGCGTCACCCGCGGTCAGCGTGATGTCTTCGTTATGCACGACATGACCCTACTGGTCGGACGATCTGCGAGCGCGGGCAAGGGGCCGCCCGCAGCCGTGCCGGGTGACTGCGCCCCGTAGGGGGCGCCGGGCTGTATCAATTTGCGGCTCCGCCGCGCGGGCGCGACAAGCCACAACGGACCCGCGGCCGAGAAACGACCTGTCACCCCCACCCCCTTACGGGGGCCTGGGGGCGCAGCTCCCAGTTTCGGGAAGGGGCGGGGCTGGGGAAAGAAGCCCCCGCCGGGGAACGCCCGCACCCGCGCCGGGTGAACCGAGTACCCAGCGAGCCCCGCGGAGCCGCTAGCGTCGCCGGCGAAGCACGCGGCCCAAGACTATGGCCGAGGCCACCACAAGCGCGGCAGCCGGCGCGGCCCAGCGCAGCGCCGCGCTGCCGGACACGGCCTCAGGCGCCGGCACCGGTGCGTACCGACCACGCGGGGGCGCGTGATCGACCTCCTCCGCACTCCGCCCGATCATCGTCCGTCGTGCATGCGCGGCCTCGGCCGGGGGCTCCTCGTCCTCCTCCTCGAAGTCGTCCTCGGCGAACGGGGCGAGCGAGGGCGGCGGAACGTCTGTCTCGAAGACAGAGGCTTCCTCGGCAGCCGCTGCCTCGTCCTCCTGGGCCCCTTCGGGCGGCGCGATCGGCGAGTCGGAGCCGGCGGCCGGCTCGGCCGCCGCGTCGGGCGCGCCAGACGCGGACCCCCCCTCCGCCTCACCGGGAGCGTCCGACTCAACAGAAGCCTCAGGCCCACCAGTTGGCGTGGCCTCACCAGAAGTCTCAGCACCACCAGAAGCCTCAGCTCCACCAGAAGCCCCCGCTGAACCCCCGGACGCCTGCGCCAGGTTCTCCGCGAACCGGTTCAGCAACCGCGCCCCCGCCGACGCCACCGCGTCCGAAGGCAGCTCCGTAAGCCGCCCGTCCCCCGAAGCCGTCCCCCCAAAGGCGAGCACCGAGCCCCCCTCGGCCGAGCGGAGCGACAGCGTGAGCGCGAGTTTCACCGAGCCGCTCCCGCGGGCCTCGGTGCCGTCGCCTTCGACGGCGTACGAACCGTCGTCCTGTCCGGCGACCCGGAGCGTCCCGCGATAGGTGATGCTGTGACTGCCGACGCGTACCTTCAGGCGCCCGGAGACGGGCTCCGTCCCCGCGTCCTGCTGGAGCCCGGGCACCGCCCGGGCCACCCGCGCGGGATCGGCGAGCGCCTCCCGGAGACGTTCGACTGGAACCGGAACGAACACCTCATGCTCCATGTCGGCCGAGCCTACCCAGCGTGGCCCGTTCCGCACCCACGTATCAGCGCATTCGGTTCAGCCGGCGTACCGCGGATGCACCAGCGTCGACGCGGGCAGGCCCGACAGCCTGGTGCGTTCCGCCGCCCCCGCCGTCCCGGGGAGGGACAGCACGGGTGCCGTACGGGACGCGAGGACGAAGCCCCAGTCGCGCGGCGCCCCCGCCGGGCCCCTCGTACGGTCGGGCCCTGCCGCGAAGCCGGAGTCGCGACCGCCCACCAGGTACGGCACGGTCCGCAGCCCCGCCGCCCGCAGTGTCGCGTCGACCGTCCAGAACACGCGCGGCCGGGACGCGACAGGCCCCGCGTGCACGACGAGCCGTCCGCGCTCGGCGAGCACCCGCCGCGCGAGCCCGTAGAACTCCTGCGAGTACAGCTTCGTACTGGCCGTGATCCCAGGATCCGGCAGATCCGAGATCACGACGTCGTACGTGTCCCGGGTCTCGCGCAGCCACACGAACGCGTCGGTGTTGACGACGCGCACCCGCGGATCCCCGAACGCGTCCTTGTTCAGCGCGGACAGCGCCGGGTCGGTGCGCGCCAACTGCACGATGCCCGCGTCGAGTTCGGCCACATCGACCTGCCGTACGCCCCTGTGGCGCAGTACTTCGCGTACGGCGAGCCCGTCCCCGCCGCCGAGGACGAGCACGCGCGCGTGCGGGCCGTTGTGCATCACCGGATGCACCAACGCCTCGTGATAGCGCCGCTCGTCACGACCGCTGACCCGCAGCCGCCCGTCGAGGAACAGGCTGAGCGGACGCCCGTCGGCGCCGCCGGTGAGGACGATCTCCTGTACGTCCGTCTGCATCGACACCCGTACGCCGTGGCCGTACACCGCCTGCCGCGCGGCCCGTTCGAAGTCGTCGACGTGGACGGCGGCGGAGGCGAGCAGCCCCAGGACGACGAGGTTGGCGACGACGAGCAACCGGCGCCCGCGGCGGGTCAGGTCCTGCCGGAACAGGCCGAGTACGAGAGCGCAGCCCGCGATCGCGTTGACGGTTCCGGTGATCAGTGCGCCGGTCAACTGGCCGAGCAGGGGCAGGAGCAGGAAGGGGAAGGCGAGTCCTCCGACCAGCGCGCCCACGTAGTCCGCGGCGAACAGGTCCGCGACCGCGCCGCCCGCGTCCTGCCGCCTGATCCGCTGGATCAGCTCCATCAGCAGGGGCACTTCGGCGCCGATGAGGAGTCCGATCACCAGCGAGAAGACGACGAGCAGATGACGGGAGCCGCCCTCCCACAACCCGCCCCAGTGGCCGGCCCAGGCGAAGGCGGCGTACAGGGCCATCGCGCTGCATCCGCCGACGAGCGCGAGCAGCGCCTCGATCGCGCCGAAGCCGGCCGCGGCATGGGAGCGCAGGCGTTTGGCTATGAGTGAGCCGAGGCCCATCGCGAAGACCATCACGGACAGCACGACGGAGGCCTGGGTGACGGAGTCGCCGATCAAGTACGAGGCGAGGGCGACGAGTTCCAGTTCGTATACGAGTCCGCAGGCCGCGCAGACGAAGACGCCTGCCAGGACCAGGAACCGGCCTGTGGCTGCCCTGACGGGCAGCCGTGGCCGTTCGCCTGGACCGCCCTCCAGGGGCGGCGCGCCGGGCGGGGCCGGGGCGTGCGGGTCGATCACCCCGGTCACAGTACGTCACGCCTCCGGCGGGCTGGGTCACTCACAAGTGTGGAATTTGAGGGGAGTGCGCATACTCATGCCGGAGCCGCCACCCGTACCCCGACTCTCGTTCGCGTCGCTACCAGTTGGCCGTCCTGGGGATATGCGTGCCAGGTTCGCCAGTGGACCTGGCCCTCGTGGTGCTGGGCCAGTAGGGCTGTGAAGGCGTGGGGGTTGCCGGGGAAGACTCCTGCCAGGCCGTGGGGGTGATCGGAGACCAGGGCCAGGAGTTCCTGGGCGCGGCCTGCGAAGGAGCCCTGTGACAACGTTTCGACTCGGGCCGCGAACTCGTACTCCCACTCGCCTACGCGCTTGGCTACGCCCAGCGGCAGGGGTGTGCTGCTGCCGGGGATGCAGGCGACGGTCTCCGAGCAGGTGCCGTTTCGCTCTTCCAGGAGTACCTGGTGGGACGCGCCGAGCAGTCTCAACTGGAGCTTCGCGCCGGACAGTTCGAGGTCGAGGGTCGCGAGCGCGGGGAGCGGCTCGCGTCCCAGGGCCCAGGCGAGATCGGCCGCGCGCGTGTCGGTGTAGGCGGTGTTGAGGTTCGTGAGCATGGGTCGGCTCCGCTGGCACGCAAAAGGGTGAGTGGGTCCGTCGCACCCCGGGCCGGCGCCGGGAAATCGCCCGGTCTGCCTGCTCAGAAGGATGTGTCGGGGGCTGCGTCGGATTAGCAGGGAATCATGAAAAGCGCTTCTGCCAAAGCAGTTTTACCCGTGTTCGTGCGGTTTCCATCCATCCGAGGGCTCCCCAGCTCACCAGTTCAACCGGGTAGTGCGCCCCCGGCTCCCGAGTGCGCCGTGAGCGCCCCAACTGGCAAGCATCCGGCGGCAGATGCCCTGCAGATATCCCTACAGCGAGGCGTCCGCCGAGATATGACACTCTCGCGGAGAGTTGTCATATCTCGGCGGACGCCTCATGGTGCCGGACGGCCCGGATGCGGTTCCCCCGCGGACCAGCTGCCCCGTGTCAGCTGCCTCCGCCGCCGCATCCTCCCCCGCCGCCCCCGCAGGACGACCCGCCTCCGCAGGACGAGCCGCCGCTGCACGAACTGCCCCCGTGGTAGCCGCCCCCGCCGGAGGTCCACCAGCTGCCGCCGCTCCTGGAGCGGCTGCGCGAGCGCGACCTCCTGCTGTCGCTCTTCGCGACGCTCACAACACCGATGACGACCACTGCTGCGATAACCGCCAGGATGATGCCGATGTTCATGGCGTCACCCTCCTTTCGTTCCCCCGAAGCGACCCCCCGTGGGTTGCTTCTCGCTTGTGTTTCCGTCTGCTTCCTTGCTGTTCCCGCTTGCTTCTTTCCGGCTTCCTTCTTGCGTGAGAGGGGGATGCCCCCGGCCGCCGAAGCCCAAAGCAGAGTTGAGCAACTCCAGAGGTTGCGCGCAGGATGGCCGCCATGACCTCCACCGCGCGCCCGCTCCTCAACCGCCGTCTCGCCGAGTTCGGGACGACGATCTTCGCCGAGATGTCCGCCCTGGCCGTGAGCACCGGCTCCATCAACCTCGGCCAGGGCTTTCCCGACACCGACGGCCCCGAAGAGGTCCGCGAGGCGGCCGTACGGGCGCTGCGCGACGGCCGCGGCAACCAGTACCCACCGGGCCCCGGCATCCCCGAGCTGCGCACGGCGATCACCGCGCATCAGGAGCGCCGGTACGGGCTCACGTACGACCCCGACACCGAGGTCCTCGTCACGGCGGGCGCGACGGAGGCGATCGCGGCCGCGCTGCTCGCCCTGCTGGAGCCCGGCGACGAGGTGATCGCCCTCGAGCCGTACTACGACTCGTACGCGGCCTGCATCGCGATGGCGGGCGGCACCCGCGTCCCCGTGACACTGCGCCCGCACGAGGCCCACGGCGGAGCCGCTGATGGACACAGCTTTCGGCTGGACCTGGACGAGTTGCGCGACGCGGTCACCGACCGCACGCGTCTCCTGTTGATCAACACCCCGCACAACCCCACGGGTACGGTCCTCACCCGCGAGGAACTGACCGCGATCGCGGCACTCGCCGTCGAACGCGACCTCCTCGTGGTCACCGACGAGGTCTACGAACACCTGGTCTTCGACGAGGCCGAACACATCCCGCTCGCGGCACTGCCGGGCATGCGCGACCGCACGGTCACCATCGGGTCGGCCGGGAAGAGCTTTTCCTTCACCGGGTGGAAGGTCGGCTGGGTGACGGCATCACCCGCGCTGGTCACGGCCGTGCGCTCGGCCAAGCAGTTCCTGACGTACGTCGCCTCCGGGCCCTTCCAGTACGCCGTGGCGGAGGCCCTGCGCCTGCCCGAAGCGTACTTCGAGGAGTTCCGTGCGGACATGCGCGCCAAGCGGGACCTGCTCGCGGGCGGCCTGGAGCAGGCGGGCTTCAAGGTCTTCCGCCCGGCCGGCACGTACTTCATCACCACCGACATCCGGCCCCTCGGCGAGAGCGACGGCTTCGCCTTCTGCCGCGCGCTGCCGGAGCGCTGCGGGGTGGTGGCGATCCCCAACGCCGTCTTCTACGACCACCGCGAGCAGGGCGCACCCTTCGTACGATTCGCCTTCTGCAAGCGGACGACGGTGCTGGAAGAGGCGGCCTCCCGGCTCAAGACGCCGACCGCATAACAGCCGGCAGGCGTACCCGCAAAGGGTGCCGGCCACACGAACACGGTTGCTCCGAGCCGCCGCGCACCCAGTGGCGCGATGGATGGACGGGCACGACTGTTGACGCGGGGTTGCACGACCGGGTGGGGCGACTGGATTCACGGGGAGCTGTGGCTGCTCCCGTCCTGGTTGGTTCGCCGACGGCTCGGGTTCACTGCCCCCCTGGCGAACGGGCCCCCCGGCACCTGGTGGACGGTGCTCATGACCCGATGGAGGTTTCCCCGCCGGTCCTCCTGCTCGGCCACCGGGCCGACCGACCCCACGCCACCCGCGCCGCCGCGAGCGCCCGGCCGCGGCAGCTGCGCAACTGGCTCCGGGACAGCCTGGCCCGCTGCCCGCCGCCCGCGATCAGGGCGTTGACCGACGCCATCGGGTCGCCTCCGACCGTCCGCGCCACCAAGGCCCCGACCACCAGCGGGACCAGCGCCACCGAGAGGGCCGAACCGGTGGCGGTGACCGTGGCGGTGGCTTTCCGGAGGGGGCGCGGGCGTGTGGTGTCCGTGGTCATGACGACAGTGCACCAGCCGCCCGGGATCCGGGGATACCGGGCAACCTACTCAGTCGCTGCGTCCGGGATACTCAGGTCACGGGGCGGGCAGGGCGAGCGCGAGCTTGCCGATGACGCGCCCGGGGCGAGCTGGACGGCGAAGGTGCCCACGCCTCCGGCGGCTCCCGTGATCAGGACCTGCTGCCCCTCCTGGCCCCCGCCCTCACGGGACACGAACAGCGGCCCGCTCACCGGCGGTGCTTTCTTCGTGTACGGGCCTAGGGAAGCGCGGCGCTCACTCCATCGGCAATCATCATCCACATGGGCTGACCACCCGTGCCGAAGGCAGAGGCCAGGGCATATCCGACCGAGGCGTCCGTCGGCCGGACCTCCGCGTCCTCCTTCCACTCGGCGATGACCATCTCGTCACCGTTGGAGATGAAGTCCCCTATGTGCGTGCCATCGCGGGTCAGCCGACTGCTGGGAACGGAGTCAGGGACCAGGCGGTACCTCGCCCCGTCGTACTCCACGTCTACCCGGTACGAACGCCTGGTCAGACCGCCCTTGGCCGGCTTGAGGGCGACCTCCGCGCCGTCGATCGTCATGGTGAGGTGGGCCGGGTCACGGCTGCCGATGGCGGTCTGCGGGTCCACCTCCGACTCGAGATCGCGCTCCAGGGTCACGCGAGGAATCCCCTCGCCTTCGACCTCCAGGCGGTCCTGGCCGTCCTGGCGGACGGTGATCTCGCCGAAGAGCGTGTCCTCGATGGGCGTGGCGATGGGGGATGTGTCGCTCATGGGGTGAGTCCTTCAGCGTGGTCAGAACTGATAGGGCAACCCTGCCAGTTGAGTCGCGGCGAGCTCGCGGTAGAGATCGTTCCGCTCCAGGAGCTCCGGGTGCGGACCGTGGTCGTGTACCCGGCCGCCGTCGCAGAGGATCAGCTGGTCGGCGGATGTGACGGTGGAGAGCCGGTGCGCTATCAGCAGCACCGTGCAAGTACACCCGTCCTCCGCGAGGTCAAGAGGACAGCGAAAAGCCCGGCCGGGGGCGACCGTGCTGGTCGCGCCCCTGACCGGGCTCTCGTTCGCATACGGGGCCGAGGCCCCTGCCGAAACGCGGAGGCTACTCCTCGTCGTCCTCGGGCTTCTCGGCGTCGTTGACCTCCTGCTCGAGGCCGAGCTGCTCGACAAGCCACTTGTCGAACTCGATGGCGGCCCGCACCCAGCTGACCGTCGAGGACACAAAGTGCTCCAGGCTGACACCGGTACCGATCAGCATCTGCGCCTCGCCGATGAGGCGGACGGTGCCGTCGTCGTGCGTGTGGCTGTAGACCTTGGGCCACAGCGTGCGCCGGTTCCAGTCGTCGATCGACTCGAGGAGCTGGGGCTTCTCGTCGATCTTGTGCGGCCGGTCGTAGAACGTCCGAACCGAGAAGACCTGCTGGTCCCCCTCGCCACGGAACATGAAGTACGTACGGAACTGCTCCCACGGCGCCGCGAGGTCACCCTCGTCGTCGACGACGTACTTCAGCTCCATCTGGTCCAGGAGCTGCTTCACGAGGTCCTGATCCGGGACGACGGGGCCCGCCGGTCCGCCGCTCTGCGGCTCTGGCTCGGGCTGGCCCCCGAAGTTCGGAATCGAGGACGGGTCGATGGACATACTTGGACACTCCTGTGCTCGTCTGGCTCGTCCGGCCATAGCTGAGACCAGACGTACACAGCCCACCCTCTCTCTCTTGCCCCGTGACCGGCAACCGCCCCAGGCGAAGGGCCTCCGAATGTGGCCGAATGAGCGGCGCGATGGCCAGGGGGAGATGCGTGCGCGCGCCCCCTGGCCCTCGGAACCACAGCTGAAAATCACAGCCGAAATGACAACTGGAATTACAGGAATTACAGCGTCTTGCCCGTAGCCGGCCCCACGATCAACCCGTCGCCGAAGGAGTCCACCCGTACCGTGTCGCCGTCCTTCACCTCGCCCGCGAGGATCTCCTTGGCCAGGCGGTCGCCGATCGCGGTCTGGACCAGGCGGCGGAGGGGGCGGGCGCCGTAGGCCGGGTCCATGCCCTCGTCTGCCAGCCAGGTCAGGGCCTCGTCGGTGACCTCGAGGGTGAGGCGGCGTTCGGCGAGGCGCTTGGTGAGGCGGTCGATCTGGAGCCTGGCGATGCGTTCCAGTTCGGGCTTCGTCAGGGCCGAGAAGACGACCAGGTCGTCGAGGCGGTTCAGGAACTCCGGCTTGAAGGAGGCGCGGACCACCTCAAGGACCTGTTCCTTCTTCTCCGCCTCGGTGATGGTCGGGTCGACCAGGAACTGGCTGCCCAGGTTCGAGGTGAGGATCAGGATCGCGTTGCGGAAGTCGACCGTGCGGCCCTGTCCGTCCGTGAGGCGTCCGTCGTCCAGCACCTGGAGCAAGATGTCGAAGACCTCCGAATGCGCCTTCTCGACCTCGTCCAGCAGCACCACGCTGTACGGGCGGCGGCGCACCGCCTCCGTCAGCTGGCCGCCCTCCTCATAGCCGACATAGCCGGGCGGGGCGCCGACCAGCCGCGCCACGCTGTGCTTCTCGCTGTACTCCGACATGTCGATACGGACCATCGCCCGCTCGTCGTCGAAGAGGAAGTCCGCGAGCGCCTTGGCCAGTTCGGTCTTGCCGACACCCGTCGGGCCGAGGAAGAGGAAGGATCCGGTGGGACGGTCGGGGTCCGAGATACCCGCACGCGTGCGGCGTACGGCATCCGAGACGGCCCGTACGGCCTCGGTCTGGCCGATCAGGCGGCGCCCCAACTCCTCCTCCATGCGCAGCAGTTTCTGCGTCTCGCCCTCCAGGAGCCGCCCGGAGGGGATACCGGTCCACGCGGCGACGACGTCCGCGATGTCGTCCGCGCCGACCTCCTCCTTCACCATCGTGTCGGACTTGGACCCCGACTTCGACGCCTCCTCCTCTTCCTCGGAGGCGGCCTCCAAGTCCCTTTCCACGGCGGGGATCTCGCCGTACAGCAGCTTGGAGGCGGTGTCGAAGTCGCCGTCGCGCTGGGCGCGTTCGGCCTGCCCGCGCAGTTCGTCGAGCTTCTCCTTCAGTTCACCGACCCGGTTGAGGGACTGCTTCTCCTTCTCCCAGCGGGCGGTGAGGCCGCGCAGCTCCTCCTCCTTGTCGGCGAGATCGCGGCGCAGCTTCTCCAGGCGCTCACGGGAGGCGGGGTCGGTCTCCTTGCTGAGGGCGAGCTCCTCCATCCGCAACCGGTCGACGGTGCGCTGGAGTTCGTCGATCTCGACGGGAGACGAGTCGATCTCCATACGCAGCCGGGAGGCGGCCTCGTCGACGAGGTCGATCGCCTTGTCGGGCAGGAAGCGGGAGGTGATGTACCGGTCGGAGAGCGTGGCGGCGGCGACCAGCGCGCTGTCCGCGATCACCACCTTGTGATGGGCCTCGTACCGCCCCTTGAGCCCGCGCAGGATCGCGATCGAGTCCTCGACGGTCGGCTCGGCGACCAGCACCTGCTGGAAGCGCCGCTCCAGCGCCGCGTCCTTCTCGATGCGCTCGCGGTACTCGTCGAGGGTCGTGGCACCGACCATGCGCAGCTCACCGCGTGCGAGCATGGGCTTGAGCATGTTGCCCGCGTCCATGGCGGAGTCTCCGCCGGCGCCCGCGCCCACGACGGTGTGCAGCTCGTCGATGAACGTGATGATCTGCCCGTCGGAGTCCTTGATCTCCGCGAGTACGGTCTTCAGCCGCTCCTCGAACTCACCGCGGTACTTGGCGCCCGCCACCATCGCACCCAGATCCAGCGCGACGAGCCGCTTGTCCTTCAGGGACTCGGGCACATCGCCCTTGACGATGCGCTGGGCCAGCCCTTCGACGACCGCGGTCTTGCCGACGCCGGGTTCGCCGATGAGGACGGGGTTGTTCTTCGTACGCCGGGACAGCACCTGTACGACGCGCCGGATCTCCTGGTCCCGCCCGATGACCGGGTCGAGCTTCCCCTCACGCGCGGCGGCCGTGAAGTCGGTGCCGAACTTCTCGAGTGCCTTGTACTGGCCCTCGGGATCCGGTGTGGTCACGCGGCGCCCTCCCCTCGCTTTCTGGAAGGCCTCCAGCAGCTTCTTCGCACTGGCGCCCTGCTGGGAGAGTACGTCGCCCGTCTGGCCGCCCTTCGCGGCGATGCCGATGAGCAGGTGCTCCGTGGAGAGGTACTCGTCGCCCAGCTCCTTGGCCCGCTCCGTGGCATCGGCGATGACGGCGAGCAGCTCGCGGTTGGGCTGCGGCGGCGCGACGGTCGAGCCGGTCACACTGGGGAGCGCGCTCAGTACGCGCTCGGCGCCGGTCCGTACGGCCGCCTGGTCCGCCTCTGTCGCGGCCAGCAGGTCGGTGATGTTCTCGTTCTCCTGCCCCTCGAGCAGTGCGAGCAGCAGGTGCGCGGGGGTGAGATCCGGGTGCCCCTCGGACACGGCCCGATTGCTGGCCGCGTTGATCGCGTCCCGGCTCCTGTTGGTCAGCTCGGCGTCCACGTCCGCTGTCTCCTCCTTGCGTCAGCCGTCGTCGGCCGTCGTTCAGTCGTCACTCAACGCTGACTTCAGCAACGTACACAAAGTTGAGTCTATTCCACTCAAGGCGGTACGGGGGGCCGGTCAAGAAGGCCGGTGCGCGCGGCGACGGAAAAACGACGGAAACCAGCCGCGCTTCACAGGGCCCAGAACAGGTCCATACCAGGAGATTCCGCGCAAACGACAGCGGCGTCACCGTGTTCAGGTCACGGTGACGCCGCTGCGGGGGGAAGCACCTGAGCGATTTACTACGACGGGGGAATCGCGTCAGGCACTGCGGGGGGTGGCTGAGATGGTTCGTACGTCCGGGGCTTCCGGCTCGACCAGCCGGTGGTCGCGCTGGTCGAGGTTCACAAAGATCATTCCGTACCGGATGGCACACCGCACGGGCTGCGGCGCTCCTCGCGGGCGCCGTAGACACCGGTACGCCCGCACGTCGTCGTCCTCGTCCCGGGTGACGACGACCGGCTCTCCGAAGACGGTCACCATCAGTGAGTCACCACTGTGGGGGATGGCGGTGACCAGGTCGATGAAGTGCCAGCCGGAGCGGTAGGCCGTGGCCATTTCCCGGCGGAAGGAGCGGTCGTCGGGTGGGGTGGTCATGACTCGGCGGCCCACGAACTGTCGTCTCCGGACCAGGAGCTGCCATCGTCGCCGCCGGTGGACGCCGGACTGACCCAGCTACTGTCGCCGGGATCGGCGGCAGGCGCCGGACTGACCCAGCTACTGTCACCGGGATCGGCGGCAGGCGCGGCATTCACGCTCCAGGAACTGTCGCCTGCCCTAGCATCAACCTTCGTACCGTCGAGGCCACTCAGCACCCCGAAGGCCACAACGGCGGAGAAGGCGGCGGCAAGCGCCGAGCGAAGCATTCTCTTATGCATAGTCGGCTTCGTCCTCATTTGAAGGTCACCTCTCCCCCGTCGATTACGACGATGGCGCATTCAGGCACGTCATGGCCACCGAATGGATGCATCATGTTCCTGCACGTTCAGGACCCTGGGGGGTGGAGATTTGGGGACAAGCGAGACTAAGCAGACACATCCTCATGCGGTGACTGAGCTGTGCGAGGAGGGCCGCCGTCTCTATGGGAACGCTCTGCGTACGGGACGCATCGCCCGCACGGACGTGGAGTCCGCTCCCTGTCTGATGGAGTTCACCCTGCTTCACCCCGACCCCGACGATGCGAACTGGCTGCGCCCGGTTCCCCCGTCGATCGCCCTGGCTCAGCGGCTGCACCCCATAGAGCGCGAGATCAGCAAGCGAAGGCAGCTGTCGATCGAGCTCGCCGACGCTTTCGAGCCGTTCATGGCCCTCAGCGCCCAGGCGACGTCGACCACTCACTCGATCACGGTGCTGGAGGGCATAGAGCGGATCAATGCGGCACTCGATCTGGCCACGGCCCAGTGCCAGTCCGAGATGCTCACGGTCCAGCCGAGCCGCCGCCGTCTCGAGCACACCCTCACTCAAGCGCTGGAGCGCGACAGGCCGTTGATCGAACGGGGTTGCCGCATCCGGACGCTCTACCAGCACACGGCCCGCCACAGCCCCGAGACACTGGCCTACGTGGCCCAGTTCTCCAGCGGCAAGGTGGAGTACCGCACCATCGACGAACTCGTCGAGCGACTCATCATCTGCGACGAGACCGTCGCCTTCATCCCCACGCGCGACGACGGGCAGGTCGCCCTCGAACTCCGTCATCCCGGACTCGTCCGCTACCTGATCAAGGTCTTCGAATTCATGTGGGCCCGTTCAGTCCCCCTGGATGCCAACGCCCCCTACGAAACCGCCCCCGACGGCATCACCAACATCCAGCACTCCATAGCGAAACTGCTCGTGGAGGGCTACGTCGACGAGGCGATAGCCCGCCGCCTCGGCATGAACGTACGCACCTGCCGAGCCCACATAGCGAAGCTCGCCACCGCGCTCGGCAGCGGCAGCCGAGCCCAACTCGGCTTTCTCATAGCGCAGTCGGGGATTCTGGAGCAGTCGAGCGATCAGCTGGGCCGGGAGCCGTGAGCGGGAGCAGGTCGGTGGAGCGGGGCGGGCCGTCGAGGCCGGCCTGGGCGATACGGACCCCCAGCTGCGTACGGCTGGCCGCACCGAGCGTCTCCGAGAGGCGTGCGATGTGCGCCCGGCAGGTACGGACGCTGATGCCCAGGCGCTCGGCGACCACCGCGTCCTGGTGCCCCTCGGCGAGCAGCGCCGCGATGGAGCGCTCGCGGTGCGTGATGCCCTCGATGCCGGTGTCGGGGAGGGGGCCGGTCAGGGGGACCGCCAGGCGCCAGAAGCGTTCGAAGACGGTCACCAGGTAGTCGACCAGGGCCGGGTGCCGCAGTTCGAGGGCGATCGTGCGGTCCGCGTTCGCGGGGATGAAGGCGACCCTGCGGTCGAACACCAGCAGCCGCTCCACGACCTCGTCGAGGGTGCGGGCCTCCGCCGCGTCGCCCATCAGCTCCATGTAGTTCAGCAGCCCCTGACCGTGCCGGGCCACATGCGTGTAGAGGTCCCGCATATGTACGCCCCGCCGTCGCAACGTCATCGCACGGTGCAGCCCCTCCGTCAGCTCGTCCTCGCGGCGGATTCCGCCGGGCTGCACGGTCAGCACCTCGGTCGTACACGCCTCGGTCGCCTCGTCCACGGCGGCGCGGATACGGGGCAGCCCGTCGAGGACCCGGATCGCGGCGCCCTCGGCGTAACCCTGGGCATGGCCGCCGAGTTCCGTGTACCACTCGAAGGCGGCGACCGCCGCGCCCATCCGGGACTGCGTCTCGGCGACGTGCTCGTGCATCTCGCGCAGCAGCCGCGTCATGACCTCCTGCGGCGAGGTCGGCACCAGCCACTTCATGTCGTCGGGGTCGGGGTGCAGCAGCGCGAGCTCGACCAGGCAGGGCACGGCGTCGGCGTCCGCACGCGGCACCCGGCCGCGTCGTACGGCACGGGAGTACACCCGATCACCGGCCTCGCACAGCCGGTCAGCCCCGTGCGGATGTCCGTCCGTCCCGCGCTCGACCATCTCCCACCCCTGGTTCCAGCCCCGTCCGCAGCGCAACTATGCGCGGCGCCTCCCGCCTCCGCAACACGGCTCGGGCCCGTAGACGGACCTCAATGCCCCAGTACGTTGCGAATTGCCCGCACCTCCGCATGCTCCATTGCAACAACATGACGGCGATGCCAGCACTCACGTTCGGTGCATGGTGGACAGGCTTACGACCGGTGCCGAGCCTTGAGAGCACACCTTGGCCGAATACCTCTGTTGAACCGGACGGACCGCGGGAGCGGTAGCGGAATACGAAAGTCCCCGTGAGCTGCCCGAAACCCCCGAGTGATCACCCTGTTACCTGCCGCACCTACCGTCAGGCCATGGCGGACATATTTGACGCATACGCGCTGGCCGATGCGTGGGACGAGATGTTTGAGCGGCCGGGTGAAGTCAGGACCGCCTATGAGCCGGTGCTGGCAGCACTTCAACCGATGGAATCGGCCGAACTCCGGTTCAAGGCCGACCAGATGGCACGCGCGTTCACGGACCGCGGCGTGACCTACGCCTTCGCGGGCGAGGAAAGACCCTGGCCGCTGGACCTCGTACCCCGGGTCCTCGACGCCCTCGAATGGGACCTGATCCAGCGTGGGGTCGCACAACGGGTCAGGGCCCTGGAGGCCTACCTCGCCGACGCGTACGGACCGCGCCGGGCCTTCGAGGACGGGGTGGTGCCCTGGCGACTCCTCCTCAACTCCGGGCACTTCCACCGGGCCGCGCACGGTGTGGAACCACCGGGCGGGGTACGCATCCATGTCGCCGGCGTCGATCTCGTACGCGACGAGGCGGGCGAATTCCGGGTCCTGGAGGACAACGTTCGGGTCCCGTCCGGGGTCTCGTACGTCATCGAGAACCGGCGCGCGATGACCCGGATCTTCCCCTCCCTCTTCGCCGAGCAGCATGTGTGCCCGGTCGACGGCTACGGGCAGCGCCTGCTCGCGGCGCTGCGCGCGGCCGCGCCCGACGGGGTCGGCGACCCGCGCGTCGTCGTCCTCACCCCCGGCCCGAGCAACGCCGCCTACTTCGAACACGCCCTGCTGGCCCGGCTGATGGGCGTGCAACTCGTCGAGGGCCACGATCTCGTGTGCCGCGGGAACCGCGTCTGGATGCGGACGACACGCGGCGAGATGCCGGTCCATGTCGTATACCGGCGGCTCGACGACGACTTCCTCGACCCGCTCCACTTCCGCCCCGACTCGGTGATCGGCTGCCCGGGCATCATGAGCGCGGCCCAGGCGGGGAATGTCACACTCGCGAACGCCGTGGGCAACGGTATCGCGGACGACAAGCTGCTCTACACGTACGTACCGGACCTCATTCGGTACTACCTCGCCGAGGAACCCGTCATCCCCAATGTCGAATCGTTTCGCCCCGACGAACCAGGGCAGTTGGAGGCGGTCCTCGACCAGCTCGACCAGCTGGTCGTGAAGCCGGTCGACGGGGCGGGCGGGCAGGGCATCGTCATCGGTCCGCACGCGGACAAGGCCACGCTGGATCGCGTACGCAAAGAGGTCATCGCCGATCCGCGCGGCTGGATCGCCCAGCGTCCCGTCGCCCTGTCCACGTCCCCCACCCTCGCGGGCGACCGGATGGCGCCGCGCCACATCGATCTCCGGCCTTTCGCCGTGAACGACGGCAGCGACGTGTGGGTGCTGCCCGGCGGGCTCACCCGGGTTGCCCTCCAGGAGGGCAACCTCATCGTCAACTCCAGCCAAGGCGGCGGCTCCAAGGACACCTGGGTGCTCGCGGAGGGTCCGACGGGCGGGCCGCTCCCGGAGGAGCCCGGCACCGTACCGGACGTCGCCCCGCGCCAGCTCGGCCCCGACGGGGAACGCCTCGTCCAGCAGGAAGGGGCGCAACAGCAGTGACGACCACGCACCGGACACCCCCGGACGGAGCGAACACTGATCGAGGAGGTACGGCCGTGAACGACGTGATCCTCTCCCGCATCGCCGAAGCGCTGACCTGGACGGGCCGGTACGTCGAGCGGGCGGACGCCACCGGCCGCATCCTCGACGCGTATCTGCACCGGCTGCTGGAGGACCCCTGGCGGGACGAGGACGTGGCCTGCCGCTCGCTGTACGCGATCCTCGGCGTCGACGCGGGCGACACACGCGTGGACATGCAGCAGGTACTGGACCAGCTGGCCTTCGACGCCCGCTCGACCTGCTCCATCGAGGGAGCGCTGGGGGCCGCCCGCCTCAATGCCCGCAGCGCCCGCGAGGCGGTCTCCTCGGAGATGTGGGAGTGCCTCAACTCCACCTGGCACGCCCTCGCCGACCAGCGCATGGCGGCCCGCCGCACCGGCCCGTACGCCTACCTTGAACTCGTACGCCGCCGGGCGGCGCTCTTCTTCGGCCTGGCCGACTCGACGATGAGCCGCGACGACAGCTGGCGTTTCGTGGTCCTCGGCCGGAGCCTGGAGCGGGTGGACATGACCGTACGGCTGCTGTCCGTACGGGTACTGGACGCCCCCCACGCGCCGGACTGGCCGACGCTGCTGAGCGCGAGCGGGGCGGACGAGGCGTACGCGCGGGTGTACGGCGGCTTCGGGGACACGGCCCGCGTGGCCGAATTCCTCATCATGGACCGGGAGTTCCCGCGTTCGGTGCTGCACGCGCTGACCACGGCGGAGGAGTGCCTGGCGGCGCTGGGCCGCCCGCGCCAGGATCCGGCGCGCCGCCCGATAGGACGGATGCGCACGCGGCTGGAATACCAGGACTCAACAGCTCTCGAGGACGTACTCCCGTCCCTGCTCGGGGAGTTGCAGACATCCTGCATGGCCTCCGCCGAGGCGGTCGCGGAGAAGTTCTTCCCGTACCAGGGGCCCGTCGAGTGGGCCCAGGAAGGAGCGTGAGCACGCCATGACGCGCAGACTCCGCATCCGGCACACCACGAAGGTGTCCTACGCCCAGGCCGCGGTCTCCTCCCACAACGAGGTCCGCATGACGCCGCTGACGCTCCCGAGCCAGACCACGCTGGACGCCCGCGTCCTCGTGAACCCGTCCACCCCGACCTGGTCGTACTGGGACTACTGGGGCACCCAGGTCACCGGCTTCGACCTGATGGAACCGCACGCGGACCTGATGATCACGGCGGTGAGCCTGGTCGAGACGGCCCCGCCGGGCGGGCTCCCGGCGGCCCCGACCTGGGCGGAGGTGGCCGAACTGGTCGCGAACTCCCGCCTGTTGGAGTACGCGGCGCCGACATCCCGTACGACCATGCCCGACGCACTCGTCGAGCGAGCGCGCACGGCCGCGGCCGGCCTCGACCCGCACGAGACGGCGGTGGCGGTGTCGTCCATGGTCGCCGACCACGTCAGGTACATCCCCGGCTCCACCGGGGTGAACACCGCCGCCGCGGAGGCCTGGGAACAGGGCGCGGGCGTCTGCCAGGACATCGCCCACCTCACGGCGGGCCTGCTGCGTGCCCTCGGCCTGCCCACCCGCTATGTCTCCGGCTACCTCCACCCCGACCGCGACGCGGAGCTCCACCGCCCCGTCGAAGGCCAGAGCCACGCCTGGGTCGAGTACTGGGCGGGCGACTGGACCGGCTACGACCCCACCAACCGCGTCCGCGTCGACGAGTCCCACGTGGTCGTCGGCCGGGGCCGCGACTACGACGACGTCACCCCGCACAAGGGGGTGTACCGGGGAGTGGCCGGAGGGCCGCCCGAGGTGACCGTGGAGTTCACGCGGGTGGCGTAAGAGGTGCAGGCGGGCGGATCCTGTTGGTGATAGCTGTAGCCGGCCGTCTCCGGAGGTGATCGCGATGACGCACACGGCTGTCGGATGGCACGTGGAGCTGGAATTCGAGGAGGACGACCAGCGCACCCGCGCCGCCGCCCTCGTACGGCTCCGTGATGGAAGCGAAGTGCGGGCCCACGGCTACGCCAAACGCCACCCCACCGACTCCAACCAGCCAAGGGTGGGCGAAGAAGTGGCAGGAGCGAGGGCCCTGAACGAACTGGCCATGAAACTCCTGACCAAGGCCCACGACGAAATAGACGAGGCCTCGGGCCGGACCTCACATCCACTGGATGCGTGACGTGGGGACGGTTGCGATGCCGTCCCGGTGAGGGCGGGACCATCCGGCTCCCGCCCCCGCCCCCGCCTCCTCCTGCTCGAAAGCCGGACCTCTACTTCTTCAGGCCGAGTTCCTCGCATGCCGTCTCGTACTTGGACGTGCAGATGTCCGAGACCTTGTAGATGCCGTCCTCGATGACCGTCTCCTCGATGTTGTCCTTCGTCAGGGGGGAGACGAGGACGAGGTGGGCCGGGATGTTCTCCGTCGTCGGGCTGTCCACCTTGTCGCGGGTGAGGGCGTCGAACTCGATGCCCCAGCCGTGGGCCACGGCCACGGCCAGCTCCGCGGCGGTCTCGGCCTCTTCGGGGTAGGGCTTGTAGACGCTCATGTACTGCTCGCCGGCCACGATGCGCTGCACCGCCTCCAGTTCCGCGTCCTGGCCGGTGATCGGCGGCAGGTCGGTCACGCCGGCCGCCTTCAGGGCGGAGACGATGCCGCCCGCCATGCCGTCGTTGGCGGAGTAGACCCCGTCGATGTTCCCGGCGCCGATGGAGGAGATCGCGGCCATCATGTTGGCCCGCGCGTTCGACGGCTTCCAGTCCTTGGTGTCGTACTGCTTGGCGATGGTCACCTTGTTGCCGAGTTCGGCGAGGGCGGACTTCTTGAACTCGGCCGCGTTCGGGTCGGTGACCGCACCGTTCATCATGACGATCTTCTCGGACCTGCCGCCGTCCAGGACCTCGGCCAGCGCCCGGCCCTGTACCTCCCCGACCTGCTGGTTGTCGAAGGAGATGTACGCGTCGATGGGGCCCTCGGCCAGCCGGTCGTACGCGATGACGGGGATGTCCGCGTCCTTCGCCTTCTGCACGCCGTCCGCGATGTCCTTGGCGTCCACCGCGTCCAGGAGCACCACGTCGACCTTGTCGTCGACCATCCGCTGGAGCTGCTTCTTCTGCTCGCCGGCGTCCTGGTCGGCGTTGGCGTATACGACCCTGCCCTTGCCGCTGGTCAGCTCGTCGACCTTCTTCTTGATGATGGGGTGGTCGAACTTCTCGTAGCGCTGGTTCGCCTTCTCCGGCAGCAGCAGGCCCACCGTGATGTCGTCGCCCCTGGTCGGCTTCGCCGATCCGCCCTCCGCGCTGTTTTCGAGCACACCGCATGAGGCGAGCGAGAGAGTCATGGTGGACACGGCCAGGGATATGGCGATACGACGCATACGGCTGTTCACTTCTGGTGCCTTCCGAACGAGAGCGCAGTTTTGCGACCCAGGTGACAAAAAGCCAACGCGGGCGTATCAAATGCGTCAAGGAATTCTGTCTAACGAGATCACAACAGCACTCTGCGTGGTTGTTGTGAAGACGCAGAGGTGAAGATCTGGAGGACCGGCGGGCGGGGATGGAACATGCGTGATGGCCTGTCCATCGGCAGTTCACCAACGGCGAGCCCGGGAGTCCCGATGCGCAAGATCACGCTGAGTTTTTCCGTATCCCTCGACGGTTACTTCGCGGGTCCGAACGGCGAGCTCGACTGGCATCTGGTCGACGACGAGGTGCACCGCCACTTCAACGAGCGCATCAAGCCGATGGGCGGCTTCCTGCACGGACGGGTCATGCACGAGCTTATGGTCGGCTACTGGCCGACCGCCGACGAGGACCCCTCGGCTCCGGAGCCCGTGCGCGAGTTCGCGGCCATCTATCGGGACATGCCGAAGATCGTGTACTCCCGCACCCTGGAGCCGGGTCCCGCCGACTGGAACACGACCGTCGTACGGGAAGTCGTGCCCGAGGAAGTCAGGGCCCTCAAGGAGCAGCCCGGCGGCGACCTCGGAATCGGCGGCGCGGAACTCGCGGCGGAGTTCCGCCGCCACGACCTGATCGACGAGTACCTGCTCTACGTCGTTCCGGTCATCCTGGGTCGCGGACGTCCCCTCTTCCCGGAATCGGACGCCACCACCCACCTCCGCCTCGCCGCGACCCACACCTTCGGCAACGGCCTCGTGCTCCTGCGCTACGAGCGAGCCGGCGCCTGAGCGCTCCGCTGGAGAACGGTGATGCCGTGTCGATATGCGGCTCCGCCGCCGTGCGCGGGCCGGTGGGGGCTGGCCCCTCCCCCCACTCTCGACTTCGCTCGAGCGGGGGACCCCCATCGCGGCGGAGCCGCATATGTCACAGCCCCGCGCCCCTTCGGGGCACGGGCCTCCTGAGTCAGTCAGTCCCTGCCGTGTCCGCCGCGTCCGTCGAACGGCGGGCGTTCCGGGAAGTGGAGGAGGCGGGTCGGCGGGAGCGGGAAGTGCTCGCTGTCGGGGTGCCGGCGCCGGCCGTCGTCCGCACCTGAGTCGGAATCGGTGAGGGCCGACGGGGCGTCGGCGCCCGGCGGTTCGGTCGCGCGGGCGTGCTCGTGCCAGCCGTCGCGGAACCAGTTCAGCTGCTGCCGTTGCAGCTCCTCCTCGGTGAGCACGCGGACGCCCTCCGGGCCGGCCGCCCGGACCTTCTCGCCGAGTCCGATGAGCAGTTCGCCCACCAGCCTGGAGACGCGTTCCGCCTCGTCACCCCGGCCGCCGCCGCCCGGATTCCCCATGTGCCGCACTCCCTCGACTCCCTCGCGCTGTCCCCTCGCCTCAATCGCCCTCCGGCAGGAACTGCCTCGCCACCTTGGCGAACAGCTCCCGCAGTTCGGGCGGAACACCCATCCTGCGAGCCGCCTCCTCGGGACTCAGCGCCGATTGGCCGTCCCCGGCCGCGGGGTGCCCGCCGCCCGCGACGACCGGCAGGTCGTCCTCCGTCAGCCGCCCCGAGCGGATGAGCATCTCGCGCAGCGGCACGCCCAGTACGGCCGCGATACGCCGCATCGTCTCCAGGTCGGGCATGGACTGACGCTGCAACAGCCGGCTCACGGCGGCCCGATGCACCCCGGCATCGTCGGCGAGCTTCGAACGACCGCCCCCACGAGGGCTGTCGATGTCGTAGCCACGGCCGCGCAGCAACTCCTCGATCCAGCCGGCGAACTCGTCGAGCCCCTCGGCCCGGTATCTGCGATCTGAATGGGCATCGGCCCGTGAGCTGGAACGCATATGTCCGCTCTCCCCTCGTCGCGCGGACAACGTACCGATCGCCCTCGCACCAAGGTGTGTGCGCGCTCACGCGTAACGGTGGAGATTCGGCAACGGCCGCCAGATCAGCGGCAGTTGGCGTACGGCCTGGAGCGTCACCATCGCGCCCGCCTCCACGGAGGGTAGTCACTTGCGTACGCGCTCGCACCATGCAAGTCTATTCGCTCGCTCCCTGTTATCGAACAGATGTTCCCACACTCGGGGCGAAGAAGAGCGGAGAAGGCTGAAGAGAGAGGAGCGCCACGATGACCGATGCCACGCGCAGAACGTTTCGTACGGACCGGCTGCTGCGCGAGGACGCCGGGACGGAGGCCGACCATGACGACGACTGAGGCCGACGAAGTCGCACTGGAGCTGGAACGCCTGCGCCGCTCGGTAGACGTCGGCTTCGCCACCACCCGTGGCGACCTGGCCCTCCTCCTTCAGCGCGCCGACCAGACGGACAAGACTCTCGACGAACACGAAACCCGCCTCGAGTCCCTGGAACGCGCCCGCTGGCCCCTGCCGTCCCTGGCAGCCCTCACGTCATGCATAGCCCTGGCGGTGACGCTTTGGCAGGCGGCGGGGCGCTGATCACCGACGTACGCACACATCCGATCGGCGACGTCGGTGTCGTACGACATGAAGGGGCCCGGAGGATCGACGATCAACCTCCGGGCCCCTGCACGCTGTTGCGCTGTCCCTAATCCGACTGCTGGCGCTTCGGGCGCCACACCACCAGTGCGCTCGTCTGCTGGACGTCCTGGTACGGGACCAGGTCGCGGCGGTACGAGGCGTGGACCGCGGCCTCGCGTTGCTGCATCGCTGCGGCGGCGCCGTCCAGGGCCGCTTGCAGTTCCGCTACGCGGGACTGGAGGGCGGCGACCTGGTTCTCCAGTTCGATGATGCGTTTGATGCCGGCCAGGTTGATGCCCTCGTCCTGCGACAACTGCTGGACCGTGCGCAGCAGTTCGATGTCGCGGGCCGAGTAGCGCCGGCCCCGTCCGGCTGTGCGGTCGGGGGAGACCAGGCCGAGGCGGTCGTACTGGCGCAGGGTCTGGGGATGCAGACCGGAGAGCTGGGCCGCCACCGAGATGACGTACACCGGAGTTTCCTCGGTCAGCTCGTACGGGTTGCGTCGACGGCCATCCATGGTGTCCTCATGCTCCCTTCGCCGCCTGGAACAGCTCCGCCCGCGGGTCCTCGCCCGCGGTCGCCTCGCGGTACGCCTCGAGCGCGTCACGCGCCTTGCCCGCCACATCCTTGGGAACCGCGACCTCGACGGTGACCAGCAGGTCCCCGCGGGTGCCGTCCTTGCGGACCGCGCCCTTGCCTCGGGCGCGCATCGTCCGCCCGTTGGGCGTGCCCGGTGGCAGCTTCAGGGTGACCGGCGGCCCGCCCAGAGTGGGCACCCGGACCTCCCCGCCCAGCGCCGCCTCGGCGAACGTCACCGGCACCGTCACCGTGAGATTGTCGCCCTTGCGGCCGAAGACCGGGTGGGCGCCCACATGCACGATGACGTACAAGTCGCCCGCCGGACCGCCCCGTTCACCCGGCGCCCCCTTGCCTCGCAGCCGGATCCGCTGGCCGTCGCTGACGCCCGCGGGGATCCGGACCTGCATCGTGCGCGACGACTTGGCCCGGCCGCTGCCCTTGCAGATCTCGCAGGGGGTTTCCGCCATCAGACCGCGGCCCTTGCAGTCGGGGCACGGGTCGGTGAGCGAGAAACCGCCGCCCGAACCGCGCGCCACCTGCCCCGTGCCGACGCACGTCGGGCACACGCGCGGCGTGCCGTTCGCGTCGCCGGTGCCGGAACAGGCCTTGCAGGGCGACTGCGAGGACATCCGCAGCGGAACCGTCGCGCCGTCCACCGCCTCCGTGAAGCTCAGCGTGACCTCGGACTCGATGTCCTGGCCGCGCCTGGGCTGCGTACGCGTGCCCGTGCCCGTGCCCGCGCCGCCCCGGTTGAACAGGCCCCCGAAGACGTCACCGAGGCCGCCGCCGAATCCGCCGCCGGCACCGCCCGCCCCGCCCTGGCCGGGTCCGCCTCCGAAGAGGTCGCCCAGGTCGAAGTTGAACGTGCCGCCGGCGCCCGCTCCGGGGCCCGGCCTGTAGCCGCCGTTGCCGAAGAGGGTGCGCGCCTCGTCGTACTCCTTGCGCTTCTTGGGGTCGCCGAGGATGTCGTTCGCCTCGGAGATCTCCTTGAAGCGCTCTTCCGCCTTGGCGTTCCCCGTGTTGGCGTCCGGGTGGTACTCGCGGGCGAGCTTGCGGTACGCCTTCTTGATCTCGGCCTCGGTGGCGTCCTTGGGGACGCCGAGGACCTTGTAGTAGTCCTTCTCGATGAAGTCCTTGGTGCTCATCCTCGACGTCCCTCCTTCCTTCTCACGCGCCGTACGGTCCGTACGTTCATTCGTACGCCCCGTACGGCGCCGAAGTCAGCCCTCGTCCGGGCCACCGTTCTCCTTGTCGTCGGCCGGCGACTGCGACGAATCCGCCTCGTCGGCCTTGACGGTCTGCGCGCCCGGCTGCGGCTCGGCAACCGCCACCCGCGCGGGCCGAATGGTGCGCTCGCCAAAGCGATACCCCGGCTGCAGAATCGCCACGCACGTCGTCTCCGTGACGTCCGGCGCGTAACTGTGCATCAGGGCCTCGTGGATCGTCGGGTCGAAGGGCTCGCCCTCCTTGCCGAACTGCTGGAGGCCCAGCTTCGCCGCGACGGTCTCCAGCGACTCGGCCACCGACTTGAAGCCGCCGACCAGTTCGCCGTGATCCCGCGCGCGGCCGATGTCGTCGAGTACGGGCAGGAGCTCGGTCAGGAGGTTCGCGATGGCGATCTCCTTGACCTGGATCCGGTCCCGCTCGACCCGGCGGCGGTAGTTCTGGTACTCGGCCTGGAGCCGCTGAAGGTCCGCCGTGCGCTCACCGAGCGCCGTACGCACCTGGTCCAGCTGCGCCGTCAGGGCCGCCGTCTGCTGTGCTGCCTGCTGGGCTGCTGCCGCGTCCCCGGCCGGGGCCGCCCCCTCCTGAGGGGCGGCCTTCGGCTCCGCGTCATCAGAGGTGGCGCCGGAAGGGACGTCGGGCTGCTGAGGCTGAGCCTGCTGCGGCTGTTGAGGCTGCTGCGGCTGCTGCTCGTCGAAGCCCGGGGTCTCCTCCGTCACGCCGCGCCGTCCTTCCGGTCCTCGTCGACGATCTCGGCGTCGACGACATCGTCGTCGGCCTTGGCCTGCGCGCCACCCTCGGCGGCACCCTCAGGACCGCCCGGGCCGTCCGCGGCCTGCGCGCCCTGAGCGTCGGCGTACATAGCCTGGCCCACCTTCTGCGAGACCGCGGCGACCTTCTCGGTGGCCGTGCGGATCTCGGCGGTGTCCTCGCCCTTGAGCGCGGTCTTCAGCTCCTCGACAGCGGTCTCGACCTCGGTCTTGACCTCGCCGGGGACCTTGTCCTCATTGTCCTTGAGGAACTTCTCCGTCTGGTAGACGAGCTGCTCGCCCTGGTTGCGGGACTCGGCTGCCTCGCGGCGGGCGTGGTCCTCCTCCGCGTACTTCTCGGCCTCCTGGCGCATCCGGTCGACCTCGTCCTTCGGCAGCGAGGAGCCGCCGGTGACGGTCATCTTCTGCTCCTTGCCCGTGCCCAGGTCCTTCGCGGTCACGTGCATGATGCCGTTGGCGTCGATGTCGAAGGCGACCTCGATCTGCGGGACACCGCGGGGCGCCGGCGGCAGACCGGTCAGCTCGAACATCCCGAGCTTCTTGTTGTACGCCGCGATCTCGCGCTCGCCCTGGTAGACCTGGATCTGCACGGACGGCTGGTTGTCCTCGGCGGTGGTGAAGATCTCGGACCGCTTGGTCGGGATCGTCGTGTTCCGCTCGATGAGCTTCGTCATGATGCCGCCCTTGGTCTCGATACCGAGGGACAGCGGGGTCACGTCGAGGAGCAGTACGTCCTTGACCTCACCCTTGAGGACACCGGCCTGCAGCGCGGCGCCGATGGCGACGACCTCGTCCGGGTTGACGCCCTTGTTGGCGTCCTTGCCGGCGGTCAGGTCCTTGACCAGCTCGGCGACGGCGGGCATACGGGTGGAGCCACCGACGAGAACGACGTGGTCGATCTCGCTTAGCTGAATGCCGGCGTCCTTGATGACGTTGTGGAACGGCGTCTTGCAGCGCTCCAGGAGGTCGGCCGTCAGCTGCTGGAACTGGGCGCGGGTGAGCTTCTCGTCCAGGTGCAGCGGGCCTTCGGCGGACGCGGTGATGTACGGCAGGTTGATCGAGGTCTCCGTGGAGGACGACAGCTCGATCTTGGCCTTCTCCGCGGCCTCACGCAGGCGCTGGAGGGCCATCTTGTCCTTGCCCAGGTCCACGCCGTGGCCACTGGCGAACTGCTTCACCAGGTAGTCGACGACGCGCTGGTCCCAGTCGTCACCACCGAGGTGGTTGTCACCGTTGGTGGCCTTCACCTCGACGACGCCGTCGCCGATCTCGAGCAGCGAGACGTCGAAGGTGCCGCCACCGAGGTCGAAGACGAGGATCGTCTGGTCGTCCTTGTCGAGGCCGTACGCCAGGGCGGCGGCCGTCGGCTCGTTGACGATCCGCAGGACGTTCAGGCCCGCGATCTCGCCGGCCTCCTTGGTGGCCTGGCGCTCCGAGTCGTTGAAGTACGCCGGGACGGTGATGACCGCGTCCGTGACCTTCTCGCCCAGGTACGACTCCGCGTCCCGCTTCAGCTTCTGCAGGATGAAGGCGGAGATCTGCTGCGGGTTGAAGGGCTTGTTGTCGAGCTCGATCTTCCAGTCCGTACCCATGTGCCGCTTCACGGAGCGGATGGTCCGGTCTACGTTGGTGACCGCCTGGCGCTTGGCGACCTCGCCGACGAGCACCTCGCCGTTCTTGGCGAAGGCGACGACGGACGGCGTGGTCCTGGCGCCCTCGGCGTTGGTGATGACGGTGGGCTCACCGCCCTCCAGAACGCTGACGACGGAGTTAGTCGTGCCCAGGTCGATGCCGACCGCACGTGCCATTGTGATTCCTCCAGCTGACTTGAGTGGAACGGACTCAAGTGTGCACGACGCCGACCGCTGGGTCAAAAGGCATGAGCGGGGGAGGCTCAACTTTTATGTGAACCTTACGTTCAGGGGCCGTTTTTCACCTAGGGGGACGGGGAGCTGGGGTGCGCTCGGCGCGTGCCGGTTCGTTGTGGTTGCTCGCGCAGTTCCCCGTGCCCTTCAGGTCCGTGACGGGTCGGGGCGGTGGGAACCTGAGGCAGCTTTACGGCCGTTTCGCCGGCAGTCGGCTGCCCCGCAGGGCGGCCCTCGCCAGGTACACCCGCGAGGTGCACCGCCGGCACAAGGAGTTCCCCGTCTCCTTCCAGGTCGACGAGACGCTCAAGCTACCGATGGAGTCCGTGTACGGGCCGTTGCGCGGCGGATCGGGCGGCCGGCTCGAAGCAGCCCTGCGACAGACACGCCACACCGTCGTGCCGGGAGTACCCGGAGCCGGTAAGACCATGCTGCTGCGGCACGAGTCACTGATGTGGGCCAGGCGCCGAATCCAGACCTGCCACCGCGATGTCGGTCTCGGCGACCTTAGGGACCTGACCCTCAGCAGCCGGGACACACTCAGGCAACCCTCAGTAGCACAGATCACCGCGCCGCTGACTACAGTGCGGCACAGGATGCGGGTACTCTGAGGAGTACGTAAGTTACCGCTTAGTAATCTCGAGGACGACCTTCGCGGACCTCCTCGACGAATCCCCTCGCAGGCCCGAGGAGTCCCCAAATGCAACTCGCCGCGATCGTCGTGTCGCTGGTCCTGACCGTGATCGGCGTTGCTCTGCTCGCGCGTGCCGTCGGCCAGTTCGTCCGGCACTTCAAGCTCGGCCAGCCCGTTCCCGCCGGCAGTCGGACCGACAACCCCTGGGACCGCAGCGTGACGCTGGTCAAGGAGTTCCTCGGCCACACACGTATGAACCGCTGGGGCATCGTCGGCTTCGCACACTGGTTCGTCGCGGTCGGCTTCCTGACCCTCCCGCCCACCCTCGCGCAGGCGTACGGGCAGCTCTTCGAGGCCGACTGGACCCTCCCGGTCATCGGCGGCTTCCTGCCGTTCGAGATGTACATCGAGTTCATCGGCGTGATGACCGTCATCGGCATCGCCGTACTCATCGTCATCCGGCTGCTCAGCCTGCCCTCCCGGGCCGGCCGCAAGTCCCGGTTCACGGGCTCCAAGGCCTGGCAGGCGTACTTCGTCGAGTACGTCATCCTCACCATCGGCCTGGCGATCTACACGCTGCGCGGCCTGGAGGGCGCGATCCACAACGTGGCGCACTACGAGGCCGCGTACTTCGCCTCGTACCCGCTGGTGCTCGCCTTCGAGGGGCTGAGCGTCGGAACGCTCCAGAACCTGATCTACCTCACCGCGATGATCAAGGTCAGTGTGTCGCTGATCTGGATGATCACGGTCTCGGTGAACACCAACATGGGTGTCGCCTGGCACCGCTTCCTCGCCTTCCCCAACATCTGGTTCAAGCGCAACGCCGACGGCTCGACGGCCCTCGGCGCGCTGCAGCCGATGACCAGCGGCGGCAAGCCCATCGACTTCACCGACCCCGGCGAGGACGACGTCTTCGGTGTCAGCCAGGTCGAGCAGTTCTCCTGGAAGGGTCTGCTGGACTTCTCCACCTGCACCGAGTGCGGACGCTGCCAGTCGCAGTGCCCCGCCTGGAACACCGGCAAGCCCCTCTCCCCCAAGCTGCTCATCATGTCGCTGCGCGACCACGCGCACGCAAAGGCCCCGTACTTGCTGGCCGGCGGTGGCAAGACCATGGAGGGCGAGGAGAAGGCGAGCGAGGAGCAGTTGAAGGACGTTCCCGCCGCCGCGCTCGCCGAGGCCGAGCGGCCGCTTGTCGGCACCCTCGAAGAGAACGGCGTCATCGACCCGGATGTGCTCTGGTCCTGCACCACTTGCGGTGCCTGCGTCGAGCAGTGCCCCGTCGACATCGAGCACGTCGACCACATCGTCGACATGCGCCGCTACCAGGTGATGATCGAGTCCGCGTTCCCGAGCGAGGCGGGCACGATGCTCAAGAACCTGGAGAAGAAGGGCAACCCCTGGGGGCTCGCCAAGAAGCAGCGCCTCGAGTGGACCAAGGAGGTCGACTTCGAGGTACCGGTGGTCGGCAAGGACATCGAGGACCTGTCCGAGGTCGAGTACCTGTACTGGGTCGGCTGCGCGGGCGCGTTGGAAGACCGCGCGAAGAAGACGACCAAGGCCTTCGCCGAACTCCTCCACATCGCGGGCGTCAAGTTCGCGATCATGGGCGGCGACGAGAAGTGCACCGGTGACTCGGCGCGGAGGCTCGGCAACGAGCCGCTGTTCCAGGAGCTCGGCATGGAGAACGTCTCCGCGCTGAACATGGCGTTCGGCGAGGAGATGGACGACGAGGGCAACTTCACCGCGGAGTCGAAGAAGCCGAAGTCCGCGAAGAAGATCGTCGCCACCTGCCCGCACTGCCTCAACACCCTCGGCAACGAGTACCCGCAGATCGGCGGCGACTACGAGGTCATCCACCACACCCAGCTGCTCCAGCACCTCATCGACGAGGGCAAGCTCATCCCCGTAACCCCCGTCGAGGGCCTGATCACGTACCACGACCCCTGCTACCTGGGCCGCCACAACAAGATCTACACGCCCCCGCGCGAGATCATCGGCAAGGTCCCGGGCCTCAGGAACGAGGAGATGCACCGCCACAAGGAGCGCGGCTTCTGCTGTGGCGCCGGTGGTGCGCGGATGTGGATGGAGGAGCGGATCGGCAAGCGCATCAACAACGAGCGTGTTGATGAGGCGCTTTCTCTCAACCCCGACATCATTTCCACTGCCTGCCCGTTCTGCCTCGTCATGCTGACCGACTCGGTCAACGGCAAGAAGAACGATGGCAAGGCCAAGGAGTCCATCCAGGTCGTGGACGTGGCCCAGCTGCTCCTCGACTCCGTCAGGACGCCGGTCGACGACGAGCCGCCGGCGGGCGAGACCGAGTCGGAGAGCGAGTCGGAGCCGCAGCCGGTGAAGTAGCGGCTCAGGTAACGGCAGCCCGACGGCAACGGGTACGGCTGGATAACGAAGCACCCCATGTCCCTGGTTCACACCGGGAGCATGGGGTGTTGTCGTGAGATGAGAGCGACAAGGGGTGCGGTTCTGGTCGCGTGCGCCGTCCTGCTGGGCGCCGCCGCCACCGGATGCGACACGGCGGGCGGGGGCTCCGGGGACGGCGGAAGCAGGGCTACGGGGCCGGGGGCGCCCTCCGCCCCCACGCCCCCGAACGCCACCTCCACCGGCTTCACGCTGGGCGCCCTCGCCCAGGGCCCCGACCGCCCCGCCGCCGGGCAGCCACAAGACCGCCCCCGCGAAGGCGACCTCAACGGCGACGGCTACGACGACGTGGCCCTCGCCCGCCCCGGCGCCGTCTATGTCGTATACGGCTCGGCGGGCGGCCCCGACCCCCGCACCCGTACGACGCTCGCCGTGGGCGGCGGCCACCCGGGCCGTGACGCCGACAACATGCCCCGGCTGCACCGTGCCGACCTGGACGGCGACGGGTTCACCGATCTGCTGGTCACGGTGAACGACGGCAAGCAGTACGCGCTGTGGGGCGGGGCGCGCGGGATCACGGGGATACGTCAACTCGCCGTCAGCGGCGAGGCGTTGCGCGAACTCGGTCCCGCGGGCGGCGACTCCGGCAGCGTCGCCGACTTCGACGGGGACGGCAGCGGCGACGTCTTCCGCCTCGGACGGTCCGACGGATCGTCCGCCGGGTCCGCAGGGGTCGTCTTCCACGGCCCCTTCGACCGCCGTACGGGCAAGCCGGCCCGCCAGGCCGAACTCACTGGCCCCGTCCCCGCCGACAGCGCGCCCTACCAGTCCACCTCCGAGGACTACGACGGCGACGGCCGCGCCGAGCTGACCGTGTGGTTCGAGTGGACCGACCCCGACAGCGAGGGCGACGGCGACCTGAGCGTCCGAGGGGTGCACCATTTCCGCGGTACGGCGCGTGGGCTCGTACGGGCGCAGGAGTCCGAGCAGGGCGAGGAGTTCGCGGGCCATCCCGGGGATGTGGACGGCGACGGCGACGACGAGCTGTACAAGGCGACCTTCTCCGCCTACGACCAGAAGATCGCGGTCAGCGTCAACTCGGCGCCCGGGAAGGCGAGTTCCGCGTCGCCGGTCACCCTGACCGACCTCCCCGGCCTCAACTCCCGCTGCTGCGGAGGCACCGAGGGCCGAGCGGTCGGTGACGTCACGGGCGACGGACGGCCCGACCTCGTACTGAGCGCGCCCGCGATCAACAGCGCCCACGGGCTCGTCTTCCTGATCCCGGACATCGCCCGCGTCACCCCAGCCACCAAACCCCAGGCGGTCGACCTGGAATCCACGGGTGTGGACGGAGACAACCGCGACCCCGGAGCGGGCGACAAGCAGTACATCCGCCACCGCCTGATCTCCAAGCCACCTCTGCTCGACGTAAACGGCGACGGCCGCCTCGACGTGGTCGCCGCCTCCGGCAACCAGCGGTCCGAGGACGGTTCCGGCACGCGCCGTACGAGGGGGTTCTGGGTGTTCCCGGGCTCCCCGGAGGGCTTGGACACCAAGGCCTCACGGCATGTCACGGAGGAGGAGCTGGACCTTGGGTGACCGGTCCCGCGCACGCCGCACAGTGACGATCGTGTGCACCTTGGCGCTGTACGCCGTCTCCGGGTGCGGTATCGGTGCTCTGCCGGCTGCACCTCTGTTCAGGGTTTCTGAGCACGCAAAAGGCGTTTGACGGGTGCTCTCCCCGTCAAACGCCTTTTCGTACAAGCCGCTCAGGGCGGGTCCCTGTTTACATCGAACAAGTGCTCTGGCTTAGTCGGATTCAGCTTCGGGTATTTCCTCACCAACTCGTCTGTAAAAGCAGTGCTATTCGCTGCCTTAGGTGATCTCCAGGCGCAAGGAGCGTGATATGCGCGAGCGGTGCCGAGTGGATCAGGAAAGTGATGGATGAAAATGCCGATCGACCCGGAACAGGGATCCACCGGCGGTGGCGCCGTGGTGACGTTCACCGGCACTGGCCTCAGTGGCGCAACAGCCGTCCACTTCGGATCTGAGCCGGCCACGATCACCGCCAATACGGCCACCTCGGTCTCGGTCGTTTCCCCCTCGGGGGCGGGCGTGGTCGAGGCCACGGTCACCACACCGGGGGGCACCAGTAATCCGGTGCCCTATTACTACGTCCCCCCACCCGCTGTCCTTGACGTGTCACCAGCGTCCGGGCCCACCGCAGGCGGGAGCACGATCACCATCACCGGGCGTGGTCTCGCTGCCACCACATCCGTACGATTCGGCGGATCCGCCGTCACACCAACGGTGGTGTCTGACAGCGAACTCACCGTTGTCACCCCGGCCGTCGCGGCCGGCACCGTGCCCCTGGTCGTCACGGGTCGCGGCGGGACAGCCGCAATGTCCTTCGATTTCGTGACTCCTCCAGCCGTCACCGGCTTCAGCCCGGTCACGGGCCCGACCGCGGGAGATACTCTCGTCGACCTCACGGGCACCGCTCTGTCGACGACCACAGGCGTGACCTTCGGAGGTGTCGCGGCCACGTCGTTCGCCGTCCTGTCCGACACACGGATCGCGGCCGTGACCCCCGCCCACTCCTCGGGTGCGGTCACCGTCGAGGTGACCACCACAGGCGGCAGCGACGCCGCGCCTGACACCTTCCTTTACGTGCCGTGACCTGGCGGGCCGGACCGTGGCTCGCTGAGTCCAGAACCACCCGCCCTGCCGTGCACCTGGAGCCGTGGGCTACTCAGCCGGGGGACTGGGACCGGCCAGTCCCCGGAAGCCGATCGCGCCGGACGGCCGCGCCCGACAGCCGGGTCCGGCGCACCACGCCGACACCGCTCAGGCTCAGTGCGGCTGCGCGCCGTACCGCTCCCGCGGCGGCCGCTTCCGAGGAAGTGGCGCATCTCCCAGGCACCCTCAACGTACGAGCGAGTCGGCGTCGGTGGAGGTGGTGTGATCCGGCTCGGGACGGGTCCCCCAGTCGGATACGTACCGTCGAGGACCATGACTTCGTGGCTGGGGCTGCTCTTGCGGGGTGTCGGGGTCCTGCTGATGACGATCGGTGGCCTCGGTGTCCTGGCGGGTGTGCTCGTGCTGTTCGATGCGCCGTGGCTGGACGGCGTCGGCTTCGCCGGTGTGAGTGCGATCGTCGCGGGTGTGGGGTGGGCGGTGCTGCGGGCCGGGCGACGGCTCGGTTCGACGCCTCGGCCCCTGGTCCGGGCCGGAGAGTGGATCAGCTGGTCCCTCGTTCCCCCGCCAGCCACATTCGGGCTTCGGGCGGGGATGGCTGCGCTGGGGGTGGGCCTTCGTACTGATCGGGATGCTCGCCGGGCAGTCGCTGTCGTATCGACTGGTTGCGTTTGCTTTCGGCGCGTTCGTTCTCGGCATCGTTGCCTTGCTGCAGGTCAGTGACATCCGGTCGCACTGGGGGAGGCCGGTGTCGCACAAGCCGCCTGGGGACGACGCAGCGGATGTCGAGGCCGGCGGACGGCCCGCAGGTGTGGAGTGGACGTTACTGGCGCTCTTCAGCGGCCTGAGCTTTGGATCAACTCCAGGGACTCTACGGCCCCCAACGCGACCCTCTCCACCTTGCGCAGAACCGCGCGATAGCGCGCGAGTTGCGCCTCTGCATCCAGGAAAGCACCACCAAGCTGGCTGTCCACCATGACGGTGTCCAACTGCGGTACCGGGCCACGTGCGTACACCAGCTGATCGGCGACTCCGGCGAAGCCGTCCACGTCGAACGGCACGACGCGCACGATGACTTGGGGCAGTTCGGACCGCTCCAAGATCTGCAGCAGCTGCTTCTGGGCCACGTTCCTGTCGGCCACTCTGATCCGCAAAGCGGCTTCGTGGATCAACGCCAGATATTGCATCCCCTCCAGGGCTTTCTGGTGGCGCAGCCTGAACTCGACGCGTACTTCCAGCTCCTCTTCCGCCCCTGGATGTCGCGACTGGACGAGGGCTTGTGCGAGGACAGTGAGTTCGCCTTTTCGCCCGACGGCCACGCCGTCGCGCTCACCTCCAAGACCGGAATCCAGGTCCGGGATATCCGCTCGGGGCGGGTCATCGGCCGGCTGACGGGTCAGTCGCTGGCATCGGTGCGGTTCAACGCGGACTCGAGGTTCCTCCTCGCGGCCGGCGCGGACGACATCCGGATGTGGCGGCTGTCCTGACCCGGCAAACCCGTGTTCCGTCAGGCACTGGCCACCGAAGGGACCATCTCGTACGAACTCGACTTCACTGCAGGCCAGTTGCGCTATCTCAACGGGTCCGCCAGCGCCGTACGCTCCCTGGGTCTCGGCCCGGCGACGACCCCCCGCTGGCAGCAAGAGACCGCCCAGGGCGCGCTGCTCAGCCAGAACGGCCGGACCTTGGTCACCGTGCGCTCCACCGGTGCCGCGGCGGGCATCCGCCTGCAGGACACCCACAGCTCGAAGAGCGCCTTCACGGTGCCGCACAAGCCGTGCCCCGCGACCAAGGCGGAGGCGGGCGAGTGCTCCGACATGCTGGCGCTCAGCGCCGACGGCCGCACCTTCGCGTACGCGCAGACCGACGAAATGAGCAGCTTCGTCACGCGGCAGTCGATCACGGTGTGGGACGTCGCGGCCCACCGCAAGCGGGCGACGATCACCATCCGCTTCGGCGAGGAGGGCTTCGCCGACGTCGACGCCCTGGCGCTCAGCGCCGACGGGCGCACCCTGCTGGTCTCCCGGGCGACGGAAAACCGGGTCGAGGTGTGGGACGTACGCCGGAACAAACGCACCCGGACGCTCAAGAACATCAGCGCGGAAGTCCTGGCCGTCCGCGGCGACCTGCGCACCCTGGCGTCCTCCAACAACGAGGTCGCCGACCTCCGTTCGGGACGGGTGGCCTACGGCACCCTGGGCGACACGGACATCAGCACCGTGACCTTCAGCCCCGACGGCCGGTACTTCGCGGCGGGCGACAGCGACGGCCGCGTCACGGTGTGGGACGGCGAGATAGGCAGCCGCCTGGGCATCCTGGCCGACACGGAGGCGACTGAGTCCGTCAGTGCCCTCGCCTTCTCCCCCGACGGCGACACCTTGGCGGTCGCCGACGACTCCGGCACGGTCCGGCTCTGGGACGTCCCCTCCAGCCGCCCCCTGGGCTCAGCCGTCCCCGGCCCAGGCGACCAGCCCCTCGCACTCGCCTTCGCCGAGAACGGCACCACCCTGTACGTCGCCGGAAGTCACGTCCCGCTCCGGACGTACGACTTCGCCCCGGCCCACGTGATCCGCCGGCTGTGCGAGCGCACGGGCTCCGGTCTCTCCGAGCCGGACTGGAAGACGTACCTTCCGGACATTCCGTACCGCAGGACGTGCGAGAGCTGATACGCGGCGGGGGCTTCTCGCTCCCAGTGGCTCAGGCGACGGCAAAGGCGAACAATTGCCTACGTAAGCCGTATATTCACGGAGCCACGGAAGGTGGCGAGCACCATGGCTGAACACCCGCACGCAGCACTGGTACGCAAGGGTTACGAGGCTTTCCAGCGCGGTGACATGGACACCCTGCGCGGACTGATGTCCGGGGACGCCACGCACCACACACCCGGCACCCACCCGCTCGCGGGTGACTTCAAGGGCCAGGACGCGATCGTCGACATGTACCGCAGGCTCAACGAGGAGACGAACGGCACCATGCGCGTCGAACTGCGCCATGTCCTCGTCGACGGCCGGGGCCACGCGGTCACCCTGCACCGCTTCACGGCCGAGCGGGGCGGCAAGCAGCTCGACGAGAACGGAGGCATCGTCTTCCGGATCGTCGGAGACAAGATCACCGACCTCGACGAATGTATCGAGGACATCGACAGGAGCAACGAGTTCTGGTCGTGACGCCGGCACGACGCACGACGCACCACTCGCGACGCATGACGTACGGCGACGGCAACGCGCTACCCGGACGTGCGTACCGCAAAAACGTGAGCCGACCCTGAGCAGCCACTGAAAAGCGGCTGGGCAACCCCTTAGGGGATGTCACAGCTCAGCGTCAAAGCCGGGTCCGTTCTCCCGGGCCCGGCGCACGGCTCCGTGAGACCAGGTACGTTCGATTACGTGGCTGGATTCAGGATCGGACGCGGCCGGGACAACCGCACCCAAGCAAGCCCGCAACAGCAAGGGCGGCAGCAACCGTACGGACAGCAGGCGCCTCCGGGCCGCCCGTCGTACGGCTATCCCCCTGCACCGCAGGCGCACCAGTACGGCAACGGCGGACAGCAGTGGCCCCAGGCGAACGGCCACGGCGAGCCGGAGTACTTCGGTGACCACGATCACCACGGCCAGGGCCCGGACCCATACGCGGCGAACAACCCGGGCCACACCCAGGCGTTCGGGATCGGCGAGGACCCGTACAACCAGGGCGGCACCTACCGCGCCGGCCAGGCGGCGGCACCCCCGGTGGGGCCGCGGCTGCACTGGAAGGAACTGCTGAGCGGCGTCATCATGCGCCCGAACCAGACGTTCCTGCAGATGCGCGACTACACGATGTGGGGCCCGGCCCTGATCGTGACGTTCCTGTACGGAATGCTGGCGGTCTTCGGCTTCGACGGCGCACGCGAGGACGCGATCAACGCGACGCTCTCCAACGCCGTCCCCATCGTCCTGACGACGGCTGTCGCGATCGTGCTCAGCGCGTTCATCCTGGGCGTGGTCACCCACACCCTCGCGCGCCAGCTCGGCGGCGACGGCGCCTGGCAGCCCACGGTCGGCCTCTCCATGCTGATCATGTCGGTCACGGACACCCCCCGCCTGATCGTGGCCCTCTTCATGGGCGGCGACGCGCCGTTCGTCCAGATCCTGGGCTGGGTGACCTGGCTGGGAGCCGCCGCCCTGTTCACGCTGATGGTCAAGAAGTCCCATGACCTTCCGTGGCCGAAGGCCCTGGGCGCCTCGGCGATCCAGCTGATCGCCCTGCTGTCGATCATCAAGCTGGGGACGTTCTGAGTCTGGCACTTAGGCGGCACGACGAGCGCGGCACACGTCACGTGTGCCGCGCCTCGGCATTTCTCAGTCCAGTTGGTCTCGCGTAGTACGGCTCGCGAGCGCACGATGGACACGTGACTCCGCTCCCCCACTTAAAGGAGGGGGGCTTCCAACCCGAGGGCTGCGGTCCAGCCCGAACCGATCCCTTGCGGGACGAAAGGAAAATATCACAGCGCAGGGAAGCGATTCTGATGGATGCACGCGACGTACAGGCCAAGCGGGATGGGCAAGCCGAGCGCATCGTGCCGCACGACGGGCCTCTCGGTGACGCCCACGCAAGCGTCGAGCACGCCGGTGACGCCCACGCCGCCGACGCGCACATCAGCGCGCTACGGGCCGTCAGCGCACCGTCGCGCGTGGCCGAGCCCGCCGAGGGGATCACCGCGGAGGAACTCGCGCTCGCGACCCGCAATCACGGGCTGCCACTGGAGGCCCTGCGGTACGAGGTCACACCGCCCGGACTGCACTACGTACTCACCCACTACGACATCCCCACCGTCGACGCCGCCGGCGCCGACGACTGGACGCTCACCGTGCGGGGCCGCGTACGCACGCAGCTGTCCCTGGACATGACGACCCTGCGCTCGTTCCCGGCCGTCACACACCGGGTGACGATGGAGTGCGCGGGCAACGGCCGGGCCCGGCTCACCCCGCGGCCCGTGAGCCAGCCCTGGCTGGTCGAGGCGGTCGGCACCGCCGACTGGACGGGGGTCCCGCTGCGTACGCTGCTCGCAGAGGCCGAGGTCGAGCCGGACGCCGTCGAGGCCGTGTTCACCGGCGCCGACCACGGCGTGGAACGCGGCGTGGAGCAGGACTACCAGCGCAGCCTCCCCCTCTCCGACGCCACCGCCGACGACCCCGAGGTCCTGGTGGCGTACGAGATGAACGGCGCCCCACTGCCACCGCAGCACGGCCACCCCGTACGCCTGGTGGTACCCGGCTGGTACGGCATGGCCCATGTGAAATGGCTCCGCGACATCGCCCTGACCAGCACACCCTTCACGGGATTCCAGCAGACGGTGGCCTACCGCTACCGTCGCTCGGCCGACAACGCGGACGACCCCGGCGAACCGGTCACCCGTATCGCCCCGCGCGCGCTGATGATCCCGCCGGGCTTCCCCGACTTCATGTCCCGCACCCGCGTCGTACGCCCCGGCCCCGTGCAGCTGGAGGGCCGCGCCTGGTCGGGCCACGCCCCGGTGACAAAGGTCCAGGTGAGCACGGACGACGGCGACACCTGGACGGAGGCCGCTCTCGAGGACGGGCCCGGCGGGCATGACGGGCTCGAGGGCAGCGCGTGGGTGTGGCGGAGCTGGCGTACGACATGGGAGGCCACCCCCGGCACCCACGTACTGACCGCCCGCGCCACCGACGCCGCGGGCCACACGCAACCCCTCGACCAGCCCTGGAACCGCGGCGGCTTCGGCAACAACCTCGTCCAGCGAATACCGGTGATCTGCCTGCCGCGGGGCGACTGAAGGCGTTGAACCACAGGAGCTCTGGAAACATGGCCACGAAGACAGGCAACAGCAGCACGCCGAGCAACACGTCGGAGAAATCAGAGGCAGCGGCCCTGGCAGCCCTCGAGGGCGGCCCCGACGACCTGCCCGAGAGGATCGTCCCCGCCACGGCCCCGGCGGGCGAGGACCTGAAGATCCCGCACCGCGGAGGCTACGAACACTTCCGCCCGACGTCACGACGCCAGGACACGGCGAAGGGAAAGCTGCCGGTCTACGAGTGGTGGGAGCGTACGGAGATCGCCGAGTAGCTAGCCCCTCTTCACGACGGGATCCTGGACGCTCCAAGGAAAGTTGATCCACTCATCGGTCCGCTTCCACACGTACTCGCACTTCACCAGCGACTGCGACTTCTCGTAGATCACGGCGGACCGCACCTCGGCGACATGCTCCAGGCAGAAGTCGTACACGAGCTTCAGCGTTTTGCCGGTGTCGGCAACGTCATCGGCGATGAGCACTTTCTTATCGGTGAAATCGATGACATTCGGAACGGGCGCGAGCATAACGGGCATGTCGAGAGTTGTACCGACTCCGGTATAAAACTCGATATTCACCAGATGAAGATTCTTGCAATCGAGCGCATAAGCAAGCCCGCCCGCGACGAAAACACCGCCACGGGCTATGGAGAGGACGAGATCGGGCTCGTACCCGTCATCGGCGATGGCTTGCGCCAACTCCCGTACCGCTCCGCCGAACTGCTCGTAGCTGAGATTCTCGCGTACGTCGCTCATGCCGGCCCTGCCGCCCTCACACCTGGGTTCGGTGGAAGTTGAGGAAGGACCGCGAGGCGGTGGGCCCGCGCTGGCCCTGGTAACGGGACCCGTACCGCTCGGAGCCGTAAGGGAACTCAGCGGGCGAACTGAGCCGGAACATGCACAGCTGGCCGATCTTCATACCCGGCCACAGCTTGATGGGAAGCGTGGCGAGGTTGGACAGCTCGAGCGTGACGTGCCCGGAGAACCCGGGGTCGATAAACCCGGCGGTGGAATGCGTGACCAGCCCGAGCCGCCCCAGCGAACTCTTCCCCTCGAGCCTCGACGCAAGATCATCGGGAAGCGAGATCTCCTCATACGTACTCGCCAGCACGAACTCCCCGGGGTGCAGGATGAACGGCTCGTCCCCGTCGGGCTCGACGAGCCGAGTGAGGTCGGCCTGCTCGATGGAGGGGTCGATATGCGGGTAACGGTGGTTCTCGAACACCCGGAAGTAGCGGTCGAGCCGCACGTCGACGCTCGACGGCTGCACCATGGAATCGTCGTACGGATCGATCCGGACCCGCCCGGAGTCGATCTCGGCCCGGATGTCCTTGTCAGAGAGAAGCACGCCCTGAGGATACGCAGAGCGCAGGGGCCCGCCACAATCCACCGAGTATCCGAGGACTGTGACGGGCCCCTACGAGATGTAGCCGTGGTCTGGCCGTGGCCGTCTGACCGTGGTGCCGCTTACTGCTTGCCGTCCGCTTGTTGGCCGGTCCGCTTCTCCGCTACCGCTTCTCCATCGCCACGGGTACGACGTTCCGTAGCCGGGCACAGCGCGGACATCGGATCAACCGGCCGGGGCCGAGCCGCTCGGCCTGCTGCATCGGAAGCGAGGCGGTGCTGAACACGTGCCCTTCGGCACAACGGACGACGGTGCTGCGTTCCATCAAGTCCTCAGAGTCCCTTCCCCAAGAGCCGCGTTTGACTGACGTGAAACGCCACATTACGGGACGAACAGAACGGCCCTCCAGGCGGCACTCCGATCCCGCCCACACCCTCTCCCACCCCTCCACCGTACGCCCCAACTCCCGCCCCACGCAGCCCAGTCCACCCCCCGAAAACGACCACAGGCCCCACGGCTTCGACGCCTGGGGCCTGGCATGAGGTACAGTGAACCCGCGTTTCCGACGCCGCTCAGTCGGCGTCTTACGCGGGTGTAGTTTAATGGTAGAACATCAGCTTCCCAAGCTGAGAGCGCGAGTTCGATTCTCGTCACCCGCTCCATGTGAAACCCCCAGGTCAGAGACCCGGGGGTTCTTTGTTGTCCAGACCGGTGGACGGGTGGCGCACCACAACCGCACCATAAGGGCTGGGCTATGGCTCAACCGGATGGAGTGACCGGGGACCGCATGCCGAGCCACTGCTCAGCGTCCCAGGCCCGGAACCGCTCTACCTCGGTGAACCCCAGCTTTGCCGCGAGGCGCATCGAGCCGACGTTGGCGGTCTGGGTGGCGAGCACCACCGGCTCGCCGGGAAGGACGCCGTCGAACCAGTCGAGTGCCGCCACGCACGCCTCGGCGGCGTATCCGAATCCCCATGCCCGCGGCAGGAACAGGTAGCCGAGATCGGCCTTCCCCGCGGCAGCCGGGCGATGGTGCTCCGGTGCTCTCCTGAGCAGGATCTGGCCGATCATCGCCCCGTCGAGATCGACGACGAAACTCCCCGGCCACCGCTCGGGCACCTCGGGCATCTCGCGCTCAAGCTCGTCACGCGGCCGGGGGCCTCCGAGGTAGGTGTGCACCTCCGGCGAGGCGAGCAGCTCGACGAACGCCGCCCGGTCTCGGGCCTCGGGCTCGCGGAGCACGAGCCGTTCGGTTCTGATCGGGGCAGGTGGCCAGGCCACGGGTCCGAGTTCAGTCATGGCGAGCAACCTATCCCTCACCCACGAGAGCGATCCGAAAGAGAAGGCCTAGCTACCGGTGGGCTTCTGCTTGTGGTGCGCGGGGTCGTCCTTGTGGTGCTTCGCACGCTCGGCGCGCACCATCTCGTCGAGCCCAGCCGCCACCTCGCGCTGCCGTTCGTCGTCGGAGTGCTGATAGATCAACGCGGCCTTCTCGGAGGACTGTCCGGCCCGGACCATGGTGTCCTTCAGCGTCGCGCCGGAACGCGTTGAAAGCGTGTGTCCGGTGTGACGAAGGTCGTAGAAGCGGAAGCCCTCTGGGAGGCCGACAGCAGTACGGGCGCGCCTCCACTTCCGGCCGAAAGAAGTGCGGCGGAAGGGAGCCCCCTTCTCACCGACGAAGAGGTGCCCATCAGGCCCCTTCTCGGCGTACCAGGCAAGATGGCGCTTCAACTCCTTCTCCAGGAAGCCCGGAAGGACGACGAAGCGTGCACCAGCATCCGACTTGGTCGCACCGGGAGCGCGCTTGCCGTTGGTGCGCTCAGGCTCGGCGGTCCGGACGCGGATCACGAGGGAATCGAGGTCTACGTCTCGGCGCCGCAGCCCGGCCAGTTCCTCGGGGCGCATCGGACCGTAGGCCCCGAGGTAGACCATGAGCCGCCAGCGGATACCGATCGCGTTGGCGAGGGCATCGACCTGGGCGACGGTCGCAATCCGACGCTCGGTCGCAGCTTCCTTCCCCGCGCCCTTGATCCGGCACGGGTTGCGGCTGATCAGGTCGTCATCAACGGCCGTTTCCATGATGCCTTTGAGCAGGCGGTACGCCTTGGCCACAACCGTTTTGGCACCCGTCGTTCGCAGTCGCTCGGCCCGCCACTCTCGGACGCGAGGGGCGGTGATCTCGTCCAGGTCGAGCGGCCCGAAGGTCGGGAGGATGTGGAGCCGAAGAAGGTCCTCGTACAGGTCCACCGTACGAACAGACAACTCCCGCTCCTCAACCCACTTCTCGGCGTACACACGGAAGTTCACGGCGCCCGCGTCGGGAGAGGGCCAGTCACCGCGGCTGAGGTCTGCCTCCACCTGGGAGAGCCATACCTCAGCGTCCGTCTTGGTTTCGAAGGTCTCGGACGCGCGAACCCGCTGCCCGTCGGGCGCGAGGTACGAGGCCGTCCACTTCCCAGACCGGTACTGCCGGACTGCCCCAAAGCGCCGGCGCCTCCCCTTCTTGTTGGCCATCAGGCGACCCTCCGCAGTCCCGTTCGGCGGAGCCGGACCGGCTCAACGGTGCGAGAGGCGATGTACTCGTGGAGGGCGCTCTCCGGGATGCGGACGTACCGCCCGACCTTCACATACCGGATGCGCCGCTCCTCGATGAGCCGCCGGGGGAAGCGGGCGGTGGTGCCCAGCAGCTCGGCGACCTGGTCGACGGACAGGTAGCGGTCGGTCATGCGGTCGGGTCTCCTTCCGTTCCGGGGGCGGGTTCGAGGGATGCGGTCAGCCACTGCTCCCCGGTGCTGAGGCCGGTTCCGGCGAAGACCCAGTGAGCGAGGACGAGCGTGGTTTCGCCGTCCTGCGGGGCGGTCAGGGTGTCCGGGGTGGCTTGGGCGCGGCGCCATTCGGCGCGGGCATCGCGAAGAGCGCCGAGGGTGATGGAGTAGCGACGGGACTTGGTGGAGAAGTGGCCGCGGAAGCCGAGCATGTGGGCCCAGGCACGGAGCCGGAGGTCTGCCAGTTCGGGGCGTGCGCCGAGGTCCCAGGCAGTGCGGATCATGCGACGGGCATGGTCGGTGATCCTGGCTTGCGCCAGCTCGGCGAGGAACTTGAGCGGCCGGTCCAGGGTGCCGGTCGCCGTCTCGGCGCCCTTGGTGGCGTACTTCGCGATGTATGCGGCCACCGCCCGCTCAGTCAGCTCCTGGCCGTCGTCGAAGTCGGCGGAGCGGATCGTCCGGACGTCGAGCTGACGGCCGAAGGCGAAGGTGTGCGCCCGGCCGTCGATCACCGGCCCGTCCACACGCGCGGCAGTGGCGGCGGCGCGGATGGCATCGGTCAGCAGCTCGGCCGTGGCCCAGGCCGGGGGCGGAGTGTCGCCGCCGTCGGGGCCGTCGAGGCGGATGACGCCGTGGAAGTGCACGGCTCCGCGCTTCTGGTACTCGGCGACCTTGGCGAAGGAGACGCGCGCGTACTCGCGGAATGCGCGTTGGGTGAGCCCCGCGCGCTTGGCGACTTCGCGGCGGAGGTAGATGGAGAAGCGGCGCCACAGGGCCCCGGCGTGTGCGTTCCAGAGCACGGCGGCTTCGTAGTCGTAGGTGTCGGGGTCGAGGGGTGTGCCGAGGGCCGCGTCCTCCTGGTCGTGGTGGACGCCGCAGCGGCAGCCGCGCCCGCCGGAGGGTCGGTTGTGGACAGGGCCGAAGCCGGGGGCGGTGAAGGTGGCGAACACGCGCGGGTGGACGCCGACTTGTTCAGGAGTGCCTTTGCCCCCGCGCAGTCCAGCGGTGATCAGGTGGTAGGTGTCTCGGCGGTACGTCTCGGCACAGGCCGCACAGCGGGTGGCACGTCGGTTGTTGCAGCGCACGAGGAGTTGACCGGCGGGGAGGGCGGCCGAGTCGAGGTGGTGCAGGACGCGGCCGATCTCGCCGGTTGCCGTGTTGACCTCGTACTCCGTGCGGTGGCCGTCGAGGCGTACGGGGCGGGTGCAGCCGCCCAGGCCGGAGAGTTGGCGGGCCAGCTCGGGCATGGTGCCGAGGGAGGCCAGCATGGAGAGTTCCGCCAGCGGGGGCGGAGTCTGCCGGGTGATGATGGGAGTTCCTTTCGGCTGTTTCGGCGGTTGGGAGGGACGGCCCCGGGGCGGCGGGATGCTTGGCGGCGTTGTTGCCGCCCCGGCGGCCGGTCAGCGCTGGTTCGCGCTGCTGTTGCTGATGAGCGAGCGCAGGACCACGGCGGCGATAGCCACGGAGATGGCCGTGACGGCGACGGCCGCCAGGAGCGCGGTGAGTACGACGCCGACGACGACCACGGCAGCAACCGCGCCGACTCCGACGCCCACGTACGGGCTGACCGGACGGCCAGCGGGAGCAGCCGGGGCGTGGTTCTGCTGAGTGGTGGTGATGGTCGTCGGCATGGGCGGGGCGTCGGGCAGCTTGGGACGGAACACGGCGGGACTCCTTGTCAGTCGTGGTTGCCGTTGACGACGTCGACACCGCTACGGGTGCCGGACTCGATGGCGGGGGCGAGGAAGGTGTGCGAGAGCCAGAAGCCGAACAGCGCGATCACGACGGCGACCCAGAGGCGGACGCCCAGGAACTTGATCGCGACCCAGGCGACGACGCCCAGGACGAAGACGAGCGGCAGCGAGACGGTCACGGGATCTCCTCAGCGGACGCGGCAGCGGTGGGTTCGGGCGGCCAGTTCGGCGGCGGCGCGGCTGTCGTAGTCCGTCGAGAAGCCGCACCGTGGAGCCGTACAAGCGGCGGTGTGCTTCTCGCGGCCCCGGCCGTCGTAGTAGGTGGCGACCTGGACAGGGCCGATGCGGACGACCCGGCGGAAGCGGGGATTTGCGGGCATCAGGGGGTCTCCTTCTGGTCGTTGTGGTGGTCGTGGGTGTTGCCGGTGAAGTCGGTGACGTGGTCGGCAAGCCAGCGCAAGATCTCGTTGCCCTCGTAGGTGTCGGCGGCGAGGATGACCGGCTCGGCGATCAGAACGGCTTCGGTGAGGCGGTTCTGTCGGGTCAGCTCGGCGGCGCGTTTGAGCGTGCGGAGCGTGGACGGACGCAAGGGGTTGTCTCCTACGGTCAGGTGAGTTGGGCGGCGATGGCTTCGGCGAGCGGCATCGGGACGCCGAGCCGGGCGCGAAGCGTCGAGGTGTCGATGGCGGTTCCGGTCCGGGCGTGGTGTTCGTCGGCGACCTTGCGGGCGAGCGTGACGAGCGCGGGCGGAAGGGGAGTTGGAGCGGGCGGCGCCGATTCCGGCTTTGCGGTGGGCAGTTCGGGTGCCGCAGCGTTCACGGCGGGCTCTGGCTCCGCCGCTGGAACCTCTGTCGGTGTCGGAGCACCGTGGGCCAGCAGGGTTCCGCCGAGGAATGCGACGGCGGGCCATCCGGCGACGAGGATGCGCAGCCAGGCCGGTACGGCGCCGAGGTCGAGCAGTCCGGCGGTGGCGACGTTGGCACCGAGCGATGCGGTCAGTGCGACGAGGAACCAGCACCATCCGGCCGCTTTCGGCCCGCCGGAGCTGAGCCGCCGCCAGGCCGCCACCAACAGCAGGTCGACGGAGACCGGATAGGCCCACGCCTTCCAGCCCTGTTGACCGGCGGCGTAGGCCAGATCGTGCAGGTGGGCGAAGGACAGCGCGGCGGCGATCACCGCTTGGACGAGTACGGCGTCAATGCGGATGGGCAGCCGCATCACCGCTCCTCGTCCGGCACCTGGTCGCCGCCGGTCAGGGCGGCGGCGTAGGTCTCCAGTGCCTTGACATAGTCGGTGCAGGCGGCGGCCAGGTCGCGGGCGAAGGCCAGGTGATCGGCGATGGGAACCCGGTCGAAAACCGAGACGGTCAGGGAGTGGCCATCTCCGTTGAGAGTGAGGATCGGGGTTCGGCGAGTGCCGTACTGGCTGAGGTGGACGTTGGTAGCGGCGTCCGCGTAGAAGGACATCGTGGCGGTCACGAGGTTTCCTCTCCGTGTTCAGGCATGGCGGGGTAGGGACTTGGCGCGGGACGGCCGCGCCGGCAGTTGGAGCGGGTGCGCTTACTCGGTGACGGGGCGAGGGGCGGCCACGGGCCCGGACTCCTTCACGGGCACGGGCGGGACGTAGGGCCGGAAGGGCGTGAGCGCCGGTACGTCAGGCGCGAGATCGGCCGTCTCGCGGCAGGTGGCCGCAGCGTCGACGAGGGACAGGTACGGGGTTCGGATACGGGACCAGCCGCCCGACGTGTCGCCGACGACGGCAAGGCCAGGCAGCTCGGCGGCGATGGCGCAGGCAGCGCCTACGGCTTCCGGGGCGATGTCGCCGAGCGCCATCTTGGCGGAGGCTTCATCGTTCACGCGGTGGCAGACCCGGCCGGTCAACTGGGCCCGGAGCATGGTTGCGCCCTTGCCCAGCTCGGCGCCGAAACGCTGCCCGCAGACCTCCAGGTAGATTCCGGCGGCCCGGCCGAGCTGAGCGAGCCGGATCAGCTGGGTGACCATCTCATCCCGCCGCTCCTCCTCCTTTCGCGTGGCGACCAGGAAGAGTTCCGCCACCTCGTCGACGAACAGCACGACGGGAGCAGGGCGTTCACTCTCGGGCAGGCCCCAGATGTCCGAGGTGATCTCCTCGTCCGGGGTGCCGGGGGCGATGCCCTGACGGGCCTTGATCAGGTCGTAGCGGTCCTCCATTTCCTTCACGAGCACGGGCAGCAGCTCGGCCGCCTGGTCCGGATCGGTCGCGAGCGCCGAGAGCCGGGCGGCGAACGGCGCCAGCTCCACGCCCCGCTTGCAGTCGATGCCGACCAGGACCACCGGCTGAGCGGCCAGCTCGGCGAGCAGGTTCCGCAGGTACATGGACTTGCCCGACAGCGTGGCGCCGAGGACGAGTTCATGCGGTACGGCGCGGTAGTCGCGTACGAAGGCGGTCGCGTCCTCCCGCAGCGCCACCGGCACGCGGAGCAACCCACGGTCGATCCGGCGAGGCATCCGTACCTTCCGCAGGACGTCGAAGCCAACGAGCCGCAGTTCAACGACACCGGGCTTGATGTCCCGCACGTACACGGCGTGAACGCCCCAGGCGTGCCGCAGACGCTCGGCCGAGGCCGCAACGTCCGTAGGTTCCTGGCCGGGAGCCAGCCGCAGCCGAAGCCGCAGGCCGGTCGTGGTGGGCCGGATCATGCCCCGTCGAGGGGGCACGGGCCGGATCTCACGGCGGGTGGTCGCCCTAACGGCCAGCGCCCGCCACCGGGACGGCTCGACCGTCAGGCCGCACGCGTCCATGGTCGAGGAGTACGAGACCAGCAGCCGGGCCACCGAGACCGGCAGCCCTACCGTGGACCAGTACGCCGCCGGATGGGCGTGCCGGGCGTAGGCCGCGCCGCCTATCGCAGCGAGCGACCCGCCCAGCTCGGCCCACGTCACCAGGTCCGTCACGGCGATCAGCCCGCCTCAGCGACCGGGAAGGCGCCCGGAGCAATGGCGGTGGCCCGGTAGGCGATGCCGTGCCGCTGCTGGCCGTTGAACACGCTCTCCCACGGCCGCGCCACCAGACCCGGCAGCGCGACCGGAGCTCCGAGCGTCAGCCCCTCGGAGACGCCGCTCTCAGGAACCGTGACCTTGATCAGCGACGACTCCCCCTCCTCGATGTAGACGACGCCGACCGTCATCAGTGCCTCGCCGCTCACGGCGTCCTTGGCGATCTCACCGGTCTGCCGGTCACGCACCTTCGGCGACGGCGCTTCGGTGAGCAGGATCGTGGCGGTCGAGGCGTCAATGCGGATCACACGCACAGAGATTTCTCCTTCTGAGTCGATCAACCTGCCACCTGACAAGTTGACTTAGCAAGTTCGAAGGTAAGGATGCCAGGTTGACTTGTCAAGTCGTTGTCGAGCAGAACCCGCCCTGCTCCAGGCTCAGTTCAGGCGGTAGGTGTCTTCGAGCTCTTGCCGATCGGCAGGTAGCAGCACGTCAGAGACTTGCAGCGCCTGCCCGGAAGCGTCGCACGCGATGACAAGGATGCTCAGGACAGGCACGCCATCTGGCACGCCCAGTAGCTCAGCCTCACCGCTCTCAGGCAGTCGAGCCGAAACCCGTTCCGTCACATGGTCGAAGCGGGCTTTCTTCCGCGCCTCCAAGTGCTTACGAACGCTGCCGCTCAGGGCTTCGGAGCTCCCCAGCTCGGTGTCCTCAGCCAGGCCGGCGGGGAAGTACGACGAGACCAACTCGACCGCTTCGCCGCCCTCTTCGACCAGGAACCGGCGCATGAGCACCTTGGCCCGCTTCGGCAGCCCAAGCGCCGAGGCGACCCGCGCCGGAACGGGGACTTCACCGACCTCAACCAGACGTCCCGAGGTCTGCGACTCGTCGCGCTCCAGCGCCTCGCGGCCCCGACGATCCTTCTGCTCAACGACTTCCGGACGACCCCGGACGATCGTGCCGAACCCCTGCCGGGACTCCAGCCAGCCATCCCGCTTCAGCAGCTCAAGAGCCCGCACGACGGTCGGACGGGACATCCCGAAGGCCTGCACCAGCTGGTTCTCACTGGGCACCCGCGTACCGGGCGGGTACGTGCCGTCCTCGATGCGACGTTGAATCGTCTGCGCGAGGCGCACGTACTTCGGTGGCTCCACTTCATACGCCATGAATGCCGCCTGTCGGGATTGGCCAAGTCAACTGGTCAACCAGACTAGCGACAACTGGACCGTCAGAACAGAATCGGCCCGAAGCCCTCATTGGACGGCCACGCGTCGGCAACGATGAAGGAGACGACTGTCCCGCCGAAGCGACTTGGACCGGAGTGCCACGACTCGGCGATGGAGTCGACGAGGAGCAACCCCCGCCCGTGAGCATCGTTGGCCTCCGGTTGCCGCATGCGCACACTCGCCGGGAACCCCGGATTGTGCACCTCGATCCGAAGCGACGTCTCCACCCGATACCACTCAACGCGTACCACCCAGGTCTCATCCGCCCGCCCGTAACGAATGGCGTTGGTGACCAGCTCCGAGATCATCAACACGCAGTCGTCGATCGAGCAGGCCGGGTTGTACGGGGCGATGAACTTCCGGAACCACCGCCGGGCCCGAGGCACAGACTCCGCGACGGGGTGCAAGGTCATGGCACCGAGTCGCGGTGAGTCCTCAGAGGGAAAGCGGTCGATCGTATAGGCCATCCGCACTCACTCCTTGCCGCTGCCGTCGCAGTCGAGGCAGCGCCGTTTCGATGTGGCACGGACGCGGTCGTTGGCCGTGGAGAGCGCCAGCGCCGTACGGGAACCGACGCGCTTCCAACCACGCCCCCGGCATCCCCGGCAAGTTGAACGCGCGCCGCTCTCGTTCGGCCGCCGAGTCGTCACGTCGTGCCCCCTTCCAGACAAGTGGCATTAGCCACTTCATGGATAGTGGCATTAGCCACTTCGGGTGCGCAAGCAGTTCGGCGTAACTGCCCGACCATCAGGTGAGCGGGTAACCCTGCTCGAAGGCCCAACGATGCGGGGGATAGGTGGCTTCGGCGAACTCCAGCGGCCGGTCCTGGAGGTCGAAGACGACGTGATGGACGATCAAGACAGGGGAGTAGGGCTCAAGTTGGAGATCGGCCGCCTCCTCGTCCGTCGCGCTGCGAGCGCACATGCGGTCTTCCGCATAACTGCCCTGACGCCCCGTCGTGTTCTCGACGTACATGAGCGTCCCCTCCTGAATCCGCTCGGGATCCACCAGCTTCGGCGCACGCTGGCCGACATCCGGAGCGAACCACGAGGTAGACAGATTGATCGGACCGTCCTGGTTGTTGGTCACCCGACGCCGATGCACGGCCCGGCGGTCCTTCACCAGCCCCAAGGCCTCAGCGACGTGATCCGGCGCCTCCATCCAACCGGCCGAGGTGATCACTGCGTACTCGCCGGGCGTGTAGATCTTCCCGGTCTGCCGGGCCCGCCCGTACAGCTCACGCGCCCGCCGGTTGACCTCCAGGCTGCGCACGTACGTGCCCGATCCCTGACGCTTCTCGACGAGCCCTTGGTGGCTGAGCGCTTCCAACGACCGTGCGGCAGTGGGCCGGGACACCTTCCAGTCCGCCGCCAACTGCCGCTCCGAGGGCACCTCGTCCCCCGGCCGCAGGTCTCCCCGAAGGATCTGATCGCGGATGTAGTTCGCGATCTGGAGATACTTCGGCTGAGCCTCCTCAATCTGCGGCATCTGCCCTCCTCATCCAAAGTGGCTAGCAAAGTGGCTATGGCCTCTAGCCACTATAGGGTGAGTGGTCAACCCTCGACCCCGTAGGCTGAACCGCATGAAGCGGTTGATCGTCGCAGCAGGAGGAGGGGGCGACGCAGTCGCCGCCGCAATGCTTCACACCGCCCTCTACGGCGACGAGGACCAGGCGGTGATCCTCACGTACGCGTGGGACCGCCTCTTGATCGACCCGGTACCGGGCCCCCGCGGACCGGACAACTTCACCGGCCTCGAACCGATGACTCCGGCCGTGTGGGCAGTGCCGGCCGAAGCCCGCCCGATCGCTCCGGCAGGCTCAACCCTCCCCCGCCTTGCGGCAGAGCTCCCGCACACGTTCGCGCTGATCGATCCGCACCACGGCGCCGAGGGCATCACCCGCCAACTCGAAGAACTCGTCAGCCACTTGTCACCGGCGTCGATCGATCTTCTGGACGTGGGCGGCGACATCCTCGCGCAGGGCGATGAGCCGACGCTGAAGAGCCCGCTGGCCGACGCCGTCACGCTCGCCGCCTGCTGCCAGGTGAACGCACCCATCCGCCTCTTGGTGGCGGGCCCTGGTCTGGACGGCGAACTCTCGCTCGATGACCTACGCGGCACGCTCGGCCCTCTCGTCCACATCCTCGCGGCGAAGGACGTGGAACCGATCAGCTCGGTCCTGGAGTGGCACCCGTCCGAGGCAACCGGGATGCTCGCAGCAACAGCCCGAGGTGTACGCGGCACCTGCGAGATGCGGGACGCCGGACTCCCCGTCCCGCTCACCGACGAAGGCCCGTCGGTCCATGAGGTCGACCTGGACGACGCGTTGAGCCGCAACCAACTAGCCCGCGCCATCATGGCGACCACCACCCTGGACGAGGTAGAGGCGCACAGCCGCGAAGTCTGCGGCTACTCGGAGATTGACTACGAACGCAACAAGGCCGCATGGCTCAAGGAGCAGCCACCGGTGAAGCTCGACCCCGAGGCCGTGCTGTCCCAACTCGCCCAGTTCGAGGCCGAAGCCCGAAGCCGCGGAATCACCCACACGACATTCCGCCGCATCACCGAGGCGCTGAACCTCAACGGCTCCCTTCGCGAGGACCTGCGCCAACTGCTCATCAGCAGCTGCCCGGAGCAGTACGCAGCGCCACTGTGGCACATCCCAGCCGAAGCCTGAGTAACAACTTTCTCTACGGGTTCAAGGCCCGCGCACGGCGCGGGCGCGCGCCGCCTTTCCGGCGCGGCCCGCCTCCTGTCTTCGCCCCGGCTGGCCGCGCCCGGCGGCGCGCTAGCGAGCTGCGGGCATGAAGTGGGAGACACCCTCTGTGGCTGGGGCGGTCGGCTCCACGGCTTTAGGCAGCCACTTTGGGGCGAGCCTCTACGATCATGGCCCCAACGTCGTGCCTTACGGGCAGGTCCACAGACTGCCCGACTCGCCATGAGCTTACGGGGCCATGATCACTCGCCCCAAAGCAGCTCCAGCCCAAAGCCGCTCCGCCGACCTTGTGTAGATGAGACCCTGCTTTTCGCTACCCGAGAAGGAGCCCGATCGATAACATGATCCCGCTCGTTTACGTGAGGAGAGACTAATGAGTGGTACGCGATACTTTAGCGTTGGCTGCCTAGTCCCAAGGATCCATTCTGCGCAATCTCTAGCAGAGTGGCTGAATAAGACGAAAGAGGCATTCGAATCGATCCCATCTGTGCAGGATCTCTCATTCACGGAAATCGATGATCTGGATTACACGTGGCAGGGTGAAATCGGAGACCCCGGAGATGCAGATATTCCCATCCCTGAGTTCGGGATGATGGCTTTCCGTGTACACATTCCGACTCGCCTGCAAAGAAACTTCGGCATACCTTTGGGAGACGACGAGGTCGAGGATTTCTCCGTTCTGACATTTTTTGACCCAGTCCACCCTGTCACCTTTGTGGAATGCGGCAGCACCGCAGTGGAAATTAGAAACCCGGCCGCTTCAATGGTAATCGTTCGCGAGTTTCTTGAAGCAGAACTCGCCAAGGCGAAGTCCGAGGTAAGCCTGTTTCGCGTCGGCCCTAGCCCCTTTCACGTTGACTTCTTTCTCTCGCCCGGTCGAGGTGAAATTCTAATCAGTGATCACCTAAGTGCCCGAGTGAAGCGAACCCTTGCGTACGACCGCATCGACTACTTCTACTCGGAAGAGGCGGAAGCATCTGATTCGCTACTCAAATTGTTTGAAGCATCACGTGAGGAGTTCTCGTACTTCTATCAGTTCGAATCCCTGCGGAACTCTCGATTGCGATCGGCAGGAGAGCTGTCGGCCGAGACTGAGCAGCTGACCGAGAAGTTCAAGGAGAGGGGATTTAAGGCGTACCTGTACCGTACTTTCTCCCTGCGTCATCGGCTACAGGCCGCCCACCTGGACGCCATCTCGGCAAGACTAACTGCGATGCGGCAAAAGAAGAGCGCAAAGGAGGACCTGGAAGGCTTGTACTCGAATTCAGAAGGGGTCGGACTCAAGATCTACCTTGAAAGGGTAACTGAGGAAGAGTACTTGGATGAGATTGAATCGTCTGAGAAGATCCTTGAAATCATTGATGCCCGTCATAGCCAAGAAATTCAAAGATTCGCGACTATCTCCTTCTCCCTCCTGGGTGTCGTAGTGGGTGCCCTGATTACAGCCGCCCTCCGGAGCTGGTGGGGGTAGAGGTGCCTCCCCAACGTGCTGCGGGACGATGCGATCACGTGCCACAGCCGTGCCACATTACGCGGTCAATCACGGTCAACGACGGCTCGCCGCAGTCGAGATGCGCCGCAGGGCTGGGTTGCCTCTACAGCAGGAGTGACCTGGGCACCAGCACTTCCGATCACGTCCGCCCTTACAAAGCGGGGGACGCCTACCCGGTCGACGGCAGTGACGGCAACGCTGACGGCAACGAGCGCGGACGACGACAGCATTCGGCAGCCTGTCGCGGAAGTGGCACGACCCCGCCGGGCCAGGCTGCGGGGTTGTGCCCGCATCTTCTAAGCGCTTGGCTGCAGGTTCGAGTCCTGCCGGGGGCACCAGCCAAGAGGAGGCTCCGGATCGATCATGGTCCTGGCTGCGCCGACCACGGGTAGCCTGCGCCGGCAGGACCTGGGTGCGTTCCCCCTGAGGCCGCATAGCCTCTGCGGGCCCGTACAGCTGTCGGGCGAGGTTCAAGGGGAGGGATGCTCATGCGGCAGCGAAGAGTGATCAGCAGGTTGAGAGATGCGGCCTGGGTGTTGGCACCACTTGGGTTGGCCCTCCTGGCGGGGACCATCGTGTATACCCTCGCGAACTACAAGATGGCCACCGTCATGGGCGACTCCATGAGCCCGACGTACCGCCAGGGCGATCAGCTATTCATCGAGCGGATCGACGCGAGCGAGATACGCCGGGGCGATGTCCTACTCATCGAGGCACCCGAGCGCTATCAGGGCAGACCGATGCTGCGGCGGGTCATCGGGATGGGTGGCGATCACGTGGCGGGGGAGGGAAACCGGGTCACGGTGAATGGGAAGCCGGTCAACGAGCCGTATGTGATGGACGACGAAGAGAACCTGACGGTCAGGCCGTATGACGTGAAGGTGCCGGACGGGCGGTTGTTCTTGCTGGGCGACCACCGGGCGAACGCCAACGACTCACGTTTCCACCTCAGCGAGCAGTCAGGCAGCGTGGCGGCCTCTGGAGTGCAGGGACGAGTGCTAGAGGACTCCGCCGTGCCGACGGTGTTGGTGACGCTTGGGAGTCTCGGGATCGTTCTGGCCCTGGCCGGCTTCGGAGGCTACGTAGTCAGACGACGCGCCTTGAGGCCGCTGTCGTCCGGGGCGCCATGGCCTGTGGGCTGAGCCCGCACAGATCCCCCGTCGGGTCCGCGTGGAAGGCCAGCAGAAGCCTTTGAGGCTTGGGCGGTACCTAAACTTCTGACCCCGCCGTTGCGGTCTCGCACACGGCCTCCCTCGGGGTGCGGGCGGCAGCCTACAGCCTAGAATCGAACATGTGAACGACCGCCCGCCACCCCGACTCGAGATGCTCCGCTTCCTGGAACGCGTCCAGCTAAAGGATCTCGAACGCACACGGCGGTGGATCGCAGCCGAAGAACAGCGCGAGCAGGAACGGCAGCGCGGCCAAGCCACTCGGCCGCCCGAGCCTGAATGGCTGTTGCAACAGTCCCTCGGCGCGCGCCATCCCGTCGCCGTGCACGTCGGCGGATGCCACATGGCGGGCAAGTACGTCCGGCCGCTCGCCCGCGACCAGGCCGTGCGCGCTCTCACCGACGGCATCGACGCCTGCTCGCACTGCCGACCGGACACGGAACTCGGAGTGCTCGACTAAGCGGAGCGCTTCGGCCTCCGGCCGACCGCCTTCTTGTTCGGCGCCTTCCTGGTGCGCTTCTTCGGCGTCTCGCGCGCGTCCGCTTCTCCCTCGCCGCGCGTGGCCCGCGCCTTCTGTACGGACTCCTCCAACGCGGCCATCAGGTCCACGACCCCGCCCGTCGGGGCTTCCCGCTCGGGGATCTCCGGCGGGGCATGTCCCTCCCGCTTTGCCTCGATGACCTTCTCCAGGGCCTCCGTGTAGTGGTCGACGAACTCGGGGCCCTCCAGGTCGTCGACGGCCATGCGGTCCATCAACTCCAGCGCCCCCGCGATCTCTTCCTCCGACAGTTCCACCGGATCCGGTACCAGCTCAGCCGGGTTACGAATTTCGTCGTCCCATCGCATCGCGTGCAGGACGATCGCGTCCTCCCGCACGCGCAGCAGCCCGAGACGTTCGCGGCCGTGCCACGCGAACTTCGCCACGGCGGCCTTCGATGATCTCTCCAACGCCTTGCGGATCAGCACATACGGCTTGCTGGCCACAGGGCTGGCCGCTTCCAGGTAGTAGCCCTCGCCGATCCGGATCGGGTCGATCGACTCGTAGGGGACGAATGCCACGATCTCGATCGCGCGGGCCGTGGGCAACGGTATGTCGGCAAGCTCGTCGTCCGAGACCGGGATGATCGTGTCTCGGGAGAGTTCGTAGCCCTTGCCGATCTCCTCCGGGTCGACCTCGCGGTCTTCGATCTCGCACACCTTCCGCGTGCGAATACGTGCCATGTCGGCCAAGTGATATTGGTGGAAGCGGATGCTGTGGTCCTCGGTCGCCGCGGTCACCCGGATAGGGATCGTGACCAGGCCGAAGCTGATGGCGCCGGTCCAGATGGGGCGGGGCATGGCAGACCTCCGTGGCAAGCCCCGAGCAGCACCAGGCTATGAGCCGTGCAGCAGGCCCGCATGTCAGCCATGGTCACGGACGTTCAGACGAGACCAGAGGCCGAGTCCTGCACATGGGCCAGCCACCCATGAACGCAGGTAAACGCCCCTGCGTCTCTGCGGAGCGGCCCAGCTAATCAATACGACTTAGTTCGCTCAAAGTCCGTGATATTGATCTTCACGTTTGAAGTCTGAAGTGTGGTAGGGAATTCTCCCGTTGTCGTCTGTCCGGGTTGTACATCGGTCACGTACTCGGTGGAGTTGTAGACACGTTCGCCGTTGGACGCGATCGCTTCCCAGTCCCAGGAGTAGTCGGATTTCTCCGCACTCTGATTCTTGATCGTCCAGGTGACCCAGATGTTCTCGAATCCAGCCTGTGAACGGTCATCGATCTTAAAGCTGAGGAGATCATCACGTTCACTTCGCTGAGGTTCTTCCCGTCCACCCTGCAGCTCCTCGCCCTGCTCCTCGGTCTGCCGCTCTTCGGTCTGAGTTTCTCGGGTCGGGGCTGGGGTGGATCCGTCGTCCTCAGTGGTGCAACCACCGAGTGTTAGACCGCCAAACACAGCCACTGCCACAAAGGCAGCTGTAATACCTCGGTTCTTCATAGCGTGACCCCTTTATTGCTATAGGTCACATATACACCCATCTGGCGCCCAGGGCGGGGGTGGGCCCACGTGCCGGGGGTGTACTGGTCAGAGGTGCCAGAGGGGTGACGGCCCTGACACGGATCACGGCAGCCGCATTGAGATCATCCATGGTCGGCAGTACGGACAACCGTTAGTAACGCTGACACCGGCCGTGCATCAGCGGACCCGACAGACCGAGTTGCGGTACAGCAGCGAAGTACAGCAACCTCAGTGACTGCCATTGGCTCATCTCGACCTTGAGGCTACCGGCCGGAGCCTCAATGCCCCTGGATGACCGATCCACATAGAGCTACGGATCAGAAGGTCGCGCAGTGAGACAGCCCGCGTTGCTGGGCCGTAGACCCCTCAAGCACCCACCGGCTGTCGCCGCTCGTAGTGGTAGTGCACGTCCGAGAACTTCGGCGGCGCGGACGGCTCCGGATAGCCCACCTCTTCGACAACCGGTTGGACCCGCGAGAAGAACGCATCGAACGCCTCGGTCGATTCCCACAGGTCGATGACGCGTAGTCCCGCGTCCGTAATGATTGCCGTGTGGAACAGCAGCCCTTCAGGGGGCTGGTCCGCTCGCGCGCCCACGCGCCGATCCACGGTGTCGTACTGCTGCGCTGTCACTCCCGGAAACTCGATCTCCATCAGTACAGCCATGAGAACCCTCCGATGATGGCGGCGAACCCCAGCCGCCGAGCGACGGCCCATCTCACTTTCAGGCTCCCCCCAGAGCTCTGGGTGCGCAAAGCGGGCGTTCGGAGCGAGGAAGTACCGGGACCGCTGGCAGCAGTAAGGCGCAGCCGGTACAGCGGAGCCGTGATCGAACTTACGAAGCAGTGATCGTCCGGCGCACCACAAGCGCACCAGATCGAGCGGGGAACAGCGGGGAATCACGGTGAAACCAGCCCAGCCCGACGAGGCCACGCCCCGCCCATTCGCCCAGGTCAGCGCCCCAACCGGCCTCAGAAAGCCTCAGCTTCCCAAGCTGAGAGCGCGAGTTCGATTCTCGTCACCCGCTCCACGTTCAAGGCCCAGGTCAGCGACCTGGGCCCTTTTGCTGTCCGTCGTAATCACTCGCCGCGTGCCAGATTCGTGCCAGAACGCTGATCGTCCGGCTTGGCCGCCTGTTCTTCTGGCACGGCCGCAGCTTCCTGGCGTGCCTTGCGTACGGTCGCGTCCAGCCCGGCAGCAACTTCCTGCTGCCGCTCCTCATCGGAGTGCTGACAGATCAGCGCCGCCTTCTCCGAGGACTGCCCGGCACGGACCATCGTGTCCTTGAGGGTGGCGCCGGAGCGTGTGGACAGGGTGTGTCCGGTGGGCCGGAGGTCGTAGAACCGGAAGCCCTCAGGCATACCGACGATCTCACGCGCCCTGCGCCACCTCCGCCCGAACGTGCTGCGCCGGGAAGGGAGCGCCCTTCTCCCCGACGAAGAGCAGCCCATCGGGGCCCGGCTCGGCGTAGCTCTCCAGGTGCCAGCGGAGCTCCCGGCGGAGGAACGCGGGAAGAATCACAGTCCGAGTTTCTGCCTCAGACTTGGTGTCGCCCTGGACGCGCCGCCCGTTCATCCGCTCCGGCTCGGCGAGGCGGACCCGGACGCGCAGGTTGTCGAGGTCGACGTCGCGACGACGGAGGCCGGCCAGCTCTTCCGGCCGCATCGGACCGTACGCGCCGAGGTAGACCATGAGCCGCCACCGCATCCCTATGGCGTTGGCGAGCGCGTCGACCTGGGCGACGGTGGCGATGCGCCGCTCAGACGCTTTCTCTTTACCGGCGCCCTTGATCCGGCACGGATTCCGCGTGATCAGCTCATCGTCCATGGCCGTCTCCATGATGGCTTTGAGCAGCCGGTACGCCTTGGCCGTGATTGTCTTGGGGCCCGTGATCCGCAGCCGTTCGGCCCGCCACTCGCGGACGCGTGGAGCGGTGATCTCGTCCAAGTCCAAGTCTGCGAAAGCTGCCAGATGCTTGTCGAGGAGGTAGCGGTACAGGTCCTGGGTCAGTGCAGCGAGCTCCCGTTCCTCCACCCACTTGTCGGCGTAGGCCCGGAAGCTCACAGCCCCGGCATCCGGGTCACGCCACTCGCCACGGCGGACCTCTGTCTGCTTTTCAGCAAGCCAGTCGTCAGCGTCCGCCGTCGTCTCCAAGGTGATGGGAGCCGGGCGCATGACGCCGTCAGGCCCCGGATAGCGCGCCTGGTACCGGCCGGACGGAAGCCGTCTGATCGCCCCGAACGGCGCCGCCTGCCCTTGCTGTTGGCCATCAGGCAGCCCTCCTGTAAGGCGCGCGGGGTCGCCTGAGCGGCCCACGCAGGTCCTCGCCCTGGACGACCGGCTCAAGCACATCGACCAGCAGATCCGGCAGACCTTTCGCACCCCCCCAAGCCCACATCATCGAGTCCCTGCCGGGCATGGGCCCCATCCTGGGAGCCGAGTTCATCGTCGCAGCCGGTGACCTGAGCACTTACGCGGACGCAGGCCACCTCGCCTCCGCAGCCGGCCTCGTGCCCGTTCCACGCGACTCCGGACGCCGCACCGGAAACCTTCACCGCCCCAAGCACTACAGCCGACGCCTCCGCCGCGTCTTCTATCTGTCCGCCCAGACCAGCATCATCCGCGAAGGACCCAACCGCGATTACTACGTGAAGAAGCGGGCCGAGGGCTGCAAGCACGTCCAGGCCGTCATCGCCCTCGCCCGCCGACGTGTCGATGTCCTGTGGGCGCTCTTGCGTGACGACAGGCTCTTCAGCCTCCATCCACCCGTCGCCCAAGCCGCCTAAACGGGCCAGCGAACCCCGCCTACCCGGCGACAGCCTACGGGCCAAACCAGAAAGGCGGACCCCAGTGGGCTTCGACGCAGAACGATCAGCGCGCATCGCTGCCATGCAGGAAACCGCCCGGCCCGTCTGGGAGGCAACCGGCGACACGGACGCACTCCAGCAGTTCCTCAAGGACAACGGATGTCACGGAGTGGAAGCCGTGTTCGTGACCATGGGCCTGTTGCACTGCGATCTTGCCGAAGCCCAACGAGCCTTCTTCAACGCCCCATGCCGCGACGCCGAGCGCCGCTTCCACAACCACGCCATGGACCTGCTCGAAGAGGCCGCCGACCAGGACGCCGACACCACCAGCGGCCCCGCATAGGCCCTTGACTCGGTCATTAAAGACTCCACCGACCTCCGCTGTACGGTGCCCATCAGCCCCGCTGTGGCAGACAAGCTCTGCGAGAATCCGGAGACCCTTGTGCTGGTCGGAGCAGTCGACATCTACGCAAATCATGCGCTGGTCTTCATCGGGTCCCCTGACCCCCCGGAGCTGGAGTGGGATGAAGCTGCAGCGTGTGGGGACGGCAGACACATCGCCGTTAAGACCCGCGGGCAGACCGCTCTCACCCGGGTGTCGGTTTGGAAGCGGGCGATGCCGCTCATCGGCGAGATCGTCTTTGACGGGGAACTCGATGTGGAGCAGTCTCAGGTGTGCGTGGCCGACCTCGAAAACCTCACCCGGTGGATTACTCGCCTGGTAGCCACAGGTTCGCAGCGTGTCGTGGTGTGCGTTGACGATCCCGGTCGTGCCTCACGAGTGCAGGTTGGCTTCGGTCTGGGCGACCAAGTGCTCGAGCTGACCGCCGTTGCGTGTCACCCACTGCCGTCCGTCCTCGCCGCCCCTGATGGCGCACTCTCCACACCGACGGAACTCGGCCTGATCCTGGACGGCCACGATTCACCGTTCTCCCGCCTGGCGGCAGCGATCAAAGTCCTAGCGGCGCCGATTGAGGACGGGCCCTGGCCACGTCCGTACTACGTCACCCTGGTCACAGAGTGGCTCCGTGGATTGGCCAGCCATATTTCGATCGCGCAGGCAGAGACCTTCGGGCAGGAGATCGCCGACCACCTGAGGGCTACCGCTGGAACCGTCAGGAACGGCGTTCATGACGAGGTTGCGTGGGAGCTCGCCACTCGCGTCATGGGAACGGTGACCTCCGCAGAGAGTCATCGTGGACCTGATATCTGCAGCTGACATGAACGCCGGGTGCAGACAGGGACCTGGGGGCCTGCGCCGTGGGCGTGAAGTACAGCAGAGAAGCACAGCAACCGTGCGGACCGCTACCGACCGTCGCTGAACGTCACAGCCCGGCTGATCAGGCGAGGAAACCTCAGCGACCGCACCGCCGGTAGTTCGCATCGAGGGGTGTACGTCGAGCGATGGCTTGACTCGGTCATTGAGACTCCACCGACCTTTCACTTCTACTTTCCGCGTTGCCAGGTGTGCTGGCCGGCACGAGCTCAACGCAGGGCCGGGGGCACTGCTTCCGGCTGACAGTGTGGAATCAGCCATAGTTCCCGCTACTAGCCGTGAGCTAGGCGCTCGGCTGGCCGCCCAACTGACTACGAGCTCTGGGGTTGCCTGGCGTGCGGACAGCCCCAACTCTGGTACGAGCCCGAAGATCAACGATTGTGGCCCCAGGTCGCAGCACTTGCTCCGGGCATCCCAGCATCGATAGCGCGCGAGATGGTGGAAGCGCGTGCATGCTTCGATGCCAACCTGTACACGGCAGCTGCCGTCATGGTCCGCCGTACGCTGGAAGGCATGTGCATCGAGCAGGGCACGCAGAAGAAAGCCCTCTTCCAGGCACTCCAGGAACTCCGCGACAACGGGAAGATCGAGGGCCGCCTCTTCGACTGGGCACAGGCGTTGCGAGTGCTAGGCAACCAAGGCGCGCACTTCAGCGAGGAATCGGTGAGCCGGGAAGACGCAGCGGATGCGTTGTCTCTTGCCGAGGCTCTACTGAACTACATCTACGTCTTCACAGCCAAGTACGAGGAGTTTCAGAACCGTAGGCAGGCGTCAGCAAACTGAGTCCTTACATCCACAGCTGACATCAACGACGCCAGACAGAGGCGTACGTCAGCATCTCTGTCCGGCTGCCACGCCAGTCGACGGCAGCAGCCGGAGCAGACTCGGATCGAACTCCTAATGCGGTGCTCAGGGGTGGTTGGGCATGGTGCAGCGGAGCCAGCGGGCGAGCTCGGCGAAATCGTGGTCAGTAAGCGCTTCGCCCGGGTCAACACGGTGAAGCAGCGATTGTCCTTCGTGTTGCGCAGAAACCCAGAGGCGGTCCATAGCGCCGATCTCGTCATCGACCCAAATGAACGAGCGGCGGCCAGCCCACGCAACAATGTGGCGCGTCTTCCAGTGCAAGCCGCGTGGACCCACATCGGTAAGCACCTCTGGCCACCTGACCACAGGCAGCTGCGGCAGCCCTATCCGCGGAGCGACAGCCTCGTTCGCATCGTCCATCCATGTCGAGGCCCACACCAAATCGCACCCCAGAGCCATCAGGCGCGGCCCGACGGCGGGATCGAGGCGCTCCAGCAGCGGGTTCCCAGAACCGGAGGACGCCTCGGAACTGGAAACTGGGGCCCTTTGAGGCCGACTGGACGACGGCCCAAACGGGATGAGCGGTCCATCGACGTCGAGGAAGAGAATGGGGCGCTCCACTGAGCCAGTCACAGCGAAACGATAGCCCTGTCCAGCGTCAATGAGTGGCGGGGCACTGACAACGGTCTCGCGCCCGTGGCCGGCCCCTACGACAGACGTGCCAGATCCTGCGGGGAACCACGGGGAACAGCGGGTAACCAGCCGACCGCCCACCAGGCGCCGAGAACACTCTGCCGCAGGCCAGCCCCACAGCGATCCCTAGATCACCTCAGCTTCCCAAGCTGATGGCCCGGCCTCAGCCTTGAGCCGCGGATTCGACCGCCAGCGTGGTTGTCGGAGCCGACGGCTACAGTCCGGGCATGCTGCTGCCACGTCCTGTAGAGGGGGCCGAAGGCCCGTATGACGCCGGGTACCTCCCCCGGTTGGAGATGAGCTTCCACGCTGTTGATGAGCCCATCACCGAGCCCATCGCCAAACTGGGCGGTGATCCCGTATGGCTGGACGAGCCCTGTTGGCCAGTGCACCCCAGAACCGGGGAGCCACTGGACTTCATCGGGCAGTTCCCCGTCCCAGCGGAACCCTGCGAGGAGCGACGCATGGCGTACCTCTTCCTGTCTTACAACGACTACGAAACCGGCGGCATGGACCCGGAAGACGGCGAAGCCGTCCTGCTCATCCAGCCCGGCGGCCGGATACCCAAGTTCGCCGCCAAGGGGCTGGCCGGGACGCAGGGGCGCTCTCTGTGGCGGTTCGGCCCTGATGAGGAGTTGTTGCCTGTCGAGTTCCGGATCGAACTGACGCCGGTACCCGAGGAGGTGGAGCGGGGTCTGGAGCTGGACGGCACCATCAACGTCAACGACTACCTCGGGGGCCGCCCCTTCTATGCCGACTGGGCCGGGGTCGAGGCGCCCTGGCGGTTCTATTTCTGTCTGGCAGGCACCGACCTCAACGAGCAGTACTTCCTGAACTTTGCCCATGGCTACGGATACGCCTACCTCAGCCCAGACCGCTTGGAGGGCCGCTTCAGCTGGGAAGCGGCATAGGACGCCACCGTCTCAGTTTCCGTCTCATTCAGCCCCGTTCGCGACCGTTCAGACAAGACCCCGAGCCGTCCCGGCGTCGACAGTCAGCCGCCCCATGAACGCAGGTGAACGCCCCCACACGCACCCCACGACCCCACTACCACAGTTGGAAAGCGTGCGCCTGCCCGCGGCCCGCGCGAGAAGTGGTGCACGGCCGGCGCTGGCAGGTCGTTCCCTGGCCATCGACGAAGCCCGGCCGTCGGTTAGGTCCCGGACGCGTTTCCGGGCCGCCCCCAGACAGACCGGGGATGCAACCATTCACTTCAGAGCTGGAACCCCCGGAAGCCGGCCGCGCGCTTGAGAACATAGCCGCAGGCACTGACAAGGACCCTCCAGTGATTGACCGTTACCTGCAGCCAGTCAGCTTTGCACCACAACCGCACCAGATTCGAGCGGGGAACAGCGGGGAATCACGGTGAACGCAGGCGCCGCCGACGACGCCGCAGCCCGGCCATTTGCCCAGGCCAGCGCCCAAACCGGCCCCAAATGATCGCAGCTTCCCAAGCTGAGAGCGCGAGTTCGATCCTCGTCACCCGCTCCATCACCAAGGCCAAGGTCAGAGAGCTGGGCCTGTTTGCTGTCCGCTGTGATCAGTGGTCGCGTGCCAGATTCGTGCCAGAACGCTGATCGTCCGGCTCACCGGCCGCAACTTCCCGCTGTCGTTCGTCGTCGGAGTGCTGGTAGATCACAGAGCGCGTCGACAGCATTTGGCCGACGTGACGAAGGCCGTAGGAGCGGAAGGCCTGGGTAGTGGTGCGGCCCTGGGCGGGCAGGTGTGCCAGGGGCGAGTCGCGTGTCCGATGCCTCCTGGCGCAGTCGGACGAGTGGCCTCCCGCAGGTGCCGGGGCTCAGGACGACGAGTCCGGGCGACCGCCGCGGCGCAGTGCGCGGGTGCACCAGCCGATGATCTCGGCGTTGACCTCTGCGCCGAGAGCTACGGCGCTGATGAACATCACGTTGTTGTCCGGCAACACGAGGTACACGAGGCTGGCGGGGGCGGTGGCGAGGAGCGGGATGACGCCCGCCATGGACTCGCCCGAACTGTCGCCCCCGGTCGCCATGAGCGCCCACACGAGCAGGACGACACAGACCGCGAGGTAGACGAGGCCGACAACGCCTAGGTGATCGCGCAGGCGGCGGAAGTCGGATTTGACGGAATCGTGATCGGTACCGGTCACGGGATGGACTCCTTGGTTGCGTCGTGGTGCTCAGAGGTGGGTGCCGGGCGGTATGGCGCAGGGCGAGTGCCGCCGTCACCACTCCGGCGACCAGGGCCGCCACGAGGAGGGCGGACGCGGGCGGGACGGCCCCGCGCACCAGCGCCGCCCCGGGCCACACCACGGCCTGGGCGCAGAGCAGCAGGACCGGAAGCAGCCGGTCGTCGGTTCCGTTCATGGCGGACTTCATGACGGATTTCATGGCGGATCAAGGCTATGGCCGCAGGTGAGCGGCCCGACTCCGGCTGGAGGCGGATCTCGGTCTCTTACCTGGGTTGCAGATGCTCTACCTGCGGTTCGATGCGCCAATCGTCCCGCAGCGCGAGGACGGTGCCACGCCCCCGGCCATAGGCTCGATCACATCGAGAACGCGGACGGCCACCGCTTCCACCAGCGGTTCTTCCACGCTTTTCCGCGTATCCAACTCTCCAACGAACTCAGGGGGTTCTCCCATGTCCAAGCGCATTCTCTTCTCCTCGCTCATCGGCGCCGTCGCTCTCGGCGGAGTGGCGGCCGGCGGCCTCGCCCTGGCTTCGGCCGCCACAGAACCGACCCTGGAGAACGGCTCGGCCCGCTACGTGGCTCCGTCCGAAGGCAGCGCGGGCTCGCTCATCTACACCGTGGACGTGAGTGACGACTCGGGCATCCGGGAGCTCAAGGTCCTTGCCTGGCCCGCGAGTTCGAAGCTCGACCCGACCGAGGCGGAGCTTGGCTCGGCGGAGAGCGCCAAGTGCCAGAGCGCCTCGGACGATACGACCCGCTGCACCTACACGCTGAAGGTCACGAAGCGGGAGGCGGCCGAACTGGCCAAGGGCACCTGGTACGTCTCGGCACTGGCCACGGCCGAGGACGGGGACACGACGTTCGTGCCCCGCGCCGCCACCTTCGACGTCACACGCTGACCCCTCGAAACGATGTGGGCGGCGTGCGCGCGTTGCGAACAACAAGGGGACAACAGCAGAGCAACGAACCATTGGTTGACTGCGAAAATAAGTGACCGCTACCCGAGATTGCCGTCGCATCCATCGCGTAGCGTGCAAAAACCTGATGTCGCCCAGGAGGTGGCCCGCCCGTTGAACTCACGTCATGGACACGCGATGCGGTTCGGCGTGCTCGGCCCCGTCGAGGTGGTGAAAGGCAGCGTTCCCCTCGATCTGGGCCCCCGCCAGCGTCGGTTGGTGCTCGTCCGCCTGCTCATCGAGGACGGCCGCCCCATCTCGCAGCACACCCTCTGCCGCGACCTGTGGCCGACGGACCGTCCGGCCGGTGCCGCCTCCTCCGTGCGCGCCCACATCAGCCGACTGCGCGCGGTCCTCGATCCGGTACGGCAGGGCCGGTCCGCCCTGCTGGTCAGCGGTCCGGCCGGCTACGCCCTTAAGGTGCCCCGCGAGGCACGGGACACGGGGCTCTTCGAGGAGTCCGTGACCAGGGCCCGCGAGGCGCTGCGGAGCCGTCAACTCCCCGCCGCCCGGCAGGAGATCGACGCGGCGCTCGGGCTGTGGCGGGGTGAGGCGCTGGCCGAGGCCGCCGAACACGCCTTCGCGATACGCGAGCGCACCAGGCTCGACGGCGCCCTCCAGGACGCCAGGGAGCTGCAGGCCGCCATCCTGGTCCAGCAGGGCGAGACGGAACCGGCGATCGGCGTCGCCGAGGGCCTCGTACTCAAGGCACCGCTGCGTGAGACGTCCTGGGCGCTGCTGATGCGGGCGCTGTACGCGGCGGGACGGCCGGTCGAGGCGCTACGGCAGTACGAGCGGTTCCGCCACATGCTGGCCACGGAGCTCGGCCTGGACCCCAGTCCCCAGCTGAGGGACCTGCACACCGCGATCCTGCGGCACGATGTCGGCGTACTCGGCACTCCTCCCACACATCCCACGGCTTCGTCCGGTACGACCCTTTCCCCCGATCTTCCTTCGGGCCCCGACTTCACCGCCGCGGGTGTGCACCCGGACCCAGGACCTGCCGCCGCCACCCCTTTCGTGGACCGCGGCGAGCAGACCGCGCAACTGGTGAGCCTGCTGTCGGCCGCGGCCGCGGGTCGCCCCCGGTGGGCCGTGGTCAACGGGGAGCAGGGGTACGGCAAGACCCGGCTGGTGGAGGAGCTGTCCGCCCGGGCCGCGGCGGCCGGGTTCACCGTCGCCCGCACCAAGGGCGGCCAGGCGCTCAGCGGGAACCGTGGGGTCTTCCAGACCTGCCCGACCGTCCAGCTCCTGGACGCCCTGCGGCAGGACGGCACCGACTCCGCTCAGGACGAGGTCGCGCAGAAGGACCCGCTCGGCACTGTCGTCCATGAGCTCACGCAAGCACCCACGCTGTGTGTCGTCGACGACCTCGACCAGGCACCGCAGGGCTTCCACCGCCTGCTCAGGCGGCTCGCCAACGTGGTGCGGGAGGCCCCCGTCGTCTTCGTCTGCACCCTGCGCAACCCCGACGCCCCCGTGTCCAGCATGCTGCTCGCGGACCTGGCCCTGCTCGGCGCGACCTGGCTGACCCTGGAGCCGCTGACCGCCGACGGCGTGGCCGAGATGCTCAAGGCGCACGGCGAGGAGGCCGGCCCGGAGGAGGCGGCGGCGCTGCACCGGCGTGCCGAGGGCCACCCGTTCGCCTTGGCCGAGCTGCTCAAGCTGCCACCCGGCCGGCGCACCGGGCCGCAGGCACAGGTGCCGGCCGCGCTGCGCAACATCCTCCATGCGAGGCTGGTCGAGCTGCCCGATGCGGCCCGGACCATGCTCACCTACGCCGCCGCCGACGGCGAATGGCTCGACGTCGGTCTTCTCGCGGACGTCCAGGGTCTGGCACCGGACGAGCTGCTGCCGCTGATCGACGCCGCCGTCACCGCCCGGATCCTGGCCTGGGACGCGGACCCCGCCGCGGGTGGCACCGGCCGCTACCGGTTGCCCGAACTGCCCCGCGACGTGGTGCTGAGCACCCAGACTCCGTCATCCCGGCAGCTCCGGCACGCCGCGCTCGCCCGCGAGCTGGCGGGTCGTGACGATGCCGACCCGGTGCGCCTGGCCCGGCATCTGCGCGCGGCAGGCCCCATGGCCCCGGCCGCGGCCCCCGCCCCGAGCCACCCATCCGCCCTGGGACAAGGGCACTGATTCTCGCTTCTCCCCCACCTCCACCCCCACCTCCACCTCGCCGAACCGAGCGAGCCCACACTCGACCCAGGAGTATGCGATGGCCACCAAGACGGGCCCACAGAGATACCCCGGCGCAAGCCGGGCGAACTGGTACCAGGACGACTTCGGCGGTGACCCGATGCAGGTCAATGTCGTCGTCCTCCACACCACGGAGGGCCGCACCCTTCCCGGATACGGCGGCGGCTCCTCCGCACCGAACCTGACGGCGGTCCCCGACCTCGCCGCCAAGAAGCTGAAGTGGTACCAGCACTTCGACATAGAGAACTCCTCCAGGGCGCTGGTCAACCTGCGGGGCGGCGTCGAGACGAACACCATGAACGTGTGCCAGGTCGAGCTGGTCGGCACCTGCGACCCGAAGACCCACGCGAAGTGGAAGACCGCGGGCCAGGCGCACATCTACTGGCCGGACGCCCCCGACTGGGCGCTGCAGGGCGTCGCCCGCTTCCTGGCCTGGATGCACGAGGAACACGGCGTACCGCTGTCCGGCCCGAATGCGTGGCCCGCGTACCCCACGTCGTACGGCAGCGGCGGCCAGCGGCTGACGGGCGCGCAATGGGCGGACTTCAAGGGAGTCTGCGGGCACATGCACGTGCCCGAGAACGTCCATGGCGACCCCGGCGCGATCGACTTCGCCAGGATCACCAAGTACGCGAAGGCCGAGCTGGACGTGGACGACGACACCCCGGAGACGACCACACCAGCCAAACCGAAGGTTCCCGCGTTCCCGGGACGCAAGTACTTCGTGGCCGGGGCCTCGAACGCGTACGTCCTGCAGCTCGGCAAGCAGTTGGTGAAGCGCGGCTTCGGCGACCACTACAAGGTCGGCCCGAGCAGGACCTGGGGCGAGGCGGACCGGCTGAACGTGCGGGACTTCCAGAAGTCACGGAAGGAACTGCGCGGCGACGCCGACGGCAACCCCGGCCCGCTGACCTGGCGCCTGCTGTTCTCCTGAAACCAGGAGGTCCGTACCTCCGGAAGGTACGGCCGCTCACGCCCCGCCGCCGGCGCAGCAGCAGAACCGTGCGGCGGGGCGGTGTGGGGTGACGCCGCCCTTTGGATCATGGAGCCCCGATCGATGGGCGAAGACCGCACTGCGGCGCGCCGGTCGAGCCGTTCCGGCGGCACAGCAGGCGACTGACAGAGCGTTCAGAGACTGTCTTGGCTATCCGGAAACGCCACCGCTCGCCCCAACTTCCGCTGTCGCACACCTTGTTGGGCCCCACTCGCGTACATAGCATGTGCCGGCAACAAGAGATTTGAATCGTTTCAAGCACGGTTTCGTTGTCCGCGAAGACACAGCGAGCGAGGAACGCATGGGCCAGTCCTGGAACCGAAGACTCTTCCTGAAAGGCACGACCGCGGGCGCGGGTGCCGGGTTCACCGCGTTGTCGGCCGCCCCGGCGACGGCCGCCGGCCCAGCGGTGCCGGGGGCGGAGGACGATCGCGCCGGAGCACTCCACGTCGAGCGCATCACCGTCGAGTCCACCGAGCGACTCCTGGGCACCGACGTCGAACACCCCCGCCTCGGCTGGGAGTTGTCCGCTCCGGGGCGGGGCGCCCGACAGAGCGCGTACCAGATCCAGGTGGCCCTCGGCCCCGGGGAGCCGGCGAAAGGCGCCTGGGCCGGGGCCGGGCTGGCCTGGGACTCGGGGAAGGTGGCGTCCGACCGCAGCGTGGGCGTCCCCTACGAAGGGCCCGAGCTGCGCCCCCGTACCCGCTACCACTGGCGGGTACGGGTCTGGGACGGTGCCGGGCGGGCCTCGCGCTGGAGCGGGACCGGCTGGTGGGAGACAACGTTGTCGGAGGCCGACTGGCAGGCCGCGGACGCCCGCTGGATCGGCGCGGATCCGCCGCCGCAGCCACCCACCCTGTCCGGGGCCTCATGGATTTGGTCGCGAGACGCCAACTCCTCCGACGCCCCCGTGGGGCCGTGCTGGTTCCGGGCGGGACTGCGACTGCCCGAGGGCACGGCGGTGCGGCGGGCCACCGTGGTCGCCACCGCCGACGACGACTTCACTCTCCATCTCGACGGCCGACAGGTGCTGCACACGCCGGAGCAGCAGGACGGCTGGCGCACCGGCCGTGCGGCCGACGTCACCGAAGAGGTCCGCGCCGCCGGTGGTCTCGTGGTGCTCGCCGCCCGTGCCACCAACCGACCCGGCGCCTCCGTGAATCCCGGAGGCCTGCTGGTCCGGCTGGTCGTCGAAACGGAGGACGGCGGCCCGCACGAACTGGTCACCGGGCCCGGCTGGCGCGTCTCCGTGAACGAGCCCCAAGAGGGCTGGCAGCACCCGGAGTTCGACGACGCGGCCTGGGCCGAGGCCACCGTGCTCACCCCGTACGGGCAGGGGCCCTGGGGCAGCGGAGTGAGCGTCGCCGTGCCGGAGCAGCCCGCGCCACTGCTGCGCCGTGCCTTCACCGTGCGGCGGCGGATCTCCCGGGCCCGCCTCTACATCAGCGGACTCGCCTACTACGAGGCCGAGATCAATGGGCGCAGGGTCGGCCGGCAGGTGCTCGACCCCGGCTTCACGGACTACGACGAGACCGTGCTGTACGCCGTCCATGACGTCACCGAACTGCTCAGGCGCGGCGAGAACGCCATCGGTGTCACCCTCGGCCGCGGCTTCTTCGGCATGACCACGCCCAACGTCTGGAACTGGCACCGCCCGCCGTGGCACGGCGAGCCCCGGCTGCTGGCCCAGTTGGAGATCGACCACCCCGACGGCTCCCGCACCACCGTCGCCTCGGACGGCGAGTGGCGGATCACCGAGGGGCCGACCGTGTCCAATTCCCTCTACGCCGGCGAGACATACGACGCACGCAGGGCTCCGCGCGGCTGGAGCAGTCCCGGCTTCGACGACAGCGGCTGGCGGACGGCGGGTGTGCGGCAGGCTCCCCGGGGCGCGCTCAGGGCGCAGCCGCACGATCCGATCGAGATCGCCAAGACCGTACGGCCGACGGGCATTTCCGAGCTCCGCCCCGGGGTGTACGTGGTGGACATGGGCCGCACCATGGCGGGCTGGACCCGCCTCACCGTCCGCGGCGCCGAGCAGGGCACCGTCGTCCGCCTGGTCCACGGCGAGAAGCTGAAGGCCGACGGAAGTGTGCAGGCCGAGACCGGCCATGTCCCGGGCCGCTTCCAGACCGACGAGTACATCTGCGCGGGCGGCGGAGAGGATGAGGTCTGGGAGCCGAAGTTCTCGTACAAGGGCTTCCGTTACGTGGAGATCCACGGCCTGCCCGCACGCCCGTCCCCGGAGCAGGTGCTGGGGCGGCTGGTGCACACCCGTGTCGAGGAGGTCAGTTCCTTCGCCTGCTCGGAGCCGTTCTACGAGTGGCTGGACGGTGCCATGCGCCGCACGCTCCTCAACAACCTGCACGGCATCCCGACCGACACCCCCATGTACGAGAAGAACGGCTGGACCGGCGACGCCCAGGTCGGCGCGCCGGTGATGGCGTACGCCTTCGGGGTGCACCGCTTCCTGTCCAAGTGGCTGGGCGATCTGGCGGACAGCCAGAACGGCGAGGGGCAGCTGCCGGTGATCGTGCCGAGCGGCGGCTGGGGGTACCAGGAGCTGGCCCCCTCCCCCGAGTGGACGACCGTCTACCCGTTCGTCGTCCGTGAGTTGTACCGGGTGTACGGGGACGAGCGCGCCGCCCGCGAGCACTGGGCGACGCTGACCCGGTACCTGGACTGGGAGCTGGCCCGGCTGCGGGACGGGCTGGCGGTCACGGCGCTCGGCGACTGGGTGGCGCCCGGCTACGAGATTCCCCCGGAGGACACCCGGCTGACCGCGACCGCGTACCTCCACCGGGCGCTGCTGAACACCGCCGAACTGGGCGAACTGCTGGGTGACGGCGAGGCCGTGAAGCGGTACCGGGAGGCGGCCGAGAAGCTGAAGACCGCGTTCAACCAGGCGTTCCTGAGTCCGGAGGGCCACTACCGTACGGCGAAGGATCCCGGCTACCGGCAGACGTCCAACGCGATTCCGCTGGCCTTCGGCCTGGTGCCGCCCGGCGCCCGCGCCTCCGTGATGGACAGCCTGGTGGCGGACATCGAGGCGCGCGGCAACCATCTGAACACCGGCTGCCTAGGAACGAGCGTCCTCCTGAGGGTGCTGTGTGCCCACGGTCGCCCCGACGTGGCACACGCCGTCGCGACGCAGCGGACCTATCCGAGCTGGGGGTACTGGCAGGCCAACGGCGCCGACACCATGTGGGAGATGTGGCCGCTGGACTCCCGCTCCCGCGACCACTACTTCCTGGGCACGGTCGCGCAGTGGTTGTACGAGAACGTTGCCGGGCTGCGCCCCGGGGACGCCGGCTACCGCACCTTCTCAGTGCGCCCCGACGCCCGTACGGGAGTGAACTGGGCCCGTACGTCGATCCGTACGGTGCGCGGAGAGGCCGCCGTGTCCTGGTCACGGCTGGACCGGGAGCTGCGGCTGTCGGTGCGGGTGCCGGTGGGCTCGACGGCCGAGGTGCATGTGCCGGGAGGGTCGCGCGCCCGGGTGGCCGCGCCGGAGGGCGCGGAGTTCCTGCGCAGCGATCCCGCGTTCGTCGTCTTCCGTGTCGGGCACGGGGAGTGGACGTTCACGGGCCGGGTGTGACCGATCGGCGGCGTCGCGGACGGTGCCCGGCCTCAACCACCGCGGGCGAGGGCCTCGGTGGCCACGTCACCGGACGCCGCACGGTGAACGGGCACGGCCCGACGGGCGCCGCAGGTCCCCTCGATGTGACGGGATCACATGAAAGGGAAAGCCGGCTGTCCGGGCCCGGTGTCCAGCGGGTGTGAGATCAGTCAGGAAGGCACCGGGCGAGCTGGACGAGGAGCGTCTCGTCCGGCTGGTGGCCACGGGTGACCGCGCGGCGTTCGAGGAGCTGTACCGGCGCACCGCGCCGTGGATGGCGCGACATCAGCCACGGCGAGCGCCGTTGTCCGAGGATGACCTGCAAGAGGATGAACGTCCGTTCGGTTTCGTGCCTACGCGGACGCGCCCACCCGAGGGACAGACGCGGGCAGGCCCTTGGCCTACGTGGCCACCGAGGGCACATCAGGGCACATGCGTCTGGGAAACGGGAAGGCCGGCCCGCCTCTTCCAACCATCGGGTGTGCGCACCCGGACGATAATGAAACCCCAGTTCAGCGGCCTGGGGTTCACTTGTGGACGGCGTCAATCCTCGGGCCGCGCCCAGTACGACACCTGCATGGACATGTTCCCCAGTCGGGGCTCCAGGCCCCGACTGGTCACAGATGGATCCAGCGGCAGCCCCAGCTTTGCGTCAGTCGGTGGAGGCCGACGCGAAGGGGCCGTGCACCGAGTATGTTTCGCCGTCCGCCGTGGCGGTGGCCACATACGAGTCGCCGCCGGCGTCCCTGTTGCCGGTCTCGTGGTTGTACTGTCCCGCGAACATGTGCTCACCGGCTGGCACCGTCCGCCCGTCCTTGAGTGTCCAGCGGTAGGCGAGGAAGCCGTCCGTCTCCTCCACGTTGAGGGTGAAGTCCTCCTCGGGCCGGGTCCGCCAGGAGCCGGTCGAGGAGACACCGCCGGTCTGTGCGACACGCAGCTCGACGGTGAGCGACGTCAGGGTCTCCGTCGTCCTGACCGTGATATCGCTCTGCGCCCAGTACTCATTGCTGCCCGGGTCGATCGCTCCGTCCGACCACAGTGGCCCGTACTCGGTCTCCGCCGCCGGCGGCGCCTGCGGGGTGCGCGCCGTGGGACGGGGCGTGGAGGAAGCTGCGGTCTCGGACGATGAAGGCGACGGGGAGGAGGCCCCCGGCATGATTTCCGCCCTTGCGTGTCGGGTGGGCCGATCCGTCTCGCCGCGCATCCAGTCGACCATGATCACCGCGCATGCCACGATGGCGACGACGGCCGCTGCCCCGGCGAGCCACCGCGCTTTTCTGTTCCGGGGCCGGGAGCCCTTGGCGACGCCGGCCGATCTGTGCCGGCTCCCGGCGAGCGGCTTCCCGGCGGGCGGCACGGATGTCCCCGGTCCGGCGGCCGCGCGCCGGGCCGGGACTGCCGCGCCTGCGGCTGCCGGCCGCGATGCCTGGAGCATCCGCTCCACATCCTCGACGGTCAGCCGCCCGCCGGGGTCCTTGACCAGCAGCCCTTCGATCAGCGGAGCCAAGGGCCCGGCGGCGGGCGCGGACGGCACCGGCGCCCACACGATGGCGTACGCCGTCTCGATCCCGGTCTCCCGGCGGAACGGTGGCTCGCCCTCCACCGACTCGTAGAGCAGCACGCCGAGCGCCCACAGGTCGGACTCCGGGCCCGGTGTGCCGCCGTCGAGCCGTTCCGGCGAGCAGTAGTCGATGGAACCGATGAGCTGGCCGGTCATGATGAGGGGGGAGGTATCGGGGGCCACGGCGATGCCGAAATCCGTCAGCACCACGCGGTCGTCACGGCCGAGCAGGACATTGCCGGGCTTGATGTCGCGGTGCACCACCCCGGCGTCATGAGCGGCGCGCAGCGCGGCGATCAACCCGCTTGCGATGCGGGCGGCCTCCTCCGGCGGGACCGGACCGAGCTTCCTGATCACCTCGGCGAGGGTGACGGACGGCACGTATTCCATGACGATCGCGGGCGACCCCTCGTCGTCCACGACGTCATGCACCACGACGACGTTGGGGTGGCTGAGCCGGGCGGCGATGCGCGCCTCGCGACCTGTGCGCTCGAAGAGCCTGTCGACGTCGTCGTCCAGAGAGGAGTAGTGGAGCCTCTTGACCGCTACCTCGCGGTTGAGCAACTCGTCCCGGGCACGCCACACGGTACCCATGCCGCCCCGGCCGATGCGCTCCACCAGCCGGTACCTGCCGGCCACACGCCGTCCTTGCTCAGACATGAACGCCACGCTTCCCACCGCCGTGAGGCTGACGGCGTCGCCCACGCAGTATCCGACCGGCGTGAGCCGAGTGGGCTCTTCGGCGAGTTCCGCGGGCGGGCAGCAGAGCGGGACCGGAGTCTGCCTGCCGGTAGGGCAACCGGACGCAGTCGTCGACAGGTGCGTGAGGCATGTTGATTCCGTGGTTCGTGACCTACGGCGACGGGTGCCCATCGCACGTTGTACAGCCCCACCGCGACCAACTGGTCAATCCGGTCGCAGAGCCCGAGGGCGTGCAGTACCACCTCGGTGCCCACTCCGATCGAGTGAGCGGGTGTCCCCCATCGGTATCGGCGTTGCGGACAATGACGCGATCGGACCGACGAACCGGCCGCTCGCCCTGAGCAACTCTACGCCGACGCTCAGGCCATGTCTGAGCCCTCAACGCCCTCCAGGCTTCTGGAATGGTGCGCCAGGCGTGTCATCCGGTCAGGGGCGGCGAGCGGTTGATCAATCCGCGAGTGCGGGGGCGAAGCTACCACGGCCCCCGTCCGAGCCTGCTCCAGCAGGTCACGACGTGCACCGCTTCGGCGGGCAGGCGTCCGTCGATCAGGCGTGAGTACGCGCGCAGAGTTTCCCGCCAGTCAGGCGCGCCGTGATGGCGTCGGCGGCATGCCACGCGGTGGGGACGCCCGATGTGCGCGGCAGACGACGGCCGACACGCGTCCTCAATCTCGATCACACCCGGCCAACGCGCAGGAAACTCCGCCGTTCCGGCTCAGGAATTCCCACACTTCGAATCAGAGTGATATGCATCACGCGAGAATTTTGCCTAATAAGACGAATCGCCCGATTACTGCCGGTAATAGCTGTGTTCTTTTGAATCCGAATCGGACATTTTCTGCCGCAGGTGATAATTCAACCGATTTTCCAGATCGGTGAATTTGGCGCCCGCGGCCGCAGGAGAGCCTCTTCTGCCTGGTCACTGGTGTGTGCGGGTGCCGGAGATTGTGCGCCAACGTCTGGATCCGTACGTCCTCCTGGCCCGGGCGAACTCATTGGCACCGTCCAGCAGCAGTACGGGTGTTCGTTGCCCGGTGCGCTCACCGGTCCCCATAATGACCGGGCTCGCCAGCGCTGCGCTGCTTTGCTGCCCAATTTTTCGGACCACTGAGTGAGGTCACGTATGAACAAGCATCGCCAGAAAAGGAAGCGCTGGAAGATATCCCGTACCGCAGTCATTGTGGTGGCTGTGGGCGCCGCAGGTATTCCTTCGGTTGTGCTGGCGAGCGGTAGCGGGCTGGGAGGCTGGCGCAGTGTGGCGTTGTCCTGGTGGGGAGGGGGCACATCGGATCCAGTAGCCGACCCGACGCCCTCGCGCACGCCCGCCGCGTCCCCGACCACCTCCGCCGCAGGCACCTCTGACACTGCAACTCCGTCCAGAACCCCGAGCGCGTCTCCCTCGGCGTCCAGGCGCCCGACCGCTACGCGCACCTTCAGCACGCCCGATAGGTCTGCTTCGCCTTCGAGCACTCCGAAGGCCACGCGTTCCAGCAGTACTCCCAGCGTCTCCGCGAGCAGTGCGGATTCCGGTCCCACGGATCGTGTGCTGGTTCTGGTCAACGCCGAACGCGACAAGGCAGGTTGTGCGCCGCTGGCCGAGAACGCCAAGCTGACCAAGGCCGCTCAGGGCCACAGCCAGGACATGGCCGATCACAAGAACATGTCTCACACCGGTTCCGACGGTTCGTCCATGAGCGACCGGCTCGGCCGTGTCGGGTACAGCTTCAGGTCGGCTGGCGAGAACGTCGCCGCCGGATACAGCACTCCCGAAAGCGTCATGGCCGGCTGGATGTCGAGCTCCGGCCACAAGGCCAACATCCTCAACTGTGGCTTCAAGGAGCTCGGTGTGGGCCTGGCGCAGCCGGGCAACTACTGGACCCAGGACTTCGGGTCGTAGCCGGGCAGCGCCCCCAGCATGGGCCGACCTGTCCAGACGTGGCGGTGGTGCCCTCCGGGAGGTAGAAGTCGATCACGGCGACCGGGTCGCCGGAGCTGACGTTGCCGACCCGGGCGGGGCCGTGGTTGACGAAACGGAGGTCTGGTCAGGGGCAGTCGTACGTGAAGTGGGTGGTGACCGTGCGGTGGGTGGGGGACTGGATCTGTAGTTCGGCCTTTGCCGTGTAGTGGCCCTTGCCCTGGAAGGTCCACAGCAGGTGCAGACGTGCCTGTCTCTGGCCCCGGACCACCACTTCGCTCAGGACGCCCGAGGCGGTGCCGTCACTTCGGATCCAGCGGTAGGAGAGCGTGCCCGGCCGGCCGTTCGTGGCGACGAGGGCGACTATGTCCGCTGTCCCGTCGCAGCCCAGATCCGTCGGCCGGGCCGTGACCGCCGCCGTACGCACCGCGACGGAGGGCCCCAGGCGCTGCCAGGCGAGGAAGGCGATGACGGCGATCAGCACGAGCGCGGGCAGAGCGTGTCTTCGCAGACGTCGGCGCGGGCGCACGGGAGGCGGCGCCACCGCGGGCAGCGTCCTGTGGGTACGGTGCGCGGCGGCGGCTGTCACCCCCGGGCCGAAACGCAGCACGGTGCCTTCGGCACGGTCGGGCAGCGTCGGCGGCGGCGGCAGGATCCCCGTGGAGGGCGGCCCGAGGAAGGTGGGGTCCGGCTCGGGCCTCTGAATCCAGTGGCTGGCCAGCACCGTGGCGCTGTACTCGGCGTCGGCGGAGCCGAGTTCGTCGCTCGGGGCGTGTTCGTCGCTCGGGGCGTGTTCGTCGGTGGGGCCGAGGTGGAGGGTCGAGGTGTGGTCGTCGGCCGGGTCGAGCACCCGGGTTTCGTCGGCGGAGCCGAACACCTGGGTGGGCTCCCAGTCCTCGGCAGACGCGGGAGTGCGGTCGTTGTGAGCGCTCATCCGATGACACACCCCCTGGTCAGAAGCTGCTGCGAGGCGCCGCCGTCGGCGGAGGCCGGAGTGGTCGTGGCCTGCACCGTCCAGTAGCAGCCGTTGCCCTGGAAGGTGTGATCGACGGTGAGCGTGTACTGGGTGGCGCCGCTGCGCTCGAACGTCTGGGACCCACCGTCCGGGTTGCCGAGCTGTCCCCCGGCGTCGCCCGTGGACCACGAGACGGTGATGGAGAGCGGTTGGGTGCCGTCCGTGGTGATGTCGATCGTTGCCGAGGCGGTCGTCGGACCCGTCTGCTGGAAGCCCGACACCGCGACGCCCTTGACGGCGGGAGCGGCCGGCGCGGTGGGGGCAGCCGGCGAGGTGGGGGCAGCGGTCGTCGGCGTCGCCTCGGTGGTCGCCGCGCCGGGTGTCGTCGTCTCAGGGGCCGGGTCCGTGGTGGCGGCGGTTGCCGAGGGCTCGCCGGTGCCGGCCGTCGCCGAGTCGGAGGGCGACAGACTGGGGGACACGGTGGCCGTCGGTGGTGGCGGGGAGGAGTTCGCCGACGCGGTCGGCGGAGCGATGAGCTCTCCCGACTCCACACCGGGCTGGGCTCTGGTGGTGGCCAGGGCCTGCGCCGCCTGCTGCGGATCCGCTCCCAGCGGGGTGTGCTGGATGCCGTAGGTCAGGAGGACAGCCAGCAGCGCGGCCGCACCGGCCACCAGCATCCCTGGCCGGCCGGGACGCCACGACTGCGCCCAGCCGAGGCCCGGTTCGCGGCTCAGGACCGTGCGTGCGGTGTCCGTCGTGGTACGTGGGGCACTGCGGGCCGAGGGCAGCAGCAGCGGCAGCAGGGCCACCAGCGCGGCGAGCCGAGCGCGACCGCGTTCCTCCCAGTCGGGCCCGTAGGCGGCGCCGGCCACCGCCTCCAGTTCCGTGACGAAATCCTCGGCGTGAGTGGGCCGTTCCCGCGGGTCCTTCGCCAGACCACGCCGGACCAGCTCCCGCACCGCCTCGGGGGCCTCCTCTGCGGGGACGGGCGCGTCGACGTGCTGCAGCGCGAGTTCGGCGAGATTGTCACCCGAGTACGGCTTGTGGCCCGTCAGGCACTCGAAGAAGGTGGCCGTGGCCGCGTACACGTCGGCGGCGGGAGAGGCGGGCGCGCCGGTCCACTGCTCCGGGGCCATGTAGGCGGGGGTTCCCGCCACGCCGACGCTGGTGCCGGCGTCCACCGCGATCCCGAAGTCGACCAGCTTGGACGATCCGTCCGGTACGACCAGGACGTTCGCCGGTTTGTAGTCGCGGTGGACGACGCCGATGCGGTGCGCGTCGGCCAGGCCGAGCAACGACCCCTTGAGGACCACGAGCGCGGCCTCGGGATCGAGCGGACTCTCCCTGGTCAGCAGGGTCCGCAACGAGACACCGTCCACCAGCTCCATCACGATGGCGGCGCCGTCCGGGCTCTCCACGTACTCGTACAACCCGGTGACGTACGGGCTCTCCAGGCCGCCGAGCAGCCGTGCCTCCGCCCTGAAATCGCGTACGAAGCCCGGCCGCGTGCGCAGTGATTCGCTGAGGTACTTCACCGCGACCGGCACGCCCGTCTCCTCGTGCACGGCCAGGACGACCCGCCCGCTCGCCCCTGATCCGAGCTCCAGTGACTCGGTGTATCCGGGCACTCCCCATGTGTTCATCCCAGCCCCCCAAGGCCGCATGTGCTACCGGAAACTCACCCGCCCCGGAGCTTCGGCCACGCGTCCAAAGACACGTTTTCAGCCACTGCGGTTGCGGTGCGGCATCCGGTATCCCCGTTCCGGACACCGGCAGCCGGGATATCGGAGGGAGCACCACTGGATAGTGCCTCAGAACCTGCACAGATCGGCCCGGAACGCCGGTAACAGTCCGGCGCACGGCATGCGTCCCACGCGGGTGCGCGACCGGTCCGACCCGTTTCCTGCCGCTTTTTCCGCGGCTGCGGAGTGAATCACGGGTGGCTGAAAAAGATCACGCGTGGGCCCGGTACCGCCTTCGGCGGCAGGCCGGACAGCGCCTGGCACTTGCGGGAGGGCCGCCAAGTCCGTGAGCTTCCGTGACTCACCCGAGGAGCTGGCCAGGACCCCAGTGACGCCCAGTGCCGCGGCGACCACCCGCCGGGCCTGACCACTATCGAAGTGTCCGCCGCCGGGGTGGCCCTCGCCGCTCCGTACGAGAAGCGGCCCTGCGCGGGAGGAAGTAGGCCCGCCTGCGAGTCAGACCCCTTGTCGGAGGGTGTCGTTGCGGCCTCGGGCCGACCTTGCCGGGGTATCCGCCCGAGGCTCATCGGACGTGATTCGCCAGTTTGGTGGCTCCGTTGAGCAGGTACTCCAGGGGTCCGCGGCGGAAGAAGCGGGACCAGATCACCGCGAACAAGGTGGCCCCGAGGATGAACCAGAGCAGCAGCGCGGCGGAGGCGGACTGCGGCGGGGTGGCCGCTTCGCCGGGCAGGGCGAGGATGACCAGGATGTGGGCCACGTAGAGGGTCAGGGACATCGTGCCGACGGCGATGATCGGAGTTGCCGGCCGCCGCAGCCACAGCAGTCGGTCCATCGCCACCGTCAGGCACAGGAGCACGGTGATCGCGATCCCGATGCTGCCGATGAGGTCGAACGTGGAACCGGTGTGCGGCTCGGCTGCCAGCAGCCCCCATGTGTCAGGGCCCCCCAGCCCACCACCGACCGGCATGTCGAAGGATCCCGATGTCGATCCCGATCCCGATCCCACTGTCATGCCGGGGTCCTTCATGGCACCGGGGTCCTTCATGTCAGGCATCCCGGCCGTGATCTTCTGATCACCGCCGGACAACCGGAGCGCCAGCCACGAGACGCCGTATCCGAACCCGATCAGCGCGGGTCCGACCATGGCCAGCCGCCGCTGCACCGCGCCGGAGGTCAGATCCAGCCGGCCCAACCCCATGCCGGTGACCACGAACGTCATCCAGGTGATCGCCGGGTAGAGGCCGGTGAGCAGGAGGTCGAGCACGCCCACGCCGGAGAGTCGCGCGATCGGGTCGTACGCGTCGATGCTCTTCACGATCGACTCGGTGAGCAGTGCCCTGAGGCCGAACGCCAGCTGCGGCGTGACGACCGCGAGCGCGACCGCGATGATCGCGAGCGTCCTGGCCCGCAGCCGCAGCAGGGGCAGGGCCAGCAGGAAGTACAACGCGTAGAAGTTGAGGATTCCGGCGCCGCCGAAGTTGGTCATCGCCAACGCGCTGCCCAGCACCAGCAGGATCACGGCCCGGATCACGATCCGGGCCCTCGCCTGCCTGCCGGCCAGGCCGGTCTTCGGCTCGTGGCGGCCGGCGATCAGCATCAACGAGAACCCGGCGAGGGTGGCGAACAGCGCCGAGGCCCGGCCGCTCGCCAAACCCAGGAACCAGTCGCCGACGCCGCCCCCGGGCGTTGGGAAGGGGCCGACGTGCACGGCGAACATTCCGAACACGGCCAGTGCACGGGCGAGGTCCACCCCGACGAGCCGCGCCACCGGCGCTGGGCGTTCCGTCGCCGTGGCGGACTCGGGTGCGGATAAGGAACGCGGAGGCGCCTTCTTGGCGGTTTCGATCTCAGTCACCGGGACAACGCTGCCGAAGCGCGGGGGCGGTCAACCATCCGACGGGCTTCGGGAGGTGCCCCGCCGGTCGGCCGACCGACCCCCGCCGATTGGCGGGGGTCGGTCGGCCGCACACGAACGAATGCGGTCCCGCCGACCTGCCCGTCGAAGCACCCCGAGCTCGCCGGCGACCACAGGGGACCAGCCTCACCCGTGCTGATCAACGCCTGCTGCAGCACGAGTTGGCCTGAAAGGACTTCCCGGCTCAAGGCAACCCTTTGCGGAGCCTGTGACCACAGGGAGTCGGATCCGGCCATTCCAGTGCCTGATTCCGCCACTCCTCTGGTGAACGGCATGCAAGGAGAACACCTCCCCATGAAAAACCCCACGAACGGCGGGCGCCGCGGGCGTCACCGCCGTCGCTGGACCGCGACCGGTCTGCTGCTCGGCGTGCCCGCCATCGTCGTGCCGTATCTCCTGTTCGCGCAGGAGGACTCGCAGGCCGCGACGGTCGACGGCGATGCCTACTACCGGCTGGTTTCCGTACGCAGCGGCAAGGCGATGGACGTCAACGCCTTCTCCACCGCCGACCGCACCCGCATCCAGCAGTGGACCGACCAGAACACCGCCAACCAGCAGTGGAAGCTGAGACCCACCGGGGACGGCCATTACGAGCTGGTGAACCGCAACAGCGGCAAAGTGCTGGGCATAGCGGGCGATTCGACCGCCCAGGCAGCTGCCGCTGAGCAACAGACCGACAGCTCCTCCGCCTCCCAGGAGTGGCGGATCGACGATGTGAGCGGTTCCGACGCCGTCACCTTCACCTCCCGCAGGAGCGGCCAGGTCCTGGACGTCTCCGGAGGCTCCACGGCCGACGGCGCGGCAGTCATCCAGTATCCCGGCAAGGGCAGCACCAACCAGCAGTGGAAGCTGGTGAAAACGGCCGAGACCCAGGCGGCCGGGACCGGCGGGGCGCAGACCACGGCCGCGGCCGGACCGTATGCGTGGAACAACACCCAGGTGGTGGGCGGCGGTTACGTCACCGGGCTGGTGTTCAACCCGCGGGAGAAGGGCCTGCTGTACGCGCGCACCGACATGGGCGGCGCCTACCGCTGGGACGTCGCGGCCGAGCAGTGGATCCCGCTGACCGACTGGGCCGGCGAGAAGGACTGGAACCTGCTGGGCATCGATTCGGTGGCCACCGACCCCGTCGACCCCGCCCGGCTCTACCTCGCGGCGGGCACCTACACCAACAGCTGGGCGGGCAACGGCGCGATCCTGCGCTCCACGGACCGTGGCCGCACCTTCCAGCGCACCGATCTGCCCTTCAAGCTGGGCGCCAACGAGGACGGCCGCGGGGCGGGCGAACGGCTGGTGATCAACCCCTCGGACAACGGCACCCTGCTGCTGGGCACCCGCAAGAACGGCCTGTGGCGCAGCACCGACCACGGCGTGACATGGAGTCAGGTCTCCTCGTTCCCCGTCAAGGACGGGGCCAGCAGCGGCGCGGGCATCTCCTTCGTGACGTACGGCCCCGCCGGAAGCAAGACGGTCTATGTCGGCGTCGCCGACAGGTCCACCTCCCTGTACCGCTCCACCGACGGCGGCAGCACCTGGCAGGCGGTCTCCGGGCAGCCCACCGGCCAGATGCCGCAGCACGGCGTGCTCTCCGGTGACGGCTCGCTGTACCTGACGTACACCAACGTCGTCGGACCCAACGGCGTGACCGCGGGCTCGGTGTGGAAGTACACGACGGCTGGCGGGGCGTGGAAGAACGTCTCCCCGTCCGAGGGCAGCTACGGGTTCTCCGGTCTGGCCGTCGACCCGCAGAAGCCGTCCACGGTGATGGTCACCACCCTCGACCGCTGGTGGCCCGAGGACGAGATCTACCGGACCACCGACGGCGGCACGACCTGGAAGGCACAGGCCGCGAAGTCGGTGCGGGACGCTTCCGCCGCTCCTTACGTCGGTACCGGCACCGGGCACTGGATGACCGCCCTGGCCATCGATCCCTTCAACTCCGGACACGTGCTGTACGGCACCGGCAGCGGCATCTGGCGCAGCAAGGACGCCACCGCCACCGACAGCGGCGGCACCAGCCACTGGACCGTGGGGGCCCGCGGGCTGGAGGAGACCGCGCTGATGGACGTGATCGCCCCGCCCGGCGGCGCCACCGCCGTCACCGCCATGGGCGACCTGGGCGGTTTCCGCCACGACTCCCTGACCGGGGTGCCCGCCGGTCGGCTGGAGAACCCGATGATGATCACCAGCACCGACATCGATTTCGCCCAGTCCAACCCCGCGGTGATGGTCCGCGTCGGCCGTGGCGGCGCGCAGGACGGCGCCTACTCCACCGACGGTGGCAGCAGCTGGAGCGGCTTCAAGGCGGAGCCGGTGGGCAGCGCCGACAGCGGCCATGTCGCGCTCGCGGCGGATGGCTCCACCGTCGTCTGGACCGAGGCGGGTCAGGCCCCGTACCGCTCGACCGACAAGGGGGCGAGCTGGTCGAAGGTCAGCGGCCTGGGCACCGGCGCCGTGGTCGTCGCCGACCGCTCCTCGGCCAAGACCTTCTACTCACTGGCCGGCGGCACGCTCTACGCCAGCACCGACGGCGGCGCGACCTTCACCGCCCGCGCCACCAACCTGCCCGCCGGCCGGCTCACGGCCGTCCCCGGCATCGCCGGGGACCTGTGGATCGCCGACGGTGGCAAGGGGCTGCTGCACTCCACCGACGGCGGCCGCACCTTCACCACGCTCGGGGCGGTGCAGTCCGCCTCCGCCCTCGGCTTCGGCAAGGCCGCGCCGGGCGCCGCCTACCAGGCCCTGTACCTGATCGGTACCGTCAAGGACGTCACCGGCGTCTTCCGCTCCACCGACAAGGGCGCCACCTGGCTCCGCGTCAACGACGACGCCCACCAGTGGGGCAGCATCGGCGGCGTCGGCGTCGTCACCGGCGACCCCGACACCTACGGGCGCGTCTATGTCGGCACCAACGGACGCGGCCTCCAGTACGGCGACCCGTCCTGACCCCGACGCCCGACCGCCTGTGGCCAGCAGCGGACGCTGCGGGCCACAGGCGGTCGTTGCGGTGAGGGACGCGGGCCGGTTCGAGTACGCCTTCCCGCGTGCTCGAACCGTCAGCCGATCTTGCGTGAAACCACCAGACCGCACGCGCCCGTCGTGCTCTCACAGGCGACGTTTCCCGCGGCCAGTACGGCGCGAGTGCCGGGAACGCCGTCTATGCCGAGGAGTGAACTGCCCACGGTGGTCGAGATCTCCTCCGGAAGTCCCTCCTCGGTCCAGGAGGCGCCGTCCCAGCGGGAGAGCACCGCATGGCTGCCGCCCACGGGCCAGCCCGCGACCCACACCGCTCCCGAGCCGTCCGTGCCCGAGGCGTTCACCTCTTCGAGGTCGGGCGCGGGGAGCGGCCGCCAGGTGCGGCCGTCCCATCGCGTGGCGAGCAGTCCGCCGGGCGCCCCGGGGTCGTTGGTCTTGCCGAACACATGGACCGTTCCGCGCTTCGTCGTCACGACGTGGTTGGCCACCCAGCCGGCGTCGTACTCGTCGGGGACAGGGATGGTCCGCACCGTCCAGCGCCGGCCGTCGAAGTGGTAGAGCAGGGGCCTCGCGGTGCCGTCGGCGTCGGCCTCGGCGGTGACCCACACGTCGTCGGGGCCTGTGCCGGTGATGTCCCAGGGCTGTACCGGGCTGCCGTCCGGTGCCGGAGGAAGGGCCGTCCGCCGCCATGTGCGGCCGTTCCAATGCTCCAGCTGTCCGCTGTACGCGCCCGTCACCGGGTTCCAGTCCATGGTGGTCAGCCACACGGAGTCCCGGCCCACCGAGGTCAGTTCCCCGACGAAGCGGATCCAGCCCTCGGCGGGTGCCGGACGCTGCACCCGCTTCCATCGGGTGCCGTCCCAGTGCTGGAGCACGATGGGGCTGGCGGTCGCGGGACGCGCAGCGCCGCCGCGGGACCGGTCCGCCGGAGAGTCGGGCAGACGGCTCACAAGGCGGTCCGCAAGGCGGTCCGGCAGCTTGGCCGAGGAGGCGGAGGGGATCTCCACGTCGGTGTACGTCCCGGCGGCCCAGACGTCGTCGGGGCCGGAGGCGGCCACCGCCTCAAACTGCGCGGGCCTGCCTCCGGTCGCCGCGAGCCGAACGTCGGTCCACCGCTTACCGTCCCAGTGCTTGGCCAGCGGGGCCACCGAGAAGGAGTCGTCCGTCTTCCGGCCGACCGCCCAGGCGTCGGTCCTGCTCCTCGCGTCGACATCCATGAAGTCACTGGAAGCCGCCTCGGAAAGCGGTAACGCGACCTTCCAGGGGGTCTCCGCCTGGGCCTTCGTCTCGGTCTGCGCCTGGGCGGCCCACGGAGTGAGGGCGAGGGCGCAGGCCGCGAAGACGGTGGCCACGCGGATGCCGCGTGAGGCAGCCCCTTGTGCGGGGGTTCTCATCAAGTCGCTCCTTCTGGAGGTGTGTTTCCGTAACAGGCCCGGCGGTGCCTGGCCCGCGCGGGGGAGTTCAGCGCCGGGCGTTCTTCGGCACGGTGATCTGCCGTTGCGCCCACTCCATCCGGGTGGTCGCCGAGTAGTTCACCGTCGTGCCCGCGTCCAGCCCCGCCTGCCGCGCGGTGGCCGACGGTTCGGCCAGGACGACGAGCTCGGCGAGCAGAGCGCCGGTGGACGGGTCCACGACCAGCCGCTGCTCCACACTCCCCAGCGGGGTCTCCGCGTGGTCGGGGAGCGTGATGCCGATGCCCTTGCGGCCCAGCGGGTCGGTCGCAGAGCCCTGGACGCGGATGCCCGGCAGGTCCGCGAGCAGGCGGTACGCGGCGGCCCGGGTACCGGGCTTCACCGGCATGGTGATGACGTCGGCCGCCTGGCGCAGCATCCAGGCCGTACGGTCGCCGCTGTTCTCGCCGCCGCGGTCCCGCTCGTACAGCCGCTGGAACTGCCGGCGCAACTGCGCGGTGTCGGTGGGCAGTTTCCGCAGATCCTGGTAGGAGACGTTGTCCGGGCCGAGGGCGTAGATCTTGTTGTCGCTGTCGGTGCGCATGACCGTGGGCCGCCCGGGGGCTCCGATCGTCATCGCGACCCTCATCCGACCGTCAGCATCTGCCGGGCTCTCCACTTGCCGTGGTGAACCGGCGTCCCGCCAGCGTTCCTCGTCCGCCGCGGTGCGGGGCTCGGTCTCGGCGTCCAGGCCGATGACCATCAGGCTCCGGGTTCCCGGGCGCACCCCCACCGACCACTCCTGCGTCTCGGTGCTGCGCACGGCGAAGCGCCGTCCCGGCTCACCGACGACGTCCACGTTCTCCCCCCGTGTGGTCACCTGCCAGTACGTTCCCTCGGCAGTCGAAGCCTCCGCCGCCTTCGCCGCGCCGAGCAGTTCCATCCGGCCGTCCAGCCCCGTCGCGGTGGCCGACGGCGGGCGGGTGCCCGGCTGCGCGCTCGTGGTTCCGCGCGAGTCCTGTCCGACGAGGGTGCTCACCACGATCGCGGACGCCGCGACGGTCGCGACGGCCCCGAGCGGCACGAACCGGGGACGCAGCCATGCCAGGGGGCCTCGGGTGGGCCCCTCCTGCGTGGCGGCCGTGATCCGGGCCAGGTCCTCGCGCTGCCGACGGGAGCCCGCCAACTGGGACGGGTCCAGTTCGGCGGGCCGGGCGTCCGCGAGCGCCTTCATGACGTCTCGCCGCCGCGCGGACCCTTCGTACGTCTTCCTCATGCGATTGCTCCTTCACGGTCGGTGCGGCCGTCAGTGCGGCGCACTGCCGGTGCGGGGGGTACGGACACGGCCTCCACGGCACGTTCCAGGCGACGACGGGCCCGGTGCAGCCGGACGGTCAGGGTCGCGGTGGTGCACCCGAGGACGCGTGCGGCCTGCTTGGGGCTCAGCCCGTGCCAGGCGATCAGGGTCAGCAGTTCCCGGTCGGCGTCGGACAGGCTCGCCAGGGCCTGGAGCGCCGCTTCTCGATCGGTCACGCGTGTGGCCACGTCCTGCGCCTCGGTCCCGGCGCCGGTACTGATGCGCTGTGCTTCCTGTGCGGCGAGCGCGTACTGGTGGCTGTCCCGGCGACGCAGCTCCCGCACCAGGTTGCGGGCCACGCCCAGGAGCCAGGGCAGCGCGGGTTGCGGAACGTCCCGCATCCGCCGCCACGCGACTGTGAAGGTCTCGCTGGTGATGTCCTCACCGACCTGCCGTCCCACCTGGCTCGTGGCATAGGCGAGTACACGCGGATAGCACTCCTCGTAGACGTCCCGGAAGCGTTGGACTTGAGTCACGCGCCGTCTCCTCGTATCGGGCTCTGTCACTGAGGAATGCGCGTGACAGCCGGGTTATTACAGGCCGAGCGGAATCCGCACGGCCGAGACGACATCGCGCCGCACTCGGTCGCGTCGTCACGGAGGTAAGACGTCCCGCGACGCGCAACCGCACACCGGAGTTGACCAGCCGCCCGTCGGACCGGCACGCCGAGCTCTTCCACTCCGGCGGGCGATCCCCCGAGGCTCTCGCCGAGTGGTACGGCATCCTGCACGAACTCCCGGGCGCCCCCTGCACCGACGCCCAGAACGCGCTCGTCCTCCCCCGGGCCATCGCAGTTTCACGACGGCCGCAGGCAGAACAACTCCGGTCCTACGAGGTTGACTTGTCATCGCCGATCATGCGGTCGGACTCGTCGACGGCAGCAGCGACAGGAGTACGCCGCATCATGCAGCCGCAGCGGGCCGCCCTCGTAACCAGCCGCACTGCCGCGGGAATCCGGTTCACCCGTTGTTGGCTCCGTTACGCACCCGGCATCCCGGTGCAATATCCGGGCCGTTCCCTTCCATGACACATCAACCGTCCGGCGCCACGCCGGGAGGGGATGGGGCACAGCAAGGAGGAGCAAGACATGACGGCCACGGACAGTGCGGGCTCTGACAGCGCCGCTACGCCGCCGGAGTACTCCCCCCGTCTCTACAACGCGGACCTCGCCCCCGCCACCGAGCGCAAGTGGGGCGCCTTCAGCATCTTCAACGTCTGGACCTCGGACGTGCACAGTCTGTACGGCTACTTCCTGGCCGCCAGTCTGTTCCTCGTCGCGGGCAACACCTTCAAGTTCCTCATCGGCATCGGTGTGGGCTCGCTGATCATCTACTGGCTGATGACCCTCATCGGCAAGGCGGGCGTCAGGACCGGTGTGCCCTACCCGGTCCTCGCCCGCGCCTCGTTCGGCACCTTCGGCGCCAACGTCCCGGCTCTCGTACGGGCCGTGGTCGCCACCTTCTGGTACGGCGCCCAGACCAGCGCCGCCGCCGGCGCCGTCGTCGCTTTCCTCGTCCGCTACGACGGCCCCAAGGATCTGCACGAGACCACCCGGCTCTTCGACCACAGCGGCCTCGAAGTGCTGTGCTACCTCGGCGTGTGGGCCGCCCAACTGCTCATCATCAGCAAGGGGATGGAGACGGTCCGCCGTTTCCAGGACTTCGCCGGGCCGGCGGTCTGGCTGATGATGCTGATCCTGGCGATCGCGCTGTCCGTGGAGGCGGGGGTACTGTCCTTCTCCGTCGACATGCCGAGCGGCGACCTGGCCACACTCGCCAAGAGCGCCACCGGACTCGACGTCAGCCCCGGCTCACTCGCCGCGATCGCCGCGATAGCCGCCACCTGGGTCACCTACTTCGCGGCCCTGTTCCTCAACTTCGGCGACTTCGCACGCTTCACCCCCGACGAGAAGGCCCTGAAGAAGGGCAACATCTGGGGCCTGCCCGTCAACCTGATCCTCTTCTCCCTCGTCGCGGCCATCACCACGGCCGCCGCCAGCAAGGTGTACGGGGAGGTCATCCTCGAACCGGCCGTCATCTCCGCCAAGTTCGACAGCGCGTTCCTGGTCCTGCTAGCCGCCCTGACCTTCGCCGTGGCGACCCTGGGCATCAACGTCGTCGCCAACTTCGTCAGCCCCGCCTTCGACTTCGCCAACGTGGCCCCGAAGTACGTGACCTTCCGGCGGGGCGGCCTCATCGCCGCCGTCATCGCGCTGCTGCTCTACCCGCTTCACCCCTGGGACAACGCTCCCAGCTTCGTCAACGCCATCGGCTCGACGATGGGCCCTCTCTTCGGCGTGATCGTCGTCGACTACTACCTCATCAGGAAGGCACAGCTGAACGTGCCCGCGCTGTACCAGGAGCACGGGGAGTTCCGCTTCCAGGGCGGCTGGAACATCCGGGCGTTCGCGGCCGCCGCGGTGGGCTCCGTCTTCTCCAGCATCCTTCCCGTCTACGGGCCGTCCGGATACGGGACGAATCTGGGTCCGTACTCCTGGTTCATCGGCGTCGCCGTGGCCGGGGGGCTCTACTTCGCTTTGAGCGGGGGCAGGAGCCCGCTCACCGCGAGGACGGCGGCAACGGAAGCGCCAGAGGGGACAAAGGCATAGGAGCCGGGTTCTCCCAACAACCCGAGCAGGGCGCCTGACCTGGGCTGATGCCTGCCAGGCGCCCTGTTTTGTCGGGCGGGTCCGCCGTCCCGAGCACGCTCCCGAGCGGGTCGCGCGGGCTCTGTGTTTACCCGACGCTGTTGTCGACCTTGAGGTTGTAACTGACCCGGTTGCCGTTGACGGCGGTGGTAGTGACGATGACACCGCGGCTGTCGCTGCTGGTAGTGATCTGGCAGCGGATCGTGGCGCCGACCCGGGCCGGGAGGTGCTCGGCACAAGTGACCATTTTGGGACGCTTGCCGGTGTCCGCGGCGACCTTGTCGGAGATCGTCAGCGCGACTCGGGCCTTGTGGACGGCCCCCTCCTCGCTGACGCCCGTGTTCTCGGGCTTTGCGGGGTCGTCGCCGGCCGGCTTCTCCTCGGCCGTCGGCTGCTCCTCGACCGGCTCCTCGACAGGGGCTGCGTCCTCGCTGGCCGTCGCCTCATTCTTCTTCTTCTCCGCGTTGCCAATGCTCAAGGAGCATCCAGTGGCGAGAAGCACCGTCAGTGCGCCCAGCGCAGCCGCGGCCGCAATCCTCTTTTTACGCCCCGTGTGCCGCATTATTTCCCTCTATTTGTGAGTGATGAGAAAAGAACAGGAAGACGCAATCGACTGAATCGGTGCTGCGTATAAGCGGTTGGCGGTGCCGCCGCCATGCCCAGCTCATACTGGATCGCGTGAGAAGTCGGCGAACTGCCGTGCGCGCGGCACCAGTTCGTCCACGGTGATCAACCTTCCGGCTTCAAGTGCGGCCCATTACCGTTCGGTCTCCGCGTCGGCGGCACAACAGGCCACCGCTTTTCGGCCAAACCATAGGACGATGGCCGGGCCCGGAATGTGTCACGCGTGCGGGAATCTTTGTCAGCAGCGCTCCATCGACACCGGCTGCCCGTCGGGGGCCGTCGACACAACCCGGCGCGCGGTACACACCTCAACCGGCCACGCTGCTACGGGGTCGGCGAGGGCGCGGGTGAGCTGACGTCGTGCCAGGTGGCTGCCCTGGGGGCGACCTCGATGCCGTTGCACGGCGAGACGGCGGCCTGCCATGCTGATCTTCGCGACCGGATCGCGTTGAGGGGGGCTTGTGAGGGCACGGAATGACGCATCACCACGCCGACCCCATGGCCGATGCAGACGAAGGCCTGCCCCATGAGCCCGGTCCTGGACACTGCGCTCGTACCACCGCGAGACCGGGAGGAGACGATCCGGCATGCGGTATGGGAATCCGTCGTGCCGGTCGATATCGATCACCATCTCCCGCCCAAGGACCTCTCGGTTCATATCGGGCTCGGCACCGTCGGGCCCATCAGGATCTGCTCGGCGCGGGCGACCGCACTGACCGTGCAACGGACGGAGCGGCTGGCCAGGGAAGATGAGGAGCCGGCCGTCTTCCTCGGCCTTCAGCTGACGGGCACCAGCCGGGTGACTCAGAACGATCGCCAGTCCCTTCTGAGACCCGGAGACTTCGCCCTCTACGAGACAACCGCCCCCTACACCCTTCACTTCAACGAGGGCGTCGCCCACCACTTCTTGCGTTTCCCCCGCGCGGCACTCGCGCTCCCTGAGCGATCGCTACGAGACATTGCCGCAGTCCCCCTCGGCTCCGACAACCCCGTCGCGAGCCTCGCCTCCACGTACTTTTCCCAACTGGCCGTCAGCGAAGAACTGCGCCGAGGCAGCCTGCACGCCGACGCAATCGTGGAGCCCAGCATCGAACTCGTTCGCGCCGTCGTGGCGTCCCAGCTCGGAAACTCCAGCCTGGCCAGGGCGCCGATGGAGGCTACGCTCAACCTGCGGATCACTCAGTACATCCGAGCGCACCTGGCTGATGCCGACCTGTCGCCCGCGAGGATCGCCGCCGTGCACGGCATCTCGGTCCGTCACCTCTACACGGTGCTGGCCCGTTCGGGTATCAGTCTTGGCGACTGGATACGTACGCACCGGTTGGCGGAATGCAGACGAGAGCTGGCCGGCCCGAACGGCCGGCTGCGGACCATCGCGGCGATAGGCCGGAGTTGGGGCTTCGTGGACGCGACCCACTTCAGCAAAGTGTTCAGGCAGGCCTACGGCGTCTCGCCCCGGGCTTGGCGCGACCAGAACCGTCCCGGCCCCTCCGCCTGAACCGGCCGAATCGTCGATCGCATGAGGTCCCCCGGAACGGCGGAGCATGGCAGGCCGCGTGACGCGTACGGCGGCCGGAACCCTCAGGCGCCGCCCAGCGGCACAGTGCCGCGCCTCAGTCGTGCGGCCGGCCCCGGCGTCCCCTCGGGAGGACGCCGGGGCCGGCCGTCGGCAGCTACAGGGCTGCGGCCTCCGCGGTGGTGAGGAAGCGGAGGTTCTGCACGTGCTCGTTGACGAACATAGGCACGCCGTCCGAGGCCAGGTACCACCTCGGCTTGCCCGTGCTGTCGGCGATCACCCTGCCGTTGACGCGGAGGTTCTCGAAGGTGACGTCCTTGATGGCGTGGTCCTTGTCGAGACCGGCGATGATCGACAGGTCGGCGTTCTTGCCGTTGTAGCTGAGGTCCTTGATATAGACGCCCTCGATGCCGCGGCCTGCCGAGGTGTTGTACTTCGGGTTGTACTCGACCCGCATGTGGATGAGCTGGCCCCAGCGGAAGTCCTCCACGCGGATGTTGTCGAACTTGACGTCCCGGACAAGGTTGCTGTCGCCGACCATGAAGGCGATGGCGCCCTGGTAGGTCACCTGCGGCTCGCGGTGGTCGAGGATGTCGATGTTCTCGAAGTTCAGGTTCTCCAGCATCTCCGGGTTGTCGGTGTTGCCGTGCACGCCCATGTTGATCGGGTGGGCCACGTCGGCCCAGAGGGAGCAGTTCTTGACGGTGATGTTGCGGGTGTCGCCGTAGAAGTCCCAGCGGTGGGTGTAGAGGGCGATGCTGTCGTCGGACGTGCGCAGGAAGCAGCCGTCGATCGTGATGTTCTCGGAGCAGTAGAGCTGGATGCCGTCGCCCCAGCCCTGGTGGCTGAAGGCGCGCAGGTTCTTGATCTTGATGTTCTGGGACTCGGCGACCCTGATGTTCTCGTACCGGGGGTTGAGGATCGTGATGCCGTCGATGGTGACGTTGTCGCACTTGCGGATGAGCATCGCGCCCCACTTGGAGTTGTAGACCACTCCGCGGCCGATCATCCGGGAGTTCTCCACCCCCTCGAACTGCACGAACGAGTTGAGGACCGCGCCGGGGGCCAGGTAGACGGTGGTGTTGCTGGGCACCTTCAGCTCGCCGTTGGCGGGGGTGTGCAGGCCGGGCCCGAAGTACATGACGTTCTTGTCGCCCTCGGCGGGCACGTCCTGCTCGAGCGGGTTCGCGAACAGGTGCAGGCAGTCGAAGATCTTGTCGTCGACCTGGACGACGATGTTGCGGGGCCGGTCCAGGGTGAAGCGCGCGGTACTGCCGAGCACCTCGGGCTTGATGTCGTACGAGTCCGGGCGGACGCGGAACTTCTCGGCGCCGCCGGGGTTGTAGGTGACCTCGACCTCAACGGTGCCGGAGAAGTCGAACATGGCCACGGAGGAGTTCTGGGCTCCGTTGCTGCCGGTGGTCGCGTTGATCAGCGCGAGCTTGGCCAGATAGACGTCGAGTCTCTGCCAACTGCCTCCGCGCGCCCGGATCTTGACGGTGAAGGCGTTGTTGACGGGCACCTGCGGAAGGGTCGGGTGGATGACAACGATGTCGTCGACGGCGTCTGCCTCCTGCGTCGTGGCATCAGCGGCCTGCGCGGTACCCGCGATGCTGCTGACCAAGCCGGCAGCAGCGATGACGCCGGCGGCCTGGAGAGTGGACCGGCGGGACAGGGACGAGCTCATGGGGACTCCTTGAACGAAACGCGGATGGATGGCCGCCTGTGTCCGGAGGTGGAGAGTCCTGCGCTGCAGCCGCCCTGCGCGGCCGACCGCGGGAGCGAGCAGACGAAGCCCCACCCTTCGTACAGATCTGGCGTTGGGGTGGGCTGATAGTGCGGTCACACGGAAATGTGCGTCAAGACTGTTGACTCACTTTCGAAACAATTCGGTAGCCTCGGGCTCTATGAGTCAAAAGCTCGGAGGGTCACTGCACAGTCTGCGCCGCACCAACGAGGAGCAGTTGCTGGCCCTCCTACTGGCCTGCGGCCCACTGCACCGTGCCGCTCTCGCGCGCCGGGCGGACATCTCCCGGACCACGGTCTCGACGATCGTCAACGACCTGATGGCCCGTGGCCTGGTCGTCCAGTCCGACGAGGAGCCCGACGAAGGCCACGACGGACGGGCCCGGGACCTCCTCGCGGTCCACCCGCGCGCGGCCGCCGTGGCCGGCATGAACCACACGTTCGACGGCGTCTGGGTCCATCTCCGTGATCTCTCCTCACAGGAGATCGGGAGCCGGGGCGTTGCCTTGGACCCCGCGTCCGGTCCCGACGAACGCATCACCGCCGGCGTCGGCATCCTGCACGAACTCCTGGACGATCACGGGTTGCGGCCCGGCCAGATCATCGGGGCGGGCATCGGCGTGCCCGGTCCGATCGACCACACCACCGGAGTGGTCGGCGTCTCCCTGCCGGGGCAGCCCTGGTCGCACATCAACGTGCTCCAGGAGTTCGAACGAGCGCTCGGCCTGCCCGTCGTCGTGGCGAACAACACTCGCCTGGAGGCCGTCGCCGAGGCGCGCTGGGGGGCCGGGCGCGGCGTGAAAAACCTGCTGTACGTCGGGCTGTCCAACGGCATCGCCGCCGGTCTGATCCTCGACGGACGGCTCCACGGCGGTGCGATCGGGGCGGCGGGGGAACTGGGACACGTGTCGGTGAGCCTCGGCGGGCCGACGTGCCGATGTGGCAACCGCGGCTGCCTGGTCCTGCAGGCCGGCATACCGGCCGTGCTCGCCGCGCTGCGACCGGCCTTCGGAGAAGGTGTCGGACTGGACGAGATGCTGGTCCGCACCGCGGCCGGCGACCGGGCGGGGGAGGGCGTCTTCTCCGACGTAGGTGCCGTGGTCGGCCAGGTGCTTGCCAACCTGTGCAACCTGCTCAACCCCGAGCGCATCGTGGTGGGCGGCGAGTTGTCCCTGGCCGGAGAGGTGCTGCTCGAACCCATGAAGGCGGCGATCCGCCGGTACGCGCTGTCGCTGGTCCGCGACGTGGACGTGGTCCCGGCCGAACTGGGGATCGGGACGCGGGTCGGCGCGCTCGGCGGTGCCGCGCTCGTACTCGGCGAAGCCCCGGATCTGGCCGCCGCACTCAACCGTATGACGCTGAGGACGACCACACCGCCCGGCGTGGCGGGTCTGGGCGCCGAGGAGGAGGACAACGGGTGAGCATCGTGACGCGCACACGTTTCGCTCGGTCACGCGCGGCGCGCACCACGTCGTCCAGCCCGGCCGCCACGTCGCGCTGCCGATCCTGGGCGGAGTGCTGAGCGGCACACCCTACGGAACAGAGACATCCACCCCGCCTTTGAAAGCCACCGCCCGCACCGCGCACCGCGACCTATGTCGCGGTCACCGACCTTCGGCCTCTTCGCGAGCCGATCAGGGTGTTCTTTCGTCGGCCCACTCCGCGCAAAGCCTGCGCAGCAAGCATGCGCACCCGGCCTTCGCCGCCACCGGCGCCCACCTGCTCGGGTGCCTCAGGTCGGCTGCCACTTCACCACCGCGTCTCCGCACTCGGCCGTCTGCGCGTAGAACTCCGTCAGGTCCCGGTGCGCCGCCGCGAAAATGTCCCGCGTGTCGGGCTCCGCCGTCACGCCGCCGTAGCGCGGGAGCAGTTTGTCGCGGGCGAAACCCCACAGCGCGTCGAAGTCCGCCATCGTCAGGAACCCGGCCACCCGGCGCGCCCGGCCCGCCGTCAGCAGCAGGAACGGCGGCTTGTCGGAGTCGGGGTGGAACACCGGCCGACCGCCGAGCACCACCTGGGCCTGGGGCCTATCCTCCGCGCGATGCGGGGGATCGGCGGCGTAGAGCAGCTCCTGATCCAGATAACGCATGTCCAGCACCTCCTCGCGACGTCGGTCGACGCGGCGCCGGACGGTATCCCAGTCGTCCCCGAACAGTCGTTCCAGCCAGGTCACGCTGTTGCGCAGTGCCGAGGGCGGCACAGCTCTCAAATGGAAGTAGGTGCTCATCACAGAAGGAGCGCACAGGGGCTCGGGAGCGTCACTCCGGCCCGGCGGACGCCCGTTCCGGGAGAGAGCTCTCCCGGCCGTCGTGCAACGAAGTGGGAGGCGGTTCTGCGCCAGTTGCCGGAAACCGGGGGAACCAGGTGACGGATCGGCTGCCGGCCTCGCTTCTCCCTATATGACGACCAAGCAGGAATCGAGACCCAATGCCGCGGCCAAGCCCGTGCGGTGGGCGGCGGACACGGTTGCGACGATCCGGGAGGGGTCGCGGTTTCGCCTCGACTACTCGGCGACGAGCCTCTGGCACGTCGACCGGATGATCGACGAGCTGCGGCGCAAGGCAACGCCCTACGCCGCGGTGGAGAGCGAGCTGCGCGGCTTCGGGGCGTACGCGGGTGAGGTGATCATCCGCCAGGCGGGCGGCGAGTGGTGGGCGACGGGAGGAGACCACTGGGTCCGCACCGGCGACGGACGCCTGTGGGACCCCATCGACGAGGCCGGCCGCTGCTTCGCCGGGCCCGGCTCGCTGCGGCTGCTGTGCCGCGACGCGACGACCGGCGCACGCGAAGCCCTGGATCGGCGGCCCCGGTGAGGTCCGTGATCCGCGCCTGACCGCCCGCTGTTCGGTCCGACGGGTGTGGGGCGGCCGGGCCTCCGGGCAGTGGTCGGAGGCCCGGCCGCCCCCTTCCCTGTCCGTGCCCCTCCCCCCACGGGGAGTCAGGGGCGGCGCGGACAGGGTTTCGGGGAGTGGTTTGCGTCGTCGACGTCCGGTCGGGCGGTCGCCGTCGGCCTGTCCAGCGTGGACTCGGCACTCACACAGCGCACGGTCGGCGCGAAACGTCACCCGGACAGGACGGTGCCGGTCGCGCGCTGGTGTCCGAACCCCGGACCGCCCATGTTGATGAAACGTCACGCCGTCGGGCTCCCGGCGCACGCGTCGGCTCAACGTCCGTATGCGGCCGGTCTCTTGGAGCGGTCGATGGTCTCGTGCCTTCGTCGGCTGTGCGACAGGGACCCGGAGAAGAGGTGAAGGGCGCCTGATGCGTTGTGACACTTCTGTGTGCACGTGCGCTTGTCACCATGGGGCCGTCGAAGCGCACGGGGCGCATCGGACGGCACGGACTCGCAATGAACCCGGTGCGAACGAGGACGGTCTTGGGCCAGGAACGGCAACCCCGCTACGCACAGGCCCACGACGGGGAATTGGGCGCGGCCGTCGCGCGGGCCCAGGACGGGGACGAGACCGCGTTCGCGGTCGCCTACCGGATCGTGCAGCCGGGCCTGCTCGGCTATCTGCGCGGATTCGTCGGCGACGACGCGGAGGACGTGGCGTCCGACGCCTGGCTGGAGATCGCCCGTGATCTCGCACGGTTCAAGGGAGACGGGGCAGGTTTCCGCGGCTGGACGGCGACCATCGCCCGGCACCGGGCACTGGACCATCTGCGTCGCCAGCGCGTGCGGCCCCGGCCGGGGTCGATCGAACAGGACGTACTGGACCTGCCGGGCTCGCACAGCACCCATGAACAGGCGCTGGAGTCCCTCTCCACCGAGCGGGCCCTGGAACTGGTCCGCGGGCTGCCGCAGGACCAGGCCGAGGCTGTTCTCCTGCGCGTGGTCGTCGGCCTGGACGGCCCCGCCGCCGCGCGCGTCCTCGGCAAGCGTCCCGGCGCGGTGCGCACCGCCACGTACCGGGGCCTGAAACGCCTCGCCCACCAGTTGGGCGACAGGAGGGAGGCGGGAGAGGGTGTGACGGATGAAGCTTCCCGGACGCTGGGGGAATCGACATGAGTCACGACGGCGTCAGTGAACGGGCAGACAGGCATCAGGACCCGACACGCCGGATGCGTCCAACAGGACGGGCGAGAACGGAAAACGGACATGGGTGATCGGCTGAGCGGCGACGGAGTCACGGGCCGTCGACGTGTGCACCCCGGTGACGCCGTTCCCGGCCCGTGGGACCTGCGTGACGACACCGCGCTGCAGACGGCGCTCGCCGCGGCCGTGCTCGCAAGCGATCTCGACCCCGAAGCTGAGCAGCGGGCCGTGGCCGCCTTCCGGGCCGCCCGCGGCGCGCGGGCGCACCGGGCGCGTACCCGGCGCCGCGACGACTGGCGGCTGCCCGCGGAGCGACGTGCCGGGCGCCGTGTGAAAACCACGTTCGCCGCCGTGTTCACCAGCCTCGCCGTGGGCGGTGTCGCCGTCGCGGCCATCGGTTCTGCCGGCTCGTCCGCGGACGGTACCGGCCAGAAGACCCCGCACCCCTCGGTGACCGCCCCGGCCCGGCCGGGCGGTGAGACCTCGCCGGCATCCTCCGGCCCCGGACCGAGCGACAGCTCGTCCTCCGCCCAGGACACCGAGGCCCACTGCCGCGCCTACGAACAGGTCGAGGACCGCGGCAAGACGCTCGACGCGACGGCATGGCAGCGGCTCGTCGCGGCGGCAGGCGGCGAAAGCAAGGTCGCCGCGTACTGCGCCGAGCAGCTGGCGCGGGCGACAGCCACGCCGAGCAGGTCCGGCGACAGGGGCAAATCCGGCGCGGGTGCCGCAGACGCAGGCACGGGGACGGCGGGGAACACCGGCACGTCGGGCAACGGCAATCCCGGCAGCGACCTCGGCGGCGCCGACGATGCGGCCGGCAACGGCCGGGCAAGCGGCGGGAACCACGGGTAACCCCTGCGCCCACCGGCGAGCCGCTCGACGTTCGGGGGCGTCACGGTCTCATCCGTGCTTCGTGGTGCCCGCGTCATGGTCCGGGCCCACTGTTCCGTGCCCGGACTCGGACCGGGAAAGAGCATGGCCGACAAGGTCGGACAAGCACGGCCGTCGTCGCTCTTCGTACCTCACCTGAGCCAGTAGCCGTAGGCATGCCCCTGTGACGTTTGCAGCGCCTCTTTCGATGTGTAAGTGATGAGGAAATTGAGTGCTGTTGGTGTCAGAGATGCAGAAGAGGCTGGTGAGGCGATGGACAGGTGATGGACCTCACCGGATGTGACAGAAGTGATGAATTCTTGCGCAAGGAACGCGCGAGGGACTGCACGCAGGCAGCGTGCGAACTTGGAGGTTTCGAGTGCGACCGTTCACCCTCAACTACGCCTTCCCCAGGCCGCTTGCGACCGTGGTGACGCCATACCGCTTCGACGAGTCGCTTCAACTGAACGTGCTTCCCGACGGCCGCCCGGCCGTCACCGACCCGGACCTCCTCCTGGCGGCCGGTACGACGACGTCCACCGCCGGTTCCCAGACGCACTTCGACGACTGACGATCCGTAGCCGAATGACCGTACTGATCCTCACGTCCGAGGAGGACGTCACCGCCGACATGGTGGTGGCCAAGCTGCACGAGGCGGGGGCTCCCGTGATGCGGCTGGACCCTGCCGATCTGCCGGGCAAGGCGGTGTTGTCCGCGCATTACGCCCATGGCGACTTCGAGGGTCACCTGTCGGTGAACGGACATGTGCTCACCATGGGAGGTCTGCGGTCCGTATGGGTGCGCAGGCCCGGCGAACCGGCCGCGCACGCGCCACACCCCTCAGCGTGGTTGACCGCCGAGACCCGTCAGGCGCTGTTCGGAATGCTCTACTCGGCCTCTACCCGATGGATGAACCATCCGCGCAACGCCGACAGAGCCCGCCTGAAGCCATGGCAGTTGAGGGCCGCTCATCTCAGCGGCTTCGCCGTGCCACCGACTGTCATCACCACCTCCCCACGCCTGGCACGGCAGTTCGCCGAGGAGCACCGGGAGGTGGTGGTGAAGTCCGCCTCGGGGCCACCGCCCGGTGACCCCACGCTGGCCCTGCCCACCACCCTGATCGGACCCGACTCGGACTTCTCCGGCGTCGCGGCCGGTCCTGCGCTGCTGCAGCGGTACATATCCAAACGTGCCGACATTCGCCTGACCTGTGTCAGCACCCGGCTGTTCGCCGCACGGAAGACGGCCGAGCCGGACCAGGTCGACGGACGCTACGGCGACACCGAGCACACCTGGGAGGCGGTTTCGGTGCCCGAACGAGTCGGCAAGTCGGTGCACGAGTACGTCGCCATGGCTGGACTGGCTTACGCCGCCTTCGACTTCGCTGAAGACGAGGAGGGTTTCTGGTGGTTCCTCGAGTGCAACCAAAGCGGCCAGTTCGGCTTCGTCGAACTGGAGACCGGGCAGCCGATCTCGGAGGCGGTCGCTCTGTGGCTGGCACAGCGCAAGGCTGGTTCTGTTCGCGAGTGCCGACTTAGTTGACGTCCACGTAGTCAGCAGAGGAGTTGCTGGCACCGGTCGTGGAGTTGCCGCTGTAGCGCCAGCGCCATGAGCCGTCCTGAGAGGCGGTCACCGTGGTCTTCAGGTAGCCGGTACTACTGGCGGTTACCGACTTGACCGTGGTGTAGGTGCTGGAACCGGCGGGCTTGAACTGCAGCTTCACCAGTCGGCCGCCGTAGTTGTCGTAGCGGTGCAGACTCCAGTTGGCGCGCTGCACGGTGCCGATGACGGTGATCGGGCTGCCCTTGGCGACGGGCTCCGGGGAGGCGTTCATGTTCTGGATGCGCGAGGCACGCTGGAGGCGGACCGTCGCGGAGAGCAGGTCGGTGTCGTAACCGCCGCCCTTCTTGATGGCCGTGCCTACGGTCTTCCAGTCGGCGGCGTCACTGTTGACGAGGTTGTTGCCATTACCGCCCGGCATGTTGTCGGGGTCGATGGTCATCGTCTCGTCGCAGTCGTGGAAGGTGTAGCCGCCTGCGAAGGACTGGCCGCAGCTCCACCGGGTCGTGAAGACCGCGAGCTTGTACTCGTTGGTCCCGTAGGTGCCCCGGTACCCGCTGACCCACCAGCTGTCGAGCGTCACGTTGCTCTGCACCGTGTACGTCAACTGGGCCTCGACCTCGGCGCTGATGCCGACGACGACGGGCTTGCCCTTGTTGACCACGACGTTCGAGAACGAGATATCGCTTTCGGCCGCGTGCGCGGTCGGCGCCGTGAGCCCCACGCCCGCCAGCACCATGCCTCCGGCCACCGCCGCGGCGGCCGCGCGCCGCGCAGCCGAGGGTCTGTGGCGCTGCGGAGCAGCAGCCGATATGGAAGTGATCAATCCGCACCCCTGAGTCGAGTGTCCGCGCGGCGGGTCAACGGCCCGCCGCGGGAACTCTAGATCATCCGGGGCGGCACCTGGCAGCCACCGAGGAAGGGCCACCCTGTGCTGTACGGACTCGTGGACAAAGCCAGAACGGCCCTGCACACGGTCCAGCACCCCACCAACAGACTTGGCTCAAGGGTCCGTACTACTGGCAGTGCGGACACCACACCGTGCCGCGGCCTGCCAGGCGGGACCGGCGTAGGGAGTTGCCGCAGCGCGGGCAGGTGGGAGCGGGGTCGTCGCGGTGACCGGTGAGCCACGAGTCCCGCGGCGGGACGCAGCCGGCGGTGACCGCGGAGCGCAAGGTGCGGCGCATGTGCGTGTACAGGCGACCGCAGTCGGCCTCGGTGAGATCGCCCGCCTGTCTTGTGGGACGCAGTCCTGCCCGCCACAGGATCTCGTCGGCCAGTAGATTGCCGAGTCCGGCCAGGACGGACTGGTCGGTCAGGGCCGTTTTGACGCTGCCGCGGCGGGCGGAGAGCGCGGCCTCGAACTCCTTACGATTCACCGCCATCGCGGGTCCCTGGCGTTCCAGGAGCCGTGCGAGCTCCGACTCGTCGTCGGCCGGCCAGAGGCCCTGGAGCTTGCCCTTGCCGCTGCCTCTCCAGCGCTCTTCACACCGCTGCACACCCTGAGATGGCGACGCCGCCCAAGCCGATGTGTTGCTGTGTCACGGCTGTGCCACGGCGGTGTCCTGAAGGGAAGACGGGCGTGACCTGAGGACTCTGGGACTCCTCATAGTCAGCACAGGGCGGGAACCGGCGGAAACGCCGCCGGGCGCCTGCTGCTCCCCACTTCGGAAGGAACCTCCCGTAATGAACCGCCACCTGCGCAAGGCCGTCGTCGTCACCGCCGCGATCACCGCCGGGGTGCTGATGACGGCGTGCCAGAACGGCACGGACGACAGCTCGTCCGGCGCGAGCGGGACCGACACGGCGGCGGTCGCGGAGAAGGCGTCGGACGCCAAGAACTCCAAGGGCGTCAGCGGCTCGTTCAAGAACGGCAAGGTCGCCTATCTCGCCCCGGGCAAGTACATCGTGTCCGTACCGGGCAAGGACGACCAGCAGTTCCTGGTCGCCGAGGACACCGAGGTCTACGGCGTCGGCACGATATGCGGCGAGGCGGGGTCCAAGGTGGACGCGCCGTGCACGCTGGACCAGCTGGAGACGGCCACCAAGAAGGGCGCCGTGAGCGCCGACGTGGAGATGAAGGACGGTATCGCGGCCCTGGTGACCGAGCGGCGTGCCGCCCAGCAGGACGCCGGCTCCGGCTCCGGCTCCTCCGGTTCGGACTCCGGCTCCGGCTCCGGATCTGACTCCGGCGAGACCGTCGTCGAGGGCATCAACGAGGGCAAGGGTGTCAACGGCACCTGGTTCGGCAACGTCTCCTACCTGGCGCCGGGCAAGTACACGGTCTCCGACATGAAGGGCGTCGAGCAGCAGTTCCTCGTCGCCGAGGACACCGAGATCTGGGGCTACGGCGACATCTGCGGTGACACGAACACGGGCGAAGGCGGCCAGGGCGGCATCGAGTGCACCGAGGCCGAACTGGAGACGGCCGCCAAGAAAGGCTTCTCCGCCGAGGTCGTGATCAGCAACGGCATCGCGACCACCATCCGCGACGACCACTGAGCCGCAGGCCGGCCGCAATGCGCCGCGCCGGACGCCGGCGCGGTGCGGCGATGGGGCGCCGACCGATGCGGGTGGGCAGGGGTGGCGAGGAGGCCGCCGTAGAGGGGTTGGGAACTGCTGCCGACGTACCAGGCGGGAGTGACCTCTGGTGAGTGTGAGTGAGTGCCGTGGCCGGATGCGCTCGGCTGCCGCCCGGCACCTGCGCTGATGATCTTCCTTCCCATGGGGGGCTCTGCGGGAGGGGAACGCGGGTTCTTGGGTCGAATGGGAGACCTTTGCGGGTGGTGCTCGTTGACCGCCGTGACGGGATCTTCGACCGGGCGGGGGTGACGGGGTGGGCGGATTGCCCACGATGCGGCGAGCATCGCGGTCGGGCGACGCGCCCTCGGACACCCGATCAGGCGACGGACGGCACCGCCCCCGACACACCAGAGCGATGTGTCGGGGCATCGGACCGGCCAGGCCCGACCGGAGACCCGAAGGCGGGATGTCGGTCGCGCACGGGATGCGCGCCGCCCGGTGGTGGAGCGAAAGCGGGCGACCAGGGTGCCCAACACCGTTCGGGGCACGCGGCTGAGCATGGGTTCTGGCACCAGGACTCACTCCCACTCAGTCTTTAGGAACGGTCCGGCACTGGGTGACGATCGAGGCCGGCTGACCTCTCTGCGCGGACGATGGCGGGATGATGGCCGCTATGCGCATCCGCATCGACGCCGTCGACCTGCCCGGCCTCACCCGCCCCGCCCCTGTCGACGGCAAAGTCCCCGCGTACGGCAACATCCACGTCGCCGTGCAACGCCGCGACCGTCCGGCCGAACTCCTCGAGCCACAACCCGGCGACGCACCGTCCGCGACATGGACCCTGGAGTGCACCACGAGCGCCTCGCCGACCGGCATCGATGTCAAAGGCCCCTACGTGCAGGACCGTCTGGGCCGACGGTTCATCTACCTGTCGTGGGGCACGGTCGACGAGTCGGGCATCTTCACGATGTTCCGCCGCGCCAAGCTGATGCTCGACGTCATCCCCGCCGACGTACTCGCCGCCGCCGCACGCGACGGGCTGCTGGTCGGACGCCTCGGCCTGACGGACGCGCAGGGCGGGCCTCTGTGTGCACGAGTCGAGCCCCCGCACATCACCTGGACCGCCGCACGCGCCGGCTAGGACCGTCCCCAATCGGGGTACTCCAAGGTCTTCCGGGCCTCCGGGCCTCCGGGCCTCCGGGCCTCCGGGCACCTGAAGAAGGGGCACGCGGAGGGCGGGGGCATAGGGACCGCGCCCCGCCCCCGCCCGCGTTCACCAGGTCAGGGCGTCAGTCACGGTGTCCTGCCAGTAGGTGACCTTGGCCGCATCCGGCTCGACATAGAGCGAGCCGCCGGGCGCTGGAATCTTCACTGCGCTGCCGACGCTGCCGCCGTTTCGGCCTTGGAGGTGCAGGCTGATGACGGAGTTGCGGACGGACCGCTCGCCGCTGCCGTCGCCGGACGAGGTCGTCACGCCGGCGTAGGCGGTGGCGCCGGGGGCGAGGGTGACGACGGCCTGCGGCCGGCTCTCCTCGATCTCGGCGGTGGCGGCCTGCGCGTCCTTCTCGAACGCCAGGAGCGGGAAGGCAAGGAGGTTGCAGGGCCGCGAGCCGTTGTTGGTGGCCTTGATGACGATGTGGTTGACGGGCCGGGAGACCTGGTCGGCCGTGAACTTCAGCGAGCCGGTCGCGCAGTCCGCGGACTTGGCTGTGCTGCTGCCGCTACCGGGGTTCTTCCCGCTCCCGTTCGACGAGGTCCCCCCGCTGGTCTTTGAACCGGTGCTGCCGCCGTCCGCGGTGGGCGCCGTCTGCCCGGTTTCCGGAACGGAGGCCGAAGGGGTCACCGACGGCGAGGTGGCGGTGGTGGGCGTCGCGGACGCCGACGATGCCTGCGTCGGCTTGCCTGCCCCGTTGTCGTCGTCACCGCCGCAGGCGGTGAGGGTCAGGGCCAGGGCGGCGGAGGCGGCGATGGTGGTGGCGAGTCGTACGGTGCGCATGGTGGTTCCCCCTGCGTGGTTGTCGTTACGTCGTTCGCGATACGGGTGGCAGTGGCGGGTGGCGGCTGGTCGGAGAGCAGCGGTTCTTGTGCTGCTGTGCGTTCAGGTCGGCAGTAAGGCCGTGCAGATGGAAGGGCGGAAGCCCGTGTACGGCGCGAGGGCGGCAGGGTGAGCGCTGTGGCGCTTCAGGCCGCGCGTTGCGTGTCCTGGCTGAGCCTGGCCGAGGACACGACCGTGTAGGAGATACGCCCCCAGCGGCCGGTCCTGCACAGAGCCAGTCCCAGGCGGTCGAGGAGAGGGGTCAGCCGCAGCATCCGGGCGCGGAGGGCGGCCCGGGCCAGCGGCTGTCCGGCTGAGCCCAGCAGACGCGTCAGATCGTGGCAGCACCAGGGCTGGGGATCGGCGAGGAAGAGACCGAGAAGAACCTTCTGCGAAGCCTGGTGGGGAGGCAGGTGGGACGGCGACAGCTCCTGGCCCTGCTCCTGCCCCTTCCCCTTCCCCTGGTACCAGGGCGTGCGAGCTTCCTTCCTGGCCAGCCAGCGCTGATCCGCCACCAGCCTGGCGGCCAGTTCCTCGACCGGCATGCTGCGCGCCAGGACGTTGGTGGCACCCGCTTCGAGCAGCGCCGCAGGGCAGGTGTCCTCGGGCACGAGGACGGTCACGGGTGCCAGCCGCCGCAGCAGCGCGACGCGGTGTCCGAGAACGTACGCGCATCTCTCGTCCGGCACGTCGAGAACGGCCAGCGGTCGCGGTCGTCCGGTCAGCAGTTCTGCGTAGGCGTGGAGTGCCCCCCAGGGGTGGACCACGGGAGGGAGCAGCTGAGTTCTGCGCGCATCCCGCAACAGTGGCCCGCTGCGCGCCCGGTCGAGGGAGATCACCACACACGGCCCGAAGGGCGTGTCGATCCCGTCGGCACCAGCCCGTCCGACCGGGTTGTCCCCGCCCGCGGGCCGGCGGGCGGCCGTCGGCGTGGCAGACATCATGAGACCTCCGTGTTCTTCCATGTCTCTTCGTTCTTCTCCGGCGCGACGGGGCTTCTCGGCGGGGCGGCACTCGGTCAGCACTGCCCTGGGAAGGCCGCGCCCGGGCGGCGGGTGGGCAGCGGCGGCCGCTCGGTTCGACCGCCGTGGCCGCCGTGGCTGCCGCGGTCACGCCGGTCGGCGTCCCGCCGACGTGTGGGCAGGTGCGGTTCCGGGGCCCGGGCCCCACGTCCCGCGACGAGTTCCTCCGTACCCGCACCGCTGAGGGAGGTCAGGACGGAGAACACTCCGGCGACGAGGAGGCAGAGCCCCGCGAGGACGGCGATGCTGATCTGGACCACGTTGAGTATCTGCATGCCTTGACGATCCCGCCCGACGGCAGGTCCTTCCCTCGGCCGGGGAGCCGATTCCGGGCACCCCACCTCGGCCATTCGGCCGACCCACCGCTCGGCCGTTCTGCCACAGCCTTCGACCGTGAGCACTGAAACCGTTCCCCGCCTGGCCTGGGAGAACGGCGCGGTTCGTCCGTCCCGTTGAGTCCCGCCGACGGGCGGCTGGGGCCCTTTCTGCCGGCGGTCGGACCCGATTGCGATCACTTCCACCGTGACGGCGTGTGCCGACCGGGGAGCCGGATGCGGAGGGTGTCCTCCATCCGCGCGTACTGACGGTGGACCGCGGGCGCACCCTCCGACTGCGCGGAGCCCGCCTGCTGTCGCAGTCCGGTGAAGGGATCGCGCCACAAACGCGAGCGGGGGGTGCGCCAGTGGCGGCGGAGGGCGAACAGTCTCAAGAGGAAGGCCGCCATGGCGGCACCTACCGCGGTGAAGACGTTCAGCACCTCGACGGCGTGCAGCAGTGCCACGGAGCCGGCGCCGACGAGGGCGGGCAGTGCGTACAGATCACGGTTCCAGTGGAGGAGGGGCGGCACTTCGAGCGCCAGCAGGCTGCTGAGGACACCGCCGCCGACGGCCGTGGCCACCCCGAGCGTTGTCGCGGCGGTGAGGCCGAAGCCATGGGTGAGGGCCTTGATCGTCCCTGTGACGCTGAACAGTCCCAGTGCCGCCGCGTCGAACCCGTCGAACAGGGAGCTGTCGTGGTGTGTGGTCGCGCCGAAGAAGATGATCAGTGCCGCGCCGAGCGGCGCCAGGCAGTAGCCGAGGTCGGCGAACGCCACGGGTGTGACACCGATGACGAGGTCGCGGAAGAGTCCGCCGCCCAGGCCGGCCGCCTCGGCGAGAGTGATCGTTCCGAAGATGTCGAAGTCCTTGCGGACGGAAAGAAATGCTCCGGAAAGCGCGAAGGCGAAGATACCCAAGAGATCCATCACGTACTGGATCCAGTGGTTGAGTTCGCTCGTCGGCATGGGTGCTCCCGGAGCTCATTCGCTGGTGCCCAGCGCCACCACCGGGCTGACCCGGGCCGCGCGGCGGGCGGGCAGCAGTCCGGCGAGCGCGGTGACGAGCACCAGTCCCAGGAAGACCGCCAGCAGTTCTCCGTACGGCAGCAGCAACGGCGCTCCGAGGTTCAGCAGCCGGACCGCCAGCCAGGCGTAGGGCACGCCGAGAGCCAGACCGAGGAGGCCACCGAGGACGCCGTACAACGCGGCCTCCATGCCGATCAGGAAGCGGAGCCCGGACCGGCCGAGTCCCAGCGCACGCAGCAGTCCTGACTCGCGGGTGCGCTCCAGGACGGTGAGGCCGGTCGTGGTGCCGACGCCGACGACGGCGATGAGTACGGTGAGCCCGAGCAGACCGAGCGACAGGGTGGCCACCATCTCGATGTCGGCGTCGCTGTTGTCGCGCTCCTCCGCGAGGATCCTCAGCTCCATCGCGCTGTTCGGGCCGACGGTCTTGCGAATCGCCTGCTCCGCCGCGTTGCGGGCCGCCTGTCCGGACTCGGCGGCATTCGCGAGGACACCGGCCGGCAGCGGCGAGGCGCCCATCTTGTCCAGGTCGCCGGGCGTGACGATCGCGTCGGCGCCCAGTGGTCCTTCGTCGGGAAGCGTGGCCGCGACGGACATCCGGAGGGTGCCCTTCTTCGCCGTGGTGAAGGTGATGCTGTCGCCGGCCGCCATGCCGAGTCCCCTGGCGAGTCTGCTGCTCACGATCACTTCACCCGGACCGAGATCGGTCAGTGTGCCGCTCACCGGGCGAAGCAGCCGTGACGAGGGCAGTGCGGTCGGGTCCAGGTCGACGGCGGACGCCTCCATTCCGTCGACGGAGACATCGGTCTGCCGGTATTCGGTCACGTCGGCGAGCTGGGGTACGGCCTTGAGCCGGCGTACGAGGTCGGCGCTGAGGCCGTTCACAGTGCCGTTGTCAGTGCCGTTGCCGTTGCCGTTCACGGCGCCGCTCACATCGAAGTCCGCGGGGGCCTGGACGGCGAGTTCCCGGTCCATATGGCCCCGCAGGGTCGCGATGCCGACGAGGGTGCCGGAGACCAGGGTGACGCCGAGCGCGACGACGACCGACACGGCCGCCGCGCGACGCGGGGCGCCGCCGATGCCGCCGACGGCGAGTGTCCCGGTGGGCCCGAGCCGGCGCAGCGGCCACCCGGCGGCCGCCAGCAGCGGGCGTACGAGCAGCGGGCCGAGGGTGATCAGCGCGAGGAACGCCAGGGTGCCCGAGAGGACCGTCAGCATCAGGCCCGCGACCGAGTCGTAGTTCAGGTCGCCCGGTTCGGGCAGGTCGGCGAGGAGCACACCGGCCAGTCCGGCGGCGCCGGCGGCGAGGAGCAGGCCGACGCCGAGGCGCGCACGGCCGATGCCGCGTTCGCCCGCCAGGGTGCCGGCGCTGCGCAGTGTCTGCAGCGGGGAGACCCCGGCGGCGGACGACGCGGGGGCGAGCACCGCGCCGACGGTCACCAGGACGGCGCCCAGCACCACCGCCACAGCCGCGACCACGGGCACCGCGGGCGCCGAGAGGCTCAGTCCGGCGGCGTGGGCGACCACCGGGGCGGCGTATCCGGCGCCGAGTGCCAGCAGGACGCCGGCCGTACCGGCGATGAGGCCCACCAGTGCGCCCTCGACGGCGAGCGCCCGGACGAGTTGCCCGCGGTGGGCGCCGATGGTGCGCAGGAGCGCCAGTTGGCGCAGCCGCTGGGCGAAGACGACGCGGAACGTCGAGGTCGCGACGAGAGCGGCGGCCACCACGGCGATCGCCAGGAACATCGTGATGAGCCGGAAGACATCCGCGTACTGGTCCACCGCGGCGCGGGCCTCGTCGCCGCGCACGGTGTCACCGGGGACGAAATCGAAAGCCGCACCGGAAGTGCGCTGGAACACCGCGGACAGCCGCTCGGTCAGGGCCTCGGCGGACACACCGGGTTCCGCGCTGACGTCGATCCGCGGATAGCCCTCGATGTGTCCCATCGCGTTGAGGGCGGCGGCGGGGGCATAACCGGTGGCCTCCCGGTCGGAGTTCGCCTCGACCACACCCGTGACAGTCACGGTGACCGTCCGTGTCCCGTCGGTCTCCTCGGTCCCCTCGGCGTCGCCGCCCACCGGGACGAGCAGGCCGACCCGGTCGCCGGGCTCGATGTCCAGCCGCTGCGAGGCCTGCCGGTTCACGGCCAGCTCGAGGGGACCGTCCGGGTAGCCGCCCGCCACGAGCCGCACCCGCGACAGCGGTCCGCTGCCGGGGTCGCCCTGAAGCTCCAGATAGCGTCGGGAGACCTCGGCCAGTGACACCCCGTTCTCCGTACGGGTGGCGACCCCGGCCACTCCCGGTACCGCCTGGACGGCCTTGATCTGCGCGTCGGTGATGACGTCGTCGTCCCCCAGCACGACCAGGTCGGCGGCCTCGGGGGTGCCGCGGAACCGGTCGACAGTCGTCTGTTCGGTGATCTGCTGTGCCATCACGGTGCCGAACACGACGAACGCGGCGACGAGCACCGACAGTCCGGTCATGAGGAGCCGGCCGGGCCGGGCCAGCGCCCCGGCGAGCTGGGTGCGCAGCACGGCGGCCAGCGGTCCCGGGACCGTACGCGGACGCGGTTCCCGGCTCATCGGGTCACCGCCAGGTTCTGCAGCGCGCCGGTGACCGACGCCCGGCTGGGGGCGTCCAGGTCCTCGACGATGCGGCCGTCGGCGAGGACGACGACGCGGTCGGCGTATACGGCGGCGCCCGGGTCGTGGGTCACCATCACGACCGTCTGCCCGAGGTCGCGCGCCGAGTCCCGCAGGAAGGCCAGCACTTCGGCGCCGGAGCGGGAGTCGAGATTGCCGGTGGGCTCGTCGGCGAAGACCACGGCGGGCCGTGCCACCAGGGCGCGGGCCAGCGCGACCCGCTGCTGCTGGCCGCCGGACAGCTCACCCGGCCGGTGGGTCATCCGGTCGCCGATGCCGAGGACGCCGATGAGATGGTCGAGCAGCTCCCGGTCGACGCTCCGGCCGGCCAGGTCGAGCGGCAGGGTGATGTTCTGCCTCGCGGTCAGCTGCGGCAGCAGGTTGAACGACTGGAAGACAAAGCCGATCCGGTCGCGCCGTACGGTGGTCAGCGCCCGTTCGGACAGGCCGGTGAGGTCCGTACCGTCGATCAGTACCCGCCCGGAGGTGGCGGTTTCGAGGCCGGCCAGACAGTGCATGAGGGTGGACTTGCCGGAACCCGAAGGGCCCATGATGGCGGTGAAGCGGGCGCGTGCGAAGCCGACGGTCACTCCGTCCAGGGCTCGTACTCCGGTGTCGCCATGGCCGTAGACCTTGACGAGGTCCTCAGCGCCGACGGTGGTGTCATCGCCGACGTGGCGGGAAATGCTTTCAGTTCTGTGCGCGACGGCGCGGATTCCCATGGTCTGATTCCCCTGCGCGGCCGCTTTGGCCGCTTTGGCTGTTTCGGATGTTCGACTGCGTTGCCGTGTGGCGTGAAATGCGTCAAGCCGCGATCGGCGGGACCACGAGGGTGCGTTTGGCCTCGGTGCAATGCGAATTGGCCGTCTTCGTCATGTCGGCCAGTTCCTGCTTCGTCGGTGCCTCGGCCGCACCCGTCGCATGGTCGGCGGCCCACTGCTCGTACGTGGCGATCCGCAGCCCGAGGTAGCCGTCCTTCATCTCCGCGATGCGCAGGTCACGGGTTTCCTTCCGCCACTTCTCGACCGCGGCCTTGTCCCCGGGGAGCTGCTGCGCCTCGTCGATGATCTTCTGGGCCAGGGCGCAGTCGGCCGCCGACGCCTGGCTCGGCGCATTGCGTTGCTGCCACCAATAGGCGCCGCCGACTCCCACCACCGCCATCACCACGACCGCGACGACGATCCCGAATACCAGTGCTTTCTTGTTGCGGCTTTCGGTCTGAACGGTGATAACCATCGGACGCCCCCGGGAATTGTCGGCGAAAGGCACTTTCGTGCACTCTTTCGTGTCGTCGACAATCCTTGCGCGGTCGGCTTTTCGGCACATCGGATCGGGATACGACCCCCCGGCAGCCGTTCGTACGACCCGGGTCGTACGTCGATGTACGACCGCGTCCTACACCGGGAGGATCCCCTGCGGCGAGGCGGATGGGGCGGGGGAGGAAGGGCCGGGGCGGAAGGATCAGCCGGCCGGCCGGACCAGCCCGGTCTGGTACGCCAGTACCACGGCCTGCACCCGGTCGCGCAGCTCCAGCTTGGCGAGGATCCGCCCGAGGTGCGTCTTCACGGTCGTCTCCGCGACGTACAGGCGGGCGGCGATCTCGGAGTTGGACAGCCCTTGGCCGACCAGTTCCAGCACGTCCCGCTCCCGCTCGGTCAGGACGGCGAGCCGGTCCTCCTCCTGCTGCGGCTCCGGGGCGGGAACCAGTTGTCCGGCGAACCGTTCGAGCAGTCGGCGGGTCAGCCGGGGGGCCACGACGGAGTCGCCCGCCGCCACCACGCGGATCGCGGCGAGGAAGTCCTCGGGCGGCACGTCCTTGAGCAGGTAGCCGCTCGCACCGGCCTGGAGCGCGGCGAACGCGTCGTTGTCGGTGTCGAACGTGGTGAGGACAAGGATTCTGGGCGGGTTCGGGCGCTCGCCGATCCGCTCGGTGGCCTCCACCCCGTCCATGACGGGCATACGGATGTCCATGACGACGACATCGGCCGTGGTCCTGTCCAGCAGCGCCAGCGCCTCCGCGCCGTCCCCCGCCTCTCCGACGACCTCGATGTCGGGCTGGGCGTCCAGCACCATGGCGAAACCGGCGCGCACCAGCGGCTGGTCGTCCACGACCACCACCCGGATCGGACTCGCCGCAGCATTCGGACCGTTCATGCCGCCGCCTTCGCCGGAAGTTCGACCTTGATCTGCCACCCCGGGCCGAGCCGGGGGCCCGCGGTGAACCGGCCTCCGTGCACATCGACCCGCTCCCGCATGCCCACCAGCCCGTTGCCACCCGACCCGGGCAGCACCGGAGCGGAGCCGGCCAGCTTCCCGGCCCCGTCGTCGAGGACCTCCAGCACGGCGGTGGCGGCGCGGAACTCCAGCGTGACGGTGACGTGGGCCTCGGGTCCGGCGTGCCGCAGCGCGTTGGTCATGCTTTCTTGTGCGATGCGGAAGAGGGTCAGCTCTTCGGCGGGAGAAAGCCCCTGCGGTTCGCCCTCCACGCGCAGGTCCACCCGGAGTCCGGCGGCGCGGGCCCGCTCCACCAGCGGTTCGAGATGGGCCAGCCCGACCCGGCGGCGGTCACCCTTGCTGCCGCCGTCGCCATCGGCATCGGCATCGACGCCGGACTTCTTCGTACCGCGCAGCACCTCCACGATGCTGCGCATGTCCTCGAGCGCGTCCCGGCCGGTGCCCGCGATCGTCCGCATCGCCCGGCGGGCCTTGTCCTGATCCGCGGCGATCGCGTAACTGGCCCCGTTCGCCTGGATGATCATCACGGCCAGGCTGTGCGCCACCACGTCGTGCAGCTCGCGGGCGATGGCCGCGCGCTCTTCGGCGGCAGCCAGCCGGGTGAGGTGGGCACGCTCCCGCTCGGCGCCGACGGCGCGCTCCTCCAAGACCGCCACGTACAGCCGACGGGTCCGCAGTACGTACGCGGTCAGCCAGACCGCCGCGCAGATGCCGGTGAAGGTCAGGTTCTCGCTGAACTCGTCCCAGTCGGCCGCCGAGCTGAGCGAGGAGATCCCGCCGAAGGCCAGCACGTTGCCCACGACGACGATGCCACCGGCGGTGTACGCCTTCCACATCTCCTCGGCATGGCTCACCACCGTCACCATCGCGATGAGGACGGCGATGTCGTACCCGGTGAGTTCACCCGCCAACGGCTCGGCCAGGGCCGCGAGCAGATACTGCGTCAGGGCGAGGGCGGCGACGACCGTCATGACGGTCAAAGGGTGGCGACGGCGAAACACCACGGCCAACGCCATGGAGAGCCCGATGAGTTGGTCGTAGCCCGTGTCGTAGAACAGCGTCGTGTAGGCCACCAGCACCGCGAGTGCCAGGTCGTAGGCCGTGTGCATCCACGGTCGCGGCAGTAACGGGCGCACCATGGCCGTCAGCGTACACGGCTGATCAAAAACGAGTCAGGCTGACCGCAGCACGAGGTCTTCCAGTACGGCGACGGCCTGAGCGGCGTGCTCGTACGGCACGAACAGGTGGTCGTGGTGGAAACCGGCAACGACGTTGCAGCTCAGGCCGGCATCGGCGAGTTCCCTCGCGACAGCGGCGGTGAGCCCGACCGCCTCCAGCGCGGAGTGGACGCGCAGCGTGATCCAGCCGGCCACATACTCGTACTCCAACCCCACCGCGTCCGCCTCCTCCAGCCGTACGACCAGGGTCAGGCCCTCCTGCTCGGCGACCGTGACCACCGGGGTGACGCCGGAGGGCACACCACCCTCGACAGTGGTGAACACGTAGCGGCCCGGATTCAGCGTCGGACGCATCCCACTCAGCAGTTTTCGCAGATCACTCTCACCGGTCACGGCCAAAATGCTACGCGTGGCCTGCACTTTCGACCCGCCCAGGGGTGGCGGCCCGGTTGGCCAGGAACGTCAGGGCCCGCGCCGAGCGGGAATGCGGTTCGGCCGTGCAGGCGAGCAGTGTCGCCCAGCCCGGCCCCGGCGGGGACTGATGGCGATCACACCCCGCGTCAGCGCCGGGGGCCGGTCAGCGCGTAGGCCAGGGTGCCTACGGCCGCGAGGGTCAGTGAGGTCCAGGTGGCGGCGGCGGTGTCCGGGGGCTGCAGCATCCAGGTGGCCACCTGGACCGGTCCCCCGGCCGAGGGCGGGACGAAGAGTGCGGCCGAGAGCCAGCCGAACGGCAGTGTCCAGCCGAATTGCCCGCCGAACGCCGCGGCCCCGATCGCGACCAGCCCCGTCAGCCCGGCGGCGTCCCGGACGATGAACCCCGTCGGTGCCACGTCGTCACCCATGAACGCCAGTGCCGGCAGCACCGCCCCGGTGACCGCTCCGATGAGCAGTACATGCGCCGCACGCCGGGGCACCCAGCCGAACGCGGCCGTCCGGTCCAGCGCGTGGTCCTGCCCGCTCAGTCCTGCCGCAGCCACCGCGACCGCCGCGGTCAGCACCAGTGCGGCCGTCCTCGGATCACCCGGCCCCTCGCCCGTGCCCTGCGCGAGCGCCCACACCGTCCCGGCGCCGATCAGCACCAGGGCCAGCGAGGCGGGTACCTGCCGGGAGCGCGCGTACAGCGTCAGCCACCTCAACGGGGCGCCTTCCCCGCCAGCACGTCCAGCAGGTCGCCGCCGCAGGACAGCGCGGCCGCCCGCAGCGCCGTGATCCGGGCACGCTGCTCGTCCGCCGGCAGCGCGCGCAGCGCGTTCCACGCGGGCCGGGCCAGCGCGTCGATCTCGTCGCGCAGATAGGCGGAGTGGTGGGGACGCAGCTCACCGAGGAACCAGGCCGCCGCGACGTTCCGCGCGGCCCGTTCGCGGACGGACCGGGGACCGTAATCACCCTCTTCGTCGAGGCACGGTGGCGTTCCGGCGCCGGCGAGCAGGCTGCGGGTGAGTTCCTCGCCGACCGTATTTCCGCGGAATCCCGGGGCATCGAAGTCCACGGGCACGGCATCGGCGGTCCGTGACTGCCGCGTGCGGGGCGGCCACGCGCCGGTCGCCTCCCGGACCGAGCCGGGTGCGCCCGGCAGCTTCGCCAGGAGCCGCAACGCGTCCTCGCCCGGGCCGGCGAGCGTGGCGAGCCTGGTCCTGCTCACTTCGGTGACGCAGACCCGGCCGCTGCACACCGGTGCCGTCGCACCCGCGTCGACGACGAAGGCTCGTGCCTGATCCGACGGCAGGATCGGCAGGGCAACCGCCGCGCCCAGGGCGAGCGGCAGCAGTGCGAGCAGCCGCGCACGCCGTTCCGCGGCCGCCAGCAGCAGGAATCCGGTGGCGGCCACGCCGAGCAGCCAGAGAGCCTGCCCCAGGCTGACGCGGCCCGCGACGGTGACGAACACATCGTTCACCTCCGGCAGCGCCGGGGAGAGCAGCGCGACCCGGTTCGGCACCGCGCCCTCGGCCGCCGCGTCCATCACCACCACCAGGGACACCATGGCCACGAGGGACGCCACGGCCAGCACCGGTGGAGTGAGCGCGGAAGGAACGGTGCGGCCGATGCCCATGCCCAGCCAGGCTCCGGCCACGAGTCCCAGTACGCCGACCGCCAGGATCGGCAGCCAGGCCAGATGGAAGTACCCGTCGCCCGCGATCACTTGCACCGCTCCGACAAGGAACACCAGCAGGTAGGCGACGGTCAGCGTGAGCGCCGACGCGCCCGCGGTCTTCGCCGCCCGCTGCCAGCCGGGGCGCGGCACGGTCGCGAGCAGCTCCCGCATCCCCGAGCGGTGGTCGCGCAGACCTTGCACAGCTCCGGCTCCTGTCGCCAGGGGCCACAGGAACGCCAGCAGGAACCGCTCCCACCGCGCGGCGGACGTCCACTGCGCGGTCCACATCTCGGGGCCTTTCCACCACGGTCCGCTGAGCAGGTGGAGGAACGCCAGCGCGACCAGCAGGACGAGCAGGCCCACCCAGGGCGCGGTCGACCGCCGCAGTTCGATCCGCAGAATCCGCCCGTTCACCAGGCACCCCGCTCCTGGTCGGGACGTGCGAGCAGCGCCGAATAGCCGCGCTCGATCGGGCTGTCGCCCACGTCCTTCGGGCCGCCCGCGGCGGCCAGCCCGTCCGGCGTGCCGTGGAACACCAGTTTGCCCTCGGCGAAGAGCACGACCGCCGTGCAGGCCGCCGCGACGTCCTCCACCAGATGCGTCGACACCACGACACAGCTGTCGGTGCCGAGTTCGTGGAGCAACTCGCGAAAGCGCAGCCGCTGCGCCGGGTCCAGCCCGACCGTCGGCTCGTCGAGCAGCAGAATCCGCGGATCGTTGACGATCGCCTGAGCGATGCCGGCACGTCGCACCATGCCGCCTGACAAGGTCCGCATCCGGTCGTCGGCCCGGTCCGCCAGCCCCACCCGCTCGACAGCACGCTGAACGGCCGCCGGGATGTCCCTCCGGGGCACCTCCTTCAGCCACGCCATGTACTCGACGAACTCACGGACCGTGAAGCGCTTGTAGTACCCGAAGTCCTGTGGCAGATAACCGATCAGGCGGCGCAGCTCCCGCAGATCCGTAGCGCCGCCGAGGGACGTGCCGAGCAGTTCCAGGGTTCCGCCGGCCGGCCGGAGCACCGTGGCCAGAGAACGGATGAGGGTGGTCTTGCCGGCGCCGTTGGGCCCGAGCAGCCCGTGCACTCCGGTGCCGAGCGACAGGTCGAGCCCGTCGACGGCCATCCTGCGAAGACCGGCCCGCACCTTCAGCCCCTCGGCCCGGATCTCCCAGGCGTAGGACGTCGGTGCGACTTCGGCCGCGCTCACCGCGCGCATATGTTGTCGCCCTTTCGATTGCACTTGATTGTCAGCAGATGTGAGCAGCCCAGAGCAGCCCAGATGTGAGCAGGTCATATATGAAGAGCAGTCAGCGGTGGGCACCCAGGCGGGCGTAGGCGTCCCTGCGGACGGCCACCACCACCGCCCCGAGGAGGAAGCCCGCGGCCCAACCGGGCAGGACGCCGGGCTGCAGGGCGAAGGACGTACGGCTCAGTGCCAGGGCCGGTGCCACGATCACGGCCGCCCACACCACCACCAGCGCGACCGCCGCCCGGGTCACCCCCACCAGCCCGCCGAGCGCGAGGGTCCCGGTGGTGAAGGCCAGGCAGGGCAGCAGCCACTGCGCGGCCGTGGCGCCCGTCGACCACCCGGCCACCAGCAGCGCGGGTATCACCACGGCGAGCACCGACGCCGTCCGCCGGAGCACCAGGTGAAGTCCGGCCCTGGGTGCGGCGGCGGTCAGTTCGTACGCCGGGTCGAGCCCGCGGGACCAGGAGGCGGCGACGCCGAGTACGGGCAGTACCGGTGCCAACAGCTGCACCACCGAGACACCTTCGCCGAGGCGCCCGGTCAACCGGTCGCACACCACGGCGACGAGCGTGACGACCACGGTCATCACCAGCCAGGGCACCATCACCGGCGACGCCCACGTCGACAGCCACCCGAGCCGCTGCCGGGGCCGCGGCGCTGGGGCGTGCGCCCCCAGCAGCGGTTCCAGCTCCGACCAGACGCCCTCGACCAGCGAACCCACCGCCGCGTCCTGCTCCCGGACGACCGACGAGAGCCGGCCGCGGCACACCGCACAGGCGTCCAGATGGACTTCGAGCGCCCACACCTCGTCGCCGGGGATTCCCGCCTCGCCGCCCGCGTACCGGCCGATCAGCCGCTCCGACGCATGTTCCCCGCTCATGACAGCGCCTTCCGCATCTCGATTCTCGCCCGCCGGGCACGGGTCTTGACGGTGCCCTCGGGCACCCCGAGCAGGACCGCGGTCTCGCGGACGGACAGCCCGTCGAGCACCATGGCCTGCAGCACGTCCTGCAACTCCGGCGCGAGCCGCCGTAGTGCGTCCCCGACGTCGCCGCCGACCGTGGCCGCCAGCACCTCGTCCTCAGCGGCCGGTACGACAGCCTCGGCACTCGCCGCCACGGGCGGTTGGGCGTGGCGCGCGCGCCGGCGGAAGGCGTCGACGAGGCGGCGCGACGCGATCGTCCACAGCCAGCCGACCGCCGAACCGCCGACCGCCGAACCGGCGAACGCGTCGGCCGCCCGCCACACCGCCAGATACGACTCCTGCATGACCTCGGCGACGATCTGCTCGTCCGAGCAGCGGCGTCGCAGCCGCACCGCCATCCACGGCGACGTCCGCCGGTACAACTCCTCGAACGCGGCGCGGTCGCCCTTGGCGACAAGGCGGACGAGCCGTTCCTCGTCCGCCTCCGCCAACGTTCCCTGTCGTGATCTCACGCCAGACAGACGCCCCGGCCGGCTCAACGGTTTTCCTGCGGAGGTGTTGTACGTCACAGCGATGGGCGTGACGCGACCTCATGGGGCTCCCTCATGGGGCCCCCTCATGAGGCTCCCTCATGAGGGGGCAGAAAAGGACCGACCAGGCGTCAGCGGGGTGGGCGGACCGCGCCGTTCTCCCAGGCCCAGGCGGCGATCTCGACGCGGTTGCGCACACCCAGTTTGGTCTGGATGTTCGTGAGATGCGTCTTCACCGTGGACAGGGACAGGACCAGTTCCGCGCGGATCTCCTGGTTGGTCCGGCCGACCGCCACGAGTCGCGCGACATCCAGCTCACGGTCGGTCAGCGGGTGGGGCCCCGCGCCACCGCCGTGCGCCGAGGGCGGCTGCCTGTCCTGCAGTTGTTCCAGCAGGCGCAGGGTCACGGCGGGCGAGACCAGTGCGTCGCCTCGTGCCGCGGCCCGTACCGCCTCGATGAGCAGCGCGGAACCGGCGTCCTTGAGCAGGAAGCCGCAGGCGCCGTTGCTCAGTGCGGTGTGGACGTAGTCGTCCTGGTCGAACGTGGTCACCACCACGACCCGGAGCGGGTCCAGCACCCCGGGTCCGGCCAGCGCCCGGGTGACGTCCAGGCCGTCCAGCTTCGGCATCCGGATGTCGACCAGGCAGACGTCGGGGCGCAGCCGGCGGGCCATTTCCACGCACTCGGCGCCGTCCTCCGCCTCGCCGACCACCTCGATGCCGGGCTGAGTGTTCAGGATCAGGCGGAATCCGGTGCGCACCATCTCCTGGTCGTCGGCTATCAGGACCCTGGTCGCGGAGGTGCTCACGCCGGTGATCCTTCCACAGCTGTGGACAGTACGGGGAAGACGGCGGTGACTCGCCAGCCGCCGTCCGCCGTGCCCCCCGTCTCCAGCGTGCCCTCGACCGCTTCGACGCGTTCGCGCAGGCCGACGATGCCGAACCCGCCTCGCCCCCCGGCCGGGACGGTGGACCGTTCGCGGGGGGCAGAGTTGCGTACCTCCACCCGCAGCCGGTCGTCCTCGGCGTCGACGCGGACCGCAACCGTGGCTCCGGGGGCATGCCGGCGCACGTTGGTCAGCGCCTCCTGCACGACGCGCTGCACGGAGGTCTCCACCTCAGGCGCGAGTTTCGTCGTGCGGGCCGCCGTCCCGAGGTGCAGGCTCGCGTCCTGCTCGCCGCCCGAGGAGAAGTCGGAGACCATCTTGGCGAGTTGGGGGACGAGTTCGCCGGGCCGCAGCGTGCGGTTCTCCTCCTCGCGCAGCACACGCACCAGACGGCGCATCGAGTCCAGCGTCTCCATTCCGGCCTTGCGGATGTTCTCGAGGATCGGGTCGATCTGGTCGGGGGCGATGGGCAGTACGGTGCGGGCGGCGTCCGCCTGGACGACGATCCCGGTGACGTGGTGGGCGATGAAGTCGTGCAGGTCCCGGGCCAGTTCCATCCTCTCGCCCTCACGCACGGCGACGACCGCACGGGCCCGGCGGGCGTCCAGCGACCGCAGATAGCAGCCGAGTGCGACCGCCCCGCCGGCGGCCAACGTCAAGAAGGTGGCGAAGCTGCTCGGCCACTGCGGATCGCCCCACATCCGGTAGGGAAGGACGATCGCCGCGGCGCCGAGCGTCACGACCAGCGCCACCGCGACGGCGAGTGCCGACGTCGTACGGCAGACGCGTACCAGCAGGATCAGCAGGCAGGCGAGCTCCAGGAAGCTCCACTCTTCCGGCAGCAGGTGGGTGGTGACAGCAAAGGCGGTCAGGGCCAGTGAGAGGAGGGCGGTGATCCAGGCCCGGGTCTCCAGACGTATCCAGCGGGCGGGCAGGAGCAGGATCAGGGCCGCCACGAGTCCGCTGCACAGGGGCACGAGACCGAGCCGGTCCAACTCGGAGTCCGTGGCCCCGGCCGGGACGTCCCATGACGACCAGGCCGCCACGTCAAACAGCCACAGCAGGGCGAGGCCGGCGTAGGTCGCCAACGAGACGATCGGCAGGTTCAGTTGGAGACGCCGGGCCCGAGCACGCCCTGCGGGGAACGGTGTTTTGGTGTTCACGGTCGAAGGCTAGGGAAGAACGGCCGACCGGCGGGTCGGCCGAATGGCCGAGCTGCGCCGCGTCGAATCGGCTGTCCGGCCGAGGAAGGACATGCCGTCCGGGCGGAGTCGTCAAGACATGCTGACACTCGCACCGTTCAGATCGCCCTCGCCGCCTTCGCCGGACTGACCTTCCTCGTCACCGCAGTTCTTCCCCGTCCTGACGCGCGCCCTCAGGTGCGGGTTCGGAGGAACTCGCCGCGAGACGCGGGGCAAGGGCGCCGGAACCCGTCCCCCGCAGGCGCTGCTTCGACCATCACGCTCACGATGGGGACTGCCCATGCGACTCACCGCCGGCCCCGCGGAGATCTGCCTCGCCGGCCTCTCCTCCAAACACCCCGCCCAGGCCGGTCAGCCGCAGCTGCAGCCGAGGCACGACGCCGCACAGCACCCGGTCCCGACCGGCGCGCCGCGCGGTCCGGCCGTAGCTGGGCGAAGTGGTCGAGGTCGGCCGGCGCGAGCCGCTCGACAGCGGAGATGTCGCAGACGACGACCGCCGCGTCCGGATGGTTCGTCAGCAACACGGCCAGCTGCTCACAGAGGCACGGCCCAGCCCCGACGTGCGGGCCGAAGGTGATCTCCCGGTCTCCATACCGGCTTAGACCGGCAACCGTGATGGTCAGAGTCGGCGGGCTGGCCGACGTCCTTTTCGCCCTCGTTGCGCTCATGCGGGTACGTGACCGTCGTGTCCGCATGCCCGGCCGCCCGGGTCGGCCAGGGGCGCATCACAGGCTCCTCGCGCGGCTTCGGCCGCCAGTTCACGTCCACCGCGGTCATCACTCCGGCACGTCCGCAGGGCGGCCGCAGAGCGCACGCCCTTCGACTGGCTTGGGCAGGGGTGTGTTCTGGACACCTCCAACGCGGTTGGCCCACCAGACAGTCAGTTCGCGTACGAAGAACATCGGCAGTCGGCGGTAGCGACGGGGCTTCTGGAAGACCCCGACGGAATCACCCCAGTAGGCGTGTTTGGCGTCAATGGCCGCGTAATTGTGCCGGATTCCCGTCATCGGCGGGAAATCTGTGTAGGCCTCGCGCAATTCGAGTCCCGAGTACGCAGCCATGGCCCGGAACCCGTCTGGGTAGTAGCGCCAGCAATCCTGTGCATCGTGCACATGGCCGCGCGACGGTGCCGTGATGAATGCCATTCCCCTGGGCTTCAGCACACGCGCGATCTCCATCATCGTTGCCCAGAAGAACGGAATGTGCTCGAATGCCTGACCCGAGAGCACAAAGTCCGCACTGTTGGACTTGACTGGAATGCGGTACGGCTTGGCCATGACGGCATCCACATTCTGTCCATCGAGCACATCGACGCCCACATAGTCGATGTCGTGCTGACCCAGCATGTCTTTATGCGTGACACTCTGTTTGTCTGACACACGCGACCCCAGATCCACGACCCGGTGCCGCCGATTCGTCGGCATGTACTCCTTCACGCAGAGTTCCATCTGCTCGTATGCAGACCTGTGCATCAGTGTTGCCTCCCGATATGCCCCCACACCGCAATGGACATGTTCCACAACTCCAATCGGCAGCAGGAGTGACGCGTCTGACTGCGTGACAGCGAGGTCCGGCGAGTGCGTGTCCCGTCGGCGATGCTGCGAGATGGACGCGCGGCGTCGGGCCCGCGGTGGTGATGACCTACCTGGGCCTTCGGCCTCGGCCCCGCTGAGCTCGTACGAGGGGAGGTCGCCCAGCCGACAACCGCGGAAGGAGGTGGTTCGCGTCGCGGCCGCCAGCGGTGGGCCGCGCCGTCGACCACACAGCATTCGTCGTGCGACGCCCGTCGGCCAGAAACGCTGGGGTCCGGGCGAGCCAATATCTGTGGCCGCGAAATGAGAAATAGACGCCACGCTCGATGAAGGTTCCTTACTCGACAGGTGGAGCAGAACTATTCAACGCACACGATCGATCGCCCCGTGATACTGTCGGTCCCAGTTGCAGTTGTGGTTCCCGAACGCTTGGGAGTGCCCTCACCGGTTTCATACGCCGGTAGAGCTCCTTACATTTCCGGTTATTTTCCGGCGGGGTGATCATCTCGACGACGCGGAGTCCGCGCAGTGTGGACTCCGAACACCGCCCCAAAGGAGATTCAATATGGCTGCCGGCACCGTGAAGTGGTTCAACGCAGAAAAGGGCTTCGGCTTCATCGAGCAGGACGGCGGCGGCGCCGATGTCTTCGCTCACTACTCGAACATCGCCGCTCAGGGCTTCCGTGAGCTCTCGGAAGGCCAGAAGGTGACCTTCGACATCGCGCAGGGCCAGAAGGGCCCGACGGCCGAGAACATCGTTCCCGCCTGACGCTGACACGTACGTCGCAGCTGGGGCCCGCACCGTGGGGTGCGGGCCCCAGCTGATGGGTTTTCAGGGCGCGGGCTGCCTGCCCGACCGTACCTGACAACCACAATTTCAGCCGCAGGGTCGTCCAGGGGCCACGGTCATGACCCCATTGATCCTGCCGCCGGGATCTCACCATTCTCGTGAGAGAAAAATCCCACGCGCGTCACCTGTGCACTCCCTGCACGTTCCCTTCGGGATCCCATTCGATTCCGCATTGTCTTCGGCTCGTTCTCGCGATTCTCTGCGCTGCTCATTTGCTGCGGGAATTCCTTGATTCGTGCCATATCAAGGAAGGTTCCGCATGAACCGCACGCGTACAAACGATCGCTTCGTCCGCACTCGCGCCGGAGGTTCCGGCTCCAAGAGGGGCGGCAGCCGCTACGGAGCCGGGTCCGGAACCGCAGTGCCCGGCCGCTCCGGTGCTCCGGGCCGCCCCCAAGGTCATGGACGTCGACAGGCCGCTCCCCAGGGCGAGTTCGCGCTGCCGAAGACGATCACCCCCGCGCTCGGTGCCGTCGAGACGTTCGCCGATCTCGCCATGCCTGCGCCGTTGCTGGCCGCGCTCGGCCACGAGGGCGTGACCGCACCGTTCCCGATCCAGGCGGCGACTCTGCCGAACTCCCTCGCCGGCCGCGACGTACTCGGCCGTGGCCGCACCGGTTCGGGCAAGACGCTCGCCTTCGGCCTCGCCGTCCTCGCCCGTACGGCCGGTCAGCGCGCCGAACCCCGGCAGCCGCTGGCCCTCGTCCTCGTACCCACCCGCGAGCTCGCCCAACAGGTCACCGACGCGCTCACTCCGTACGCCCGAGCTGTGCGGCTGCGGCTGACCACAGTGGTCGGCGGGATGTCGATCGGCAGGCAGGCCGGGGCACTGCGTGGCGGTGCGGAGGTCGTCGTCGCCACGCCGGGCCGGCTCAAGGACCTCATCGACCGCGGCGCCTGCCGACTGGACCGCGTCGCCATCACCGTCCTCGACGAGGCCGACCAGATGACCGACATGGGCTTCATGCCCCAGGTCACCGCGCTGCTCGACCAAGTGCGTCCCGAGGGGCAGCGGATGCTCTTCTCGGCCACCCTGGACCGCAACGTCGACCTGCTGGTCCGCCGCTATCTGAACGACCCGGTGGTCCACTCCGTCGACCCGTCCGCGGGTGCGGTCACCACCATGGAGCACCACGTACTCCACGTACGCGGCACGGACAAGCATCGGACCACCACCGAGATCGCGGCACGCGAGGGCCGGGTGCTCATGTTCCTGGACACCAAGCACGCGGTGGACCGGCTGACCGAGCATCTGCTGAACAGCGGCGTCCGCGCCGGCGCCCTGCACGGTGGCAAGTCCCAGCCGCAGCGCACACGGACCCTGGAGCGCTTCAAGGCCGGGCATGTGACGGTACTGGTGGCGACCAATGTCGCGGCGCGCGGAATCCACGTGGACAACCTCGATCTGGTGGTGAACGTCGATCCGCCCAGCGACCACAAGGACTATCTGCACCGTGGCGGCCGCACTGCGCGCGCCGGTGAGTCCGGCAGCGTGGTCACCCTGGTGACCCCCAACCAGCGCCGCGACATGAGCCGGCTGATGGCCGCCGCCGGCATCACCCCTCAGACAACCCAGGTGAACTCGGGTGAAGCGGAGTTGACCCGCATCACAGGCGCTCAGGCGCCCTCGGGCGTCCCGGTCGTCATCACAGCGCCGGTCGTGGAACGCCCCCGGCGCGGCGCCTCTTCCTCGTCCCCGTCCCGTGGCCGCCGGCGCGGCCGCGGCCGCGCCGGCCAGGGCCGGTCCACCGGCGAGGCCGCACGCCGCGCGGCACAGCGGCCGTCCGCCTCCAACCCGGCGGCCTAGAACCCTCGTGGGCAGACACCTCACCCGACTTCGCAGGCCCGTCCTTGCAGGAGGCTCCACCTTGACGCCGGTCCAGCTGCTGCAGCGCCCTACGGAGCCTGCCTCCGTGCTCCCGGCCCTGACCGAGGTCATCGGCGTATCGGGACTGCGGGTCCCTGACGACATGACCGTCGAGGTGGCCCTGTCCGTCATGGCCGGTGCACATGTCGAGCATCTGCTGGTGTGTGACAAGGACGAGCAGTTCACCAGCTCGATCACCCGGGCCCAGCTCCTCGTCGTCCGCGAAAGCTCCGCCTACACGGACCGGGTCCGTCTACGGGATCTCCTCGGTGCCGTTCGACCACCGGGCGTGCTCGCCCTCTCCCCTTGACCCGCCTCAGCCGGTCAGCCCCGACTCGTACTCCATCCCTGTGAGGCATCATGCGCTGTGTCATCGCCCGGTTCCCGTTCGAGCTCACCAAGCACGAGGTACTGGCCTCCATGAAGGGCATCAAGCCCGAGGCCGTCACGGGTGAGTCCGTGGTCATCGGCCGCCGCCACTATCCCGTCAAGCAAGTGGGCGAAGTCATCACCCGGCAGGACCGCCGCGACTTCACCAGCGGGGAAGTCACCCGCGCCATGAGCCGCCTCGGTTTCACCTGCCGCAACGGCGAGGAGAGCGCACCCGCCGCGCGCGTCCTCACACCGCTGCAGACCGCATCGGCCCTGCTCGGCAGGCCCGTCTCCTGAAACCATGAGGACCGGCGGAAGCCGGCACCAGAACAGCGACAGAACAACGATGAGGGCCCTGCCGACACACGTCGGCAGGGCCCTCGTCGTGGGGCGTCTCACGGTTCGGAGTAACTGAAGTCCCCCACGGTCCAGGCACCGACGTCGCTGATCGCGACTCGGTACATTCCACCCGTCTCGGGGATCCCGACACTGCCCTGCAGGATCCGGGCGAGATGGAAGTGCAGATGCGTGGGCGCCTCGCCACGGTCGGTTCGGTCCTCTGTCCGGTCGGCTGCGAAGACACCGGAGAACTGGCCGAGACGGTCCGAGTCCTTCAGCACCTCCGACACTCGCTCCCGCCACACGGCTTCGGGCGCCAGTCGGCCGGTGATGACAGCACCGCCGACAACCACAGTCAGCGACATCTGATTGCTTTGCGCGGACTCCACCTTGGCGGCGATGTCCGCGAGCAGGTCGTCAGGTTTCGACATGAGAGCCGATTTTATGCAGCGGTCGGTCCTCTGTGCTCATTTCCCGTACGTGACCTCGGGCGCCGACGTGCGGCCGGCGAACCGGCGCGGTGAGGGACCGGGGCGCTGGAGCGCATGGCCCACCGTGCCGCCGCTGTCGGCTGGCGCAAAATACTTACGCCTCGAGAGCTCCGAAATCTATGCTCGCCGGAGTAGACATTGGCCGGTGATCTAGTTAAGGTTCCTTTCGTAGAATCGGTCAAGGAAGCCCGGCAGACACGAACTGCCGGGCAGCGGTACACGAAGTTCGCAGGTCAGGGTGACTGTGGAGTTCCGAAGCCACGTTGTTCGCAGGACGGTGACGGGACTGACAGTCGCACTGGGCGGCTCGCAGGTCGAGGGGCCGCCGACAGCAACACCAGCAGTGCACATCATTCGGAGGAAAGGAAGGAGGGAGCAGACGCCATCAGGATCGCCCGGCCCAGGAAGCATTCGGCCGGGTACCGCAAGACCCCGGATTGGAAGGTGGTCCCCGGTCACGAATCCGCGATCCCCGCTCTCCCGGCCCTCTCCCGGGCCGGGTAGCGGAAACAGCAGGTCGGCACAGCAGTAGGGCCGACAGATGGTGTTCAATCCCTTCGGGGCCCTGGTGCCGCACGGCACCAGGGCCCCTCGACGCGTCGTACAAGAGGTGTAAATGACAGCAGATACTCCGCTCAGCGGTCGTCTGGACGACGACGACTACCCCGCGTACACGATGGGCCGGGCCGCCGAAATGCTCGGCACCACCCCCGGCTTCCTGCGGGCCATCGGTGAGGCCCGTCTGATCACTCCGCTCCGCTCGGAAGGCGGGCACCGGCGGTACTCCCGCTACCAGCTGCGGATCGCCGCTCGCGCCCGCGAACTCGTCGACCAGGGGACCCCGATCGAGGCTGCCTGCCGCATCGTCATCCTTGAGGACCAGCTTGAGGAAGCGCAGCGCATCAACGCCGAGTACCGCCGCGCCGCGAAGGAAGAGCCCGACAGTTCCAGCTGAGTGCACCGGCGCGGGCGGGGCTCACACCGCCATGCGGGCTCGCGGCCGGACCGAGCGGAGGTGGCTGCTTGCGGTGGCTGCTTGCCTTGGAGCGGACTCCAACTCGTAATGTCGCGGCATTCGCGACAGGACGACGTTGAAGGAGAGATGCATGCGCCACCGCGTTCTGGGCGGGACCGGCATAGAGGTCAGCGCGTACTGCCTCGGCACCATGATGTTCGGTTCCGTTGGTAATGCCGACCACGACGAGTGCGTCCGGATCATCCATGCCGCGCTCGACGAGGGAATCAACTTCGTCGACACCGCCGACATGTACTCGGCCGGAGAGTCGGAGACCATCGTCGGCAAGGCGCTGAAAGACCGCCGCGACGACGTCGTACTTGCGACCAAGGTCCACTTCCCCATGGGCGACGGCCCCAACCGGGGCGGCAACTCACGGCGTTGGATCGTCCGGGAGGTGGAGGAGAGCCTGCGGCGGCTGGGAACGGACTGGATCGACCTGTATCAGGTGCACCGGCCGGACCATACGACCGACATCGAGGAGACACTCTCCGCCCTGACCGATCTCGTGCGACAGGGCAAGATCAGGGCGTTCGGCTGCTCCACGTTCCCCGCGCACGAGATCGTCGAGGCGCACCACGTGGCCGACCGTCGCGGGCTCCAGCGGTTCCGTACCGAGCAGCCGCCCTACTCGCTGCTGGCCCGAGGCATCGAGAAGGACGTGCTGCCGGTGGCGCAGCGCCTGGGCATGGGGGTGCTGACCTGGAGCCCGCTGGCGTCGGGGTTCCTGACCGGCCGCTACCGGAAGGGCCGGGATCTCGATCTGAGCAGCGGACGTCCCACCCTGACGCCGGACCGCTTCGATCCCTCGGCGCCTCGCACCGCCGCGAAGCTGGAGGCGGTCGAGCAGCTCGTTGCCGTGGCCGAGGAAGTGGGCTGTTCGCTGCCGGAGCTGGCCATCGCCTTCCCGCTCGCGCATCCAGCCGTCACGTCGGTGATCATCGGCCCGCGCACGATGGAGCAGCTGCGGAACACGCTCAAGGGCAGGTCCGTGATGCTGGACGACGCCGTCCTCGACCGGATCGACGACATCGTGCCGCCCGGAACCGACATCTATCCCCCGGACGGCGCCTGGACGCCGCCCTCGCTCACCACGCCGGCGCTCCGGCGACGCACGGCCGGGTCCAGGGCCGCCGCCTGAAGCCGCCTGTACAGACACCCACCCACTCCTGGCCGAGCACGGCGGGCAGCGGGAAGGGCGTGGCCTGGCGGCGCACGCTCAGGTCGTGCGGCACAGCCCGGTGGCGACGGCGTTCGTTCTGCGTGTGGTCACAGCCACGGCGGCAGCTCGGGGAGCGGCGCCCCCGTTGTCGTATGGAGTCGTACGGGTGTGCCGCGTCCGGTGAGCCAGCGCGCGAGGTCGGCTGCGGTTCCCTCGACGACGGCCGGGCTCTCGTCGGTACGGCCCTCCCGGTCGGTCGCCCGCACCTGGAGCCGTAGGCCCTGCCCGGTACGACGGCGCGTGAGCGCGTCCTCGATCAACGCGTCGACGAAGTCCTCCGGGAAGGCCGAGAAGTCGCCGCCGGACGGCAGGTCGCAGGCGTGGATCCACACTTCGCGGCTGCGCAGCCAGGGGATGGTGCGCGCCGGGACGGTGCGGCCCTGGGCGGTGACGACCTCGGCGTCCCACTTCGGGTCGGTGAGGCGGTCCAGGGCGGCGGCGAGCCGGTCGTGCTCGGCTTCGACGAAGGCGCGCAGGTGCGGCACGGGCCAGGCGGCGCCGGACTCGATCTCCTCGGCCCGTGCGTCCGGGCTCGGGTACATGGGTGTGGGCTCGCCCGTCGCCGCCCAGTGGGCCAGCCGTCCCAGGGCCTTGGCGTTGTGCCCGACGTGGGAGAGCAGGTGCCGGCCCGACCAGCCGGGCAGGCGGCTGGGGCCTCGTAGCTCCTCGTCGCCCACCGCCTTGAGCTGCGAGAGAAAGTACGCGTGCCCCTCGGCCATCCAGCGAAGGCTGCGAGCCGGCGTGCCCGTGGTCATGCGGAGGTGCTTTCCGGGGCGCGCCGTACCGGGTTGGACAGGGTGCCGATGCCCTCGACGGTCGTGACCAGCGTCTGGCCGTCCTGGAGGTAGCGGGGAGGCTTGCGGGCGTGGCCCACGCCGCCGGTGGTGCCAGTGGCGATGAGGTCGCCGGGGTTGAGGGTGATCATGGTCGAGATGTACGAGACCAGGTCGGCGGCGTCGAACAGCAGGTCGGCGATGGTGGACTTCTGCAGGGACTCCCCGTCGATCTCGCAGCTGATCGCGGCGTCGTGCGCGAGTTCGTCCGCGGTGAGCAGGCAAGGGCCGAGGGGGGTGCTGGCTTCCCAGGTCTTGCCCTGGAGCCACTCCTTGGTGCGGAACTGCCAGTCGCGCATGGAGACGTCGTTCATGACGGTGTATCCGGCGATGGCCGCCTCCGCGGTGGCCCGGTCCGCGCGCCGCACCCGCTTGCCGACGACCACGACGAGTTCGGCCTCCCAGTCCACCGTGGGGGACTCGGGCGGCAGGGTGAGAGTGTCGTAGGGACCGATCAGTGTTTCGGTGAACTTGGCGAACAGAGTGGGGTGTTCGGGCAGGTCACGGCCCATCTCGGTGATGTGGGTGCGGTAGTTGAGGCCCACGCACACGATCTTGCCGGGGTGCGGGATCACCGGGGCGAGGTCGGTGGGCTCGACGGCGAGGGTCGCTCCGCCCGTGGCCGCGGCACGGGTGCGCCAGTCGTCGTGGGCGAGCAGGCTGCCCACGTCGCCCGGGCCGAGGTCGACGTACTGTCCGTCCTCGACGCGGGCGGTGCGCAGTCCGTCGGCCGTGCGTACGGTCGCCAGCTTCATGCGTGGGGGCCTTCCTGGTAGGTGCGGTCGAGGTGGAGCCGTTCGAAGACGGGTGTGTCACTGAAGCGGAAGAGGTCGAGGCCGGTGTCGGTGGCCAGGCTGAGCGTGGTCCAGGAGGGGACGACGAAGAGGTCGCCGCGTTCGACGGTCCAGCGGGCCTCGCCCACCGTGACCTCGCCCGTGCCGTCGAAGACCTGGAAGACCGACGAGCCGACCTCCCGTACGGCGGCGGTCGCCGTGTCCGGCGCGAGCCGGTGGAACTCGGTGCGGAGCGTCGGCAGTACGTCGCCGCCCGTGGTCGGATTGGTGTAGCGGACCGCCGCGTGCCCCGGCTCGACCGTCGCCGTGCAGCCCTCGGCCTCCAGCGCGAGCTGGTCGGACAGCGCGCGGTCGGTGTACTCCCAGCGGTAGGCGAGCAGCGGGGTGGCCGGCGTGGGCGTCAGGTGGGTGAGAGGGCGCAGGCCCGGGTGGGCCCACAGCCGCTCCGAGCGGGAGCGTTCCGGGGTCTCGCGGGTGCCGACGTCGTCGGTGCCGAACTCGAAGAACGTCGCGTCCGTGTAGTGCTGGAAGGGGATGTCCAGCCCGTCGATCCAGGCCATCGGCCGGTCGCTGCGGTTGTGGTGGCCGTGCCAGTGCCAGCCGGCCTGCGGCAGGAAATCGCCGCGGCGCATGGCCACGGGGTCGCCGTTGACGACGGTCCACACGCCCTCGCCCTCGACCACGAAGCGGAACGCGTTCTGGGTGTGCCGGTGAACCGGTGCGTCCTCGTGCGGCTTGAGGTACTGGATCGCCGCCCACAGCATCGGCGTGGCGAACGGGCGCCCGCCCAGGCCCGGGTTGGCCAGCGCGATGGCGCGGCGCTCGCCGCCGCGTCCCACGGGAACCAGGCTCCCGGCCTGTTCCGCCATCGGCATCAGGTTGCGCCAGCGCCACAGGTGCGGAAGGGCCTTGGAGTGGGGCTCGGCCGGCATCAGTTCGCCGATCTCGGCCCACAGCGGGACGAGCAGTTCCGACTCGAACTGTCGGTAGAGCGACTCGAGTTGGGGGGTGCGCTCGGGCTGTCCCGGGCCGTCGGTGGCGCGGATGGTCACCGGAGACGGGGTGGTGGTCATGCCTGTACTCCCAGTCCTCAGCGGGACGACTTGGTACGGGTTGATACCGGCAACGTTGCCAGTGTTCTGCTGAGGGGGATACGTTTTTCTACTATGAAGAACGAGCCGCCATATCCGATCGCCTCGGTCGACCACGCGCTGCACCTGGCGACGCTGCTGCAGCAGGAGGGCCCGATGCGGGTCAGTGATGCCGCGGAACGTCTGGGCGTCTCGCCGTCCACCGCGCACCGCCTGCTGGCGATGCTCGTCTACCGGGACTTCGCCGAGCAGCGGCCCGACCGGCGCTACCAGGCGGGCGAGGTCCTGCGCCCCACCGTCACCACCCAGGCTCCGGTGACCCTGCTGAGGGAGGTGGCGCTGCCCCATATGCAGGAACTGGCCGACGCCAAGGAGGAGTCGGTCAACCTCATCGTCCTGGCCGGCACCGAGGCCCGGTTCCTGGCGACGGCGGAGTCCCGGTCCCCGCAGATCCTGCGGGTCGGCACCCGGGCCGGCCGGTCACTGCCCGCTCACCTGACCTCGGGCGGCAAGGCCATCCTCGCCGCCCTTCCCGCCGAGGACCTCACCGTGCTGTACGACGGCGACACGGAGGTCGACCTGCCCCGGCTGCGGCGCGAACTGGCCCGGGTGCGCAAGCGGGGATTCGCCCTCAACAACCAGGAGACCGAGACCGGGCTGACCGCGATCGGCGTCCGCGTCCGGGCCCCTGCACACGGTCTGATCGCAGCCGTGGCGATCGCCATACCGACGGCGCGCTTCCGCCGGGACCGCCTTCCCCACTGGGTGAGCGCCCTGGCCACGACGGCCTCAGCCATCGAACGCGAACTGGAAGCGCCGGCCTGACCGGTCCGCGCATCGGGGGCACCGTGGCTCAGTGAGTCGGTGTGTCACCAGGCCAGGGCGTCGGCCATGGTCGACTGCCAGTACGAGACGCCGATCGAGTCGTCGACGTACACGCCCTTCGCGGGGAGTGACGGGTTGGCGCTCGCGTTCTCGCCGTAAGAGACCGCGAGGGACTTGGCCGTGTAGCCGTTGGAGCCGCTGCCGTCCGCGGACGTGAGGAGGACGCTCGCATAGCCCGACTCGCCAGGGGCCAGCGTGACCACCGCCTGCGGCTTGGAGTCCTCGAAGGCCGGCGGGACGGACTGGGCCTCGCCGAAACGGACCGCCGGGTAGCCGACGAGGTCGCAGTTCTTCGAGCCGGTGTTGGTGACGGTGAGGAGAAGGTGGTTCAGCGGGCGGGAGACCTCCGTGGCGGTCATCCGGGTGGAGGCACTGGAGCAGGGCGGGTACGCGGACGCCGAGTCGTCCTTCGAACCCCCCGAACCCTTCGAGCCCGAGGTGCCCGTGGAGTCCGACGACCCCCCGGAACCCGTCGTGCCGCTCGAACCGGCCGCGCCCCCTGTCGAGCCTTCGGACGTCGCGCCCTGCGAATCGGTCTGTCCCGCCCCGGTGGAGGTTCCCCCGTTCACTTTGGACGAAGGCTTGGAAGGGTTGGCGGAGGCCGTGGACGCGGATCCTGCCGATGCTGCCCCCTCGTCGCGGCCGCCCTCTCCGTTGTTGCAGGCCGTCAACGTCAGCGTGGCGGCCGTGAGCGCGGCGGCGATGAGCACGCGGGTGCGGTTGGTGCGTGTGGACATGTGATCCCCCTGTGCGGTACGGGTGTTGGCATGGGCCGCTCGACCGGGTGCCGGGAGCGGCGTGTTTGGATGACCCGAGCTTGTGCGGTGATCCGTCCCGGCCGCTACGGCTGCCGGGGTATCCGGGACGCTGGAACGCTTGCGATAGCCCTGACCTGGGGGAATGACCTACCCCTGGAACGGAGGTCCGGGACGTGGAGAGAGGGCGGAATGGTGGCGGGCGACGAATTCTCGGAACTGTTGGGCCGGTTGAAGGAGCGGTCCGGCCTCAGTTACGGGGTGCTCGGAAAGCGGCTGCACACGAGTACGTCCACGCTTCACCGGTATGTCAACGGGGATGCCGTACCGACCGACTACGCACCCGTGGAGCGGTTCGCGCGGGTGTGCAAGGCGACGCCCGAGGAACTGGTGGAGCTGCACCGGCGGTGGGTTCTGGCGGATGCCCGGCGGAGGCAGAAGGCGGGCGGAGCCGCTGCGGAGGAGGAACGGCAGGCGCGTACAGCGGATGAGGCGGCGGGGTCCGAAGCGGAGGTCGGGACGGGGGCCGCGGGGCCCGAAGCGGCCGGGTCCGAAGCGGAGGTCGGAACCGGGGCCGCGGGGTCCGAAACAGCCGGGTCCGAAGCGGAGGCCGAGGCCGTTCCCGAGATCGAGCGGCGGCCCCTGACGGAGGCTCCCGTGGCGCGGCGGCGGCGTACCGTCGTCCTCGCCGGGGCCGCCGTGGCCGCCGCCCTCGTGTCCGTCGCGTTCGTGGTGAATCTTGTGCCGGGCCAGGGGGAAGGCCATGACGACCGGGGCGGGAAGGGGTCCGTCGGGGCCGCCTCCCCGTCCGTCGACGAACGTCCCCGCGGCTCCAAGCCGTCCGGCTCGAAGGGCAGTTCGGCCTCGCCGTCCGCCTCGCGCAGCGGCAGTCCTACGGTTTCCCCGTCCGCCTCCGCCTCCCGGAGCGGTGGGGCCGGGGCGGGCCAGGGCGGTGGTGCCGAGGATGAGGCCACTGAGCCCTCCGTCGACGTCAATCCGTACAAGTGGGAAGGGCCGTGCAGTCAGCACTATCTGGTCGACCGGGAGCCCGAGCAGGTCGTTCCGCCGCCGGGTGAGCCGGACGCGCGCGGGTGGGTCACCGCGCTCGGCGCCGTCTCCGGCGGGCAGCAGATGCTCGCGCTGACCGTGCAGGGCACCGGAAGTGGCACCGTCGTCCTGGACGAACTCCATGTGCGGGTGGTGGAGAAGACCGCTCCGCTCGACTGGAACGACTTCGCGATGGGCGTCGGGTGCGGTGGCAACGTGGAGACGACGGCTTTCGGGGTGGACCTCGATGCCGGGCGGCCCGCGATCTCTCCCAAGGCAGGTCAGCGCGACTTCCCGTACAAGGTGAGTGAGTCCGATCCCGAGGTCTTCTACGTCTTCGCGGACGCGCGGGCGCACAACGTGAGCTGGTACCTGGAGCTGGAGTGGTCCAGTGGCGACCAGCAGGGCACCGTACGCATCGACGACAACGGCAATCCCTTCCGGACGAGCGGGAACGTGGGGCGGCCCGCGTACAACTATCCGCTCGGAGGCTCCGAGTGGCGACGGGATGAGTACGAAGCCGACATTCCCGGCTGAGCGCGCGGCGGGTGGCGGATGACAGCTGCGCCGCGGCACAGTGCGAGCAGCATCCCGGCTCTCGGCGCGCGGCCCGGATACTCGCGCGGCTGACCGGTCGGGGGCGTTCGGCGCGTCAGAGACCTTTGAGCTGGTCGATGCGAACGGAGCCGCCGGTGGTGACGGAGTCGATGGCGGCGAGGGCGATGGACAGGGCTGCGCGGGCGTCCTCGCCGCCGGCGGTGGGGGTGCGGCCGGTGCGGATGCTGTCGGTGAAGTCGGCGAGTTCGGCCACGTAGGCGTCGTGGAAGAGGTGTTGGTCGTAGGTGACGCACTCGGCGGTGGCGCCGTCGGGGCCGTATGCGGTCAGGTGGGTACGGCGGAGGTCGCCCAGGGTGAGCATGCCCGCCGAGCCGAGGACTTCGGCGCGTACGTCGTAGCCGTAGACGGCCTGGAAGCTGGCCTCGGCGGTGGCGAGGGCGCCGTTGTCGAAGCGGATGGTGACGACGGCGGTGTCGAGCAGGCCGTGGTCCTTGAAGTCGGGGCGGATCAGGGCGTCCGCGAACGCGGAGACCTCGACGGGTTCAGCGCCGGGGTTGAGGTGGCGCAGGACGTCGAAGTCGTGGATGAGTGTCTCCAGGAAGATCGTCCACGGGGGTATACGGGCCGGGTCGGCGAGTTTGGGGTCGCGGGTGAGCGAGCGCAGCAGCTGGGGTGTGCCGATGGTGCCGGCGGTGATCTTCTCGTGGGCGGCCCGGAAGCCCGGGTCGTAGCGGCGGTTGAAGCCGACCTGGAGTGGCACGCCGGCGTCGGCGGCGGCTTTGATGGCGCGGTCGGCCTCGGCGAGGGTGACGGCCATCGGCTTCTCGCAGTAGACCGCTTTGCCGGCCTTGGCCGCCGCTTCGACGAGGTCGGCGTGGGTGCGGGCCGGGGTGGCGATCACCACCGCGTCGATGTGCGGGTTGGCGAGGAGGTCGCCGATGTCCGTGTAGGCGGCGGTGCAGCCGAGCCGGTTGCCCAGGCTCCGCGCGGTGCCCGGGGCGGGGTCGGCGATGGCGGCGAGCCGGACGCCCGGGAGGCGGTGGGCGAGGGTCTCGGCGTGGAAGGCGCCCATGCGTCCGGCGCCGATGAGGCCGACGGCGAGAGGCTGTTGGGTAGTCATGGGGGTGGTCATGGGGCTCCATACGTCATGGTCGGAGTCCGTCGGGATCGTCGGATCCCGACGAGGCAGGCAGAGGCAGGCAGGGGGCAGGCAGGGGGCAGGCAGGGGGCAGGCGGCAAGGGACAGGGCCGTCAGAGGGTGAACGCTGAGCGGAAGCGCTCCAAAGCGAGTTCGCTGTCGCCGGAGGCCCAGGCCTCCATGGCGACCGTGCCTTCGTAGCCGAGCTCTTTGAGGGTGCGGGCGACGGCGGGGTAGTTGATCTCGCCGGTTCCAGGTTCGCGGCGGCCGGGGACGTCGGCCACCTGGATCTCACCGATCAGGCCCAGGGCATGGGCCTGGCGGACCAGCTCGATCAGATTCCCCTCGCCGATCTGGGCGTGGTACAGGTCCAGGTTCATCCGCAGTCCGGGCCGGCCCACCGCCTGGACCAGGGCCATCGTGTCGGCGGCCGTCGCGAACGGCACACCGGGATGGTCGACGGCCGTGTTGAGGTTCTCCAGCGTGAAGACCACCCCGGCGCTCTCGCCCAGTTCGGCGAGGCGGGTGAGCGTGCAGTGGGCGGCGATCCACATCGCTCCGGTGGCCGCACCGGTCACCGGCACCACCGGCAGGCCCTTGTCGTCCAGTCCGGTGCCGTGCAGGTTCAGCCGGGGACAGCCCAGTTGCTCCGCCGCCCGGAGCGACTCCTCGGCGGTGCGCAGGAGTTCGGCCGCGCCCTCCTCGTCGGTCAGACTGCCCCGGATGTATCCGGTCATGGACGAGAACTCGGCCGGGGTCCGGGCCAGGGCGTCGAGGTCGTGCCGGGTCCAGTCCCAGATCTCGACCTGGAAGCCGGCGTCGTGGATGCGCCGGGCCCGTTCGTCGAACGGCAGATCCAGGAAGACCATTTCGGCGCAGACCGCCAGTGTGTACATCGCCACCTACCCTTTCTCCGCGCACCTCGCCCTAGAACGTTCTAGTAGCTAGAACGTTCTAGATAGGTCTGTGAGCAGCAGTACGCCAGTCGCCGAGCAGACCTGTCAAGCCTTCGGTGGCCTGGAAATGCTAGAACGTTCTATAGTCGGCTTTCGAGAAGGCCACCCCGACCAGGGAGGACAGGTGCCAGAAACCCCGGTGGTCCCCGCCGGAAAGCGACCGACCCTCGCGGACGTGGCGGCGCGGGCCGGCGTGTCCACGGCGCTGGTCTCCATCGTGATGCGCGACGCGAAGGGCGCCAGCGCGGCCACCCGCGAGCGTGTCCTTCAGGCAGCGCGGGAGATCGGTTACCGTCCCGACGCCCGGGCGCGGCTGCTGCGCAGCCAGCGTTCCCGGCTGCTCGGCGTGCAGTTCGGCCTCCAGCACCCCTTCCACACCGATCTGGTGGAGGGCCTCTACGCGGCGGCCGAACCGGCCGGCTACCAGATCGCGTTGAGCGCCGTGGCCGCCGGGCGCGGCGAGCAGCGCGCCGTCGAGACACTGCTCGCCGACCGCTGCGAGGCGCTGATCCTCCTCGGCCCGCAAGCCCCGGCCGCGCGGCTCGCGGAACTGGCCGGGCAACTGCCGGTCGTCTCCGTGGCCCGTCGGCTACGGCCCTCCATCCCCGGCCTGGAGGTCGTACGGACCGCCGACGACGAGGGTGCCCGGCAGGCGGTGGACCACCTCGTCGCTCTGGGCCACCGCGACATCGTCCACATCGACGGCGGCCGGGCACCGGGTGCGGCCGACCGGCGCCGCGGCTACCGCACCGCCATGAACAGCCACGGCCTGGCCGAACACATCCGCATCCTCCCCGGCGGACTCACGGAGGAGGCAGGCGCCGCGGCCGCCCGAACCCTGTCGGCCGCCCGCCCGCGCCCCACCGCCGTGATGGCCTTCAACGACCGCTGCGCGACCGGCGTTCTCGACGTCTTCCTCCGCTCCGGCGTCACGGTCCCCGGCGACATCTCCGTCGTCGGCTTCGACGACAGCCACCTGGCCCGGCTGGCCCACATCGACCTCACCACCGTCGGACAGGACATCCCCCGCCTCGCCCAGCTCGCCGTCGGCCGGGCCGTCGCACGCCTGGAGGGCGACGAGTCCCCCGCCGGGGAAGACGTCATCACCCCTCGCCTCGTCGTCCGGGGCACGACCGCCCCGCCCTCGCTGTGAGCTGTTCGCGCCCGGTGCGATGGCGGATTCCCCTCTGTACGGCTCGGAGTCGGGCCACGGAGTTCAGCATCCCGGAGCAGCGCGGCCCAGGCGGCCACCCACAGCGCCCTGGCACGCGCGGGGGTGGGCTCGAAAGCCACCGCCAGCGCCCGGTCGAGCCAGCGGCGTCCCTCACCGAGGAACCCGTCGGCGCACCAGTGAGCACTGTGCATCGTGAAGTTGCTGGTCACGGGTCTGGTGTGTGCGCGTGTACGTGGCCGGCGTGTCCAACATGCACCGCATCCTGCGCGGGCACGACGAGGTCCGTGAGCGTCGCCGCCACGCCGTGCACGGGCGGGCTCGGCCTTGCACCGAGCCCGCCGCTCCAACTCCACCCGTTCCTGATCGCTCGCTGTGACGCTCACCCGGTTCGGCGTACGTCGTTGCCCGCGAGCGTCAGGAACACCAGTCCTGCGTCACGCCACCGGCTAGCGCTGCAGTGTCAGCACGCCCGGCCGGTACGGCAGGGTGCCGTAGTCCCCGCCGTCGGTGCGGGGGTCGCGCCCCTGGTAGAGGAACTGCAGATTGCAGGGGTCGATGGTCTTGGTCTGGTCGGGGTTGGTGCGCACCACATCGCCGTGGCTGATGTCCCTGGTCCAGGCCGTCGCGCCGCTGTTGGCACTGCCGGCGAAGGGGCTGGTCACGGTGTTGGCCTGCGGCTGCGGTGTCCACGTGCCGCCGAGGCTGGTGGCCGTGAAGGAGCGGAAGTAGCGACCATACCCCGTGTAGTTCTGGGCCTCGACGATCATGAGGTACTGGTTCTGGCCCTGGACCTTGTAGACCTCCGGCGCCTCGAACAGGTTGAGCGCCGTGTCGCTCATGATCTTCGTGAACGAACCGAAGGTGCCCGGGAAGTTGCCGATGGGCATGCTGGCGCGGTAGATGCCGCCCTCGTCGTCGGCGAAGAACATGTACATGTTCGTGTCGTCGCCGATGAGGGTCACGTCGAGGGGGCCCCTCTTCCGGCGCGTGCCGTCGGGATCTACAACGTCCGGGAGGGTGGTCGTGAAGAGATCCTGCTGCGGGCCCCAGCCGTTGGGGTTGGTGGGGTCGCTAGAGGTGCGGTAGGAGAAGCTGTAGGGCCAACCCCCGTTGTAGGCGAGCACCCAGATGTTCTTCGGGGCGAAGTAGAACAGCGTCGGCGCGATGCCGTCGAAGGGAATCGTGTTCTGGGTGGCGGTGGCCATGTCGGACCAGTTCGTGAAGGGGCTGAAGGTCGTCAATCCCCAGCGCCCATCGTTACCGGCGAGCGTGTTGTGCGTCGTGGCATAGACGACGTGCTTGCCGTTGTGGACGACGCTGGTGAAGTCCTTGAGCGAGGCCCACCCCGCCTTCGGCTCCGCCAGCGGGCCGGTCGATGTCCAGCGGTACGTCGACGGAAGATCACACGCGTTGCCCGTCCCGGACAGGCCGGTCCACTTCTGGTTGGCGCCACCGTGGCACGACCAGATCTGCACTCCCGTGCCGTTGGCCTTGCCCCAGCCCGAGACCTCCAGGCACAGCCCGGACCGCACGCCGACGATCGTGCCGTCGGAGTTCACCCGCCACTGCTGGTTGTCACTGCCGTTGCACGACCAGATCTGCACCGCGGCCCCGGACGTGGTGGCGCCGCCCCGGACATCCAGGCACTTGTTGCCGTACACGGTCAGCTGGTTGCTGTCCGTCAACGTCCACTGCTGGTTGATGCCACCGTGGCAGTCCCAGATGTGCACGTTCGCGCCGTCGGTCTGGCTGAAGCCCGCCACATCGAGACAGCGGCCGGAATCAACACCGCGCACGTCGCTGGTGGTGGCCGCCTGAGCCGGGCCGGCGACGAGCAGCGCCGCCAACGCGGCCAGGGCCGCGACCGCGGCGACGAGCACCGCGGACGGGCGTCTGAGACTGAAACTACGTCTTCGCATAAGGACCTCGTCATCCTTGAGCAAGCGGCTCCGGTTTGGCCCGTCAGAGGCTGTCCGGAGGCGGTGTGGTGCGGCCCCGGAGTGTTCGGTATGACGAACATGGGTCGAAGTGTCGAGCAACTGGATAATTAGGGTTCCGGTGATCAGCGTCAATACCTCTCGCAAAATTCGCAAGCCGGAACATTCACAGGCTCAAACCAGGCGGCTTCAAGCCCCGGGTTGTACGGCGCGGTTGGCGTCGGTGATGTCGAACTCCGGCCGGCTTGCCGCCGCACGGTCCCGCAGCAGCTCCACCGCCTCGTCCGGTACGGAGAGGGGGGCGACGGTGAAGACGTGCTCGCCGGACATACCGAGCGTCTGGCGGCTGGTCGCGAGAATGCGCTGGTCGGGGGCTGCGGAGAGGAGAGTGTCCGCCAGTTCGGCGCAGGCGTCGACGAGGTGCTCGCAGTTGTCCAGCACGATCAGGCACTGCCGCTCGGCCAGGTGGTCCGCGAGCTGCTCCAGCGGGGGTCTGGCGGACAGGTCGGGTATGCCGAGGGCGGTGGTGGTGACGGCCGCGACGGCCGCCGGGTCCCGCACCGGCGCCAGGTCCACCAGCCACACCCCGTCGGCAAAGCCCTTACGGGAGGCCGCCGCCACCTCCAGCGCCAGCCGCGTCTTGCCCACCCCACCCACACCGGTGAGCGTCAGCAGCCGTGCCGAACCGAGCCGGCGACGGATCTCGCCAGCTCCCGCCGCCTGCCCACGAACGTTGTGAAGGCCGCCGGGAGGTTTCCTCCTCGTGCGGTCGCGCTGCTCACACGTGAACGCTAAGGAACCTTGGTTGGGGGCAAGGGGCCGGGGGGGCTGCAGCTGTGGTGCTGCGGTACGGGGCGGGAGCCGGCACGGGAGCCATGGCTCGGTGTCGGCTGGCGCTTCACGTGTTGCACTTATTTTGGCCAACGCGGCGAAGGTGCTCCACAATGCCGCCTGCTGTCCGAGATGCCGTGCACCTGAAAAGTGATGCCACGGCAGAGGCTCGCGTGTGGACAGGCGGATTCAATGGCCTTACATTGCTCCTCCTTGAGCCGACCGGATTCGGCCGCGGACCATGCGGGAGTTCTGGTGGGCAAGGGTCTAGGCGCGGTCGTGTGCGTGGCACTCGCAGCGAACGTCACCTTCGCGGCAGCACATCTTGCAGCCCAGACACACCTGTTCGCCGTGCTGAGCCGCATGCCCCAAGGCGAGCCCGTCCTGCGGGCCGAGATGTGGGTGGAGAACCTCTCGGGCATCCAGGTGGCTGCCTTCGTGGGAGCCGGACTTCTCTTCGTGGGCTGGTTCGTTCAGGCATGGGACCGGACGGAGATCCTGCGTAAGCCCTCGGAGTCCGGCCGGCGGTGGTGGCAGAGCCGCACCTGGGCACTGGCCGGCTGGTTCGTCCCGTTCGTCAACCTTGGGGTACCGCTTCTGATAGCCCTTGACATGTGGGAGTCGGGCCGATCCCGAACCACCGCGCGCCGTCGCTCCCGGCTCTGGGTCATCGCATGGTGGCTCACCTTCGTGGCGTGGACCTTTGCGGGACGCTCGGCACAGTCCCTCTACCGGCGGGCCGAACAGACGGACGCGGTCGGGGACGCCCTGCGTACCGGCATGCTCACGGACTCCCTCGGCGTGTTGGCCGCCCTTGCAGCCATCACCTTCGTATGGCAGCTGAATGCTCGTATGGCAGCCGAATCGGGCACGGCTTGTGCGGGGGTACGCGAACAGCGGGCGTGAACTCATGTGGCTTCGTTCAGGTGGCGGCGGTCAGCGCGAGGATGCGCTGCAGGTCGCGGACGGCCACGCCGCCGGATGCCCCGGCGGCGCCACGCATGCCGAAGGCGGCAGTGGCGGGAAATGAGGTCGCCCTCCGGGGGCAGCGGACCGTACCGTCGCCCCATGAAGCTGCTCTCCGTCAATGTCGGCAAGCCCCGCCCCAACCCGTGGAAGGGCATCAGCGCCACGGGCATCGACAAGCGGCCCGTCGACGGCCCGGTCGCCGTGATCGCCCCCGGCCCCAAGGGCACTGGCAGGGTCGGTCTCGTCGGCGACCGGGTCTACGACGTGAAGCATCACGGCGGCTCCGACCAGGCCGTTTACGCCTATGCCCGCGAGGATCTCGACGGGTGGGAGGCTGAGTTGGGCAGGCCGCTCGCGAACGGTGTCTTCGGGGAGAACCTCACGACCGTCGGCCTTGACGTCAACGGTGCCCTGATCGGCGAACGTTGGCGCATTGGACCAGATGTTGTCCTGGAGGTGTCGTGCCCGCGGATCCCGTGCGCGACGTTCCAGGGCTGGCTGGAGCGTGACGGTTGGATCAAGCGGTTCACGCAGGCCGCGCTGCCGGGCGCGTATCTGCGTGTGATCGAGAGCGGCGACATCCGCGCCGCCGACTCGGTGGAGATCGTGGGCCGGCCCGATCATGGCGTGACCGTCGCGCTCGTCTTCCGTGCGATGACACGTGAACCGGAACTGCTGCCGCAACTGCTGGTCGCCGACGCGCTGCCGGAGGAGAGCAAGGAACTGGCCCGCAGGCGTACCACCGCATAGACGATCGACTTCAGGGGGATCGGCTGCGCGCAGGGGACGAGAGAGCCCAAAGTTCCGCATCAAGGGCACCGACGAGACCTGCGAGGTCAAGATCAGACGGGTTACCGCGTACCCGACTTCGAAGCGCTGCTCTCTGCCGGACCTGCGGTTCAGAGGACCCTCGTCATGAACGTGCTGTTGGAGTCGGGCCGATAGTCCCCGAACGGCGTGCATGGGACGAAGCCGAACTTCTCGTACAGCTTCCTGGCGGGCAGAAAGAACTCGGCCGCGCCGGTCTCGAGGCTCAGCCGCGTGAATCCCATGCACTTGGCCTCGGCGATGATGTGCTCCAGCAGCAGGGATGCGATCCCGCTGCGCTTACGCGCCGGAGTGGTGCGCAGCTCCGCGTGACCCGCGTCCAGCCTTTTGATCGCACCGCAGCCCACCACGGTGTCCCCGTCCATGACTGACCAGAACGTGATCTCGGGCTTGCGGAGTTCGTCGAGATCGAGTGCGTGCTTGCTTTCCAGAGGAGTGATGGACCGCATCTGCTGGACGTGCTCGTCGAGGAACCCGGCGATCTCCGCCCCGGAGAGGTCGTCCACCACGATCTTCACGTTGCCCGCCCTTCTTCGGGAGTCTCGGTGCGGCCGATGCTGTCACGTTCCCCAGACTGCTTGAGGTGGAGCCGGTCCGGCTCAGCGGGTCGCCGGGGCGGCGTCCGCGTGCGCGGTGGGCAGGGCTGAGAGGAAGGTGTCGGCCGGCTGGGCGCCGGGGAGACCGTAGGTCCGGAGCGGGCATGTTCCAGCCGCCTCCGCCGAACATCGCCTACGCGGGCGGCAGTTCGGCAGCCGCCGCTACGGCGGGGGCATCGGCCCGCCCGGCCGGCTCCGGCAAGTAGGTCTGCTTCGCAGCGCGCCGCGCCGGCCCGGTTCGGCTTCGGGACCTGCCGCGTCCCGTAGCCGAACCGGACACGGAGAGCACCGAGAGCAGGACGAGCGCGCAGGCCGGGCCGAGTACCGTCCAGGGCGCCAGCTCCACGTACGGCTGGTTCTCCGACAGCAGGCGGCCCCACTCCGGGGTGGGCGGCTGCTCGCCCAGGCCGAGGAAGCCGAGGGAGGCCAGGACGAGGACCGTGGTGGGCAGCCGTAGCAGGGCGTTGCGCAGTACGGGCGGCAGTACGGCGGGCAGGTAGTGGTGGCGCACCAGGTATCGCGGTCCGGCTCCGAAGGAGATCGACGCGAGCAAGTGGCCGCTGGCCCGTTCCTGTTCGAGCAGCGCCGCGGTCTGGGCGGCGTACGGACTCCAGGCGACCACGCACACAGCCAGCGCGGCGCCCCACACGGACGGCCCGGTCACCGCGGTCGTCAGCAGTCCGGCGAGTACGGCCGGCAGCGTCGACACCACTTCGGTCAGGCCCGCACCCACCTGGGTCGCCATGCCGAGCAGCAGCCCGAGGACAACGCTGACCACCGTCACCGCGAGGGCCACGCCCGCGGTACGCAGAGCCCCGTGGCCCAGCCGGGCCAGCAGATCACGGCCGAGCGAGTCCGTGCCCAGCGGATGCGCGGCTGATGGCGACAGCAGGCGGGCCGCCGTGTCCACCTGCAAGGGGTCGCGCAGCAGTCCGGCCACGACCAGGGTGAGCAGGGTGACCGTGCAGAATCCGATGACCCAGGGCAGTGAGCGCGGCCGGGGGAGGGACGGCGGGTGCAGGGCGGGCAGGGCGCCGTCCCGCAGGGCGGGGCCGAGGAGCGCGCGACGTACGGCCTGGATGAGCAGGCCGGCGGCGACTCCGAGCAGGACGAGGACCAGCGTCGCGGTCTGCAACGGCGGCAGATCCTGGGCGATGGCGGCGTCCAGGGCGAGTCGGCCGAGCCCCGGAATGTTGAAGATCTTCTCCACCGCGACCGCCCCGCCGACCAAGGCCACGACGCTCGGCAGGAGCTGCGGGAGCACACCGGCCAGCGTGCGGCGCAGCGCGTGCCGGGCGATATGGCCGGGCGAGAACCCGTACGCGTGCCAGGTCCGCGCCCACGGCTCCTGGAAGGCGGCGGGCAGGGACTGGTCGAGCAGGCTGCCGATCACCGCCCCGGACGGTACGCCCAGGGCGAGTGCGGGCAGCACCATCGCCATCGGTCCCGCCCAGCCGCTCGACGGGAACCAGCCCAGCCATACCCCGCACACGGTGGCGAGCAGCGAGGCGAGCAGGAACTTGGGCAGCGCGGCGAGGACGGCCGCCATGGTGCCCGCCCGGCCCTGTCGCAACTGTCGTCGGGAGCCCAGGTGCAGGGTGCGGGCGCAGACCAGCGCGGCCACAGCGATGGTGACCACGAGAGCGCCCAGCATCAACGTGAGGGAGACGGCGAAGGCGGTCGTCACCTGGGGCAGAACCGGTTCGCCCGACACCCACGAGGTTCCCGCGTCGCCGCGCGGCAGTCCGCCCAGCCACTGCGCAAGATGCGTGAACGGGCCCTCGTCCAGGCCCAGTTGCTCTCGTATGACGGTCAGTTGCGCGGGTGTCGGATCCGCGTCTGCGGAGCGGGCGCGCAGGACTGTCAGCGCCGGGTCGGTCCCGGACAGCCAGGGCAGCAGGGCGACGGCCGTCAGCAGCGCGGTCCCGCCGACGAGGCGGCCGGCCCCCGCGCGCCACCGGGACGGGCGGGAGTCGGCACCGGCCGAAGTGGCGCTCATCTACTTCACATGGGTGTCGACGTCGACCAACGACCGCTCGCGCGGGTCGAGGAGTACGCCCTCGACGTCGGTTGCGATGCCCTGGACGACCTTCTCGTTCACCAGGGGTACGACCGCGTCGGTGCGCAGGATCTCCGCCTCGGCCCGCATGATCTGCTGCTGCCGCCGCTCCGTGTCGCCTTCCCCGGCAGCGGACTTGATGGCCTGGTCGACCTTCGGGTCCTTCAGCCCGGCGATGTTGTAGACGCCGTCGCTGGTGTAGTCGCTCGCGAGGTACGCGACCGCGTCGCCGGTGTCGAGCAGGGTCACGCGGGAGAAGACGAGCGCGTCGTACTTGCCCGCGAGGAGGTCGGCCTCCATCTGCGTGTACTCGCGTATGTCCTGCTTGACGGTGAACCCGGCCTTCTCCAGCTGCTGTTGCAGGACGGTGGCGGCCTCGGGGAGTTCCGCGCGGTTGGTGTAGCCGGCCAGGCGCAGGGTCTTGCCCTTGGTCTTCGCCTTGACGTCGGCGGCGGCCGAGGCGCGCCCGCTCACGGCCACCCGGTTGTCGGCCGCCCAGGGGACGGCGGGCCCGAACAGGCCCTGCGCGGGGTCGGCGTATCCGCCGAAGACCGAGTCGACGAGGGCGCCGCCGTCCACGGCCTCGCGGGCTGCGGCGCGCAGCGTGGCGTCGGTGAAGATGCCGCTTCCGGTGTTGAGGACCAGGCTGTCGGTCCGTACGGAGGGCACTTCGTGACGGGTGTCCTTGTCCAGCAGCTTCGCCTGGGCGGTGGGGATCCACTCGGCGATGTCGACGGCGCCGCCGCGCAGGGCGTTGGCGCGGGCGGTGCCGTCGGCGATCCAGGTCACGTCGACGCCGGGCGCCTTGGCCTTGCCGCCCCAGTGGTCGTCGAAGCGGTCGAGGGCGGCCTTGGTCTTCCCGGTGAGCTTCGTGATCTCGAAGGGTCCGGTTCCGGTGCCGACCGGGCTGACGGTGCCGTCCTTCGCGTACGCCTTCTGGGCGAGGATGCCCAGCGCGGGACTGGCAAGCCGCAGCGGGAGCACCGGGTCGGCGGCCTTGGTCGTGATCGTGACGGTGTCGGCGTCGTCGGCCTTGGCGGTGAGCGTCACATCGCTGAGGACGCGGGGCTTGGGCTCGGCCTGGCCCGCGTGGTCAAGGGAGTTGACCACAGACTCGGCGGTGACCTCGGTGCCGTCCTGGAACGTGGCCTTGCGCAGCTCGAAGGCCCAGGTCGTGGCGTTCACCTGCTTCCAGGACTTCGCCAGCGCGGGCGCGGCGGCTCCCTCCTTGTCCAGCGCGGTGAGGCCTTCGGCCACGGAGAGCTTGCTCAGCACGGTGGCGTCATTGCTGTACGGGGACAGGGCCTGCACCGGCGGCACAGCGAGGGCGACCTTCAGCCGGCCGCCCGATCCCCCCGCACCATCGGTGGCCGAACCGCCCTCGTCCGACACGAAACAGCCGGTCAGCAACGGGCCGAGGGCGAGCGTCGCGAGGAGGCCGCGGGAGGTGGTGCGCATGGTGGGTCCTGTCGTGCGGGAGGCGGGGCAGGCCCCGGCGCATGGCATACGCCTTACGGTGGCAGGGCCGCGCCAGCATATAAGGCAAGCCTTACCAAATTTCAGCGAGGGTGGGTGAAGTCTCAAGCATTGAGACGGTTAAGCCGCTGCCGTCCGAGTTAAGCCATGGAACTTCGCCGGGCGGGGAGGAGTTGGCGATAAGGACGTGCGGAACGCACGCGGACGACCGTAGCGGCAAACGACATGGGCTTAGGCCGAGGTGGCACGGATGGCTATGTGGGACAAGATCAAGGACCAGGCCAAGGGTCTGCAGCAGGCGCAGGGAGCCAGGAGCGCCGGTGGACACGGGCGGAGCGGCTCACGGTCCTCCGGGGGGTCGAAGGCTCAGATGGTGAGCATGCTCAAGTCCCAGCTCACGTCCCTCAAGACGGAGTTGAAGAGCGGCTCCTACCGGGACGCCAGCATGGCGATGTGCGCCCTGGTCGCCGCCGCCGACGGGAGCGTCGACCCGGCCGAGCGGCAGCATGTGGAGGGGCTGATCGTCCAGAACGACGTCCTGCAGAACTTCCCGCCCGAGCAGCTGCGGCAGCGCTTCAACAAGCATGTCGACCAGCTCGCGTTCAACTTCCAGCAGGGCAAGGCCGAGGTCCTGCAGGAGATCGCCAAGGCCGCGAAGAAGCCGGCGGAGGCCAGGGCGGTCGTGCAGACCGGCTTCGTCGTCGCGGGTGCGGACGGATACATCGCGCCCGCCGAGGAGCAGGTTCTGCGTGAGGCCTGCTCGGTACTCGGGCTGTCCGCCCAGGAGTTCGGCCTCTGACGACGCCTTACGAGCGGACGGTCACAGCCGGCCTGACAGGGTCATCGGCCGCCCGGCTCGGGCCGCCCGGCTCGGGCCGCCCGGCCGGTGGTCCAGGCCGGCGGCTTCGCGGCCGGGGCCTCGACGACGGCGGGGCACGGCCAGGGGCCGCGGCCGTCGTCGGCGCGCGGGCCAAGCCGGGGAGCGCCCTCAGCGCTCGTCATGGCGTACGGCCTCGTCATGGCGTACAGACTCGTCATGGCGTACGGCCTTCAGGGGCCGCGAGGCGGGCCGCGATGTCCGCGCGCAGTGCCTTCTTGTCGATCTTGCCGACCTTGGTGGCGGCCAACTCCTCTACGCACACAAGGCGTTCGGGCAGTTTGAAGCGGGCGACCCCGGCTTCCTCCATAGCGGCGCGGAGCGCGTCCAGGGTCGGGGCGGGGCGGCCGGGTCCGGGTACGACGTAGAGGCAGACGCGCTCGCCCAGGACGGGGTCGGGCATGGCCACGGCCGCCACCTGGCTGACGCCGTCGGTCAACTCGTAGACGAGGTTCTCGACTTCCTCCGCGGAGACCTTCTCGCCGCCCCGGTTGATCATGTCCTTGTCGCGGCCTTCGACGACGAGATTGCCCTCGGGCGTACGGCGGCAGATGTCGCCGCTGCGGTACCAGCCGTCCTCCGTGAACGCCCGCTTGTTGTGCTCGGGGGCGCGGTAGTAGCCGCGCGGGGTGTAGGGGCCGCGGGTGAGCAGGGAGCCGGGCTCCCCGTCGGGTACGTCCTGATCGAGTTCGTCGACCAGCCGTACCTCGTCGTCGGGGCACATGGGGCGGCCCTGGGTGGTGCAGATGACGTCCTCGGGGTCGTCGAGGCGGGTGTAGTTGAGCAGGCCCTCGGCCATGCCGAACACCTGCTGGAGTGTCGTACCGAGTACGGGACGGATACGGCGGGCCAGTTCGTCGGCGAGCCGGGATCCGCCGACCTGGAGCACGCGCAGGCTCTCCATCTTCTGTGCCCCGTGCTGCTCGGCGTGTTCCAGCCAGCGTCCGGCGACCGCGGGCACGACCGCGGTGTGGGTGACCCGCTCCGCGGCGGCGGTGGCGAAGACCCGGACCGGTTCCGGGCTCGGGAGCATCACCACTCGGCCGCCGGCCAGCAGGGTGCCCAGGATTCCGGGGCAGGCCAGCGGGAAGTTGTGCCCGGCGGGCAGGCTCACCAGGTAGACCGTGTCGGCGTCGACGCCGCTGACCTCGGCGCTGGCACGGGCGTTGTAGGCGTAGTCGTCGTGGGTGCGGGCGATCAGTTTGGGCAGGCCGGTGGTGCCGCCGGAGAGCAGGAACACCGCGACGTCGCGGCTGCCGGGTGCGGCGGCGTCCAGCCGGGCCCGGTCGGCGGCGGGGTCTCTCCCGGGCGCGCACAGGGCGCGCAGGTCCAGGCTGCCGGGGCCGACCTCGTCTCCCGCGACCAGTACGTGCCAGGGGCCCGGGGCCTCCTTGCCGAGCTCGTGGGCGAGCGCCTGGTGGTCGAAGTCGCGCAGCCGGTCGGGTACGGCGATGGCGGCGGCCTCGGAGTGCGCGGCCAGGTAGGTCAGTTCGAGGCGGCGGTGCGCGGGCAGCGCCATCACCGGCACGATCCCGGCGCGCAGGCAGGCCCAGGTCAGGACGGTGAACTCCCAGCCGTTGGCCAGCTGGACCACGATCCGGTCGCCGGGGGCGAGTCCGCGGTCGAGCAGCCGTACCGCCAACGCGTCGGCGCGGTCGGCGAGTTCGGCATACGTCAGGCGGAGCTCGCCGTCGACGAGTGCGGTCGCGTCGGGCGTACGGTCGGAGCTCTCGCGCAGCAGGTCCCCCAGCGGGCGGCCGGCCCAGTATCCGGCCGCCGTGTAGCGGTCGGCGTCGGGCTTCGGCCAGGGGACGGTGCCCTCACTGATGGGTGCGGCCATCAGTCACCACCTTCTTCTTGTGCCATTTCGGCAGCTCCAGCAGCGATACACACAGCATCCAGCGCCACGAGGCCGTGAGCGGTGATCCGTAGTGGGTTGATTTCGATCTCGGCCAGTGCGGGGTGGGCGGCAAGCAGGTCGCCGAGCGCCGCCGTCACCTCGCCGAGGGCGGCTCTGTCCAGTACGGGCCCGCCGCGCCAGCCGTCGAGGAGGGCGCATCCGGCCAGGTCGGCAGGCATGGTCGCGGCTTCCGTCGCGGTGAGCGGGGCGAGCCGGATGCTCACGTCCGCCAAGGCCTCGGCGGTGGTGCCACCGAGGCCGACCAGGACGACCGGGCCGAAGACGGGGTCCCTCCGGGCGCCGACCACGAGGTCCACGCCGGCCGGGGCCATCGACTCCACCAGAAAGCGGGGTGCCTGCGGCGCTTCGGGGGGTGCCTCCTCGATCGCGACAGCGAGGCGGACTGGCGCTCCGTCGCCCGCGGCGCCGCTGCGGCCATCGGCCGCCCCGCCGCTCGCGTCTGCGACACGCATGGCCGCCTCCTCGATCGCGTCGAGGGCCGCGTCCAGCTCGGCCGGGGTGCGTACGCCGAGCCGGACTCCGCCGATCTCGGTCTTGTGCAGTACGGCCGCGTCCAGCAGCTTGACCGCCACCGGGCCGGGCAGTTCGGCCAGCGCCCGGTGGGCAGCGGCTCGGTCGGCGCAGGCCCGGCGGGGCATGGTCGGTACGCCCAGCCGGTCCAGGATCGTCTTGGCCCGGTCCTCGTCCCAGGGGCCCGGGCCCGGCTCCACGGCCATCGACCCCCGAGGCGCAGCCGCCCCGGTCGACCCGGCCGTCGTACGGTGCCGGGCGCGGGCGTCCGCCAGCAGCGCACCGGTCATGGCGGCGAGCCCGTGCGGGTCGCCCGCCACCGGGACGCCCCGCTCCAGCAGGGCGCGGCGTACCCGTCGTACGCCGTCGCCCGCGCCGCCGACTCCGAGCAGCAGCGGCACGCTGTACCCGGCCGCGTCCACGGCCTCGACCAGGTCGAAGGCGGCCGGTTCGTGGAGTGCGTACCCGGCGATGAGGTCCACGGCCGGGTCGGCGGCCACCGTGTCCAGTACGGCGCCGAAACCGGGGCCGGGCCGGCCGGTGTCGACCGGGTTCGCCTGGTACGTCAGCGGCGGCAGCACCTCGGCCAACGCGCGCCGGGTGTCCGCGGTCAGTTCGGGCACGGCGGCGCGGCGCCCGCGCAGGTCGTCCAGGAGCAGCAGGCCAGGGCCGGCCTGGGCCGTCACCACGCCCACCCCCGGGTCGGCGGCCGCGGGAAGTCGTACGAGCGACAACGCGCCCACCGCGTCGACCAGTTCGCGTTCGTCGTCCACGAGCACGGCACCGGCCTGGGCGAGGGCCGCGCGGGTGGTGCGCCAGGAGGTGGCGAGGGCGCCGGTGTGGGAGGCGGCGAAGGCGCCGACATCGTGGCGTCCGACGACGAGCGCGACGACCGGGCGGATGGCGGCGAGCCGGGCGACCGCGCCCGTCAGCCGGCGCCCGTCGGCAACGGACTCGATGTGCAGGGCTACGGCGCCGGTCTGCGGGTCGCCTGCCAGGTGCTCCAGCACATCTGCGGCCGTGACGTCGACGCCGTTGCCGAGCCCCACAGCGAGGCTCACGCCGTGCCCTGCCTCGCTCAGCAGGAAAGCCAGCGCGTGGTTGACGCCCCCGCTGGCCGCCACGACGGCGACCCGGCCGGACGGCACGTCGGCGGCGCCGGGCACGAAGCTGGCTGTGAGTCCCCCGCCGGGCGCGAGGAACCCGGAGGTGTTCGGCCCGAGCAGCCGGATCCCGGTCCGCTGGACCACGTCGGCCAGCTCACGCTGATACCGCTCACCGTCCCCTCCGGCCTCGGCGAACCCACCCCCGTAGACCACGGCGGCCCGCGCCCCGGCCTTGGCGGCCTCGGCAACGGCGTCCGCGCACACCCTGGCCGGCACGCAGACCAGGGCGAGATCCACGGGCCCGTTCTCTGCGGCCTCCTCCACCGACCCGTAGATCCCGGAGGCAGGCTCCGGATCACGCGCGTTGACGAGCGCCACGTACCCGGGAAATCCGGCAACGGAACGGGCCAGCGCGGCCCCCAGCTTCGCCGGGTCCCGGGAGGCACCGATGACGGCGATGCCGCGCGGGGCGAAGAGCGGGCCGAGTCCGCCGAGCCCGTCGGATGACTCGGGGACCGCATCGCCCGGGGTCCGGCTCTGGCCCGGCCTCGCGACCGGGCCGGGGCGGGGGGAAGGCTCCACCGTCACGGACGGCCCGGCAGCGGCCTTCGCCGTCGCCATCCCAGCCGCCGTGGCGGCCGTCGTCTCCGGCCCACCTCCCACTGCCCCGTTCAACGGGTCACCTCCCAAGCCGCCACGGCGTCGGCAGCAGCGCCGACCAAATCCGTCCGACCGGACAGCACGGCCGTGACCGCGCGGTCCCGGTCCAGCGTGTCGTCGATCAACAGGGCGGGCAGGTCGTGGTGCAGGCGGGCCCGCTCCGTGAGCAGGGCGCGGGTGTGGGCCGTGCCGCCGTTCACGGCGGCGAGGACGGGACCCGCGTCCGCCAGGGAAGCCAGTCGCGCGTACGCGGCGGCCAGGCCTGATTCGTCGTCCGGAGCCGTGATCCGGGCCCCCCAGGGCCCCGGCGCGTCCGGCGCCGACTCACTCAGCGGCAACGGATCCCCGGTGCCGCCCACCACGGCGGTGCCGTCGGGCTCCACCAGCATGACCCGGCTGGGCAGCTGCCACGTAGCGAGGTCGAACGGGGTGTCCAGGGGATCGGAACCGCCGTGCCGCACCTGCCAGCGGTCGTGACTTGCGCGTACGAAGTCCGGCGCCCGTCGCGCCAAGCGGCCGTCCGTGATGCTGCGGGACAGGAAGTGGTACGCGAACTGCCAGGGCTCGAAGGCCTCGTGGTACTCGCCGAAGTGTTCCCACCAGCCCAGGCTGGGCCGGGCCGCGTTCTGGATGGCCTCCACCGAAGGGCGGGCGGCGGCCTCGTACACGGCGAGCGCGGCCGGGAGGTCGTCGCCGTGCTTGGCGAGGGCGGCCGAGAGCGCGATCGCGTCCTCCATGGCCATCTTCGTGCCGGAGCCCACGGAGAAGTGCGCGGTGTGCGCGGCGTCGCCGAGCAGGACGACCGGGCGCGGCTCGGTGACGTACCAGTGGCGGGTGCGCCGGGTGCGGAAGTTGCCCCAGCGGGAGTTGTTGACCAGGAGCCGGCGTCCGTCGATCTGCTCGGCGAACAGCTCCTCCAGGTACGCCTTCGTCGCCAGGTCGCTCCGGCCGGGCGGCTGCGTCACGTCGAACGCGTCCAGCCCCGCCGCCCGCCACGTCGTCTCGTCGGTCTCCACGATGAACGTGCTCACGTCCTCGCTGATCGGGTAGCCGTGCACCGCGAACACGCCGTGGGGACCGCGTTCGTGGACGAAGGTGAGCCCGTCGAACATGTAGTCCGTGCCGAACCAGATGAACTTCGCCGTCGCCGTCTCGACGGACGGCTCAAAACGCTCCTCGATCGCCGTACGAATCCGCGACGACGTGCCGTCGGCGGCGACCACGAGGTCGTAACCCTCCAGGTCGGACAGCGACCCCTCGGTCTCGAACCGCAGTTCCGCGCCCAGCTCACGGGCTCGCTCCTGGAGCAGCCCGAGCAGGGTACGGCGAGCGATCGCGGCCATGCCGTTGCCGCCGCAGCGGATCCGCTCGCCCTTCAGCCGTACCTCGATGTCCTCCCAGTGCCGGCCGTGCGCGTCCAGCGCCTCACGGAGCACGGGGTCCGCCTCGTGGATTCCGGCGAGCGTCCGGTCGGAGAACACCACACCGAAGCCGAACGCGTCGTCGGCCCGGTTGCGTTCGAAGACCGTCACCTCGGCCGACGGGTCGGCCTGTCGGATCAGGGCAGCGAAGAACAGCCCGCCCGGTCCGCCGCCGACGACTGCGATACGCATGGTCAGCCCCTCACCAGGGTGTTACGGCACGCGGGTGTCAGATGCGCGGCCTCGAAGTCGGCGTAGAGCCTCTCCAGCGCGGCGCGTTCTTCGGTGATCGTCACGGGCGGACTCACTCCTTTGGGATACCTGAGCCCAACGTACGACATTGAAACAACGGTCGTCTAGATTCTGAAACACATAACTTCGCCGACGCACTTTACGCAGCGGACCCCGGCGGTCGCGCACGAACCGCGCGGACCGCATGAACCGCGCGGACCAACCCTGGGCCTCGCCTGGCCCCCTGCCCCCTGGCCTCCCCGGCTCTCCGCCGACCCTCGCGGCGCGCACCCGTTCAGCCGCCCGCCGCGCCGATCACCTCGTCGACGTACCCCTCCGCCTCCGCCCGCAGCAGTCCATGGGCCTCCAGGAACACCTCGTGGAGGCGGCGGCCGGCCCAGTCCTCGGGGAGCAGCTCGGGAGGCAGGTCCGGGTCCCGGAACGGCAGCAGGCGGTAGTCGTGGATCAGGCGCATGCGCTCGACCAGCGCGTCCCGGCCGCGTGGCACCCCGGCGCGGTAGTCGGCGAGGCGGGGCCGGTAGCGGTCGAGCAGCTCGCCGCACTCCTTGTTCAGGCCCGTCAGATCCCAGGACCGGGCCGCCATGTCCCGGTCGGCCGCGGCGGACTCGGAACGGGCATGCAGCGCGTCGATCCGTACCGCGGACTCGTTCGCGAAACTCTCCCTGACCTCCGCGATCCGGTCGTGCGGACTGATCCACACCGACGCCGACAGCATGCCGAAGCCCAGCCAGGACAGCTTCTTGCGCAGTTGCTCGCGCAGCGCCCGGTCGGCCTCGGGCACCGAATAGATGACCATGTGCCACTGGCCGTCCCACGGTCCGGGCGCCCGGGCGAAGATCCGCTCCCGGCCCTCGTCGAGGAGCCGCCACGAGGCGTCGGTGAGAACATATGCGGTCTCCCTGCCCTCCCTGCGGGCATCGAGCCAGCCCTCCTTGCGCATCCGGGCGGCGACCACCCTGACCGTGCTCTCGGGGACGTCGAAGCAGTCCATCAGCGCGACCAGAACACGCAGCCGGGCCTCGCCGCCCCGGTAGCGCAGATAGTCGCCGAACAGGTCGAAGACCAGCGACCGCGGTTTCACAAGCACCTCCTGGGACCCGAGCGGGCCCTGCCCCTATATGTGTCAACCTCTTGACGATCGTCTCACAGGCGAAGGATATTTCACCCATACGACGGCCGTCACCGTGGCGGCACCCTTCGCGTCAAAGGAGACGCCATGGCAGACACCTTCGTTCTCATCTCCGGCGCCAGTCACGGCGGCTGGACCTGGCGTCTGGTGGCCGAGCGGCTGCGCGCCGCCGGTCACCTCGTACTGGCCCCTGACCTGCCCGGCCTCATCGACGGCGCCGACCCCAGGGCGCACAGCCTGGCCGACGTCGGCGACTTCATCGTCGACTTCGTCGAACGGCACGATCTGCGCGACGTCACCCTGGTCGCGCACAGCTGGGGCGGCTACCCGCTCACCGCCGCGGCACCACGACTGGCCCCCCGGCTGCGCAAGCTCATCTACTGGAGCGCGTTCGTCCCGGCGGAGGGGCGATGCCTGCTGGACGAGGTCCCGCCGGACTACGCGCAGATGTTCCGGCAGGTCGCCGCCGCCTCCGGCAACGACGGCATCGTCTTCCCGTACGAGGTCTTCACGGCGGCCTTCATGCAGGACGGCGACGAGAGCACCCAGCGCCTGGTCCATGAACTGCTGGTGCCGCAGCCTCTGCGCTACTTCACCGAGACGGTCACCCCCATCGACCCGGCCGCGCTCGGCGTCCCCGCCTCCTACGTCGTCGGCACCGAAGACCTGGCCCTCCCGCCGGGCGAGTACGGCTGGACGCCCCGCTTCCCACAGCGCCTCGGCCCCGACACCCCGGTCATCGAGTTCGCCGGCACCCACGAGGCCCAGTTCACCCGGCCCGACGAGCTGACGGCCGCGCTGCTCAAGGCATGAGCGACACGCGACCGTAAACGAACCGCCCCGGCTGCATGGGATGCAGCCGGGGCGGTTTGCGTGACGTGCGCTTCAGGCTCGTACGGGCACCGCGTCCGGCGTGGGGACGGCGGCCCGCCGGCCCTTGGGGAGCAGGAGGACCATGAGCGCCCCCGCGGCGGCCGGAATGGCGAAGGCGTAGAAGTTCCACTCCGTTGCCAGGTCGGAGGCGAGCAGGATGCCGCCGAAGGTCGGTCCTACGACCGCGCCGAGCCGTCCGATGCCCAGGGTCCAGCCCAGCGCGGTCGCGCGGACCTCGGGCGGGAAGTGCATGGCGACGTACGCGTTGACCATGATCTGCGTGCCGATGGTGCCGAAACCCGCGACCGCCACCAGCCCGTACATCACCCACGAGGCCGTCGGCGAGCTCAGCAGGTAGATGGACAGGGCAGCCGCGACGAACGTGACCGCGGTGACCGGCTTCATGCCCAGCCTGTCGCCGACCGGCGCCACCAGGATGGACCCGACCGCCGCGCCGACGTTCATCATCACCAGGAACAGCAGCGAACTCGACAGCGGATAGCCCGCCGACTTCATGATCTGCGGCAGCCAGGTGTTGAGCCCGTACACCAGCAGCAGACCGAAGAAGCTGGTGATCGCGAAGAGCATGGCGGGCCCGAAGTGACGCCTGCTGAACAGGGCGGCGACCGGGCTCTTCGCGCGCTGCCCGGACGCGGAGGACGCCGCCTCCGGCAGGGGCGTACCCAGTCTCTCGGCCAGTCGCGCGGCCTCGTCGGTACGGCCCTTGGCGACGAGGTAGCTCAGGGATTCCGGCAGGTGGCGCCACAGCAGCGGGACGACGATCACGAGCGGGGCGGCGCCGATCCAGTACATGATCCGGAAGCCGAACGCCGGCATGAGCGCCAGAGCCAGCGTGGCGGCGAGTATGCCGCCGACCGGGTAGCCGGCGAACATCAGCGCGTTGTTCAGGCTCCGTCGGTGGGCCGCCGAGTACTCGGCGGTCAGGGCGATCGCGGTGGGCATCACACCACCGAGGCCGAGCCCGCCGAGCAGCCGGAACAGCCCGAAGAGCTCGGCGCTCGGCGCCATCGCACAGGCCACCATGGACAGCGAGAACCAGCTCACGCTGATCAGCAGCACCTTCCGCCGGCCGACGGCGTCGGTCGCCACTCCGGCGACCAGTGCGCCGACCAGCATCCCGACGAGGGCGTAACTGCCGATCACCCCGGCCTCGGGCGCCGTCAGCCCCCAGGGCTCGTACTGCATCAGGGCCGGCACCGTGGCCCCGTAAACGATCAGGTCATACCCGTCGAACATGATCACCGCAAAGCACAGCCCCAAGACCGTGAGTTCACTGCGGCTTCTGGAACGGACGTCTCCTGGCGTCATTGCCACCACCATCCTGTACGGCTCTTGAGTGGAGCCACCGATGCCGGGGAGTATGTGCCATCTGTAAAACGGACGTCAATAATCTGACACGAATCGATGCGCTGGCCTGCGCAGGTTCCTGCTGAACGATCCGGTTTCGCTACAACGAGAAGACGGCCGTGATCAATACACGAGTGTGTGAGCTGCCCCTCCAGACTTTCGCAAGCCATCACAGAGCAAGCCGGCAGGGAGCCGATACGGTTCCGGCTCCCTGCCAGGACGCCCATTCCCGTCAGGGGCGGGCGTAGGGCCGGGTCATGATCTCCATGTTGTGGCCGTCCGGGTCGTCGAAGTACGCGCCGCGACCGCCGAACAGACGGTTGATCTGGCCGGGTTCGGTGTGGCTGGGGTCGGCGTAGTAGGTGACGCCGACCGCCTCCAGACGGGCGATCATGGCGTCGAACTGCGCGTCGGGCACGAGGAACGCGTAGTGCTGCGGCTGGATCGACTCGTCGCGCTTCTCGTAGTAGTCGAGCGTCACGCCGTTGCCGAGGTCGACGGGCAGGAACGGCCCGAACGGGGCGCCGACCTTCAGGCCCAGGATCGCGGCGATGAACTCGGCGGACAGCTGCCGGTCGCCGGCGTAGACGGCGGTGTGGTTGAGCTGGACGGTGGCCGTCGGGGGCTCGGGTTCGTGCGGGGACTGCTGGTCGTAGGACATGGGTGATGTGTCTCCGGGGTCAGCTGGGGGGGGCGCCGCGGCGGGCGCCGTGAGGGAAAACGCGGAGAGGGGGCGGGCCTCGGGCCCTCACCCACTCTCGGTATCGCTCGAGCGGGGAGACCCCCACCGCGCTCACGCCAAGGCCGGGACCCTCACTCGTGCGTGGCCCATGGCCGACCCGGCAGTCACCCGACCGACCCTAGTTACCACCACGGGAGTGGGGCAACGCCGTTTGCCGCGCAGGCTCATCGCCGTCCGCCGGGCGGTCCACCACTTCCGCACAGCGTCTATAACGCTTTCCGCGCCTCCGACCAAGTACAGGTGAAGTGCCGTAGGAAGCAAGCCCGGAGAGAGTCCGAACGTCCGAGGAGAAGGAGCCGCCGAGTGGATGGCGCGGAACGGGAACGGATACGAGGTGGGCCCGCCGCGGCGGTACGTGACCCGCAGCTCTTCGAAGCGTTCTACCGGCGCCATGTGGACGCGGTGCTGCGTTTCGTGGCCCGGCGCGTCGACGATCCCCACACCGCGGCGGACCTGACGGCCGAGATCTTCCTCGCCGTTCTCGACTCGGCCCACACCTACCGCCCGCGCCTCGGCAGCGAGACGGCCTGGCTGTACGGCATCGCCCGCAACATCGTCTCGTCGGAGCGCCGCCGCGTGGCCCGGGAGGCCGAACGCGACCTGCGCTTATCCGGAAGACGGCTGCTGGATGCCGACGACATCGCCCGCCTCGAGGACAAGCTCGACGCGGAGAGCCCGGGGCGGCGCGTACTGGCCGCCCTCGCGAAGCTCCCCGAGGGCGAGCGGGCCGTCATGGAGCTGGTCGCGGTGGACCAGCTCACCGTCACTGAGGCAGCCGCCGCACTGGGCATCCGCCAGGTCACGGCCCGGGTCCGCCTCCACCGGGCGCGCAAGGCGCTGCGGGGGGAGGCGGACGCCAAAGCCGAGTGGGACTTCGAGGTCGCGGCGAATTCCAAGGCCGCTGCAGAGTCCAAGGCCGCGGCAGAGTCCAGGGCCGTGGAGACGCCGGACGCATCACTGCTGTACGTCATCAGGGGAGAGGCATGAGTACGAGGCCGACTTTCGAGGACCGGCTGCTCGGCGAGCTGAAGCGGGAGATCGAGCTCCGCGAGGCAGAACCGAACCCCTCCGCGCGCCGCCTGTTCACGCCTCGCCGGATCGCACTCGCCGCGGCGGCCTGTGCGCTGGCAGGGCTCGCCGTCGTGTTCGTCCCGGGTTCAGCGGCCGACTCGAAGGCGTACGCGGTGGAACGCCACGACGACGGCAGCGTTACGCTCACCATCAAGCACCGGAACATCGGCATCGAGACCCAGCAGGAACTCGCAAGGCAAATGCGCCCGTGGGGCATTCAGGTGGAGGTGACCTGCGAGTCCAAGTCATGGGGCACCGACGCTGTCCTCGCGCTTACGGCGATTAATGAGCAGGACGTCCCTGAACGTCTCGGCGCCTGGTCAACCACCCTGGATCGGGGCAGCAAGCTGGTCCTCGAGAACACCGCCAGGCCGTTGACCAAGGACGAAATCAAGCACTACGAGGTCAAGCCCTGCGTCCCGGTGAAGGCCACCCCGCCCGACAACTCGCCGACGGATTAGCCGAGGCGCATCTACGTGAATCCCCTACCCCCCGCTCCCCCACGCCCGAACCCGTCACTCTCCGCATCATCACGATTACCCACCGCCAATTCGCCATCCGACCCACCCCGCTCAGCCTGGCTGGACGCCCTGCGCGGCATCGCCGCCCTCGTCGTGGTCTTCGACCACTCCTCGTACGCCTTCATGCCGGATCTCCGGCGGGAGTTGATGCCGGAGTTCAACACCAGCCGCTACGGCATCATGGTGTTCTTCCTGGTGAGCGGCTACATCATCCCCGCCTCGCTCGAACGCCGGGGCTGCGTCCGGACGTTCTGGATCGGACGGCTCTTTCGCATCCACCCCCTGTGGGCGGCCGTCGTCATCACGCTCCTCGCCCTCAACCAGCTGGGCATCGCGGAGATCCGCACCGACTTCGACGGGCAGAGCGCCACCACAGTCGCCCTCGCCCACATCACCCTGCTCCAGGAACTGCTGGGGACGCCCAATCTGCTCCTCGTCCTGTGGACGCTCTCGTACGAGATGGCCTTCTACCTGCTGGTCGTCGCCCTCTTCACGGTCCGCCGGCACCAGCGCTCGGCAGCGGTCGCCGTCACACTGGCAGTGCTCGCCGCCGTGAGCGTGACGGCAGGGGCAACGCTCCCGGTCTCCGCCCTCTCCGGCACTATCGGCACCGGCCCGCTGATCGCGATCGCCTCGATCACGATGGTGGTCGCCATCTGCTGTGCGAGTGCCGGCGCACCTCAACTTCGCTTATTCGGGAGCGTGTTGGGCGGCGTACTGGCACTCGCCCTGGTCCCTCTCAACGGCACCGTCCCCCTGTGGGAGGGCCTGGTGATCCTCGCCGTGATGTTCCTCGGCACCGCCATCTACCGGGCCGAGCACGGTCAGTGCACCTGGCGGTACGCAGCCTGCACAGCCGCCGTGGTGGTGGCCTGTGGCATCGGGAGTGCGTACGGGCACGGCGACGGGGCCTTCTTCACCCGGCGCGGCTGGATCGCGTCGTTCCTGCTGGCCGTGCTCACCTTCGGCATCGGACTGGCGTTGCGCCGCAGGCGGATCCCGCGCCTGCTGACCGGACTCGGAACGATCAGCTACTCCGTCTACCTAGTCCATCCCGTGCTGCTCGCGGTGAGCGACGGCACGATCGGCCGGGCCCGGCAGCGCGACAGTCTCATGCTCGAAGTGACGTTCTTCGCCGTGCTGTTGCCGCTGTGCGTGCTGACCCACCGTTACATCGAAGCGCCGGGCCAGGCGTGGGGCCGGAGACTGGCACGACGCGTTCGGCCGCCGTGACGGGAGCCCTCCTAGTGACAGCGCTCAGACCTTCTCAACCAGCACCCGCGGATGATCGACGAGAAGTATCCCGATGTCCTCCACATCGGACGTCAGGATGGTCACCCGGCCGGAATACTGCACGGCGGTCGCACCGAGCATGGCGTCGATGGCGTACTTGTGCCCGTGCAGCCCGGCCCCCCGCAGCAGGGTCGCCGCCGACTGGGCCACGGCCTGCGAGACCGGTTCCACGTGAAGCCGGGACAGCGTCCACTTCAGGGCGGCGTCATTGATCTTCGGATGGATGACCTCGACCAGCACCGCGGCAGAGGTGACTACGCGATAGTCCGCCTCACGTGCCGCTGTCAGCCATTCGTGGACCTCCCGGTCCCGCTGTACGGCCTTGGCGAGACCTTCGCTGTCGAGCACGAGCGCACCGGTCACGCAGCTGCCCCCGCGCCATCCGCACCGCCCGTGAGCCGGGCCCGCTTGGCCGCCACAGCAGCCGGGTCGGCCGGCCCGTGCACCTTGTCGAAGTCCGCGATCAACTCATCGAGGTTGTCGCGCTCGATCTGCCGCTGAGCCGCCCGCTCCAGGTACGCGGACACCCCACGCTTGCCGACCCGCTCACGGATCGCCCGGAGGGTACCGGCAGCCAGGGTCACGGAGATCCCGCTGCTGGGGCCGTCACCGGGAAGGAAGTCGTCATCGTCAGCCATGACTTTATTATGGCATTGACAATGCCATAATGGCGCCTTCAGTCCGGCAGAGGCCGAACCGGGCCACGTCCGTGGACGTGGCCCGGTTCGGTGGCGGCAGAGGCAGGCGCACCGACATCGAGCACATCGAGTCCGACCTGTAGCCCCCGAACTCCGGGTGCCACGGACCAGCCGGTCCGGGGCGCGCTCACATATCCGCGGGGTCCCACGCGCGCCGTCCAGCGCATCCGCGTTCAGTCTCACCACCGTGCGCCCCCGATCGGGTCCTGCTCCGACCAGCCCGGCGAGTCGGCGTACGAGCGTGCCGTGCCCAGCCAGTAGCCCTCGGGACGCTGCCACTCCTCCATCGGCTCCACGGATGTACAGCGACGGCTCCTTCCCACTGCGGGCGCAGTGGGAAGGAGCCGTCGGCCGGCCGCCGGGACCGCTCGCGTCAGCGGGTGCCGAGCAGGGCGCGCCAGGTCTCCGGGCCGATGACGCCGTCGACCTGCAATTGGTGGTTCTGCTGGAAGGCGACCGCCGCCGACTTCGTCTTCGAGCCGAACCCGCCGTCGACCGCGAGGCCGTAGCCGTAGACGTTCAGCTGCGTCTGCGCCGCCTTCACCGCCTGGCCGGACGAGCCGTACTGCACCGTCTTGATCAGCTTTGACCAAGTGTTCGGGCCGATGACGCCGTCAGCGGCCAGGGACTGGGACTTCTGGAACTGGATCACCGCGGAGCGGGTGTTCGGGCCGAAGACGCCGTCGGCCTCGAGCGTGTAGCCCCGCGCGGTCAGCAGCTGCTGGGCGGACCGCACGTCCGCACCCTTGGAACCGCTCTGGAGGATCGGCCAGGAGACACCCGGGGACGGGAGCTGCCCGCCGCCACCGCCATCACCCAGATTGACCGGGCGGAAGGGGTCGTAGTTGTCACTGCCGATTCCGTAACTGAGCTGCCGGTGGGTCGTGCCGTACGTACCGCGCTGTTCGTACGCCCAGTAGGCGCTGTGCGACGTGTTGGCCCACTTCTCGAAGATCACTACGTGACGGAAATCGCCGTCAGTGGTGCTGTAGTCGAGCAGCAGGTCACCCTTCTTGAGCTGACTCGTGCTGCTGAGCCGCGTGGTGACGCGCGAGTCGGCCAGCCCGACGGTGTTCAGGCCGGGCTTCCCCAGCCCGAGCGCCATGGAGACATAGCCGGAGCAGTCCTGGCGGTAGCCGTCCTTCCAAGTGCGCTCCATGCTGTAGGGGACCGGGGCTCCGTTGTTGGCCGTGAGCCAGGTACGGGCCCGGTTGATCATCGTGTCGGGCGAGAGCGTGGCCGTGGCCATGGTCGACAGCTCGCTGACCTGGGTGACGAGCTTGCTGTCGGCCTCGGGCTCGGGCCCGTAGTCGGTGTCCTTCTGGGCGGCGACCGTCGCCGGCTCCGAGGAGTCGCTGTCGGCGAGCGACGGTACGACGGCGATTGCGGCCGCGACACCTCCGGCGGCGACGCCTATGAGAGTGACCTGCGCGCGGCGCGTGAGTCGGCTGCGAAGAGACATGATTCCCCCGTGTTCCTTTTGTTGTGGCACGCCGAGCCGAGTGGGGGGCCCGGCGTTGTTGCGAAGGACGGGACTAGCCAGGCGGTTTCGTCCGGATCACTGGGTGGACCGGAGGGGACGCACGCGGCCTGTCCCCTCCTGCACGAGGGGACGGGCCACGTGGGTCAGGGGCGCCAGCCGTCCTTGATGCGGCCCTGCGGCACCTGCCAGGTGCCGCTGCACTTCCCGTCGTCGGGGTCGCGCCAGATCTTGATGGCGTCGGCGTCGTTCGCCTGGCTGCCGACTGACGGCCCTCGGAAAGACATGTGGTCAGCTGCAGGTGCGGTAGTTGTAGCCCGCGAGGCGCCAGGCACCGTCCTGGACGAACCCGTACCGGTTGTTGTCGTCGCGCCTCAGGGTGAAGTCGTTGGCCGCGCCGTCGTACTTGAGGTAGAGCGTCCCGGACGTGCTGCCCGAGCTGTACCGCAGCTTGTTGTCCGCCCTGCCGAGCGTCAGGGGGCCGACCCGTCCGTCGTTGTCCAGGCCCCAGCGCGTCTGAAGCCGCTTGCTGGCGTATGTGGTGTTGGAGCCGAAGATGCCGTCGATGTCCGCGTAGTCGTAGGCGGTGCCGTTGCTCTCCGTCGCGCCCTCGGCCCAGAGGATCTTCTGCCACAGGCAGGTGGCGTTGGACCTGGCGTAGCTGCCGGACGACAGCGTTCCCTCGTTGCTCCAGTCGTCCGTCCATGTGGTGCCGTAACCGGTGAAGTACCCCTGGGCGGAGGTGGCCGAGGCGGGCGAGGCGCTCACGGCCAGCGCGCCCGTCGCGACGGCGGCGGTGACGGCGGCTGCGAGGCGGGTCCGAGTCGTACGGAAGTTCATTGTGTTCCTTCCCCAGTTGGCGTGCGTTTTCCGGCGCCGACCGCACCGGCCGGCTCCGCGACGAGACTGCGGGTTCGGCGTGATGTTCGGCCACAGCTGACGCAGAAGTGACCTCATCCCGGGACATCCCGCGCGCTGACCTGCGGAGATGCCGCCCGCCGAGTCCCTGCGGCGGGACTGCGGCGAGAGGGAGTGGCTGATTCTGTGTGGGCGGCGTGCTCACTCTGTGATCCCCGTGACAGCTGATGCAGAATGAGGCCGGGACTCGGGGCCGGGCCCGCAGTCCCGAACGCGAGTGGGGGGAAGCGTGTCGCGCTGGAAAGAACTGCCCGCAGAACTGCATCCAGACGTCCACCAGTTGATCGTGCGACTGCGCCGGCTGAAGGACCGCAGCGAACTGAGCACGCGTCAACTGGCCGCGAAGACCGGGTACAGCGCGAAGTCGTGGCAGCGGTATCTGAACGGCAGGTCCCTGCCGCCCCGGGAGGCCGTCGAGGCGATGGCCCGCGTCGGCGGTGACGATCCGGCCCGGCTGCTGGTGCTGCACGAGATCGCCGCCCAACGCTGGGCGGAGGGACGGGTGGTCACCACCGACACCCCCGAGGACCTCTCCGCGACACCGGAACACACCTCCACGGAGCGGCAGCCGTACGGGCGGCACCTGCGCGTCGCGGTCACGGCGGGAGCCGTGGTCACGGCGCTGTCCGTCTCCGCCGCGCTCCTGCTGGCCGTGCGGCTCACCGAGGCCCGTGCCCAGCTCGCGCGCGACCGCAGCGATGCTGTCGCGGCGGCCCCGGCCACCCTGTCGGCGTCCACGGTGCCAGTCATCTACACCTGCCGGCTGGAGCAGCGTGACGGCCGCTGGTACGCGGGCCTGAGCCGGACCACGGACATCCTCCTGTCCAACACCCACGTGGGGCTCGAAGTGGCCGAGGCGCAGTGCCTGCTGCACCGGGCGGGCACTGCGCCAGGGGACATCGACGGCATCTTCGGCCCCAAGACGCGGCGAGCGGTCGAGCGCATGCAGAAGCGGAACGGGCTGGTCGTGAACGGAGTCATCGACCCGCCCACCTGGCAGGCCCTGCGGGAGGCGGATCCGAAGTGACCGCGGAACACACCCGGCTGGTCGCGGCGCTGCGGGAGCTGCGGGCCGGTGCGGGGCTGAGCCTGGCGGCGCTGGCGGAGCGGACGGCGTACAGCAAGTCCTCGTGGGAGCGTTACCTCAACGGCAAGAGCCTGCCTCCTCGCCAGGCCGTACAGGAACTGTGCCGGCTCGCGAACGAACCGGACGGGCGGCTGCTGGCCCTGTGGGAGATCGCCGAGTCGCACTGGAGCGGACGCGCGGTGGCCCCCGCACCCGCCCCTCCCACGGACGAGTCGCCGCGGCCACATCCTCAGGAGTCGGGGGGGCCCCCCCCCCCCCCGCGGGGGGCGCCGCCCCCGCGGGCGGGCCCCCCGGGGGGGGGGGGGGGGGGGGCCCCCGGGGGGGGGGGGGGGGGGGGGCGCCCCCCCCCGGGGGCCCGGGCGCCGCGGCGGGCACCCCGAGC